>JAJEHQ010000023.1 GCA_022823625.1 Gammaproteobacteria bacterium
AAAATCTTAACATTGCTGCTTAATCTTATGAGACCCCGACCTATATCAATGTCGAATCAGCCAGCAGTTTTGGAATTCGCTATTTTGACGGATACTTTACCGCCATATCGGACTTGTAAAATGGTAGGAAGTCCCCCCAACGCTACTTTTCGAATTATCCATGAATGTGCTAACAGTGGTATAGCGACAAATGTTTTGGGTAGTAAACTGCCCTGGCAACAAGAAATACCAGATTAGAGATTTACAGCTTCAATGTTCTCCTCTCCAAACCATTTGCGAAGCGTTTGCATGGCTACAGCGGATAGCTGTTGGGTGAAAAGAACGGCCAAGCGCCTTTTCGGCCTTGAACAGGTGACGTAAAAAAGATTCCGATTTCGCTCGAATTTAGCATATTTGGTTTCGGGTATGTGAGGATGCTCCGTTGCCAACTCAAGCATTTCGTTGAAGTTATAGCGATTCCAACCTCTGCCGATGACGACCACCACGTTCTCAAACTCAGCGCCTTTTACCCCGTGTTTAGTCTCGAATGGAGAGTGACCCGATAAATACCGACACAGAGCAACAATTTCCTGATAAGGAATGGCACGAAGTTTATCCAGCTCCTCCAGCGTTCGCGGCATATCCTCACCAGCCTCTGGATCGAACTCACGTAATTCGCGTTCGCGTCTTTCAACGGCATCGGGAACCCTCGGCCGACGTACCGCAAGCAAATGGTTGACCACTTCACCGACTGTCCCGCTTTTTCTTAGCTCGATGAGCTGGTCCATGGCATCTGACCATTTCCTTTTTTCTTGGTGAGATCGGATTGCTGGTACGTTAGATCCGAGTGCACGGAACATCTCTCCATAATTTCGTAAGAGATATGCCTCACAAGCCAATTCCAGTGTGTCCGCGAAATAGGCGACATGCGGATGCTCCTTTTTGGTGAAGGACTCATTGAATGCAAATACCGAGGGAATGCTGGGATACCCTTGCATACCTGCAAGAACACGGTGGGTGAGCATTAGTATTTTGGTAAATTCGGGAGACAAGTCCCAATTCTCTAGGGTAAGACGATTGAGGACGGATTGTAGTGCGCGATCAGCGGCTTCGGAAGGAAGATCGCCACTCCAGTGACTACCAGTCTGACGGTCACCTGTCCAGGTATTGGTGTGAAAGATGCGAACACTGCCTTCGTCGTTCGGATCGACAACAGACTGGGGTAGCTGGGGTCTCATTTTATTCAGGCGATCAACGACTGTTGAAACCGACCGAAAGTTCGCTTGCTTGCCGATAATTCTTAGACTTGAATGTTCTATCTGTCCGCATCCATCGCCGTAAATCTTCTGCCAATGGTCACCGAAGAAACCGAATTGCGGTGAGTTTTCCTGTCCTAAGAAGTGTTTTTTGATAGAGTTAATCCAGTTGGCATTGGTGTCTTGGTATTCGTCGATCAATATGATTGGATACTTTTCAGTCAGAATTCGTCTGAATTTGGAGTTGTTCATGAGTTCGATGGTCAGGATGAGAACATCATCGTGATGGAGGGAAATACGATGGTCGTTCATGCTTCTGTATCCAAGCTCGTACTCAACGCGACGCTCCCCGAGGTCTCCGATTTCGGCGATTTTCTCGGGCCAATGCTTGAGTCCCGGCAATCGTTCCTTTAGTTGACGCTGGAAGCCGCCGATGAGCGACCAGCAGAATGCATGGATAGTATTACAATAGATTAGAGGGCTGCGGTCTGTCCTTGCGTCAATCTCATCTTTTGCCACGTTCGTAAATGTTATGCAAGCAATTTTTTGATGCTGTGGCAGAATGTGTTGGTTATGGTCAATGAGGAAATTGAGAGCCTTAACGAGCGTGTATGTCTTTCCCGCGCCAGCACCAGCTTCGACGAGGAAGCTCTCCTTGTGCTCTAGGCATTGATATACCTCAGCAAGCGCTTTTCGGCTGGCTTCCTCGGCTGGGTTCAGGTGTTCTACGACCTCAATCATCGATAGAATTTTCCGGATCGGAGACATCTACAACAGGGTTGGTTTGCGCAACTGCCGCATCTGAATAAGGTATACCGCCGCACGCCAGCCACCTTAGTCCATCGAGGATGTAACCAGGTGTGTTCCAGTTGGTTTCGTCAATTGCGTATTTAAGAGCAAACTGAGTCTTCTTAATCTTGTCGAGTTTTTCCCATGCGCACAGAGCTTTGTCCTCATGAGTACTACCTTCGATTGTGAACATTGCTGGATTTGCAAGCATGAATGCGTCTTCGAAAGTACGGCCGCAGGGACCACCGTTAGCTTCGGGCTGCTGAAAGGCGATTCGTCGGAGATTCTGGATCTTGGAGCGGTCCTTTTTTATGATTAGTTCTGCTGGCGAGCAACCATCGCCATGATACCAAGTGTTGAGACAAGCGTTGCTACTGGCGGTTCCCTTATGAACCGGGCAGGCTACACCATTCTCGTTGACCGAATCAAGGTCTGTGATAATAAGAGTACGCAGTTCCAGGAAGTCGAGAAGGTCGAAAAAAATATGCGCATACGCGCCGCCGACTTCTATCGTCGTCATGTACTGGTTGGACAGCTTAGGCGCGTCGGGTTCGGCTAGTTCAAGCTTTTTAATAATCACGGGTAGCAATAGACGCTCGCTCGTACCTTCGATCAATACAGCCTTGTCTGCGAAGAACAAATCGCACCGTGTCAGTGTTAGGTACTGATGGAGAAACTTCCTGTGATCAGGTGGGGATTCGCGCATTCCTTCACGAAGGTCCTTGATTTTGGTGTGGCGAATGCCATCCACGGAGGTCGGAAGAAAATACCGAATCGTCTCGAAACCCGCGGCATTGGCGATGTGAGATGAATGTGTTGACACGATGAACTGAACCGGCCAAGTCAAACGAGCTTCTTCCTGACTACTAAGTTGCTTAGCAATTTTCGACACCTGACGGATGAAAACTTCCTGCATCTGTGGATGCAAATGAGCCTCTGGTTCCTCGATGAATACGAGATGGATGTTGGACAAAGTCTGTCGCGCGCGAAATGCGCGATAGAAGCTGACGATCTGAAGCAGGATAAATATGAGATTGCGTATCCCGAGGCCTGTATAGGACTCGGGTAGCAGGATTCCATGATGGCCTGCGTATCTCACCTTTGTGTGACGTGAAAGAAGGCGTTCAACGTCGAGTGTTGTCTCCGTCTCCAACTCGGAACCATCAAGTCCAGGATAGCCGAATGTTTGCAATGTAGGCATCAGTTTCCGAAGCTCTTTTCGGAACCCGCCTTCGATCAATTTTTGAATTTCGTCGACAGCATCTTGAAGGGCCTTTGCAACAAATTGCTCTTCCTCATCAGCGGATGGCGATTTTGCTGCGATGAAGAGATCTTCCAAGATTTTAGCTAGAACATCGGTATCTCTAGATGTGTCGTCATCGAGTCCACGTTGTGCATTCACAAAACCCGTACTGAGGAGAGACCGGAGCGCACTCACGGGCATCTGCTTTTGGTTCGTGGGGTCGTTAGGATCTTCGGCCCATAGTTTGGTTGTGAAAAGAGAGGGTATGCGCTGACGCAAGTTCTGGAAGAAAACCAATCGGTCTTGGTCAGTCAAGTCTCCAGTCGGCTGGTCTGCAAAAAATACATCAATGGCGCCGTCGCGTAAACCATAGCGTGCGACGACTAGAGCTTCTTTGCAGTCGGGGTCGAGGTCAATGACGAAGTCGCTAAGTGCGCCAAGCTCCGGTTGTTCGGGGTCATATTCGACTAGTAATCGCAGCTCGATACTCGGAATTAAAGCACGAACTTCATCATCTTGCTGGCCCGCATTTCTGGCCTTGAGCGCTTCGCAGAAATCGTCATATGAACTAATTGAGAAGTCTTCAATCTGAAATCTCGGATTAGGGTCCATGAGAAATCGACGGATGACCTCGGAAAGCGATGTCTTTCCACTGTTGTTGCGGCCAACGATGAGAGTCGTTTGGTTTTCGAGCACCAAATTGGTGTCGGCCAAGAGGCGGAAGTTTTTGACTGTGACTCTATGGATGTGCATCTTAAGGCTTAGTGCCACAGAATGGCGTAAAATCTCCCGAGTTTACTTTACATGACATGCTAACAGCGATCTTATTTTATCTTGCGGTTTTCATGTATCTGACTTATTTGCCCGCCTACCGATAGTTCAGGTGACAAAATGACGTCAACCCTGTATAGCTTCAATTTCTTCTAATCGTGCGATCCGGTACATTGGGATGCCGCTATGAATATACTAGTATCCATCCAGTGTTAAACATTGAGCGATCATGTTCTTTGGTATCGCTGAGTAATGGGTGGGTCGAATTCATTTAATTCACAACATCCCTCAATTGCCTACCGTGCTCGAACAAGGACGTGATCGAAGCGGGGATCTTATTACTCACTCCGTGTCACCAAAAATGTTGACATTTTTTGACAGCCAATTATGGGGACTTTTAAATCGTCATTTGCGAAATTTGAACGAACGCTTTGCCAAGTAGTTGGATGAAGTCGCCAACAGATGCTGCTGCCACCGCTGTAGCTGTGTTATTCAGATACCAGTGGCGAATGAAAGAAGCCGGCAACGAAAACGATTCAGGGATTATGCATCGGCCGCTTTGGTTTTACGAGGTTATCTGTAAGAGACTGGCAACATCATAAGTATCGTACTTGTGGACACCATTCAAGCGCGCCTGGTGAGGCTGAAGATCATTTGCATTGAAAGTGCTTGATACAGCAGTGTGGATGCAAGCAACGGTTTAGTTTCCCTAACTATTCCGAATAAAATCCCCTAGGAAAGGTAAATGAAGATTTGCCTTTATGCCCTTTAACGGGCACAAACGACAAGTTGCTCTATCTTTGGATTTCTTGGAGATTCAGATGGAACGTAACGACGAAAACGTGGAAGGAAAATTTGATGATGCATGAACTGCGATCCGATGCTCTTTCGATCAAGGAGATAATGCTCAATTAGATGCGGATATTTGACATGGAATCTTTAAGTTAATAACTATGACTAGCAGTTACCGAAATCCTATTACGATTGAAAATGCTATTATTCAAATAGTAGAACGCAAGTACCTATTACCTGCAATTCAAAGAAAGTTTGTTTGGGATAGTTCCCAGATTTGTGTTCTTTTCGACTCGATTATGCGTAAATATCCAATTAATACTTTTATGTTCTGGGAGGTCAAAGATGAGGATGTAATAAAGGACAACCACTTTTACAATTTCCTTGAGAACTATTGTGAGCGTTTTGGGGAGAACAATAAAGAATTTGGAACTGAAGGACACAAAGATTTTTTCGCTGTGATTGATGGCCAACAGCGTTTAAACTCACTATATTTAGGGCTGAAAGGTAGTTACGCCTATAAACTCCCTAGAAAATGGTGGCCAAGTACTCAAGACGATGACATTCTTCCACCTCGAACTTTATACCTAAATTTGTGCTCTCCTATTGACGATGAATCAGAAGAAAATAAGATGTACTATGAGTTCAAGTTCCTTACTGAACATGAATTTCAATCTGACAAAAACAATGCAAAAAAATATTGGTTCAAGGTAGGAGAAATACTCAACTTTGAAGAACAAGATACTACCACAGATGTAGTTTTCTTTGTTAATCGAAAGTTGGCAGATTATGGCTTGTCTGAAAACGAGTACGCTTCAAAAACCTTATGTCGTCTCTATGAAGCAATTCGTTTAGATCAATCTATTCACTATTACTGTGAATCGAAACAAAGCCTGGACCATGTCTTGGACATATTTCTTCGAACAAATCATGGTGGAACACATCTTTCATTTTCCGATTTGCTGATGTCTATGGCTGTGGCAAATTGGAAAAGTGATGCTAGGCAGAAAATTGACTTACTTGTCCAACAGGTTCAAAGTGGAAATAATATGGGGTTTACAATTGATCGTGATTTTGTTCTGAAGACATCATTAGTACTTACCGATGCAAATGTACAATTCAAAGTTAAGAATTTCACACCATCTACGGTTAGCGCTATTGAAGAAAATTGGAATCAAATTAGATATTGCGTCCTCGCCACATTTGAACTGGTAAAGTCACTTGGCTTTAACGACACTTCTTTGAGTTCAAAGAACGCTGTGATTCCAATAGCATTTTATTTATTTAAACACGAACTATATTCGGAAATTAACAATAAAAGCAAACATGGCGATAATAGAAAAATCATTGCACAATGGTTGCACATGTCACTTCTAAAGAGAGTATTCAGCGGGCAAAGTGACACAGTACTGAGAAATTTGAGAAATGTTATTGAGAAAAATTTGTTAATTGGGATGCAATTTCCTTTGAATGAAATTATCGCTGAATTTCGAGGAACAAATAAAGACTTGAAATTCGACGACGAATTCATTGAAAGACTACTAGCTACACAAAAAAATGATCAATCTTGCTTTTCAATACTCGCACTTTTGTTCCCAGACTTAGACTATACACAATCTCTAGATATCGATCATCTTCATCCAGAAGATGCATTCAAAAAAATTGATGTTGGTGAAATTCCCCAGAACCAACTGACATTCTATGAGGATAGGGAAAATTGGAATAGTATTGTTAATCTCTGTCTTTTAAGCTCTTCAATTAACAGACAAAAAGGAAAGAAATCGCTTCACGATTGGATACAAAACCCCAACGTTGAAATTGGTCGCAATGATCTACTAATTCCTCCGCGAGTGGATTTAAGATTTAAATCATTTAAAAAATTTGTCAAAGCTAGGAAATCTCACTTAACAAAAAGGGTTAAATTGCTGATCGGGGAAATTTAATTTCTATATCAACATTTGCCGTTAAATATCTATCGCAGAATTAGGAGATACAGACGTTGAACGTTCAAAAGATAGATTTGCTTTCATTTTTGTCAGTTCGTTATTTCCTTCTTTTTTTCGATGGCCATGGAAGAATTCCATCCAACTCCTCGAGTAAAGGATTTTCGTAATCTGAAAATTCAAAATCATATTCTTTCATGACAGGCAACTCCTCGTGAAACCAGATAAGCGAAAGACATTGACGCAACTCACGAATTACAATTGATTCTTCAATCATGAGTCGATGGTTTTTCACTCCATTGACAAACCATACATCTGAGGAGATTTCATCATTATCTTCTGCAGTTGTATCACTGTTCAATATCCGCTGGGCAACACTACCTTTGGGCACGAGGGTTCCAAATTGTATCCATCCGTTTAGTTCACGTAAAGAAGTTGACCTAGAAACATATCGAATTTTCCCATCTTCAATTAATACGAACGCACACGGAACATCGCAATTTACAGCAAAGCGTGACCCCGTACATGTAATTGATGCTTTATATTTTTTTGCGAGTTCCTTTACGGAATTAAACGAAACATCAACATCACTTACATCTTTCTTGAAGAGGGCGAAAGGTAGCAGGCATTCTGCGGCAAACACGTCACAGAAGATTTCCTCTTGTGGACGCTTTCGATAACTGATCAATTCGGATGTGGACAAGTTGGAACTATGGTGTATTGAAGGAAGATTAAGGATTATGTGAGCGATCTCATGCAGTATAGTGAATCGTTGGCGTTCTTCACTGTGGTTCCCGTTTATTGCAATGATGTGTTTGGAACTTGAAGGAAATGTTTGCCCAGATTCGTCATCATCAAAATCATGACTGATTCTGATTTTGGCATTTGCAGCTTTTGCGTATTGTTCGATATCTACTGGAATAGAATCGACACCGACATCCTCAATGAATTGACGAGCTTTTAAGATTACTGACAGTTCTTGCATTCAATTTACTCGTCGTTCATTAACTTAGATAACTGCTCAGCTTTTGTTATCCATTCGTCGTGAGTTACAGGACGCCTGCCCCGAAAACTCATCTGTGCAAGCGGTGCCAATAGATCTAATGATTGATTCTCATCATAGAGAAATACATCTATGAGTTGAGGGTTGGCTTGTATCCCAACAAGTGTGCGTAAAAGCTTTGCTCTATACGCAGATAGCTTCAAAGTTCGAACTAAAGAATCGACCACATCGTCTGAAGGGGATGTTTTTTCATCTTTTTCCAGACGATAAATATAGGCGTGATCAACTTCACACAGTTTACTCAGTTCTCTAAGACTCAGATTGCGTTCTTCTCGAAACTTTCTCAAAGCATATCCAAATGACATTCAACCTCCTATTGACAAATAAAAATTTATCCATTAACATGTTGTCCATATAGACAACATATTTGAATTTTATTGTTAAAATAAATGTATTTAGACAGTCTATATATCATTGTATGCTGTTGACAATACAAGCAACAATTTGACCAATATCAATATATTTTAACATCCGACACATAACGGAGGAAAGTTATGAATGGCAAAAGTTGGAAACCAGGTCAGAAAGCACCGCAATCTGGCCAGTACATGATTGTTGGTCCTCGTGGTAAGAAAGGACCGGAGAGAACGGTGGTAAAGGGGGAACCCCTTCCACCCTCACTCAGAAAAAACCAACGATACGTCCTTGTCGACCCAACTCGGACTAAAGACACGTAATGTGTTTTGAATAGCGTCGGAAAACAGCAAGGTCAGTCAATACGCCGCATTCTCTCTATAGATGGAGGCGGAATACTGGGTACATTCCCAGTGGCTGTCCTTGCCGAACTCGAACAAAATCTTGAGCAACCAATTGTCTCATATTTTGATCTGATTGCAGGTACTTCAACAGGTGGTATTCTCGCTATCGGTTTGAATATGGGACTTTCAGCATCAGAGTTGCTTGATTTCTACGAAAAACGAAGCTATGAAATATTCGGCCAGAATAATGGAAAGTTCGCAAACGCTTTATGTAGATATTTACAAGGTTTACATTGGATTTACCGCAGTAAATACCGTTCTGACGTACTACGAAACGTACTCAAAGACGCTCTTGGAGACAAAATAATTGGCGACGCAAAGACCCGCATGATTATTCCAGCATGGAATTCTGTGGCGCAAGGCGTCTATATTTACAAAACAGCACATCACAAAAAATATAAAACCGACCATAAATCATTAGCTCTAGATGCAGCACTCGCGACATCAGCGGCTCCGACATATTTCGCCAGTCATATCACTCAACAGGATGCGAGCCTTCTTGATGGAGGAATTTGGGCAAACAATCCTATTGCTATTGCCACCGTTGAAGCGATTGCAGTTCTTGGTTGGCCCCGTGAGTCGCTTCGGATATTAAGCCTTGGCTGTCTGAAGGAAGCCTATTCGATTCCGAAACGAGCCGGATTGGGTAATTTGGGTCCCAAGATTATTACGTTAACTATGGACGGTCAATCGCAAGGCGCGATGGGAATTGCAAAACTACTTACTGGTCACAAGTTCGATCGCACTGCAATATTTCGAATAGATCATACGGTTCCATTTAGCGCATACAAAATGGATGATACAAGTGTTGTTCAAGATCTCAAAGGACTTGGTCACGCAATAGCCCGCGAACGACTACCAGAACTCGAACCAATTTTCTTTCAAGAATTGGCTGAGAAATTTTTGCCTGTTCACGAACTTAATGAGAATACAAACAATGATTAACGCAATTAAATACTCAAGATTTTTAAATAGTATTGCGGAAGAAATTGACATTTCCCCAAGTAAATATCAGGATGCAGTCAATCGCTACGAAGCGGTTGGACTCTGGCTTGAAAGAGGTGATTATGAAGAATTTTCAGACGAATTAACGATATACCCACAAGGCTCATTTCGGTTGGGAACAGTAGTTAGGCCGATAAAAAATGGTTTTGAATCCAGTTACGACATTGACTTGGTTTGTGAACTTCCAATGGACAAGGAAATAGTTGCTCCGCGTTTAGTCAAATCGATAGTTGGTGATCGTATTAAGGAGCATGGAATATACCGACAATTACTTCAGGAAGAGGGGAAACGATGCTGGACACTTGAATATGCAGAGGAAGATGGAATTGGCTTCCACCTTGACATTTTACCTGCAGTTCCAAACCCACTGACAAACGCCGATGCATCTATTGCAATTACCAACAAGAGAGACTTTTCTTACAGTTGGTCAGCTAGCAATCCTAAAGGTTATGGGGTTTGGTTCGATAACAAAAATAGGTCTGCATTTGAATTCGTATTACATGAACAGAAACAATCGATTCAGGCACGATCCCCAGATATTTTCTTGCGTGTCGAAGATGTTCCAAACCAACTCGTACGTACACCTCTTCAACGCGCAATTCAGTTAATGAAGAGACATCGCGACGTATATTTTGACGATCGACATTCAAATGAATATTCTCCAATTTCAATCGTAATTACAACCCTTGCTGGACACTTTTATCGGAGCGAATTGGACACGTTTACAGCGTTAAGTAACATAGTAGACAGATTACATGCACACGCGGAACTTATTGCAAATCAATCAATCAATAGCACAAGTCCAATTAAACGAACTCAGGATGGAAAATGGTATATAGGAAATCCAGTAAACTCCAATGAAAATTTTGCTGAACGTTGGCATGAAGACAATCACGCACGGGCAATAGCGTTTTTTACTTGGATAGATGCTTTAAATAGAGACCTTGTCGAAATCATAAAGGAGACGCGTTCCGAAGACATACGTAAAATTCTTTCTACATCATTGGGGATAGCCATTGCAACGGCTCATTTCGAATTAATTGTACCTGTAAGGTCTGAAAATATTGAAGTTCCAAAGATTCATATACCGCATGCGGCAAAGCCTTGGAGGGTTTGAGTGGAAGACGAATTATTAAATCAAATCAAAGAACTTCAATGCGTACATGATGGTTTAATTCTTGTAAGGAAATCAGCAAGCGAAACAGTTTTATCTGGCATATTGAATTTTGAAGCATCGGTTGATGGCTACGAAACAATCTCCAGTAGATTCGAAATTGATCTCATTGTTCCAATTGACTACCCAGAAACATTGCCGTGCGTTCGTGAAACTAGTAAAAAAATTGATAGTAATTACGATCACATAAATTCGGACGGTACATTATGTCTTGCAATCCCTATTGAGGAGCGGAGAGTTTTCTCAGAGCAACCATCACTTCTAGGATTTATAAATAGATTGCTAATCCCGTACTGTTATGGCTATTGCTACTGGAAAAAATACCAAATTCATCCCTTTGGCGAAGCTGAGCACGGTTTCAAAGGAATTGTTCACTTTTATATGAACTCACTTCAATTGAAGGACGAAGTGTCTGTTTTATCTGTAATTTCATACCTTTATGAACATGGTTATCGTGGACACCATCGGTGTCCATGTGGAAGTGATCAAATAGTTCGGAAGTGCCATGGAAAACTGCTACGTTCGCTCATAGAACAACACTCAACCCACACTCTAGAAAATGATTTTTTATCCATTCTTATCTATTGCTCGGAGAAAAATGAAAGAGAAGTGATCAAGATTCCAGAGCGTCTTCACAGACAAATACTTCGCATACTACAAACGGCACAGAAACAATGTCGTTAATGAATTCAAGAAACCCATTAAATTCATTCATACTGCATTTCCACTGAAACCATAGTGCTGATCAGTCGGGGTAAGTTAGATTTGACAATTCAATCGAAAATTGAAATCCTATGCTCATAGCAAACATCAGCGGGCAAAGAGTTGAAGCAAGTTTTGCTAATAAAGGGCCTACATATCACTGCCCCAAATGTAGGGATGTTGTCATTCTCAAGAAGGGTCGGATTGTAACGCATCACTTCGCTCACAAGCCCCCTGTCCGTTGTAGTTGGGCGAAAGGAGAAACCCGTGAACATTTGAAGGCTAAGCAACTATTCAAACAAGAATTTGTTCGCAGAGGATTGCGGGTGGAAGTAGAGCACGAGATACCGTCATTGCCAAACGACCGACGGGCAGATGTGGTGGTTTGGTCGCCCAGAGGACAAAAGTATGCTTTAGAACTTCAGCATACTGCCATTGACTACAACAGTCTGGAGAATCGTACTGAAAGTTACATTCACGCAGGTGTGAGGGTAATTTGGGTTCCCTTCATGCGTCCAAAGTATTGGAAGGAAGCAAACGAATTGGGACCAAATGTCGATGGAGACTTTCTTATTGAGAGATTCCCCGCACGTCCCTTGGAAAAATGGGTGCACGGATTTAATCTCGGAAAATTTTGGATGTTTGATTCCGATCGAAACGCCTTATGGTGTGCAAAACTTTACAAGCATGAGATATATGTCGAGGAGTCTTCATGGTTTGACCCCGATGGTGAAAAAGTTTCCGCGGGAGGGTATTCGAGGATATCTAGGAGATGGCGTGAATTGAAGTTGTGGGGACCGTATGAATTGGAGCAAGTGTCTATTGGGGCAAAGAAGCGATCATCGAAAAAAATGGGGAACCACAACTATCCGGGAGGTATAGTGGGAGAGTTTGTTGTTAAAACAAAGAACGACAAACTTGTTCCTTAAACTGGAATATTTTGATCTAGGTAAAATTATGATCCCTGATAATATTGAAGTTGAGCATATATTGAAAGCAGTAGATGAAATCGATCGAGAGGGGATTCCCTCATCCCGGCGTTCGGTACACTACGGTCTCATCAAGGATGGAAAGCCGTATCCACCAAAATACATAATTTCGATTGCAAATAAGTATGCCAATGGACGTCAGCATCCCCCAGGTCGGTTTAATGCTGTGGAGGCAAAAAACTACTTGGCTCGTGAAAAATTTCATCAAGAATTTCAAGTAGTTGATCGACGCGAAGTAGGCAAAATAACGATTGCAACTGAAGATGATGAATCAGCCTACCCGGAAGGGAAAGGGCGGTACCGTCAGCATAGATCATATGAGCGCGATCCAAATTTCGCCAAGAAGGCCAAAAGGAACAGGATTAACTCTAGAGGAAAGCTTCAGTGTGATGTCTGTTCCTTTGACTTCAGTGTAAAGTATGGAGAACTTGGTAAGGGGTTTATAGAAGCACATCACACAGTTCCTGTGGCGAATTTGAGTGGTAAGCGAAAAACAAAATTGTCGGAAATAGCACTGGTTTGTTCTAACTGTCATCGAATGCTGCATAGAGGGAAAACACTTCTATCGATTGAAGAACTTACCAGAATAATTTCGAGGAATTCAACAGACTAACTTACCTTATTTTTCGAATATACGAAACGAGAAATAAGGTTTGATACCTAACACAGCACAGGGAAATTGTCTCAAACACGGAAAGAATTTGAAGATAGTTGTGAAAGTCTGAACATTAAGGCGTTTTCTAACCCAAATTTCCGAATCGAATAACAAATACGCTCCACTTATCGTGATGGTAGTCTGAAAATTATGGATTACCATCCAATCGTAGAAGTTATCTTACTAAATCACATTGAGGAAACTGCAAGATAAGCAGTATCACCATCTGGGGCAGGTGCATGTTGTACGCGAGCCATCTCCCAAGCAAATGACAGCAAAGAAATTTCGACGTGATATTGAACAAACTCGGTACACCAGTATTGCAGAAAGATGATCAGGCAATGATTGTTCGAGTAGCTGTGAGTTATTGCTGGCTACCCAATCCTGAAGTTGTTCGCGAGCTGAAGGAGGCTGTTTTTCCGGTTGTCAGAGACACTAAAAGACGCGGCGAAGATGAATTTGTAGAAAAATATGGAAAACGTGTTCTTTATGACGACAACACAACTCCCAGGTGGGCGTTTCTTTGGGCTCATGGTTTCCTGAGAACATCGCTGCCACCAGGTGGCTGGACATTAGCTCACGTCTGTGCCAAATCGAAAGATCCTGATGCGTATACGCACCTTGCAAACTTAGTTATGATGCCGGAATGTTTGGCCAGTTTATCGGACAAAGAAGGACCACTCGTTAAAGTCCTCAGATTCCACGCACAGTTGAAATATAGTTGGCGCCCAAACCATGAATCTGTTGTCGAAAAACCAGTCTGCTTCGACAATTTGGAATGGAGATATTTGGACCCAGTATGCAACCCATGTGAACAAGTGAATCTCGGATTGTGCAAATCTAAAGATAAACGTGCGAAAACTATACGTCGACTTCGCGGACTATAAATTCACGTGTAAACTGTTCACGGCGCAAAATTTGACTGAAAATGGAATAGATGTCGTTGCAGTTGCATTAGGAATATTAAGTCCATCAGAGTTCGCAAACATTCCTACCAGACCTACCGAAGTTAATAAAATCAGGTTTTATCTTCATTGAAAGCCACACCTCAAAGTCGAATACCGTAGATCAGGATTATCCTGACACACACAAGGTGATGCTTCCAAACCAAACCCTAATATCTATCGGAAATAAAATACTGCCTTGGCTTGATGATGGGAGCGTCAGAATGAAAACTATTGCCAAATCGGAGCCTGACGGGTTAATGACACTTGATCAGGCGGTTTGGGTGGACTCAGCACGGATGAGTGGCACTCCGTGCTTCCGTGGCAGTCGTATCCCTGTCCAGCAGTTGTTTGATTGGCTTGCAGACGGAGAATCGCTAGACGAATTTGTCCGCGAATTTCAGATTAATCGGAATGCCGCTATCGCCGTGCTGCGCTATGCGAGCCGTTCAATTTGTGCCAGACCCACTTCCTTGCCAAGCGATTAGCGACCTGGCACTATCCACATTGCTCAGCCATGTTGAGGCTATGGGTGGTAACTTGAGTTTGACATTTGAGTTTCCAGGCCAAGGGACTGTAGTGCTTGAGGGTCTTGGTGATACTGAACGACTACAATCGCGTCGATAAGGAGTTTTGGTTTCTCCCACTAACTCTCAATTATTAGTCACAATCATTCGCAGCCTTTCCTGCTGCTGCTTAATCCAGTCAGCAACCTCTGGCCATGAATCTTCGTCATCGCGCATCCATTTTTTCTGCACCGTGATAGTCCATCCTTTGTCACTGTTTTTCTCGATATCGTCTCCAAGAGTTTGATCACCCATCTGCCTTTGGATTAACCAAGAATAGCGTTTCATTCGTTCAGAACTTGCTTTCGATCGCTGACTTTCTCCTGCACGGACATATAACCAAAGTAACTCGGGGTTTCCAATGTAAATTCCGATAATATCACCAAGCGAGTTAATGGAAGTAGTCCATTGTGACGGACCTCGCCAAGTATCTTTTTGTCCCGGAAGGCCACCGGTTTGTTTTTTAAGAAGCTTCCAAAATGCCTGGTATTCATTTGTCTCTGGAAATTCCACGTCAATACTGACACCACATCGTCTGCCCAATTCCCGACAGTGCTTTGCGCTAGTGGGATAGTCTCGCATATATGGATACATCACATATTGTTCATGTCCTGGTATTGCGTGCATAGTGAGTGATCCGACTTTAGAGCCGGGTGGATAGACACTAGCCAAGTGAATATTTGGAATAATCGCTTCCCCAGTGAGTTTTTCAGCATTTGAGGAATCGTGGTTTAAGAGTGCTGCAGCAACATTCAAGACCATCTGACTTGCTACGTCTTCGGTTCGCCAAGACTCAGATTGAAATCGCCACCGCAGTCCACTAGCAAAGAGTTGTTTTACATCTTCAGTAGTTTCCAGTTCGTGCCACGGCCAGCGTTCCAATGCTCGATCAGCCAAATATTCAAAACGCTGATCAAGTGCACTCTCATTCCAATAATCAAATTTTGCAAGCTGTCGCGTGATGCCTATAGCACCCCTTTTATATACAGTTTTTTTCTGGCTAAATGGATTTGCACCCATTTCAGAATTAGTCTGATCGCCACTTAGAGTCAGATTAGAAAGGCAGTTGACGTAGCGTTTGTGAATTTCATCAGCAGTGTCTCCTAATCCCAGTCTCCATTCATTTGTCATTTTTTGTGGCATCACATGTTCGATCGTCAATTGATCAGGTGAGGGAGTTTCCTCTCGATGATCTTGTTCTGCCAATGCGTAAAGTATTGCAAATGATGACTTCGTGGCACTACCCCCATAGGCTTTTCGAGTTTGGATTCCATTTCGAACTTCGTCGTCATTTGGAACACCTACGCGGGTGTTGCGTCGTTTGTGAATTTGACTCAGCCAGTAATCCGCAAGATCGTCACGCTCACTTGGCCCTCTCTCATGTGCGATTTCTGCAATAGCGGTATTCATTCCTGCTGTCGGTTTATCTGCTAACCACAATCGGGTAATCCATGAACTAATCCCCTTGAGTATCTCTACTAATCCATCCTCATCAAAAGTTTCCTTGATCCGTTGATCTGACGCATCGTCAAGTAGACGAAGAGTTAGTGGTCGGTGGACATCAATCCCGATAGCCCGCAGGTGCCGCAACTCGCGTTCGACTTTTTTATTGTGATGTTTACCTGCTGTTCCTGTTAGAATTCCATAGATATTTGCCAGACGAGCAAGTTCGTGACATAGTGCTGGACGCTTATTTAAATTTCCTTCGCGTACTGCCCATCGACGAAGATCTTCGTACGTTAAGTCAATTCCTCGAACCTCACCAGTTTGCCATCGCAAAAAGTCTCGTAAAAATTTGTCAATAGGCTCAGTTGAATATTTAGCGCCTAAGACCTCTTCAATTTTCAACCAATAATTGTCGTGAAGGCTTTGTTGCTCTTCATCTGGTAGCCCCATGAGTAACCAATTCTTCACTTTCTCGCTTTCTGTAAGAGGACGGCCGGTGGCGTTCAGGCTCTCAAAGATTTGCTGAGGATCTTCATGCTCGACCCCTATGCTGACTACTTTGAGTTTTGAAAGGCCCTTCAGTAGAAGGGCTACGTCATTTCGGGCAACTAATTGACGGGAAATTCTCCACGCTTGCGTAACAGCACCAACACCTCCAGGCTCACCTTCTAAACCTTGACGGTATTCCTCTTTGTCTCCATCTTGAAGTTTCAATTTAAGTCGTTTTTCGAGCGGTTTCTTCGGATTGGTTAGAAGATCGTCATAGATGTTTTCTGAGGTCCAGTCTCCGCAGTGCCCCGTATCTCCCAACTTATCCGCAATACAAGCCAGGAGAATGCTAACTGTGGTTAGTCTCTGCTGCCCGTCAACTACGCGTATGCTCTTTACTACTCCAGCCGGGCCACCTGGTTCTGGGAAAGTGAGAAGTGTGCCTCCGTAGTGCGTAATTTCTGAATCTTGTGATGCTACTGTCAACAAATCGTCAACCAGTCGTTCAATATCAGACTTGCCCCAACGGTACCGTCGTTGCCACCGCGGCACGACATATTGCACTTGACCATTAAAAAGTTGTAGAAACTCTATGCTTTGTGCCTGCATCTATATTCTCCCCAATATATTTGGACAATTGCGCAATTATCTTTAAACGAATGATAAAATCCTGTCGATTATCATGTGTGGCTTCCATCGGGAGAGGGAAAGTCTGAAGGAACCGCAAGGATTCAAGTATCCAAATCCCTTCTAACTAATTGAAATATTGCTGAATGATTCGACGTAAATTATGGCTTTAAATCAAAATGATAACATGAAGCATATTGCTGACCTACTTCATACTCGGAACACCATTGAAGTAAAAATCGCAAATATCATCGGAAGGCCAGCTGAACGTGGTCATATCGGTGAGTACTTAGCGAGCCTGATATTCGATATCGCATTGGAGGACTCAGCGAATCATCCGGGAATCGATGGCTTTTTCAGGTCCGGTCCGCTTGCCGGGAAATCGGTTAACGTCAAGACTTACGGGAAAAGAGAAACAATTCTCGATATCCAGCCGAAATATTTGCCAGACTACTAACTGGTACTGGCAGGGCCTAAAACTGCCGCGTCGAGTTCAAAGGGAACCATTCGTCCGTGGGTCATTGATGAGGTTTTTCTGTTCGAAGCCAAACCACTGGTCAAGGAGCTTCGCAATAGCAATCTAAGAATTGGTACGGCTACTAGCGTCAGGCAATTTTACTGGGAGCGTGCTCGAATTTATCCTGTTTCATCCAATTCTCCACTGCAACTATCGAAGAGCCAACAAAATTGGATTCGTCTTTTCAAGGGAATTGACTATTCGCGATAGTTCTTGGAAACCACAAGTATCCAGTTGGTGAAGTGGGACAATATGTTGCTTTGAATCATGAAGGATTAAATCTTTCCAATTGCTATCTGAAATTACGTAATCTGATATACGAACTGCATCCAGCTTTTCTGATTCTCTGTGAAACACAAGATGTCGGGAATCAACTTGGGTAGGCAGTTCATGTATTTGTCCAGTAATCAGATAATTTGTTCTCTCGAAAAGAGAAATATGACTGAGATAGGAAAAAAATGGGTCGCAGTGCGGTAGAGTGAGGAGAAATGGTTCGTAAATTCCAAGTAAAGGATGACTGGCTGAACGGGAAACTCGCGATCGAGCCGCATAAGTCAAGCGGACAAGTAGAGGTGTTTTATATCCCATCTCCAATATTGTTGGCTGAGCATGACATATATCCCGATAATGCTGAGGACTACAAGAAGAAATTGATTGAATTCAGCACCAAATCAGGAAAGTTCTCAATTTACCCAATAAATACAACAAGTCAAGGCGACAAATTTCTAAAACCAAAATACAACAAGATTAGAAAAATTACACTGGCTGACGGAACACCAGTTTTGTCTGAAAGTGGAGACGAAACTGATTTAGAAGGAGGATATGTTCGTTCGGTGACTTTCGGAAAAACGGAGCCGATCCAGCACAAAATAGACGAACAGGCAATTTCGAGTAGTCCGAATTCTGACGAGCAGATCATCAACATTCTTGAGAGTTTGCCACCTGCTTTTACCAAAGACTATGACTACGGTTTGGGTCTCGCGAATCGTTACAGATTTATCGTGGAAGCAATAGAGGAACTCACGAATTGTACAGAAATAGAGATATCGAAGCACTGCGAAACTGAAGTTGATGAAGTGAAAGGGCTATTTCATATCAATAGTTCCGACTTCGAAATAGTGCGCAAAATGTTGAATGCGACAACGCACTTGGGACAAGTTGCGGGACGCACTGTAAAGCAAACAGAGACGTATAACTTCTTTGCAGAAATACTTGGTCAGAAGACAATTACTCTCAACATGGGGCGTCATCGGTTGCGCAAGCTCTTCACGGCAGCAATTCACAATGACAAATTAATATTGTCGGACGCAGAGCAGGAAGAAATCGTAAATACCGTCATTCGGAATGTGAAGTCTATTTCCGAGAGTAAACCGGAAAGGCTGATACGATTGCAAAATGATCTGGAACTTGCAAATCTTGAAAGCTTCATTGACCGATTTCGTTCAATGATCAATTCAAATCTAGTTGAAAGCAAATGGCAGAAGTTTTTCCATACGAATCCACTTGTTTTGAGTCTGGCCTTTGGCTATCCAATAATCAAAATTGGGCAACAGGCATCAGTTGGAGGAAGAAAAATATTTGGCGGCGGTGAGAAAATTACCGATTTCCTGATGAAAAACAAAGTGACGAATAATGCTGCGATAGTAGAAATTAAGACACCTCGCGCGAAACTCGTACAGAGGGAAGTACGTAGTGGCGTATTTTCGCCTTCCCGCGAAATTTCGGAAGGCATTGTTCAAGCACTTGATCAGAGGTTTCAGTTTCAAAGCGAAATTTTCATGATAAAGGGTAAAAGTGGAATATACGATCTTGAAACCTATTCTGTTCAATGTTACTTGGTGATTGGAACCATTCCGACCGAGAAGGAAGAACAGAAGTCGTTTGAATTGTTCAGGGGAAATTCGAAGGATGTCCAGATTATCACATTCGACGAACTGTTGGAAAACTTGACTCAACTGAAGGAACTACTGGCATTGTCGGAAAAAGACAGCAACGAGTTGGGTGAGAGAAAGGTGCTTTTCTGACTCAATAGTTATATGATGGCAAATTACTGCTCGTGACTATGTTCCCTATGTCTGGTGCGAGTTCGTTCACTTTGTTTTGTCAATAATGTAGTAATAAATTTACCGCACGGAATTTCACAAGTACTTTCTGAGTTACATTAGAAAAAATTTTGAGTTCGACTTGGAAGCAAGTTTCCACAAAAGTTCGAGCAAATGTGTGTCAGGCAAATTGGCATAAAGCGTAGCTGGTGAAAGTTCGCTGAGAACTTAATATTATCCGCAACTTCCACCTCGAGTCGTGCGTCGTAAATTTGCTATTCTCTTCGTGCTGCGCACTTCGTTCAGAGTGAATATGCACTACTGATCGACAAAGATTTACCAAGTAATGGTAGGTCGAGTCGTCAAAAATAAATAGTACAGGAATCTTGAATCGGAACCTACAGTAATTTGAGTGTAATGGGAGAATCTTCCACTCTGGTGTAGATTGCGCATCAAATACAATTTGGAAAAACGCGAAGTGAATAGTTGTAACCAATGAACAAGGATGAACCATTTAAACGGCTAGTAGAGAATGCTATGGATTTTCTTTCTCATTCCATCGACGAGTTCAAAGAACATCCGAAATTCTCAGTTATACACTTCCACACAGCCGTTGAACTTTTTCTAAAATCCCGTCTCATGGCAGAGCATTGGTCTTTGGTTGTGTCAAATCGAGGAGACTCAGATTGGGAAAAGTTCATAGTCGGAGATTTCAGATCTGTGACCCTGATTGAAGCTGTCGACCGACTAAACAAAATCATACGCAGCGGATTCAGCAAAAAAGATCTCAAAACTTTCAAGTCACTGACTAATCATCGAAATAAGATAGTGCATTTTTTCCATGAATCTGACTCTGAAGAAGGAAACGAAAAGCTACGTGAAGCTATTGCAAAGGAGCAACTCACAACTTGGTATTTACTTCACAAAGCACTAACCGACCGATGGTCTAACGTGTTCTCGCCTTGGTTTGTCAATCTCAATGAAATTGATTCTCGTTTGCGCACCCATCGAGAATTTCTTCAAGTAATTTTCGATCAAAAGATGCCTGAACTTGAGAATTTCAAACAGCACGGATATATATTTCGAAATTGCCTCACTTGCGAATTCCCTTCTCAAAAAAACATTGATGAGATTGGTAAACTGTACGAGGCTGAATGCATT
Organism: Gammaproteobacteria bacterium; assembly: GCA_022823625.1. Taxonomy (GTDB): domain Bacteria; phylum Pseudomonadota; class Gammaproteobacteria; order Arenicellales; family JAJDZL01; genus JAJDZL01. The sequence continues at coordinate 20,912 of JAJEHQ010000023.1, forward strand.
GTTTGTGGTTTCACTGAGAATTGCATAACGATTGCATGTCCCGAATGTGAACAACCAATTGTGTTTCGTAATGAGGGGTTTGGTAAATGCGAAAATTGCAATCATAGCTTTGACCCCAATTCTTTAGCAGAAGAACTCGTAGATGACCGCAACACCTATATCGCTAGATTAGAAGGCGATGACTCCTGGCAATTTGGTAGTTGCGGTGAGTGTGACGGATTTCACACAGTTGTTCGCCTCGACAAAGAAGGAAACAATTATCTTTGTACCACTTGTTTTGGTGAATTTGATTCCATGGAAACTTGTGGATGGTGCCATGAGCTTAATACTGGTGATATGGCTGATAGCTACTGGTTTGGATGTGGCATTTGCGGTGGAAAAGGCATCGATTACGAGCTAAGTTATTGATATTTCATACTAAGTGAAGTTAAATTTGCAAAGAGATTTCAGTAATAGTTCGAGTTCTTTGAGCGCCAGGCTAACTGGCATTAGGGTAGTTGGTGAACATTCGGTGGATATTAATGCCAAATAAACTTTCACAGCGAATCGTACACCGGAACTTGTGAGGGTGCAGGTGAAGCGTCGGCAACGGTACACATAGTTGTGATAGTTGAGCGTCGATATCGAATACATTCAGAGTGCCGCGTCTGCTAGAGTGCGGCGGTGCGCAAATATTTTCAACTCGGATTAACTCTACTACGGGCAGCACACAACCGGTATGAGCATTGTGGATCGCATCAAGATTGCATGAGAGTTTGACAGGTGCACTAATCGGAGGTGAACACTCATTGCCAAAGGGCCTACCCTTTAGCAGATTGTCACCAAACCGTTCTCAATTCATGAATTGCAAGAATTTCAATCTAATCAAGAGAAAGTTGAATTGGGAGTGTCCATCTTGGTCGTGCCAATGTGCGCCGAGACGGACGATCCTTCAGCGAAAACAATTCCACCACACATACGGTAAATTCGAAATATTACGATTGACGACTAGATCAAATCGTCCACGACGGTACCGAGAGTAACGGCAATTCGTTTCAAAGCTTTTACCGAACCATGTTTTTTTCGGTTTCGATATCTGAAAGATAGGACTGGGCGTCACCGCTTTCAGTTGTAAAGCTGTTTGCGGTCATGCCTCGATACTCACGCCATTCGCGAATGGGATGCATTTCTGCGGCAATGCATTCAGCGAGATCAAAAGGTACCAACTCCTCATCTGCATCTACTAATACGCGACGGGCAACAGAGATGTCCATCTCGTCCTCGTCAACGGCGGTGCGCAGAGCTTCAAATTCTTCGCGAGGTACGATGGTGTAGTCCTTCTCACTGAATGTGAGTGTTTGATAATTTTTGTTGGAGTTCATCTATATGGACGTCCACGTGGGAGTGTGTTGATGACAGTCATTGTTCAAGATTCGCTGTCGATAGAATAGAGTACTCGCCAATCACCGATTCGCAAGCGTAAAATACCACTTCTTCGCAGAGCTTTGATATGGTTGTTCGGAGCGTGTGGATTAGCAGCTACCTGGTGAATATTCCTTATCACAGTTTTTAATATTACTGGGTATTCGATTGAATTGTCGCATTGATTTGCATTTGACAATGGAAATGCTTTTTTGGTGAATTACGAGGACTATCACTAGTGAATTTTCAACAACATAACCCACCGCACCCTGGTGAGTTGATTCAGCGTACCTATATTGATCCATTTAATGAGATGACCGTAAACGGAATCTCAGACAAATTGGGAGTAGCTCGTAGTACGTTTAGTCGGCTGTTGAACGGTCAGTCTAGCGTTTCCCCAGAAATAGCCGTTCGACTTTCTACAGTGCTTGGTGGTTCGCCTGAAAGTTGGCTGTCGCTACAAGGAAGTTTTAATCTGCACAAAGCGCGTCAGATAGTTGACGCAAGCGGATTAGAGCGGATTGACTTCAGTCAGGTTGAGTGAAAAAATCGCAGGGAACGGCACTACAAATCCTGAAAGTTTCTGTATTTGTTATTCGATTCCAGTAAATGGATTAAGTAGTCGAACACCTGTATCTTTGAAATGAGAGGTATTTCTTGTAACCACGCATAGATCATGTGTCAGTGCTGTAGCAGCGATTTGCTTGTCATGTGAATTCTGATGGTGAGGTACACGCAGACAGCCCCACACCTGTGCTTCGAGTTCAGTGAAAGATAGGAGGTGATCGCGATACTCTCTCGTAACTTCCCCGAGCCATGTTTCCAGCAGGTTTGCTTGATCATGATCGCCACGATACCGGATCATTTCAACGCCGCGTCTCAACTCACCGATTGTTATGACGCTCAGATAGATCTGCTGGTTGTTTTTCGCCGTCTCTGATAAAAAAAACTGAACACCTCTGTTGATTTTTGACTTCTTTCGAAATTCGCTGACAATATCGGTGTCAAGTAAATACACTGTTCGGAGACTCGTCTTCCACGCGTGAAAAATCGTCATCACGTCCCACTGGCGGGATCGATTGAATGACTTCCTCAAAGCTTCTTCTTCGGGGAGTCAACAACACATCTGCCAACAAATTTCGATGTTCGGCTTCCGCGCTAATGCCTTTTCTTCCAGCTCGAAATTTCAAAGCTCTTACAATTTCGTCATCAACGTTTCGTACGATTAAATTTGCCATCTATGCCTCCGCATGTATTGAGAATTGAGTTTTGCCAAAAACAGAACAGTATGATGTAATCAATGATATCATATGTGCGCGATCCATCACGTAAAATTTGCACTTATGTCTTCTCGTTCCAGAGTTTCTGGGCGGAGACTCTCATTACATCAATTTTCAAAATTATCCCAACTTTACTTTCAATTCGGAAAATTGAAGGGGCTTGAATTCCCTCCTTCCGTGCCCACCAAGTCAATTTATTTGACTCAATTGAACTCGCCGTACTAAATTCAAACTATGGCTATCTTGCTGCAATTACATCGCAATTTCATTTACTCTAAAGGACGTGTCATCGTTAGCATTATCTCCGTTCAGAATTCTCAGGAGAAATTCGATAGAACATGCCTCAATCACTGAATTTTTCCTTTCACTCAGTGGGTGTCTCCATATTTACGCATGAATCTGACATCACGATGAACCTTGTGGATGCTTGGCGGGTATTTACCCGGCCAAGTATGCCTGATTTTCCAATTCAAACGGATTAACTTGATAACCAGCTGAATCAGGCTGGAGTGAAACACAGAGGCAGAGGGACCTCGGCAGAAAGAAATTCCGGTTTGACGGTATTAAATTGAATAACGTATCTTGGATAGTCTTACGAACTGATACCACACTCAGTTCTGATCACTGGTACGTCAATCGATTAATTCAATAAAGGCAGAAACTTTGTCAAATTCGCAGTATCGAAAAGCCGTAGCAAAAAAAGGTTACTCAATGGCACGGCAGTCCAAAAATGATGTTTGACTACATCATCGTAGGTGCTGGATCAGCGGGTTCGGTACTGGCCGAAAGACTGAGTTCAAAGACTAAAAATCGCGTTTTGCTGCTTGAAGCAGGCCCAGACAACAAGGCGTTATCGTTGAAAATACCCGCAGCGATGCTGGCTAATCTCAACAGCACAAAGCATAACTGGAGGTTCTTTGGCGAATCGGAGCCTGAGTTAAATGGTCGCCAACTACAGCATGACCGGGGTAAAACGCTGGGCGGTTCTTCATCGATCAACGGGATGATTTTCATTCGCGGCCATGCGAAAGACTTTGAAGGGTGGCAGCATGCTGGGTGCGAAGGTTGGGGTTACGCAAACGTATTGCCATACTTCAAACGATTGGAGACCTACTCCGCCGGTGAGGATGAGTATCGAGGGGGAAGTGGACCTTTACAGGTTCATCGTCCGGTCCCGAATAATCCGCTCTTTTATGCCTTTCTGAAAGCCGGGGAGCAGGCAGGATATCCTCTTACCGATGACATCAACGGCTACACACAAGAGGGTTTTGGCCTACTGGACTCCTCTATCTTTCGCGGCGAACGTTGGAGTACGGCACGTGCCTATCTCGAACGTGTCCGAACCCGGTCCAATGTAACCGTATTAACCGAAGCACACGTACAGAAAATTAATTTTGAAGGTGGCCGTGCAACTGGGGTGACATATCATCAGTCCGGTCAAAGTAAGACTGTTCAGGCGCATAAGGAAGTCATACTTTCTGCAGGTGCTGTTGGTACGCCGCATATTCTGATGCTTTCGGGAATTGGGCCGGCTACGCATCTTCAGGAAACTGGCATTGATGTAATAAGTAACCTACCTGGTGTCGGACAGAACCTGAACGACCATCCTGATTTTGTTGTGCAGTACGAGTGCCTGAAGCCTGTCTCTATTTGGCCGAAAACTAGACTGGTTGGGCGCACCTTAGCCGGTATACGCTGGCTGTTGACGAGACGAGGTACATGCGCATCCAACCAATTCGATGTAGTCGCTTGTATCCGCTCCGCTCCTGGAGTTGAGTATCCTGATCTTCAACTTACGATTACACCCATCGCTGTAGATAATCAAACCTGGAATCCGATCCCGAGGCATGCTTTCCAGATTCACGTTGGTCTGATGCGAGCCTACAGCCGCGGCCGAATTGAGCTCAGAGATTCTAACCCTTTCAGCACTCCGCTCATATTGGTAAACTACATGAAGGATCCACGTGACAGGGAAATGATGCGGAAAGGTATTCGCCTGGTGCGTGAACTCGTAGAACAGCCAGCATTCAGTGAGTTATGTGGAAAGGAAATATTTCCAGGTGCAAAAGCGCAAAGTAACGTAGATCTTGACAGCTTTATTAATTCACATTGCAACACTCAATGGCATTTGTCTTGTACTGCGAGAATGGGTACCAAAGAAGACAAAGGGGCGGTTGTCGATAGCCAGGGTAGGGTACATGGTCTACAGAGTCTGCGCGTAGTTGATGCATCGATAATGCCATGCGTGACAAACGGTAACACGAATTGCCCCACCATTATGATTGCGGAAAAGATTAGTGACGCGATTTTGGGCATTGAACCATTGCCGGTTAACAATGCTGAAGTATGGCAGAATCCAGACTATTTCACCAGTCAGCGATAACATACATTCATGGAGTAGAGGAGAGGAAAATGATTGATTATGTAACGGTAGGAAGCAGTAGTCTGGATTGAAATGAGGTGTTCTGCGAGCCAATTTCACTACTCCAGATCGGAGAACTTGTCTATTTCGCAACTTCATGGTGTTAAACTACAACATTACAACTTTCCAACAAAAATCGCGCAGAACTATCATGAATCTAGTCACAGTGAAGCCAAAGTTCCAAGTTACTATTCCAGCCAAGTTGCGTAAGGGTATCAATCTTCAGGAGGGAGACATCATGGAGGCAACCCTCGTCGATGATGGGATTCTGTTCAAGGTCAAGCAGGTGGTGGATCGGAACATAGTTGCTGACAGAATAGCTTCGACGTTTGCAGAGGTGCATGTGCCGCCCGAGGAAATGGCGCGTTCCGAGGATGAAGTTATGGAAGACACAATCGCGGAAATAACCGCATTACGCCGTGAGCGCCTCAACAATGAAACATGAAGGTGGTGTTGGAGTGTGATGTCTTAATTTCAGCAGAACAATCCGACAGCACCTGCTGTAAAGTCATCAATTGAGTTGTACAACACCATCAAATCATGCTGTCTGCTCCCATTCTATCTGAATATATGGCCGTAGCCAGTCGCCCTGACTGATGCTTTACTTCAACAATAACCCGTAAAATGGATTGAGTTCGCCTATGTAAATGCGTGCGAGAACTATTGTTTTAATTCAGAAGGAAGCAGGAGCCTCACAAGGGGATACCGCCCCCTGTGCTCGAAACCACAGAGGTTATTGCTTAGCAATATATGATCTAATCTATCAAAGTCAGAAGTGTCCGACACTACATACATCATTCAGTCCAGAAGAAAAGGACTGGATTCTGTCTTTTCCATAAAAGTAATTTTGATAACAGTTAAACCTGGAGGAATTTAATGAAAAAAATTCTACTCACTATGAGCATTTTTATGTGCTTTCTGAGCAGCGGAACTTCTCTAGCGGACGAAGCAATGCAGAAGGAAAACATCGTTTCAAAACACATGGTGGCGCAGGCAATTCTGACAGCTCACTACATTGATGCCGCGCTGAAAGCGGGATTGGACACCGCCGCGATAAATGCGACACTAGCCAGTGTAGCTGAACAATCGGTTATTTCAGAATTCTGGATCAGTGATGAACAGGGTAATATAGAGTTCACCAATATCGATGGAATATCATTCAGTTTTCCGACCGATCCTGAAGCTGATTCCCAAGCAGCGCCGTTTGCCGTTCTCCTTAGAGGTGTCGAAACCGTAGTTGTTCAGAAGACTCAACCGCGCGAATTTGACGATGCGTTGTTCAAATATGTTGGTGTCGCAGGCGTTGATAAGCTACGCATAGTCCAAGTTGGGATATCTGATTCGGAGATGATCGAGCAATAGTATGTCGGTCATCTTGATGACCAAATGATCTTAAATTTCCACAAGGAAAGTAATCTACTTACTGACTATGAACTCAGAAAATCAGTCGTGTTGAGTTCTCAATCGACAATAGTTAGTCGTATAAGAATTTCCTCTTGATCAAAGGCGATTTTCGAGAACCACTAGGCACTTTACAGGCTTTATATTGTGAATGTATCTTGTGCTATACTCTTGCTTTCGGATTGAATTTCCTGATCAGTGTAATTAAGGGTTTCCACAACTCTATTTTCTCAATCAATTTTTTATGTGAGGATATGAAATGAAAGAAAAAATGAATCGTCGCCGATTTCTGAAAGGTTCGGCGTTAGCTGCTACAGCAACAGCAGGCACGCTCGCTGCTCCTGCTGTTGTGAAAGCTCAACCAACAGTGTTGAAAATGCAAGCTGCATGGGGCGGTGGTATTTTCTTGGAGAATGCTCAGTCTTATGTAGACCGTGTGAATGCCATGGCAGGTGACGCACTGCAAATTGAGTTGCTGCCTGTCAATGCAGTTGTAAAAACCAGTCAAATGCAAGACGCGGTACATCGAGGCGTGCTAGATGCCGCTCATTACGTGCCCGCATATTGGTATTCAAAATCTGCAGTCGCTTCGCTGTTCGGAACCGGTCCTTGTTTTGGATGGTCCAGTCAGGAAGTGCTTGGTTGGGTCCATTATGGTGGTGGACAGGAATTGTTTAACGAATTGATGGAAAAGCTAGGTCTTAACTTGGTCAGTTTTTTCAACAGTCCGATGCCTGCCCAACCATTGGGTTGGTTTAAAGAGCAAATTACTGATTCCAGCCAAATGAACGGTCTCAAGTATCGAACCGTTGGTCTTGCGGCGGACGTACTGCTCGAAATGGGAATGTCCGTAGTTCAGTTGCCAGGTGGTGAAATCCAGCCTGCGTTGAAATCAGGTTTGATCGACGCTGCGGAGTTCAACAACCCAACATCTGACAGAGATTTTGGTATGCAGGATGTGTCGAAACACTATCATCTGGCAAGCTTCCATCAATCTCAGGAATTCTTTGAGTGTACCTTCAACAAGCAAAAGTACGACAGTCTCGCTAGCGAGCAGAGAGCAATCCTACAGTACGCATCTGAATCAGAGAATTCAAACTTTTATTGGCACAATACCCGACGATATGCAACTGACCTTGTCAGATTGCAGGATGAAAGCGGGGTAAACGTATATCGAACCCCTGATTCTGTCATGTCGGACCAGCTTGTCGCTTGGGATATTGTTATTGAACGCCTTTCTGCTGAAGATGCTTTCTTCGCTAGGGTAATCGATTCCCAAAAAGCGTATGCGAAAGAAGTGATGAACTATCTGAATTTGAATCAACCCGACTATAAGCTCGCTTATAAGCACTACTACGGGTAATTCATTTATTTCATCGAAAATTGTAGCGGGGGTCTTACGTTAGTTAGACCCCCGTTACTACTTCAATCCGAATATTTCGGAGGGAAAATTTGAATTCGTTTATACACAGCATAGAGAGTATTAGTGTATGGGTGGGCAGAGCCTTTGGGTGGTGTATTCTCATTCTCACTTTTTCTGTATCCTATGAGGTGTTTGTCCGCTATGTCCTAAACGCCCCGACCGTTTGGGTATTCGACATGATGGTGCAAATGTACGGTGCCTTGTTCCTCATGGCTGGAGCGTATGCACTTGCACAGGATAGCCACGTGCGCGGTGATGTTTTGTATCGCTTGTTCCCTGTTCGGGTTCAGGCAACCATTGACTTCATTCTTTACATTTTGTTTTTCTTTCCAGGAATGCTTGCATTGTTTTGGTTTGGCGCAGAAATCGCTTCTGATTCGTGGAGGTATAAAGAAGTCAGCTGGAACAGTCCTGCTCGAATACAAATCTATTACTTCAAGACATTGATTCCTGTAGCCGGTGGACTTCTCATCATTCAAGGTATCGCAGAAATTCTGCGATGTTGGAAAGCCATGAGAAGCGGGGAGTGGCTTGAAAGACTTGATGATGCCCAAGAAACCGAGAAAATGCTAACCTAGATTTTCGGAAGATATTGGATGATTCTTTCATCCATCATCGTTTGATTTTTAGCCTGCAGCATTACCCAATATGACCAATCCAGAAGTCGCAATTTTGATGCTCGGACTATTTATAGTCCTGGTAATGCTTGGATTTCCGATCGCTTTCACACTCATTGCCATGGGTGTCGGATTTGGTTATTTTGCGTACCATCAAGCCGGGTCTATTCAGGTTATCGCCGACGCATTCAACAATCAGATCTTCTATCTCCTGAACCAGAATACGTACTCCGTGATGGAGAACGATACCCTTGTGGCTATACCACTATTCTTATTTATGGGATATGTTGTGGAGAGGGCGAATATCGTCAACAGACTTTTTTCGTCTCTTCAACTTGCAGCACGCAATCTTCCCGGTTCGATGGCAATAGCCGCATTGATTACCTGCACCGTTTTTTCAACCGCGAGCGGAATTGTAGGTGCTGTAGTTACTCTGATGGGCTTACTCGCTTTCCCTGCAATGGTGAAAGCTGCTTACCGGAAGGATTTCAGCGCTGGTGTAATTTGTGCGGGAGGGACGCTTGGAATTTTGATTCCACCTTCGATTATGCTGATTGTCTACGCGGCTATTGCTGAACTATCGCCACTTCGACTCTACGCAGCCGCCGTATTTCCAGGATTGCTCTTGGCTGGTCTATACATCATATACGTATTGATTAGGGCATTCGCCAATCCACAGATCGCACCAAAGCCGGACTACGACGACAGTGTATCTCGAATTGAAATATACACACAACTACTGGTGTCGTTCGTACCACTAACCGTCTTGATCATGCTGGTTCTAGGTTCAATACTTGGCGGTTTGGCTACACCTGCTGAAGCAGCCGCGATGGGTGCATTGGGTGGTCTGGTACTAGCCCTGGCATACCGGTCGCTCACTTGGCAAAAACTCAAGGAATCGGTGTTTTTGACTGCAAAAGCAACGGCCATGGTTTGTTGGATGTTCGTAGGATCATGGACATTTGCGTCCGTTTTTTCCTATTTGGGTGGTCATGACGTAATTGAGCACTGGGTTCTCGCCTTGAATCTCCAGCCATGGCAGTTTCTGATCCTTGTTCAGTTGATTATTTTCCTACTGGGGTGGCCGCTCGAGTGGTCTGAAATTTTGATCATTTTCGTACCGATATTTTTGCCGATGTTGGATACATTCAATGTCAATCCGTACTTTTTCGCTATGCTTGTGGCGTTGAATCTGCAAACCTCGTTCCTGACACCTCCGATGGCAATGTCGGCATTCTACCTGAAAGGGGTATTGAAAAAGGACATCGAACTAGTCGAAATTTTCAAGGGAATTTTGCCTTATCTCGGAATCGTACTTTTTGCCATGTTCCTCATGTACATGTTTCCTCAGCTCGCTCTTTGGTTCCCTGACTATCTTTTTGGTCCGTATATTCCCTGATCACATTTGGTGCTCCAATTGACGAGCATGCACGAGAATACCAGGACAGCGAGAAAATATGTTGATCTAATGCTTGAAGGCGTTATTTCGTCCGAGTATCTCGTTCAACACTATCTCGATTCAATTGATCAAACGGATGGTATCATCAATGCCTGGGCTAGCATTGATCAAAACACCGCAATTGCTCAAGCTCGAAGTATGGATCAGCTTCGCAAGAAAGGAATGCCCACTGGAATTCTACATGGCATTCCTGTCGGCATAAAGGATATTTTTGATACGGTTGATTACCCGACAGAGATGAATTGTCTAGCGTTTGAGAACAGACGTCCGGATAAAGATTCAGCAGTAGTAGAAAGTTTGAGAGAAGCGGGCGCAGTTATTCTGGGGAAGACTGTAACTGCTGAATTGGCATACACGCATCCCCCAGCCACACGTAATCCCAGAAACCCAGACTATGGGTCTGGCGGATCGTCTAGTGGGTCAGCTGCTGCTGTTGCTGCTGGCCAGGTTCCACTCGCAATTGGAAGCCAAACCCATGGATCGGTCATCAGGCCTGCATCCTATTGTGGAGTCTATGGTTACAAACCGACCAGAGGCATAATCTCTAGAAGAGGGGCTCTAAAGACTTCATTTCACTTGGATCAGGTGGGGATGTTTGCTCTTGACCTTGGAGACTTGGCCCTATTGGGAAACGCCCTCGGTCGGTATGACGCTGCTGATGATTTGTGCTATCTGCGTCCGCGACCTGACACGCTTAGGGGATACGAGTCAGATCCTCCAATTGAACCTGTTTTTGCCTGGTTCGATTTACCGTATGAATCTCGATATTCAGAGGTGCTGTCGGCTGGAATCGAAGAACTCATCGACTGTCTTGGAGAGCAGGTCGATCGAGTTCCCGCCCCTCGCTCATTTGTTGGTCTTATCGAAAGTCTACGCAGAATCTACGGCTATGAGCTTTACCGCTCTCTTGACGAGTTGGATGTATTGAATTCAGAGTTCTTGAGTGAAACCATACGCACTTCCATTCAGGATATAAAACAAATTACCGACGAGCAGTACAGTGATGCGATTGAAGCCATGCACGCATCTGTAACCTGGTTTGTAGATTTCTTTAATGACTACGACGCAATTCTGACACCTGCAGCTCCAGGAATAGCGCCAAAATTTGGTGAAGGAACTGGTGATCCATGTTGTTCAACCATATGGACTCTCGCTGGTCTGCCATGCATTTCCATGCCGATGCTAGTGGGAGAAGACAATATGCCAATCGGACTACAGTTGGTAGGCGCAGCTGAACAAGATGATCGACTGTTCAGAACAGCACGCTGGCTACTCCATTTTTTGTCCCAGCAGCCCTAGACTTGGAACTACACGCCTTATGACTGAAGTCACCCGATTAACGACCAGCGACCTAGTGCTCAATCATTTTGGCGTAAAGATAGATGATGGAACCTTTTACATTTCAATCACCTTTCTGAAGTTTCTACTTTTCCGCTCTTTCCATTTTCGGTGTACTCCGCTATCTTTCAAATTCCAACCCTGATGCCAAACCTTAGTTCGCTAGTGTAGCAGCACGTATAATTCCTTAAGTTTCAACTTACCAGTTAGTGTAGAAAACTCCAATGCTCCCAAGATCCATACAGATCACTACCGGACTATTCGGTCTGATTGTGGTAGTCGTATTTGTAGTTGGGCTGTCTCATAGCATTTCTACGGGTTTCGCAGGATTCTGGGGTGGGCTACCATTCGTCATCATCATTGCAATCGTACTTCCAATGGCGGCTTACGACTATTGGGATGAATGCATACGTAGAAAGATCGAAAATGGAGATTCAGGAGAATAACTCCTGAGCGACCAAATTTTCTCGCCTTGTTGTGACTGATCAACGTCCGGTTCTCTGGATTACAAGACAGCTTTCGGCTAATACCGTGGCAAGGGCTGTACGTGACTACGACACGGTTCTGGAACCACAAGACATACCTGCATCCGCGGAGCGAATCATAGAAATGAGCAACGTAGTGGATGCGATATTGCCCTGCCATTCCGAAATTTTCAGTAGCGATGTCGTCAACCGATTGGGGAGTCGCCTGAAAATCATCGCAAATCATTCTGTAGGTGTGGACCACTGTGATCTTGATGCGTTGGCAAAACGAGGAATTGTTGTGACCAACACTCCAGACGTACTTTCGGATGCAACCGCTGAAATTGCAATTCTGTTGATGCTAGGAGCTGCTAGACGTGCAATAGAGGGTGACGCAATAGTGAGACAACAACAATGGGACAGTTGGAGCCCATCGTTTATGGTCGGTCACCAAGTAACTGGCAAAAGACTGGGAATCGTTGGTATGGGAAGAGTCGGACAGGTCGTTGCCAAGAGGGCTGCTGGCTTTGATATGCAGGTGCACTATCACAATCGTAAGCGTCTGAATCCTGAACTTGAAGGACGTGCAGTTTTCCATGAAAATCTAGACTCTCTCTTGGAGAATTCAGACGTGCTGTCATTGCATTGCCCTGCAACACCCCAAACCAGTAAATTGATGAATCACAGGACTTTATCAATGCTACCAAAAAACGCCATATTAGTAAACTGCGCGCGTGGCGCTCTAGTTGACGAAGATGCATTAATTACTGCACTTGATTCCGGTCAGCTTGCAGCGGCAGGATTGGATTGTTTTGAAGTTGAACCTGGCGGCAATCCAAATTTTTCAGCCCATCAGAACATATTTATGCTGCCTCATATCGGTAGCGCTACATTCGAAACTCGGGACGCGATGGGGTTTCGCGCACTGGACAACTTAGACGCTTTCTTCAAGGGAGAAAAACCAAAGGATAAACTGGTCTGAAATTCAGTATCAGAATATTAAGTGTTTTTCGAACCGAAGCCGGCCATGAGATGGTCGACATACTTTCGATAGTCACTAGCGTCGATCATGAGCTCAGTAAGGACGTGAACCTCCTAGTCCGAGTTTTGGGAAATGACTAGGCTAGGTGGATACTATTACTGTCATTAATGTTGATTTCCCGACTGCCTCGACTCAGTTCAAATTCCAAATTTCAACTGGATTACCGCGATTTTCACTTAGCAATGATTAGACACTGCACAGACAACGAATTCGACCGCATACTTGAAATCATCAACGAGGCCGCACAGGTTTATAAGGGAATTATTCCGGACGATCGGTGGAAAGACCCCTACATGCCCGCTGAGGAACTCGCGGATGAGATTACCGCTGGAGTGATGTTCCATGGCTACGAAATCCCCAAGGTCGGACTAGTGGGTGTAATGGGTGTCCAATTTGTCGAGGACGTCGCATTAATTCGCCATGCCTATGTAGTACCTGAACATCAACGTTCAGGAATTGGATCGTCGCTGCTCATTCAGCAGTGTGCACACTTGGACCGTCCTGTTCTGGTCGGTACTTGGGCTGACGCAAAATGGGCGATCGCTTTCTACCAGCGGCATGGGTTTAATTTAGTACCGATGTCGGAAAAGTCGACACTGCTAAAAAAGTACTGGACCATTTCGGACCGGCAGATTGAGACTTCTGTGGTGCTTGCAGATGAAAAATGGTACCTTTCACCATGAGCGATTTCACTCGGAATCAGAGTGCAGAACATGCGCAAGAGGTTTCGGCTGTAACGATTGCAAACTACAACCGCATTGCGGTTCCTTACAGTAAAGGCACGGCAGATCATGACGTCAGCCAGAACATCACTGCTTTACTCGATGCAATTAATGTCGATGGCCCCTACGTCATTCTTGATCTAGGCTGCGGACCTGGACGGGATTTGTGTCAGTTTAGTGCACTCGGCCACGAGGTAGTCGGTCTCGATGGCTCAATTGAGTTAGTCAGGATTGCCCGTACCAAAACGAATTGTGAGGTGCTACACCAAAACTTTCTCAACCTTAATTTACCAGTCGCTCGATTTGACGGGATTTTTGCTAATGCCTCGCTTTTTCACGTACCGACCAGTCAACTCGCGCAAGTCCTTGGCAAACTTGCTACGACTCTAAAGTCCAGTGGTGTCCTATTGTGCTCGAACCCGCGAGGCAACAACCAGGAGGGCTGGGTCGATGGACGATATGGATGTTTCCACGATCTGGAAACCTGGCGCACCTATGTAACTGACGCAGGGTTTCGGGAACTGCACCACTACTATCGTCCGACAGGGCGACCGCGAACGGAGCAGCCTTGGCTCGTCACGGTTTGGCGCAGGAGTTCAGATATCCGTAACGAATAGTCTCCTGTTTCACCGAAATCTGTCGTAGCCTTTACCTATTGATTCAAATGAAACGCACAGTTAGGTCTCTTTGGTCACGACCATATAGGTGTGGACGTAGTCCATTGCGTGGAGCTCAGGTTCGTTTCTGACTAGATTGTTGTAGTTTTGATAAAAGATGTCGACAATTTTTCGTCGTTCTTCCATGGGTCTGGAATGATCTAGTCCTCCAAAAAATACAGTTTCGCTCCACGATCTTAACGTAGGAACATAGGCATCTGCAAATGCGATTGGATCGCCAACGCGATCAAACTCTGCCCGGTAAGGACATTTCGTAACGCCGGTGTAGGCTTTTTCAAGACACAAACCCATAGCCCTGACCCTGCTTTCGGGATCGTCAAACGGTTCGCAATACTGCTCCTTGGTTCTGTAGAACTGCGGGAACGCGGTGGACTGATATTCGATTTCAGAAATTAAACCGGAATCGGCTAGTTCCCGCCACAAGAGGTTAAAAGTATCGAACATATTTGCATCGCCGGTATTACCTAGATATCTGCCCTTTTCGTCGATGCAAAAATTAGCCATCACCAAGACTCCACCAGGAGCAAGTTCTCTGGCACGATGAACCAGAATCGTCTCCCAATCATTTTTTGCGTAGTCTCGAAACACTTGCCATTCACGACCGTGTGCACCAACCGCGTGGACGTGATCAGTAATCGTACCTGGGAGTCCACTCAACCAGTGCATTGCTGTAGCTGAAAATCCAATATCCACACTCCCGCTAGCAACAATTTGATTGTAGAACGACGTTCCAGCACTCAAGACGAATACGTTGGAAAATTCTCGCGCGTAGGTAGTTTCTTCAGGTGATTGTGCATGAATCATTCGGAACAGCGACGAAAAGTCGTTGTGCGGTAAATCCGTATACGTCACTGAAATCTCCTGATCCGTTGATTGTTGGCGAATTGCCTGAACAATACTGGTGACCAAACCTAGCGATGTCCCGCCATCTGCGGCTCCGTAGTCAATTATTGCAAATGGACGTTGATCTCCCGGCAGTTGAATCCCCGACAACTTTGGTATCAGGTTTTCGCCCGCGCGATCAATTACATGCTTTGCACCTTGCGTATTCTTGGAGTAGTATCCGCCTCCTTTCATCGATATGGAAGATTGAGACATTATTGATTCCTCATTCTAGAATTTAATCTAACTATCATCAACACATAACTGGATGGCGTGTCGTAAATCGATCCTAACCGTAATACCATATCGCTAGTTGCCGACAACAAGGCAGGAGTAAACTGATAGCGATATTGGAAATTACGAATATGTTGTCAATTTGGATGCGTAATTCGATTAAGACCCGAATTCTTACTTAACAGTCCGACAATACTTTGACTTAATGTTGTAACAGAAAGCGAAGGTTATGTTTGGCTATCGATTCATGCATTATGTTTTTTTATATACCACGAAATTGACTTCATTGAACATGGTCATGAAATACGGGCAAGCTTAACAACCCTAGATTAAGAGACATCCAAAATGATTTATGAATTACGTACCCATACTATTCGCCCAGGCTGTGAACAGTCCGTAGCGGATGCGACAAAATTGCATATAGAAATTTTCGGTGACAGTTGCGGAAGACTGGAAGGTTGTTGAACACCTGACACCGGTCATCTGAATCAAATCAAGTTAATATGGAGCTATCCTGACCGAAATGAGCGTCAACGACTTAGGGAGGAATTGTCGAAAAATGAACGTTGGATAAATGAGTATCTTCCCATGATTATTCAATACGTAAGTTGTTTCGAAATTCAAATTCTCGAGCCTGTTGTGCCGTTTAATCCCCCTACAACCGAGGGAAATGTCGCTTCGATTGTTGCGTCATTAATCTTCTTCTGTTCACCACCAGCAATATCATGATTCCGACATTTTGACTATACGCGTTGATATTTTGCAGACCAAAGCCGAAAAGCGCACTTAACTCAACTTCGGCTTCTGGAGTCAGTTGAATCTGATCAAGAAAGGTTAGCGTCCTTCAAGAGCGTATCAATGTCGAGTGCGTATTCCATCTGATCAGCTAACTCATCATGCGCCAATCCGACAGCATCGCGATAGATCAAATCGGAGGTTTTGTCCTTCCGCATCTGATTCAACCATGCATTTCGAAAAGAATCACTTCAGAAAAGACCGTGGACAGAGTATCCCACGACATTGTCGTCCACATTGACAGCTCCATCCTCTCCGTGATCAGTACGAATGTACCTGCGGTGAGATTCGTTGCCTGTTGATTTTCCATGTGAGTTTCATATCCCTCCACCACCCGTCCGTGCATGGGCGATGATGTCGTGGCTCCAACCTTGCTTAGGAAAACGTAGATCTCCCAGTGTCAACTTGCTGCCCGGTAGAATGATGACATCTATGTCTCGCGGGATTAAACCTTCGGGTGAAATGTAGTTCAAGTGCACACTCTTCTCTACACGCAGCAACGGGTGCTATAACGCCACCACGTTCAATATCAGCCACAAGGCAGACGGGCACCTGCGCTTCTCTGGCAAAGCCCATGTTTGCAATTTCTCTCGCGACGGTTAGTTTCTGCTGAACTCCCAGCGCTTTCTGACCGCTCGACATAATTCGGCAACAATGACAGATTTACCGACATCGGAACCAGTGCCCTGAATTATTAGTACCGTAGTGTTCAAAACCAAATTTACCAGGTTCAGTTTTAATGCGGAAAGTACAAAAAGATGGAGCATCGGAAAGCGCTCCTTCAGTCGAACGTAATATTCGACTGCTGGCTTCAATGATTCTAAGTGAAAATAAATTTATTACGCCGAAATAAGTAGCCTTATAATTGCGCACTGCTGTTTGAGGTGTTTGTTGCCGAATTGATCCGAATTCGAGGCAACACTTTAAATGGGAAGTTTGGTGCGTGAAGTCGTTCAATCGGTTCTGTACTTCACAATTCCAGCGCTGCCCCCGCAACGGTAATCAGCCATTGTGCTGTTAGTCCGGAACCGCCCTCATTCAGGCCAAAACATTCGTTTTAGCGGAGGGCTTCAACGTGGCGCAAAATATCCCACCACCTGAACTCCTCCTTTTGTAGTGTTGATTCCAAATGGAAGAGTTTCATGCAAAGTATTATTCAGCGGTACGCTTCGATTAGATGGCCGCGAATTTTGTGCATTGTCCTCGCGGCACTGGTTGCAACACTCGCAACACTGTCCCCGAAGTAGCAGTCAATCAGAACGCCGTAAGCACGGAGTCGCCCTCATGCAAGCCAAAGACGATTGATTTCTCGGAAGACTTGAATGTCGAAATTGATTTTTCAATTGAATGAAAAATTCTCTTAGAAATCTGTTTTTCTTTGACTGATTATTAAGGAACATCTGATGAATTTATCTCGAATAATTGGCATCGTGTTGATGCTTTCAACTCCGTTGTCCTTTGCGCAACAACTAGAAGATGAAGAAAATAAACTAGATGAAATTGTCGTGACTGCGACCCGAATACCAACACCACTTGCAGATACGCTACCTTCAACTTTAATTATTACCGCTGAAGAAATCGAGCGGACAAAACCGCGGGATTTAGGCAGTCTTCTATCACGGAAAAGCGGATTGAATTTCAGAGATAGCGGAGGTCGAGGATCAAACGGAGGAATATTTGTTCGAGGCTCCAATAGTGACCATGTTCTAATTTTGATCAATGGCGTACGCACCGGAAGTGCGACCCTAGGTTCAACAGCAATTGAGAACATTCCCCTTGAATCTATAGAACGTATCGAAATAATTAAGGGGCCTGTGTCTGGTGTATACGGATCCGATGCGATTGGCGGGGTGATTCAAATTTTCACTGAGAAGAACCAAGAAGAGGGGGCATTTGGTAGTGTGGAGTCAACATTCGGTACGAATAAATTTCGAAAATACGACGCCCAGGCGGGATATGGGGATGACGGATACAGTGTTTACGCGTCATTGTCGAAAGAATCGACTGATGGAATTGATCGCACTGCATTTAAAGGCGGTGGAAACGAAGATAACGATAGTTTTAAGCAAACGTCAGGTAATTTTTCGATTACTGCCAATTTGCTAGATAACCTGGTTGTGGCAATAAATCACGTTCAAAGTTCGGCAACGACAGAATATGACAATATTTCATCATTTACTAGAGAAAGTCAAGGCGAGGGATGGTATCAACGAGCAAAACAAAACATAACATCTGCACGATTCGACTACGAACATTCTGACCATCTAAGTTTTACAGGGCTTCTTGGGTCTTCTACAGATTCAAATAGAGACATCCAACTTGACACGAATAGAAACGATTTTTTTCAGACCAAAAAATTGGATTACTCAATTCAAACTAATCTAATTGTTTCTAGTAAAAATCAAATTTCTTTCGGTGTTGACTATCAGAAAGACAAGATTACATCCGCCACGGACTACGCCGCCACTGAACGAACGAATGAAGGGTGGTTTGCACTTTGGCAAAATCAACTTGATCGTTCGAGTACCGTGTTTAGTGCTCGTCATGACAAGAATAATTCTTACGGTTCCATATCAAACTACAGCGTCCAGCAATCAATTGCTATATCCAATCATTACGAAATTGTTGGTAGTTATGGGACAGCGTTTAAAGCACCAACTTTTAATGATCTCTATTGGCCTAATGGTGGCAATCCGAACCTCTATCCAGAAGAAAGCAAGTCGTTAGAATTATCCCTACGGTTTAGTCTAGACGAAGTAAATTGGCAGTTAAATGCCTATCAAACAAAGGTGCAGAACTTGATCGCGTGGGCGCCAATACCAAATGATCCTGACAATAGATGGAGTCCATTTAATGTCAATAGTGCCAAAATGAAAGGGATTGAATTTGATTTAGCCAAGAGATGGGACAGTTACAGTGCAAACGTTAGCGTCGGTTACCTTGATGCGGAAGACGAATTAAATGGGAGATTTTTAGACGGTCGAGCGCGTGTTTCCGGTTCTTTAGAATTTGGAAAACAGATCGAAAATCTGTACGTAGGCGTGGATACATATTTTGAACACTCTCGATTTGACGGAAGTAAAAAACTGCCCGGTTACTCACTTTGGGGAATTTCCGCTGAGTATGATTTCTCAGACACTCTATCGATATCCGGCCGTATCGACAATCTGTTTGACAAAGAGTATGTCACAAACCTGGCAAGCAGCGATAATCCCTACCAAAACGAGGGGCGAACGATTGAAATATCACTTGAGTACAGGTTTTAGTACCAAACCTGCGACAAATGTTATGCAAGATGGCAACAATTGAACAAATCAGCGACTATTCTGTTTCTATGAGTGAGTTGAATCAGTCAGGCAAACCTGAGATCTGGTTTTCAAATCTTGAGGCTCTTGTGCTGAAAGAATTCTAATTCGAGCAGATAATCAGAGAAGTTCACAGTTCTGGAGGTATGCGTCAAATGAGTGATGTCGATATCAATGAAAGACATAAACAAAAGATGCAGAAACAAAAAAAGAGAGTTGATGCCCGTATCAAGGAGGCGACAACCGAACGAGGAGTTTTTGTATTTTTAACCGGTAACGGCAAAGGGAAAAGTAGCTCAGCATTTGGTATGGTCTTAAGAGCTCTTGGCTATGGACAGAAAGTCGGGGTGATTCAGTTTATCAAGGGCAACCGTACCACCGGCGAGAGCCTGTTTCTCAGCAATCTGCATCCGGATGTGGATCACTACCAGATGGGGACTGGGTTTACCTGGGACAGTCAGGACCGTGAACGCGATATTGCAGCTGCTGAAACGACTTGGGAGGTGGCAAGCCAAATGCTGTCAGACGATTCGTACGACCTCGTTATATTGGATGAGCTAACTTACATGCTCGGCTACAAGTATCTGGATGTCGAAAAAGTTCTGGATGTCATCAAGAATCGCCCGGTTGAGCAAAGCGTGGTTGTGACAGGGCGCGGGGGCGGAGCCAGACTTAGAGAACTGGCAGACACCGTATCAGAAGTTAAAGAAATCAAGCATGCATTCAAGTCCGGAATCAAAGCGCGCCCAGGTGTCGATCTCTAATGACTCTAGGCCCGACAGATTGAGATTGCGAAATTTGTCATTTCTCTTCCGTGGAAGTAATTGTTGATTCTAGCTGGATTGGAGGCAATTACTCTTTCAACCTCAGTGTGATTGACAGCACCATCTCCACGAGTCTTTTGTCCATTTTTGACCCCACAACTTCTGAATTAATCTGATGCGATTAATGCTGCCCAAGTCCTGTTTTATTCTGCTGACTGTCTTGTCGGTTATTGCTGCCATTGTCGGGCTTCTGGTCGGACCCGTTCAGATTTCACCAGTCGTACTGATCGACATGCTGTTTTCTGAGCATGATCAGACTCGCGACGAGATGATTATTCAGGTCATTCGATTGCCACGAATGTTGCTTAGTTTCTTGATAGGCTCCGTTTTGGCAATTTGTGGCGCAGTGATGCAGGGGCTATTTAGAAACTCCCTGGCGGACCCATCGCTAATCGGCGTATCGGCTGGTGCGTCAGCTGGTGCAAGTTTTGTCATTGTCTTCGGTGCAATTCTGTTTCCGACTTCTGTACTGGGTCTGTCGGCGGTTTCCATTGGCGCTTTTGCTGGCGGGCTATTGGCAGCATGGGTTGTGTATCGACTGGCAAGTAGCAGTGAAGGTACATCGGTTGCCACCATGCTTCTGGCTGGAATCGCAATCAGCGCATTGGCAGGTGCATTGAATCAGCTGTTCAGCTTTTTAGCAGACAACGATATGCTGAGGCGAATCAGTCTGTGGCAAATGGGTTCGCTTGAGTCAGCGGACTGGCAGCAGATAACTTATTGTGCACTGACAACAGGGGTACTGATGATCCTTTTGCCGCGCGAAAGTCGTGCATTAAATGCCATGCTACTCGGCGAGTCGGAAGCACGACACTTGGGAATCGGTGTCGAATGGCTGAAACGTCGACTGATAATCTACACCTCGCTAGGTGTTGGTATCGCTGTTTCTGTTGCAGGAACAATCGCATTTGTGGGCCTTGTAGTTCCCCATCTGATTCGACTTCTGATTGGACCAGACCATCGGTACCTGCTACCTGCATCGGCATTACTCGGTGGATTACTGTTGGTTTCAGCAGATGCGGTTGCTCGAGTTGCAATCGCTCCGGCTGAACTACCAATTGGTGTGGTCACCGCGCTGCTTGGGGTACCATTTTTCATTTCCATTCTGATTCGACAACGGAACAGGGTCTATGCTTAGAGTAAGTTCTGCATCGCTTTCTAGCGGAAATATTCTGCGGGTCAAGGACTTTAATCTGACCTGTGAACCAGGGTTGGTAACAGCCCTGCTTGGTCCGAATGGTGCGGGTAAAACCAGCCTTCTAAAGCTGCTATCTGGTGAACTGAAAGCGGACTCGGGGGAATTGTGGCTCAACGAGCGTCAGATTCATGAGTGGAAGCCGATCGAACGGGCAAAAATGCTCGCATGTCTACCCCAGCATTCAACCCTGAATTTTCCATTTACAGTAGAAGAAGTAGTTTTGATGGGCAGAAATCCATACGATACCGGTACCGTAAACGATCTCGAAATCGTTCGACAGACACTGGAAGCCGTTGACAGTTGGCAGTTAGTGCACAGAAATTACACTGAACTGTCTGGTGGAGAAAAACAGAGGGTGCAACTCGCTCGTGTTCTAGCTCAAGTCTGGCAACCGACGAAGGTTAGTGGGGAAAACAAAAATCGAGTTCTGCTTCTGGATGAGCCATCATCATCACTTGATATTGCCCATCAACAATTGCTGCAGAAAATAGTGCTGAGTATGGCGGAGCAGGGTGTAGTGGTTGTAATGGTGGTTCACGACCTTAATTTTGCTTTTTACTGTGCCAGTCAACTAGTTTTGATGTCGCAAGGGCAATTAGTAGCGCAAGGCACGCCAACCGAAATGATGCAAAACGATTTGCTTCAAACGGTGATTGGGGTCAATCTTGAGTTCATTGCTCATCCGGTTACAGGTAAACCTGTCGTGATATTCAAATGAGGATGATCAGTTGGCTGCGCAATTGGAACTGATTCTTGGTGGTGCCCGCTCGGGGAAGAGTCGCTTAGCCGAGCAACGCGTGTTAAACAGTGGCATGAATAAGATCTATGTTGCCACTGCGACTGCGAACGACGAAGAAATGGCGGCGCGGATTGAACAGCACCGTCAACGCCGTCAAAAGTCTGCGGGTGATGAAGATTGGCATCTAATTGAGGAACCCGTTCACCTGTCAGAAGCATTACAGTCGGTTCACGATGCTGATACATGTATTCTGGTGGATTGCCTCACACTATGGCTTAGCAACTGTCTGCATAAGGACTGCTGGTTATCAGAGCACGACAAAATATTTACATATCTACCAAACTCAGAAGGAAGAATAATTTTTGTGAGTAACGAAGTGGGATCAGGCATTGTGCCGATGGGGGAATTAACTCGCCAATTTGTTGACTTCAGTGGTCAACTACACCAGGAACTTGCCGCGATCTGCCAGCGTGTTACTCTGACAGTTGCCGGCCTATCCGTTGAACTTAAGACGGGAAATTCTACTATCAGCTAAGCAGGGAGTGTTAGCGGTCAATGAACTGGTGGACTAAACCAACTCAAGCCATAAACCTAGAGAGCCGAGAAAAAGCGACGTTGCGTCAACAGCAACTGACGAAACCACCGGGTTCGCTCGGTGAATTGGAAAACGTGGCGATAGCGTTTGCTGGCTGGCAGAGTCGGGAAATTCCTCAACTGAATCGTGTATGTGTTCGAATCTTCGCCGCAGACCACGGTGTGGTGGAAGAAGGAGTGTCTGCATTTCCTCAAGTTGTTACCGGTGAGATGGTTCGAAATTTCGCTGCCGGTGGTGCCGCAATCTGTGTTCTCTCAAAAATACACAATGCGGACTTCTCGGTTGTGAATGTCGGTACTGTCATACCGTTGGAATATCTGCCCCGTGTGGCGAATGTGCAACTGGCAAATGGAACCGCCAATTTCTGCAAACAACCTGCAATGACTGAGGCGACGGTAGTTCGGGCTTTAGAGGTAGGCCGCGATTTCAGCCCACAAAATTCAGATCTTTTTATCGGTGGCGAAATGGGCATCGGTAATACAACATCCGCAACTGCAATATTCTGTGCACTGCTCGGAGCATCGGTCCATGAAATGACAGGTCGCGGGACTGGAATTGATGACACGGGACTGAAACGAAAAGCTGAGACAGTCCAGGCAGCCTTGAATCTTCATCGTGAACACATCGCCAGTAGTGCTTTGGAAACGCTGCGCTGTGTTGGTGGTTTGGAAATTGCTGCTTTGGCAGGTGCCTACATCGCATGCGCGCAGCGTGGTATTCCAAGTCTGGTTGATGGATTTATATCAACCGCAGCGGCTCTAGTTGCGATCAGACTCAACGAGGGTGTTCGAGACTGGCTACTATTCGCCCATTGTTCAGATGAACAAGGTCATAAACAAGCGTTGTCGATGATGAAAGTGACACCGCTGCTGAGTATTGGAATGCGGCTTGGTGAAGGCAGTGGTGCCGCAGTTGTCTATCCAATATTACAATGCGCATTAAAGCTTCACGCTGAAATGGCGACTTTCGAACAGGCTAGTGTCAGCAACAAACCAATCTGAATCTATCGCATACACAACAATCGACTTGCTTCGCCATGGCATCTGCGAAGGGGGTGATATTCTGCGGGGTTCTACGGATGTTGCTTTGCTGCCTAGAGGTCTGGATCAGATGGATGAGGTTGCACGCCACCAACCACACTGGAACCGGGTGATTTCATCGCCACTAAAACGCTGTAGTGAATTCGCTGAACGCATTGCTGTGCAGCGGAATGTCCCCTTACATCTGGATGACAGATGGTGTGAAGTCGATTTTGGAGAATGGGACGGGGTAAAGATCGAGTCAATACGTGCCAATTACCCGAAAGAATCGGAGTTGTACTACAACCAGCCTACAGAATTCACACCGCCTGCGGGGGAGCCAATTTTGGAATTTCAAAAGCGGGTAGTAAGCGCATTCAAACAATTGTTCGATCAATATCGAGGTGAACATCTGCTCGTTGTTCAGCATGGCGGCACCGCGCGAGTGCTTTTGGCTCATATATTGAATACACCGCTATCAGCTGCCATCCGAATTGCAATTCCCTATGCATGCCTGACACGGATTCGCGTTTATCACACGTCGGAAAACAATTATCCAGTGTTGCTTGCCCATATTCCTGAACTTTCTGCCGACTGATGCTTTCCGAACTGTCACATCATTTCCGATCGTTTCAGGCTGCGATGCAATTCATGACTTGCATACCTGCAGGATCGATTGACGACATCTCACCAGCGGCGCGCAATGACATGTTAATTTGGTATCCCGCGGTAGGTGCCGTCATTGGTGTGATTCTGATTCTTGGAGAGTGGCTCTCCTCTCCATTGAATGACTTCATGCAGGCATCTTTGTTGCTAACCATCTGGGTTGTAGTGACTGGGGGACTGCATCTGGATGGATTAGCAGACTGTGCGGATGCCTGGGTCGGTGGATTAAGCGATCGGGAAAAGACTCTAAAGATTATGGATGACCCGCGATGTGGGACGATTGCGGTGATTGCAGTCACTTTGACGCTGATTGTAAAATTTGCGGCACTCACATCATTTCAAAACTGGATCATGTTGCTGCTGATTCCGATTTTGGCCAGACTCATGATAATCCCGGCATTCTTGTGGTTGCCGTATGCCAGGGAATATGGAATAGGTAGTGAAATTCAGCAAGCGCTTTCGCAGCAGAAAAGAAACCGGTGCAAGGTGATTGTTGCTGTCATCGGAGTCTTGCCTTTGGTTCTGATTTCATTTAAGTTGTGGATTCTGCTGCTGATAGTCTTAGTGACTACATTCTTGCTGTGGCGTTTCGCGATGATCAAGCGACTGCAGGGGTTTACTGGAGATTGCATAGGGTTGCTGATTGAACTGTCAGAGGTGGTGTTGGCAGTTGTTTTTGTAGCTTATGTGTGGACAACTTGATCACACCTGGCATCATTGTTGCAGCGATTGTACTTGACTGGGTTTTCGGCGAGCCCAAACGATATCATCCATTGGTTTGGTTTGGTGGTGTCACTGACCGAATCGAACAAGTTTGTGAACGTCCCGAATTTAAAAGTACATCACCTTTCGCCCGTGGTTTTTATTGTTGGCTGATTCTGGTACTGCCACCTACGGTAGCGACATGGTTGTTACTAAGTTGGTTGCCGACTCCGGCCCAGTGGATTCTGGAGTGTCTGATTGTTTACTTCTCAATCGGTTGGAAAAGTATGCAGGAACACGCCTACGTGGTGCATAGACACTTGGAAGCCAAAGAACTGGATATGGCACGCGAATCGGTCAGCAGGATTGTAAGCCGCAAGACCGACGAACTCGACGAGCGAGAAATCGCAAAAGGTGCAGTTGAGGCAGTGATCGAAAACGGTAGCGATTGTGTGATATCACCAATTTTCTGGTATCTGTTGCTTGGTGCACCCGGCGCGCTGATGTTTCGACTTGCCAATACCCTTGACGCCATGTGGGGCAATAAAACTGATCGTTACATCGAATTCGGCCGTGCATCAGCAAGAATTGATGACATTCTCAATTGGATTCCCGCTCGTCTGACTGCAATTGGATATGCAATTTGCGGAAGATTTGCCAGTGCCTGGTGGTGTATGAATAACCAAAAAGCTGAATCCGAGGGACCCAATGCTGGATTGGTCATGGCAGCTGGAGGCGGTGCGTTGGAAATAAAGCTTGGTGGACCTGCGATCTATCACGGGAAGCTCGATGTTCGTCCAGTTCTAGGGATCGGGCGCGAAGTTGAGGGTCGGGATATACTTCGTTCAATTCAACTGTTGTGGCGAACCATAGGATTTTTACTGCTAATTCTTGCGATTGCCTACGCGCTCTGGTATTGGGCCGATATTTTGATTTAGATTCTTAAACGATTGATTGAAGTTTCTAATCACTATGTAAACTCATCTGACTCAAATTGAATATGCAGTTACTAGCCCGAACAAAACTACTCTCAGGAATGATCGCGATTCTTTGCGGCTTTGCGGTTCAACTTTGTGCTTCACCGGCAGTCGGGAGCACAATTTCCGTTGTGGACGACAGTGGTGAAACGATTATTCTTGACAAGCCAGCACAAAGACTGATCACACTGGCACCGCATTTGACCGAGCAGGTCTTTACCGCAGATGGTGGAGACAGAATTGTTGCCACGGTGAATTACAGTAATTTTCCTGAAGCCGCTTCGCAAATCCTGACTATCGGCAGCTACAAGAAAATCAGTTATGAAATGGTTGTCGGATTAAATCCAGACTTGATTTTGGCAACTGGTGGCAACGGCTTGGAGATGATTAATCGTCTACGGGCTTTGGGCTATACGGTCTATGTTGATGAACCTCGCGAACTGGAAGACGTCGCATCAGCTCTGGAGCGGATTGGTAAACTGCTTGGCACACAGGACAGCACTGAATTAGAAGTTCAACGCTTCAACAGACGGTTGCATGAATTGAAGAGCAGTTATAGCAACGCTAAGGCCATGCGTGTGTTCTACGAGGTATGGAATGAGCCACTTATCACAATCAATGGTAAACATTTGATATCAAGCGTTATGCGCCTTTGTGGTGGAAAAAATATTTTCTCTGATGCACTTCCAATGGCACCAAGGATCAATGTTGAAACTGTCATTCGACGAGATCCGAATGTGATTATTGCAAGTGGGCACGGAGAACAGAGGCCGGATTGGCTTGATGAATGGCTACAGTGGCCTTCCATCACAGCTGTTCAGCAGGGACACCTATACTTTATTCCCCCAGATATTTTGCAGCGTCACACAGTCAGAATTTTGGATGGGGCAGAAATTATGTGTAATTTTATAGACTTAGCGAGAAAATCAAGTTGATTCTCAACATTTATGAAAAGATTAAAGGGATTTAAAGAATATTTGTTGTGCTGTCGTCACTTTCATCAGGGTAAATGATAGGAAAGATATTTGTTGCTGCTTGAAGCCATCTCATTCTGTGTAGCAATATGAACGTCATCAACTTCATCCGAGTCAATCAACCATTTCACAAATTGCCCGCAAAGGTTACGGTTAGCCTGTAACACTGCTGCGAATGCTTCCGTGAAGAAATTCTCTAGAGATGTCCGACCGTCTCGCGGGCGATACGCGAACAGAGGCGAAGGAAAATGCTCTGCATTGGGCATCACAAATAGATAGCGATTTGCCGATGATTTGTAATTTGTCAGATCAATACTATTCTAAGGTTTCCTATTTGAAACTTTAGAGATTACGAGGCATTTTCGTTAGAGAATTTTACGAACTAGTCAATATCCTTCCATACTCAAGTACCTGAACTTGTCAGACACATCCGCCCACTCCTCCGCATTCGGTGGAGGCTTGCGGAATTCAGCTACCGGCCAATTTTTCGCTAGATTAAGATTCAAATCTCTAAATTTTTCTTGTCCTTTCGGTAGAGCATAGTCAGCAAAAATTGCATCAACAGGACATACCATTTCACAGAGTGCGCAGTTCGCACATGCGTCAGGGTCGATAACAACAAAGTTAACGCCTTCGCGAAACGCACATTGCGGGCAAACCTCAATGCACTCGGCGAATTTGCACCGTATGCAAGCTTCGGTAACAACGTATGCCATACGTGCTGGTCCAAGTCAAGATTTCGCTTGAAATCCTGCTGTGTTGAAGAATATGTTGGGCTTTCGATAAACCGCAAGAAGCACACATCCTTCATCAGACTTGGTTTCATGCATTGACCCTGGATGCCTGTATACAAACTCCCCCGCCCGGCAAATGCCGTCATGGTCGTAGAACGAACCTTCAAGCACGTAGCTTTGTTCAATTTCAGGGTGCTTGTGAAACGGAAGTGTTGCACCCGGCTCCCATTTCAAAAGAACGGTCATCGAGCCCTCTTCGTTATTGCGATAGAGCACTTTCATTGAAATGTTTTCAAACTGTGATGGAACCCAATCCATTTGTTTCGGATCGACATAAACAGATCCATTGGGAGTCGGTTCCAATCTTCCCTTCAGTCGCTCTTTGAAGTGTGATTTTTTGATTGCTTCAGCCATTTTGACCTCCTGTATTAGATTAAATGTTTAAATTTGATTAGTACTGTTGATGTTGCTGAATCCGTCCAAACGAATGGTTTTCGATTTTCGGAGGAGCAGTTCAAAATTAATTTTCACATCCGAATTGAATTGACTCGTCAAAATTCCAGATCTTCAAATAGTCCTGATAGATTGTTTGTGTAAATTCTCCAGTTGACCTATTGCTCGTCAATGAGTCATTCCGACACTGCAGAATTCTGTGTCGGATCAGCTTCACAGGAAATAACCAATGCTTTAGCTTCTTTGCCAAGCGCATACCCGCGATGCCGAAGAGATGCATCAAAGTAAATGCTGTCTCCTGCGCCGAGCAGCCATTCCTGATCTCCGACTTTGAAATTTACTCTTCCGCTGAGTATGAACAAGAATTCCTGTCCCTCGTGTTCAAAGTACACATCCTCGCTAATGTTTTCGGGAAAGGTAAACACGAAAGGGCTCATCCAACCGTTTGTGAACCCTCCACTTAAGCTTTCGTAATCGTAACCAAATGTCGTTCCACCGCGAACAACTGATGATCGTTCTTTAGCCAAGACAACAGCAACTTTTTTCTGTTCTGTTTGTCCGTTGGCACCCGCTTCTGAAAAGAATTCTGAAAGCGGTACATTGAGTGCGGCAGAAATGCGAACCAATGTTCCGATCGGGGGAACTTTAGCGGCGCTTTCGATTTTTGACAGATAGCCCTTTGTGAATCCTGTTGCGTCAGCAAGCTCTGCCAAAGTCAA
The DNA here is from genome assembly GCA_022823625.1 of Gammaproteobacteria bacterium. Taxonomy (GTDB): domain Bacteria; phylum Pseudomonadota; class Gammaproteobacteria; order Arenicellales; family JAJDZL01; genus JAJDZL01. The sequence goes on from JAJEHQ010000023.1 coordinate 49,974, forward strand.
CTTACGTTCAATGCGAAATTGCTTCAGCTTGACGCTTATTTGTGAGATTACTTCGATCATATTAACAAATCACTGCTTGTAGTCGTTTTTCATTTGCTTGCGATGCGGCCGAATATTCAATAATTCGTGCCGTCTCATCTGAAATTGCTTTACCGCACATTTTGTCTATCAGATGCAATGTAACGTCGATCGCTAGACTGACGCCACCGCCGGTTACAACAGTGCCAGTATCAACAAGCCTGGCTGGAATGGTGTTAACTTTGGGATAGGATTCCTCCATCAGACAAAAAGGTGAATGCTCGCCTTTGACAACTTCCCTCTTTGTTGTCGCAGTCAAGCCGTCAAGAATTCCCGCTGCTGCCAGAATCAGGCCGCCAGTACATACTGAAGCGACCGTCATGCACTTCGCACAAGTACGGATGAACTCAAGCACCTTTGGATTTTCAGTTTGGTTTGTCCAACCTGCACCACCTGTTACGATCAGTACATCCGCGTCGGGACAATTGTCAACTCCGAAATGCGTCTCCACGATCAGCCCGTTAGTCAAACAAATGGACCCGGCATTCTCCGCAACCAGAAACATCTCTATAGAAGGCGAAATTCTTTTAGCCATAGACAATACACCGAATGTTCCGCCAAGATCAATTGGCTCTACTTCGTCATAAATGAAAATTGCGAATCTAATTGGTTCTGACATCATTCAATTCCAGAATATAGATGTACGTTGATCATTGCGATGATTATAAAATAGTGTTTCCTAATAGTCAACTAATTAATAGAACTATGGAAACTATATTCACAAAATAAAGGTAAATGCCTGTTAATTAGTATAAATGTTATCCAACAGGCAACATTGCGTTGTGTGCTTAAGTATATGAACCCCTTAGAAAATCACATTTTGTCGTATCTAAATGTGTAGTCAACTAACAATAAGTCGTATAAGTAAAGTGTAATGAAATTTCATATTCAGGCAATAGAGTGTGTAATTTCGATCAGCATCGAGCATTACCCTCAGGCTTATGTAACCTGCAATGAAAAATTCATAACCAAATCTCTTCTTTCTGATAAACTGCAACGGGCAGGTTCAGCATAGAACCGATAAATAGAGCTTAAGGGACAATGTCAAATGGAGTACAGAATTCTGGGTCGTACCGGAGTCAAGGTTTCAAGTTTGTGTCTTGGTACCGATAACTTTGCTGATCCAACTCCAGAAAAGGAGTCAAGACGAATTCTTGATATGGCACTGGATGCAGGTATCAATCTCGTTGATACTGGCGATATCTATGCCGATGGTGAAGGGGAAAAGATTATTGGCCGTGCAATGAAGGCCAATGGTAAAAGACACCAAACTCTGCTTGCTACAAAAGTTGATCATGGTCGGCGTAGACCCGGATACTCCCTAGATGATCCCTCGCTGTATGGAGTCAACGATTTCGGTCATTCTCGTTTACATCTCATCCGCGCCTGTGAAAATTCACTGAAGAGGTTGCAAACAGACTACATTGACTTATATCAGCTTCACCGCCCGTCTCCTGATATTCCATGGGAGGAACAATTGGGTACGCTCACCGATTTGGTTCAGCAGGGAAAGGTTCGCTATATCGGCTGTTCTACTCATCCTGCCTGGAGTGTGATGGAAGCAATCATGACGAGCGAGCTTAAGGGTTATGCACGCTTTGTGTGCGAACAACCGCCTTACAACTTGCTTGATCGCAGAATAGAAAATGAATTAGTCCCTCTTTGTCAAAAACATGGTGTCGGGCTCATAGCATGGGCGCCGATGGCGATGGGGGTTCTTGCCGGACGATATACGTCTGCCACTGACTATCCAGAGAATTCACGAGCAGCTTTAAGAGGCGGTTTTTATGCCGATCGTGTAACCCAGCGCGGCATTGAAGTAGGCATTGAGTTTACAAAAATTGCAGAAGGGCTTGGGTTAACTCCCGCTCAGTTGGCAATTCTTTGGGTCAAGGATCAGCCTGGAATTACTGCACCGCTGATTGGTCCTAGAAAGGTTGAACAACTCATTGACCTTATCCCGATCAAAGACATGAAATTAGACGATGAAACTCGGGCTGCGTGTGATGCCCTGGTACCTGAAGGGAGTGTCGTTGCAGATTTTCACAATACTGCAAATTGGATGAAAATGCAGGTCGCTGAAGGAGCTATGTCTTGAGAGTTTCAAAATTTGTTCATGCAATAGACCTCCACGCCTGTGGAGAACCCGGGCGAGTCATTGTCGGTGGAATTACCGATGTTCCTGGAGAAACTATGTATGAAAAGATGTGTTATCTGGAGCAGCACGGTGATGATCTGAGAAAGAGAATGTTGCGGGAGCCGCGCGGCTATCCCGCTGCTAACTGCAATATTGTTTTACCCTCGCGAAATCCCAAAGCTGACGCCGGATTTGTAATTCTTGAACAAGTGGAATATCCATTAATGTCGGGTTCCAATACGATCTGTGTGGTAACAGCACTTATTGAAACTGGTATGGTTGAAGTATCAGAGCCAGAAACTGTACTGACGCTTGAAGCACCCGCAGGTCTGGTTACTGTAACGGCAGAAGTGAAGGATGGAAAAGTCAAGAGTGTTACTTTTGAAAATGTGCCAGCCTTTGCAGTTCATTTGGATCAAGTAATTGACGTTCCGGAATTTGGAAGGGTAACTGTTGATGTCGCTTGGGGCGGAATGTTCTACGTCATAGCAGACGCGGAAAAACTGGGGATTGAGATTAACCCTGATCGAGGTGGTGAAATCACACGCGCTGGTGAGATGATTAAAGCCGCAGCACGCGAACAGTTGCCATGCGTGCATCCAGAAAATCCAGATGTATCAGGTATTACCATTTGTGTGATGACGGGAACTCCAAAAAAGAAAGGCGCTACAGCGAAAAATGCCGTTGTTGTTTCTTCTGGTCAACTTGATTGGGACCGGCCCATGACATGGACAGGTGTCATTGATCGTTCACCCTGCGGTACCGGTACCTGTGCGCGTATGGCAGCACTCTATGCAAAAGGCGAACTAGGGCTGAATGAGGACTTCCATCACGAGGGAATTTTGGGAACGGTTTTCACTGGAAGACTAATTCGAGAAGTGCGATTAGGTGATCAGCTTGCAGTTGTTCCAACTATCAAGGGACAAGCTTGGGTTACAGGATTTGCTCAGTATGTTGTTGACGTCGATGATCCTTTTCCCGACGGATTTACTATTGGAGATATTTGGGGAGGTGCGGTCGATAAACCACTTGCCCACTAATATACAACCAGTTCACTTGTTTGGAGTTTCCGCTTAAGGTAGCTCCAAACTGTTTTCACCACAATCAAAAGGAGATGTAAAAATGAGAATGAAACAAGTGATTGCCGGGCTATTTTCTTTTGCCCTATTGTTCATTGCTACAGGTGCCGGTGCGGCTGACTATACGATAAAGCTCGCACATAACGGACCTGAAGCGCATCCGTTTCAGGATGGAGCTATTGCTTTTAAAGAACACTTGGAAGCAAGTTCTAATGGTGCAATTGAAGTGCAAATTTTTCCGGGTGAACAACTTGGCAGCGAAGAAGAAACAAGTCAAATGCTCAAGCAGGGAACGTTGCAATGTGCTGTGGAAAGTGCTGGTGGCGGTCTAGCGCCCTTCGTACCGGAAGCAGACCTGTTCAATTTGCCCTTCATATTCAGCGATATTGACCATTTTTATCGAGTGGTTGATGGGCCCATCGGTGAATCGGTAGCTGGAAAAGTCGAAATGGCGCTTGACTCTGAAGTATTGGGTTGGTGGTTTTCCGGAATCAGAAATGCCTGGAACGATACGCGTCCGATCATGTCGCCGGATGACATGAAAGGATTGAAAATTCGAGTAATGGGTAGTCCCGTGTTAATTGACACATTTAACGCGTTGGGTGCTCAGGCAACTCCAATGTCCTTTGGTGAGGTTTACACCAGTTTGCAACAGGGGGTGATTGACGGCGCAGAAACGGACCATGTTGACCTGTTAGTCGAGAACTTTTTTGAGGTTACCAAATATGTCTCTCTAACGGGACACATGTATTTGGCAGCTGCACTAGTGTGTGGAAATAAAGCTCTATCTCAACTCCCAGAAGATCTGCAGTCACAAGTGCGTGAAGCTGGAGCGGTTGCGACACAGGCTGAGCGTGAGGCAATGGACAAGATGGCCGGTGAAGCTTTAGCTATGCTGAAAGAAAAAGGCTTAGAATTCAATGAAGTTGATAATGCTTTATTTCGAGAAGCCGTAAGCTCAGTCTACGCAAACAATGCTGATCGGGTTGGTGGAATGGATGTGATTGATCAGGTTGCCGCACAGTAATCCGTTCACTCTCATTTAATTTGAAATAACAAAATCTTTCATGGGGAGTGGGCATTTTGTGTTCACTCCCCATTCTCTATAGCCAGTTGGAACTTACCGTAGACAATAGATAGCAACTTGCGATGAATTACTTGACGAAATTTTTTCGCCATCTGCTTGAAATCTCGATTTGTTGTATTTTGATTGCGCTGACTGCAGTGGTGTTCAGCCAGGTCGTTTCCCGATACTTTTTGCATGTTTCGCTATCTTGGTCGGAAGAGCTCGCGCGATTCCTGTTGATGTGGCTTGCAATGCTCAGTGCGGCGTATGCGTTCCGGACTAAGTCTCACTTCGCGTTACGGATTATTGTCGAGCGTTTTTCCGAAAACATAAGGCGAGGCATTTCAATTGCAGTGCACCTTGTCGTTACGTTGTTCTTTCTCCTGATTCTGTACCAAGGCATCATTTATGTCCATGGTGTATCCGGACACAAGGCACCAGCCATGCAGATTCCTATGGAAATCCCTTACTCATCCATCATTGTTGGGAGTGCCTTAATTATCTGGGAAAGCGCAAAGTCTACACTGCGTGAACTAATGCAAAGCGATACTGCAAAACAGTTTTTTGATTTGTGAGATGGCCACGGTTGTAGTTTTAGTACTGTTTGTAGCGTTGTTGACGTCGGTGCCAATTGCTGTGGCATTGGGATTGGCGTCATTAGCCGGTTTGTGGATGATTTTGCCGGACGGCTTAGTGTTGCTCCCTCAGAAAATTCTGAGCGGAATGGATGCTTTTACGCTGTTAGCGATCCCGCTGTTCATATTGGCTGGAACGATCATGGGGCGTGGTGGAATTGCAAGACGGATCGTCAATCTTGCGCTGATTTTCGTTGGTCGAATAAAGGGTGGACTGGGATTTGTGGTTATTCTTTCCACGATGTTCTTCTCCGGTGTGTGTGGCTCTGCCAGCGCAGATACGGCTGCAATTGGGTCGACAACCATGCCGGAAATGTTGCGGCGAAAATACCCAAAGCAATTTGCGACCGCACTGCTAGCGGCATCTGGGGCGACAGCATCAATAATTCCACCTTCGATTGATCTAATCATCATTGGTGTAGTTGCTGGTATTTCCATTGGTGGGTTGTTCGCCGCCGGATTACTTCCTGGAGTATTCAATGCGTGTGCCCTGATGGCTCTTTGTTATTACTATGGCCGTAAGTTGGACCTGCCGGTGGCTGAGTCAACGACTTGGTCTGAAAAATTCAGAATATTTATGGATGGAATACTCGCCCTTCTGATGCCAGTCATAATCTTGGGCGGTATTCTTGGCGGTGTTTTTACACCGACTGAAGCCTCTGCAATCGCAGTTGTTTACGGTTTGATCGTATCTCTGTTCGCATACAGGGAACTGAAGTTAAAGGACTTACCTGGAGTTTTGTTGGAGGCTGGTCGGTTGACCGGTATGGTCATGTTGATTTTAGGGATGGCTTCGGCATTTTCTTTCGTTTTGGCATTTGAACGCATTCCGCACGAGTTAGCCGCATTGATCGTTCAATATGCTAATCATTGGATTGTGTACGTCATCTTTGTAAATGTCGTCTTTTTCCTGCTTGGAATGATCATGGATGCGCTACCGGCGTTAATCATCCTGATGCCAATTCTTGTACCTGCCGGTGTTGCCTTGGGTATGGAACCCATTCATATTGGAATTTTTGTTGCTGCCAATGTGACGATTTCACTGTTTACACCACCTGTCGGTGTGTGTTTGTTCGTAGCTTGCGGACTGAGTAAATTACCAATAGAGGCTGTCATCAAGCCACTTCTTCCGTTTCTGGCGGTCTTAATTCTCACTCTGCTGATAATCAGTTATGTACCCGAGATAACATTGTTGATCCCTCGCATGCTTGGTTACGTCGGATAACACAATCTGTGGGTAACGTGTTCTTTTTCGCTCACGTCACTCAACTGCCGATAGAGTCTCAGTTGACGATCGGGTTCAATTTTCTGCGCCAAAATTCCGGATAGCGTTACAAATCCGCTGAAAGCTGTTGCCCGCATCCAAACTCATATACCGACCGCGAAGGTAGCCATGCACCAGTCCTTTTTCAACTGTACATTCAGCTTGGACGCCAGCATCCTGAAGCCGATTGACATATTCAACGGAGTCGTCTCGGATTGGGTCAAACTCTGCAGCAAACGCAGCACATGGCGGAAATCCTGAAAAATCTTCCTGCACGAGCGGAAAGTAGGTCGGATTGTCATTACTCGGATTGCCGGCACTTCGCAGGTCTTCGAAATAGTGTACATCCTGGGTTGTGAGAAGCGGGGCATGAGAAGCTTCTTCATACGATGGCAGTCCCATAATCACGCCGCCTAGAAAAGCATAAATCAGAACTTGACCAATGGGTTGCTGTTCGCTGCAATGGCGGTCTGCACAGATCGCGGCTGCCAAGGTTCCACCAGCCGAATCTCCACACACTATTGTGCGACCTTCGTCCAACGCAGCAAAAGCATCAATCGCATCATGAAAGTGCGCTGGAAAACGATGTTCGGGGGTCAGCCTATAGTCAACTGCGACGACCCGAAGATTCGTCTCACTCGCCATATCGGCACAGATCGTGTTGTGAGTATCGAGATTACCGATCGCAAATCCCCCACCGTGGTAGTAGATAACGGTCGTGTCAGAAGATGGATCACGCGGTATGTACAATCGAATGGGAATAGGTCCTTCTCGACCTTCAACGACATCGTCTCGGATATCGATACCGTCTGGAATTGGTGTATCAAAATACGTGCACATAACTTCGTACGAGCGACGACCCTCTTCAATGCTGCCAGCCTCGCTGTGCGGCGGATAACTGGTTTGCACTTTTTCGAGAAACGCGACTACATCCGGTTTCATGGGATACTTTTCGAGATCGTAATTCACTGCGGGATTCCGATAAAAATGGACACGACAAGAATATTACCAGACTTTAATCAATTTCGAAAGAAAATTGATCTTCTATTGGAATGCGGAAGACGCTGTCGTTTTTAACCAAATCCGATTGCCCAAATGTCCCCTTTAAATTCCACCAGAAGTTCCAGCTAATCACTCTGTCTGTGAGTCTCTCCGAATTAACTCATACGCCAAATGTGGCTTTACGTTATTGGATGTTGCGAATCGGGCAATGTTGTCGCAAACGCGATCTCAACCTAGCTGACCTTGGACTTATTACGGGTTTGCAAGTCCTATGAATTCCTGGTAGTTCTCAGGATGAATGGCTTGAAAGGAACTATCTGGATAAGCTTCGCGCCAGGCGCGAGGTGCGCGAAGAGACGTTTTACGCAGTGACCATTTGATTTCGTAGGCGCTGAGATGTCCGCTTACCTCTTCAATTAGATCAATCTCCTGGCGATCATAGGTTCGCCAGAAGTAACTGTCAGCCAGAGACCTAGAATAGGTATTTCGCTTAAGTCTCTCAACAAGGACATAATTCTCCCATAGCGCACCGACATCGTTTCGAAGCGATAGTGGATTGAAATTACTGATGATTCCATTACGAACGCCATTGTCATAAAAGTAGTACCTACGGCTCTTTGTGATTTCTTTCCGCAAATTGCGACTAAACCCTCCTCTGCTGTAAAGAACAAAAGACTTTTCCAGCAAGTCCAGGTAACGCTCTACCGAATTCTTGCTCATTCCGAGTTGTCCACCCAATTCAGCTATCGAAACCTCCTGCCCAACCTGGAACGCAATTAGCTGCAGCAGACGAAGCAGTTTGTCAGAAAATCGAACGCCGTCAACTTGGAGAATGTCCCTAAAAAGGTACGATGCGATCAGATCTTTGAGATAAATCTCTCGATCCCGATTCGAACCCATGAGAACAATCTCAGGATAAGAGCCGTATACTAACCGGCACTCAAGGTTTGCACGAGTTTCATGAGTCGCCTCAGTTTGTTGAATCTCGAATTGTGCAAGCGGAAGTAGGAGAAGCGTGTTCTTGCGACCGGTCAGCGGTTCCCCTGTAGTTTGAGCGAGGTCAAAGGAAGACGAACCGGTTGCGATAATCCGAAGCCCCTCAACATGATCGACTAAAAGTTTGAGATTCAGCCCGATTTGCCGTAAATGTTGTGCCTCATCTACGATAAGGGTTTGATTATCACCCACGAACTGCTTGAGTTTGACAATGGACTGACTCTCTAAAAAGTCTCGTATGGAAATATCTTCCCCTGTCACTACAAGTGCATTGGGATCATGTTGCTGGACGTAGCGCTGAACCAATGTCGTTTTACCAACCCGGCGAGGACCATAAATTATCGCTACCTTGCCTGGTGCAACAACCGAGTTGAGTCGGGATAACTGAGCTTGCGGAATGTAAGAATCTATATACATAGTGACTTGAATTATATATATTAAGTCACTACATAATCTATTTTTAGGCAAATTGGGTCACTAGATGGTTCCCATGTCCAATCAAATCACGTGAAAACACACGTAACTTAATCAATTGTTGCTAGGAGGATCGGTTTTCCCAATTGTTTTAGTTTATGTGTGGTGATAATCTGGGATAGCTAAAAAGTCGTTTATCGTTATGGAGTAAGTATTGGTCGATACATTCAATTGCCCGAAGAAAGACCACGGAACGATGTACAGTAGCTTCTGCTGAAGTCGAATTTCAAATTTCGGTTCAGGAATAATTGATCAATATCTCATTTCTTGAATATTTTGTCAGTATTGATAATTGAATTAGCCATCTCTGAAATTGTGACCTGTTTGCTCATCGCTTCAGTCCGAATAAGTGCGTAAGCACTATCTTCAGTAATACTCTGATGTTCCGCCAAAATTCGAGTAGCACGCTCAACCATTCTTCGAGATTTCAGTGTTTCATCTAATTTTGCAATTCTGGAATTGAGTCGGCCCTCATATTTGAAAATACTGAGAGCAGTAATCAAATTTGCAAAAACACCAATAGAGCGGACCGGTTTTGTTATCACTCCATGTACGCCGATATTCGTGATAGCTTGCAACACCAAGGGGTTTTCATAGGATACCACTGCAATCAATGCCGAATCATGTTTGTCAGAAAGGCGGTTTAAATCAGGTGATTGATCTGGATTAGCCAAGAAATAGATAGCATCTGCCCCATCAAGTGATGCATCTTCCACTGGCCAGATTTCACTCACCCGACACCCAATCCGTCGGAGTTGGTGAGACAAAATCACACGGTCTTCATCCGGTGGATGCAGAACTACAACATTGCAATTCCGAATTTCACGAATTAACCTATCTCCTTCCGTCATATATTAAGCTTCGCTGTATATTCCGACCTACATTAGATTGTAGCAATCGTTCTGTCGTATGCAACGAGATATGGATCAGGTTTTATCGGTTCGGGAGCCTGCCAGACAATCTCAAATGTTCCTTCAGCAGTGGATTGTCCTATTCTGGGTGTAAGGTAAGTGTGATTGTTATCCGGATCAATCATGATGCTCCCTTGAGGTGCATGAAACTGAATTCCCTCGATTGCACTCAACAGGGCTTCTGGTGCCAGGCTAGATACGCGTGAAAGTGCTTGGGAAAGAATGTGGACTTGGGAGTACGTTGTTTCAGAGTAAACACAAGGTAAATCATCTGATCCATACTTGGATTGATAGAGAGATTGAAACTTCTGGTTTTCATCTGTTTTGACCGACTGAAAGTAGGGCAGTGCTGTAATGTGCCCGCATCTGGATTCTTCACACATTCCAGCAAGTTCACTTTCGCTTGTGGTTAAACTCGCAATCGGACAATTTCTCGCTTCGATGCCTTCTTCTTGGCACGAATCGTACAGTTTTGCTGTGTCTACACCGACAACAGTAGAAAAAATGATGTCAGGTGAAAACATTGCAAGTTTTTCCGCAACCAGCTTAAATTTTTCTTTATCTGCCCCTTGCTGAATATAGAGTTCAGTCACAACTGATCCGCCACTTTCAATTAGGAATTCCTTTACGATTCGATTAATCTCGTGTGCATATATGTAATCTGAGCCAACCATCGCAAATCTTTTTCCGTACCTGTTGAACAGTAATTCGACAAGCGGGATCACAGTTTGGTTCGGTGTTGCACCCGTATACACAATGTTTGGTGAGTACTCGAACCCCTCGTAGAACGAAGGATAAAACAGCAAGGCGCCGTGACGTTCAATTATTGGAAGGACCGCTTTACGGATACTTGAAGAACAGCACCCAAAAATAACTGACACTTGATCCTGTGTCAGCAGCTTGTTTGCCAACTTTCTTGATGTTGCTGGGTCTGATTTCGGATCGTCAATAATTGGTTGAAGCAACATTCCGTCGATGCCACCATTCTTGTTAATTTCCTCAATGGCCATTAGAGTCCCTTTGAGATGTGCCATCTCGGTCACAGACATTGGACCACTTTGAGAGAAAAGAACACCGATGGGAATGTAAGTGTCACGGCCATTCTCGCCCAGTTCACTTTTCAGATCAGGCATTTACACCTCCGGTTGCACCGATGGCAATCAAGAATTCAATTCCAACTCGGTGCGAATTTATGCCACTGGGTAAGAGCTTGATATCTCTCGGCAACTGAAAGAATTGTTTCTTCGCCAAACGCCGGTCCAACAAACATTAACCCAATTGGTAGTCTTCGCTCATCAAAACCACATGGAACGGAAGTCGCTGGCAGGCCGGTGAAATTTGCAATCCATGCAATTGAAGTCATAGCGTCCTGTGAAGTTATGGGTGAATTGTTGACTTCAAGCTCACTTTGTCCAATTCGAGGTGCTGTAACTGGGAGAGTTGGCATTGCAATCAGGTCGTATCGATCAGTGAGTTGGCTGAATCTTTGATTGAACACGGCTCGATACTGCTGCGCCTTAAGGTACGTTGATGCCGATAAACAGCGTCCTGCTTCTACTTGAACTCTGACATTATCAGAATACAGATCGGCAGATTCCTCAAGGAATTTCGCATGATATGCAGCGGCTTCGCAGTGAAGTAGAATTTTCCAGGCTCCAAAGCCAGTTTCCAGTCCTGAAAAGCTAACCTCGTCCACGACGGCTCCATCATCACGTAAAACATCCAAAGCTTGTTCTACTGATTCCATGACAGTGTCATCACAGAGAATTTCACTGCTACGAAACAGTGCGATGCGAAATCGATGCCCTTTATTGGTGGATTGGTTATCAGAACAAATTCCATATGTGGTTGGGCACTTGGGGTCGAATCCCGAAACTACATTGAACAAGATTCTGAGATCTTGCGCAGACCGAGCCATCGGTCCTCCAATATCAAGTGTCCATGACAATGGTAGAATGCCAGTACGACTGACGCGTCCAGCGGTGGGCTTCAAGCCACTTACACCACAGGCAGATGATGGAATACGGATGGAGCCTCCAGTATCGCTTCCAAGTGCGGCAGGCACCATCCTGGCCGCTAAAGCAGCGCCAGAACCACCACTTGAACCGCCAGTGATGTGCTCACTGTTCCAAGGGTTTCGAGTGGTTCCATATGAAGACTCTTCGTTGGTTGCGCCATATGCCCATTCGTGCATATTGGTTTTTCCAATGACAATTGCACCAGCACTTCTCAATTTTGCAACCATTGTAGAATCGAGCCCGACGGGATTGTCCGGGTAGATCTTCGAGCAGGCTGTCGTCGGGTAGTCAGCAGTCAGATAGTTGTCCTTGACAGCAATTGGAATACCATGCAGCGGTCCGCTGACTACTCCTTCTGCGAAGTGTAAATCCTGTTTCTGAGCTGTCTCCAATGCTAGTTCAGGATCGTAGGCTACGAAAGCGTTTGTGGTCTCCTGTGTCTTTTCGATTCTGTCAAGACACGAACCTACTACATCAGTTGCGCGGATTTCACCGTCAAATAGCTTCCGACTTAGTTCAGCAATTGTCAGTTCGCATAATTTACTCTTGTTCACTTTAATCACACTTAACTTTAACTCGAAATCCAATGTCAGGCTCTACCCAGGAAACTCCATCGAGAGAACTCAAGGTGTCGTGAGCACCATTGAGAATTGCCAGAACCTGATCCAATTGTTCATCATTCAATTCGTCCCATTCCATTTGTCTTCGATATTGGACTAGGATTTCTTTTGTCCACGTTGTCATTTTCAACTCCTTTCACACCCCAAGCAATTCGTGAAGTATTGTTTTGTTTTGAATCAATTCTTGTCTTGTCGTTTCGTGCGAAATCGAACCATTATTCAATATGTAGGCGCGCTTTGAGATCGAAAGGCAAAAGTCGAGATTCTGTTCCGCGATCAATATTGAAAGCCCTCGTTCCTCGTTTAACCGTTTCAGTTTCTCACCAATTTCTTCAATGATTGAAGGCTGAACCCCTTCTGTTGGCTCATCGAGCAGAAGTACCTGGGGTTTGGTAGCTAAAGCCCGCGCAATTGAAAGGATCTGTTGTTGTCCTCCACTCAGAGTACCCGCAAGCGCATCTTTTTTCTCCGCCAAAATGGGAAAGTCATTGAACGCATCGTCTATCGACTCATGGCGATCATGCCCGCACGCCAGTGCCGCTACCGCAATATTCTCCGGTACACTCAATCGAGGAAATACATAACGTCCTTGTGGCACATAACCGAGACCCATCTTGACCCGTTTTGAAGTTGATAGTGGTAATGTGTTTCCATGAATAGAAACTGAACCGCCGAATGTGTCAACTAGCCCCATTGTGTATTTCATCAGCGTAGATTTACCAGCGCCGTTGCGACCCAACAGTGCAACAATTTCTCCTTTGCCCACCCGCAATGAACAGTCTCGAATGATTGTGACTCTTTTGTAGCCACCATTCGCATTAGAAATCTGTAACACTTTGCCGCCTTCCAAGATAGATGTCAAGAATTCGCTCGTCCTTCCTTAATTCGTCAATCTCCGCCTGGGCAAATACCGCACCTTGATGAAGGACGGTGATTTCTGCATCCAGTGTCCGAACAAAATCCATATCGTGATCAACAACGACAACAGTCGCAGTTCTAGCCATCAGCCGAACCAACTCAGACAGTTGTCGTTTTTCTTCCTTTGACATGCCTGCAGCAGGTTCGTCCAAAAGAATGACTGAAGGTGCCAGACACAGTACCATTCCTATGTCTAACCACTGCTGCTCTCCGTGAGATAGCGTAGATGCCTGCCGAGTAGAAATTTCCCGCATATTGAGAACGTCTAACATTTCGTCGGAAACTTGATCCGCTCTTTCTTTGTTTAGCCCGTTGCCATAGCCTGCAATCCACAAATTTTGCCTGACACTTAATTCATCAAACACTTGTGCTGTTTGCATCTTGATACCAAGACCCAACTTCACACGCTCAAACGGATTAATTTTGGTAATATCCTGACTCGAATACAACACCGTACCGGAATCGGGTTCGTAGGCGCCAGTACAGGTTTTAAGGTAAGAACTCTTGCCCGCACCGTTCGGGCCAATAATGCACCGCACCTTCCCAGGTGCAAAATTCTGGCTCACAGAATCAACGGCCAGCACACCACCAAATCTCTTCGATGTGTTGATAGTTTTGAGGGTTGCATCTCTTTGTACATTTGTAGAAGTCTGTAGCTTTTCAAGCAAATTTAGGTTGACACGAACCTGTGATGTTTGTTGCGAAAGGCGATCTTTGGCTTCTAAATCATCAAAAATCCTTGCAAACAGCGCTTGGATTCCACCAACAATCCCTTTACGTAAGAATAGTACCAGCACAATCAGACAGGCACCCATGACGAGAGTGGTTTGCCCACCGATAACACCACCGCCCAACCAGAATGAAAGACCTCCCACAGTGAGCGCTCCGACAAATGGACCGATGAGTGTGCCCAATCCACCCACGAGCACATAAATCGGCACCAGTAAAGCTTCCTGCACGCTAAAGATTGAAGGATTGAGGTAATTCGCCCAAGCACCAAACAATGCTCCAGCAATTCCAGCAATTGCGCCAGCTAGCATAAACATGAGGGTTTGAAACAAACGAATGTCCAATCCCAGCAGTTCCGCTTTAACCGCATCAAGCCTTATGGAATCGATAACGAGTCCGAAGGGTGAACGAACAATAAATGCAACGATCAGATAGACGATCGCAGATATTACGACGACTGTGAGAAACATCATATTTGGAGACAGCGACGAAGCTTTCTCTCCAAATCCGAGGACGAATCCTGGAATGTTGGACATGCCATTGTCACCTCCGACAACGGCGTCTCCGATTTCAGTAGTGAAGGATAGTGTAATCGTCCAAACGATTAGGGTGAACGTATAAGTCAAAATTGTGCTCTGAAGTGAACCCATCCGACCGTAGAAAATAAACCATCCAACCAAAGCAGCAAGTATGGTGCCTGATATCGCACCGAATGGTAATGCCCATATTAATGAGTTGCCTGTTAATGGGGCAAAATTGATTGCTGCAATGCTACCAACATAGCCTCCGATTCCATAAAACGAGGTTTGTCCGAGACTCAATAATCCACCGCGACCCCAAACCAAATCCAGACTCAATCCCAACAATCCAAAAATAACCCAGGAAGTTCCAACATATGCGAGATATGGATCAATCCAAAACGAAGAAATGGCAAGGGTCAGCGCGAATATCAATGCAATGAATATGGATGGGTCGCTTGAACGCAATCTGAAATTGCGAATCAAGGAAGAAATTGAACTAGTTGAGTCTTTCACAGCTAAATTCTCACAGCTTCATTCTCCAACGCCCTGATATTCCCAGTGGAAAAATGCGCAAAATGGTGATGGTGAGCAGAAAGAAAACGATATCACCAACCACACTGGTCCAAAAACTTGCGGTGATGTTTCCAACCATGCCGAGTGTACTGCCAACTGCAACTGTTCCAGTGAGAGTGACAGGTCCTGCCGCTACTACCGCCAGAAATGCCTTTATGACAAATGCAAATCCCATATTGGGAGTGGCGGGAATTGCCGGAAGTAGTATGGCGCCTGCAAATCCAGCAAGACCGGACCCAAGTGCAAACGTCATCGTGTTGATACGTGCCGATTCAACACCTACAGCAGAAGCTGTTTCCCGATCTTGAATCGCAGCTCGCGCAGTGATTCCATAACTCGTTTTGGTCAATAGCCAGTAAAGGCTTCCAATCAAGACTACCGCCACGAGAATCAGAAACAACAAATATACAGATAACGAATAGTCCCCAATTTGAATGTTGGAGATTGGTAAACCAATTCCAGGCGTGACGGTTCCAAATATCAGCACTGCGGATTGATAGAGGACGAGGCTGAGCCCCCATGTGGCAAGTAAAGTATCAAAGATACGCCCATATAAGCGCCGGATAATCAGCAATTCAACGATACCGCCGAAGATCGCAGTCACTATGGTGGCGAAAATAATAGCGAGAGGATATGGAATTCCAATTTGTGTAGCGAACAAGGTGGCATAAGCACCGAACATGATGAATTCGCCATGCGCAAGGTTAATGACACCCATCAGGCCGAACATTACAGCCAGGCCAACCGTTGCGATCAATAAAATCGCCGCACTGGACAGCGACGATAGCAATAGCGTCGCTAGAAAATCAAGTTCCATCGCAATCGAAGTTCCAAAATTCTCGGAATTAGAAAATAGAAGGCGCGAGTAAATTTATCAGAAAATTTACTCGCGCCGCAGTTACGATTGACTTTTTAAGTTTCGATCAAAGATCTGCAGGCGTAAAGTGCTCCGCTGTGTCGGGATTTGCGATCAGGTCGCAAACTTGATCTTCGAAACTCGGCGCAACCGATTCAAACGTCTGGATTACGTCAAATCCATGAGTTCGATTTCCGCGAACAATGTAAATGTTTTGCTTTAAATGATGTGAACCGGGTTGCATGGTAACCGTTCCATTTGGCCCATCAAACGAAATTCCGCTCTCAAGTGCCGCAATAACGGCATCGCTGTCTGTAGTGCCAGCCACTTCTACGGCCTTAGCCCAAATGTGCACGGCATTCCAAACATCGGCCGCTTCGGAAATGATTGGTTCGTCAAGACTGTAAGCAGCCTCCCATTTTGCTTTAAATGGTTCATTGTTTGGCTCATCAATCCACATGAAGTATTCTTGCGAGGCAACAATTCCCTCACCAGCATCTGGTGAAACAACTACCTGTTGATTTCCTGATCCATAGTTGGTTGATACGATTCCCATTTTTTCTTTCAAACCAGCTGCAGCAAACTGCTCCAGGAACCCGGTTTGGTTCGCTCCAACAGGCAATGCAGCCACAAAATCAGGCTTTGCAGCCTGAATTTTCTGAATTGTTGGTGAATAGTCTGTCACGGTCAAAGCCAGAAAGTCAGAACCAACAACTTCACCGCCGTATTCTTTTGCATAGTGATCAATCCAATGCGCAGATATGGTTCCAAAGTTGTAGTCTGGGGCCATGATGTAGATTTTTGGACCGTATTCCTTAATCGCCCATTCAATCAATACACTCATTTGCTGAGAGGCAGAGGCACCCGTGATAAATGTCTGTTTGTCGCAAGCACCACCTTCATAAAGAGCACTATAGAAATAGGGGATGTTGTTCTTGCGAACGATTGGACGCATTGCTTCACGCGATGAGCTCGTCAGTCCTGCAAAGAGCACGTCGATTTGATCGCGCAGAATAATTGTGTTTGTGTACTGTGTGAATTTTGCCAATTCAGATTGTGCGTCATATTCAACAACCTGTAGTTGTTGACCCAGTACGCCCCCATTGTCATTAATGTTGTTCACGGCCAAATGCAGTGCCTGGCTTTGCTGAATACCGTAGATATTCAATCCGCCGGTAAGATCAAAAATCGAACCAACTTTGATTTCATCGTCTGCCCGTACTTGAGTTACTGCAACTAAAGAAATTGCAAGAGCAAGCATTACCAGACAGACAAACTTGTAATTCTGAGACCAAACTCTCTCGAAATTTGGCATTAATCTATTTGTCATTGCTAACACCTTTAGAAAACTAATGAATAGTCTTTGGGTTTGACAAGATTGCAAAGCGGTGCGGAACTTCCAAGTACCATAGTGTGCCTATGGCACTCATCAGTTTGTCTAGAGCAGATTGGGCAGGCACAAAAAAAGCAGCAAATTACCCGTCATACCTATCCACAAAAATGAACAGACTTCGGCCGCTTTGCCGCTTGTATTTTCGATAGCTCTGTTGCCACCAAAGTAACCTCCATCGGTTACTGTTTTCGATTGTAGTAAAAAGCCCCCTTTAAGTCAACAGTTGCAGCCAGATTGAGTAGTATGTCTAATTCAAACTTAAGTGATCATTGAAGTTTCGGAGTACGAAGCGAGTCCAAGTGACATCGGGGCGATTCAAGAGATCATCTTCAGTGGATTGCTCAATTTCGGCTAACCCGTATTCCCTGATCAACTTCACCAATTCTTCATCTGGGATGTCCCAGAAGCCTTCAACCACTTCATATGGACCGTGTCGAAGTGTAATGTAGAGCAATCCTTTTCTCTTGAGCAATCCCAATATTCTTTCAAAAGAAGGCTGACGTTCATGGTAGGGGAGGTGCATCCATACCGCACTCACAAATATCACGTCATAGTGCTGACCGAGTTTCCGAACTGCTTTCAGTTCAGGCAACTTGTCGTCTACCCAGGAGATTCTGGAATGCTGATGTAATAATTGAGCCCTTGCACGCAATGCATTCGACGGCTCAACTGCGATAACTTTGTGCCCAAGTTCAGCCAAACCCGCAGCGTCCCGACCCGAACCGGATCCGATATCAAGAATCGAACAGGGATTCTGGGGCATGTGGTTTAGTAATGTTGCGTGTAGCTTTTTAAACTTTAGTTGTTCAAACTCCTCAGTGATGAAATCTGCATTCACCTCATACCACTCCTCAACCGTTTCTGTTGGAATGGGTTGCTTGTTTTCTAAACCCCTATCGGTAGAAGTTGTAGTGAATGTTTTTGAAGTCATGTTCTGAGATAAAAGCGTATAGGTGTCAATTCAGATTTCTGAACCATTGAGTTTGTGAGTCGGAGATCATTGAAATTGCTATTTGAAATTAAAGAAGAAATATTTTTTCCAGAATTGCAATATATCGCACATCTTTGAGCATAGATCATCACACGTTATCCAAACTGAAATCGAATGAGATTTTCATGACCAAACTAATCTACGTTGAGCGCCCAAGCACCCAATTCAGAATCTGTAAAATATTGGCTTCGCCAAGTAGTTTGAAGTCTTCATTCGTCCTTACGCTTCTGCATAACAAATACTGAGTTGTTGATCGGAGAATGATGTTCGATTATTGAACTGCTTCAAATTTAACCGCATTCACCGAAATTCATTAACTCGCTAAACCAGAGACATAACTCATGATTCATTCCCACTACGATCTGCAATATGTCCGCAACCAGTTTCCGAATATCGGAGATTTGGCATTTTTCGAAAATGCGGGTGGCACTTATGTTCCCTCAACTGTTAGCGATCGTATTTATGATTACATGCGCCGAAACCAGGTTCAACCAGGATCGTCATATTCCGCTTCAGCTGAAGCCATGGAACGGATTAGCCGTAGCCATCGCCAGCTTGCAGAAATGATCAATGCCAAGCCAAGTGAAGTGATTGTCGGGCATTCAACCACGATGAACGTTTATGTTCTGGCCAATGCATTAAGGCCATCACTAACGGCGGGGGACGAAGTTATCGTCACAAATCTTGATCATGAAGCAAATGTGGGTTCATGGAGAAGATTGGCCGAAAGCGGAATCGTTGTCAAGGAATGGAAAATTGACCGTGAAACTGCTGAACTAGGTGGACCGCAGGAACTCGAAAAGCTGCTGACTGACCGAACCCGTCTAGTCTGCTGCACCTGGTGTTCCAACATCACCGGAACCATTAACGACATACAGGCAATTACTGAGCTTGCACATTCAGCTGGAGCACTGGTTTGCGCTGATGCCGTGGCTTACGCGCCACACCGTGCACTGGATTTCAGAAAATCCAATGTCGACTTTCTACTATTCAGTCTGTACAAACTCTATGGTCCGCACTTGGGTGTACTGTGCGGCAAGCAAAGTATCCTGCTTGACCTCGAGAATCAGAATCATTTTTTCTTTACGCGTTCTGCACTACCTCAAAAACTCCAACCTGGCGGTTATTTGCACGAAACAGCGGCATCAATTGAAGGTATCGTGGAATACTTCGATCAGGTTTTCTCGCACCATTACAAAAAAAGTGACACTTCAATCAGCGCGCGCTACGCCAAAGTATTCGAATTATTCACTCAGCATGAGGATAAAGTGGCACGCCCGTTCATGGAGTACTTGAACTCAAAAACCAATGTGCGAATTATCGGAATTCCTGAGATTGATTACACTCGTCGCGTTTCAACCATTTCATTCACGGTCGAGGGCCAGCGACACAGCGAAATAGCAGCAAATTTGGGTGAGCAGAATATCGGAATCGGAGTCGGAGACTTTTATGCGAGGCGCTGTATTGATGCGCTGAACCTGCATCCCGGTGGGGTTGTTCGCGTCAGTATGGTTCACTACAACAGTGAACAGGAAGTGACGCGATTGATCAAAGCCCTGGATCAAGTGCTGTAAATAACCGTTGGTATCAGATCAGTAGTTCACTGCCCTTAGCTGATGAAGTTGAAAATGCAATAGTGAGTTAAATTCCTTCCCGAATCTTGCGTCGCACACTTTCTCGCCAAACAGTCAGAATTCCTGCAGCGGCGATAAACACCATTCCAGCGATTGAATTCGTTGATGGCCACGTATCAAAAAGTGTTTTACCCCAAAAGGTCGCGAAAAGAAGGTAGCTGAATTCCATTGGAGCGAGCCAACTGGCATCAGCAGTCTGGTAAGCCCGACTCAAGCATAGGTTTCCGGTGAGGTTTAGTATCGCTGTAAATCCTGCAACAGCAATCACTATCCAAGTCAGTGTTGGCCATCCGATCGCAACAAACGGCATGCGTTCTTGCAGACTGAGCGGCAGTGGCGAAATACTCAATACGATGCTTCCAATCAAGTTAAAAGTGAAGAATGTGACCCCGACCGCAAAGGCCATTGCGAGTGTATTTTCAAATCGACATGCTTTACGAATGGTGAGAATACTGGTGGCATAGAAAAATCCAGCAAAGATTGGAAGGATTTGCCAAGGTGTGAAACCATCTTCCCATGGAGACAATACCAGAGTTGCTCCTGCAGTACCCAGAAACAGCGCGAACAAGCGCCAGGGGCCGAATTTTTCTCCAAGCACAGGGCCAGCAAGCAAAGTGATAAACAGGGGATAGGTATATAGCCCTGCACCCATTTGAGTAATTGTCAAAAACGGCGCGCCTGAGAAAAAGCAGAACATTGCGGCAGTCATCAGACAGGCACGAAGATAGACAGGGCCCGCGCGTATTGGTCTAAGTAAATAAAGCCCGCCACCCACGATCGCTAGAATGACCGCCAAGCTCAAAATTCCGACCGCCCTTACTGACTGAAACTGCCAGTAAGATGTCAAATCAGCTATGTCCTTGATAAGGCCATCCTGTAAAGCCAAAGCAAACACGCCAGCGAGCAAAAGCCACAGCGCGGTAAATGGGCGATCTCTAGTAGGAACTCCGAAAAAAGATGAGAGCATCGATCACCGATTACCTTCGCTAATTTTTTTCAAATTAGCAGGATTGATTCAGTTTCAGCAGAACTGATTTTACGGGTGTCGGATGGGCGGTCCTCATTCCCAATTCCAACAAAAATGTGTTTCTGTTTAGAAACCGACAAATTGATGATGTCGCAGGTAAACAAAAGAATGTTCCTACTGAGCCTCATTTGAGAATTCCATAGTTCCTCTTCGGAAACTTTGTATTTTGAGCGTAGTTTACTCGCTTAACTTCAACTCCCTCTGCCAGATTTCAACCAGTTCAGGAGAAAACAGGTAAAAACTGATTTTGATTCCATTCCATCTCGCGTCCCTACAAATTGCTAGCGAAATTTGAGCTGCTTCAGAGTAAGGGTATCCGAATACACCGCAAGAGATTGCTGGAAACGCAATAGATATACACTGATGCCTCACTGCCAAAGTAAGCGAATTTCGATACGCCGAAGCCAGCAAGTTTTCAGGTTCGGGATCAATCGAATATCGCGGACCGACCGTGTGAATTACCCAGCGGGCAGGAAGCCGGCCAGCAGGTGTGATGCGTGCCTCACCGACCGGACATCGTACGCCGTTAACTACTGGCACTTGCTTGCAATATTCCAGTAACTCAGGACCGGCAGCCCTATGAATTGCACCATCTACACCTCCTCCGCCCAGCATTTTCTGATTCGCAGCGTTCACGATTGCGTCTGTGTCTGCTTTGGTGATGTCTCCCTGAACAATTGAAATATTGGAGTTCATTCTGATTTGTCTGCTAGATAACCTGGTAAATTTCTTAGCAGAATTTTGCTACGAACGAAAAGCCCGCTACCACGTCCGATTTCTTTGTCTTGTTCGTTGTAGACCACCGCTTCAGAAATAATCTGCGATCGATTTTGATTGACAACTTTACCTTCCGCTCGCAAGACCCCTTCAGAAACTGGTCGAGTCAAGTAAGTGTTGAAAGATGATGTCAGCATGAAAACTTCTGGTTCCAGTGAATTTGCGGCAAAAAATGCTGCTTCATCCAACATTTTGAAATAGATTGAGCCATGTAGTGCGTCAGCAGTATGGTGCATTGAATCTGAGATTGACATACTGACTGTGCAAATGCCATCACCAACAATCATTCTTGGTTTAAGATTTCTATTTATTGGTGCAGCAAGGTAGATGCGCTCGAGGCCGCGCCAATGAGCCTCTGAGGTCATTCCGGAATCTGGTCAAAGAAATCTACTGCACCTGTCTTGAGGTGATATTCTGCACCTGCAATGATGAGTTTTCCATCATTGACCGCCGATTCAAGAATGGTTGAGGTTGCGTACAACTGCCGTGCTGAATGTTTGATATTGGAGCGAATCGCGTTATTGATCAGTTCATTTTGATTTAAGTTGGAGCCATTCGATGCAAGTGAACTCACAACGGGTGAGATTGCATTGACAATAAACCCAAGGTTTGGAGATAAATTTCCTGATGGCTGGCTGATCTCTTGAACGGTTGCTTTAACAGCACCACAGTCGGTATGGCCCAATACAACAACCAGTTCGCAGCCTAATACTGCAACTGCGTACTCCACGCTGCCAGTAACGGATTCGTCAGTGATGTTGCCAGCAACTCGAATGACGAACAAATCTCCCAAACCTTGATCAAACACTAATTCTGCCGGTACGCGGGAGTCCGAACAGCCGACAATTACAGCGAATGGATTTTGACCTTCGGCCAGCTTAAGTCGTCGTTTCGAAGAAATGTTTCCGCCATAGCTTTGTTCAGCAACGAAGCGTTGATTTCCAAGAGTTAGTCTATTGAGCGCATACATATCAGAATTCATTTTGATTGACCTTTGAGTGAACCACTCTCATTTTATTGTCTTCAAAAGTGTCGGATTCAGAGATTAAAATCCTCGGTTGTCCTCTGTCTCAATCAATAACTGGCAAAGATTAAAACTCAGACATTGTTGTGATGCTTTTCATTTCAAAAATGTTGTGTCGCGTTACACAACAAGATTTGAATTGGTCAAATTGGACTGATTTGCTTGTCAATCGGAAAACCCGATTAGACAGCAAACATGGGTAATTCCAGTGGCTCAGTGGGGAGGATTTCGACTATCCTGAATTTGTTTCACCCTTGACGGCCAGGTCGATCGGATATAAGCCAAAATGTCCCAGATTTCATCATCCGTCAATGCATGACCAAATCCTTCCATACCACTTTTGATGTCAGTTAAACCTAGAGTCGCAAAGTACGCCAGCCCACCGTATTTTGTGTAATCGAACAGCATCTGGTTATCGTGGTGCCAGGTGTGCCCGGTCACATCATGTGGCGGAGCTGGCAGTACTCCATCCGGACCCGGTAACTGCCAATCGGGCTGTCCCTCCAGGTTCACACCGTGGCATGAAGCGCATTGCTGTTCATAATGCCGTTGCCCGTTTACCAAATCACGATTCTCAAGTTCATGGACCGCAAATCCGGCCGCGGGAAACAGAAGCGAAATTAGAATCAAGAACTTTTTCATGAAGAGATGTTACACAGTATGTGAGTATTAGGTGAATTGTATACGCTCAAATCAAATTATCGAATAATTTGGTTTCTACTCGAAAATGAAACAACAAATAAATCAGCAGTATAAATTAATTTTCCTCGCCAGAATCAGTGCCGAGACGAATCGTTGGTACACAAACAAAGCAAACCTGAAGTGTTGGTGTAATTTAAGAATCTGGAACCCGGCAAAATTCACAATGTGTGAAAAATTCTTCGTTTATTATGGTGTAGTGGTTTCACTGAATCGCTGTTTGTAGCAATTTGGTAGCCACATGAGCTTTTAATTCCATCAAATGGAGGAGATAAAAAATGCATACGATCCTGAAGTTTGCAATTGCGTTCGTAAGCGCACTGTTTATTTCACAAGCCGCCTATGCGGCCGGTCAACTCAATGTCTACAATTGGGGTGATTACATCAATCCAGAAGTTCTGACTCGCTTTTCTGAAGAGACAGGTATTAAAGTTTCGCTTGATACCTACGGGACCAACGAAGAAATGCTGGCCAAAATTCAGTCGGGTGCGACTGGATACGACATCGTATTTCCGTCCGTACATATGCGCGACATCATGCAGAAGCTGGGGCTTCTACACGATGCCAAGGTCAACACACTGAAAGGTTTTGAAAATATCGATCCGGCCAATATGATTTCTAAAGTTGATCCGGAAAGTTCCTTCTGCCTGCCCTATGCATGGGGTGCTGTTGGAATTTTCTTCAACAAGGAGGAAGCAGGTGAACTCAAAACTTGGGACGATTTTTTTGCGTTGCCTGACAAGGGCAAAAAAATTACCATGCTGGATGATTTGAGGGAAACCATTGGCGTAGCTCTCATCAAGAATGGCCATTCAGTCAATTCAACCGATAGCGACGCACTCAAACAAGCCGAAGCCTGGTTGTTGGAACGCAAAGATAAAATTTCCGCATTCAGTTATGACATTGTGTCACTGGTTCAGGCGGGGGATATCGCCGCGGCTCATTGGTATGTAGGTGCGACACTGTACACGCTGGAAGAACCGGACAAGTTGGGTTTTGTAATTCCGGAAGAAGGTGCCACTATGTATCAGGAAGATATCTGCGTTCTCAAAGATGCACCAAACAAGGACAGCGCAATCAAATTCTTTGAGTTTTATATGCAGCCTGAAATTGCCGCACTCAATACATTGCAGCAGGTTAACGGTACCGCTAATGCTCCGGCAAGAGATTTGCTACCGCCAGAACTGAAAGCGAATCCGAATACGAATCCGCCGCCTGAAGTGGTTGCCAAGCTGCAGATTTTCGAAGATTTAGGCAATGATCTTCGAAAGTACAATCGAGTCTGGACAAAGGTTCGTACAGCGCAGTAACGGAGACGGAGTTGAATGGACTCCATCGCCGAGGTCAGAGAAGCTGTCAAACGCTTTCCGGCACCCGAAGGCGGTGTCATTACGGCGCTTGACGATATTTCGCTAAATATTCAGCAGGGTCAGTTCATGACCCTGCTGGGTCCATCTGGCTGTGGCAAAACGACGCTACTGAGAGCGATCAGCGGCTTCGAGGACCTTGATTCGGGAGAGGTGCGAATCGCTGGCGAATCAGTCGCGGGTGTACCACCTTATCGACGTCCTGTCAATACTGTTTTTCAGAACTATGCGCTGTTTCCTCACTTATCTGTAAGCGGCAATGTAGGTTATGGATTGGATCTGGCCCGTGTGTCAAAAACTGAACGTGAACAACGAGTTGGCGAGGCACTGGAAAGGGTAAACCTGTCAGGGTTTGATCGACGCAAGCCAGCGCAGCTCTCAGGAGGGCAGCAACAGCGCGTAGCCCTGGCAAGGGCAATCATCAACCAACCAAAGCTTCTGCTGCTGGACGAACCGCTTTCAGCATTGGATCGCAATTTACGCCAGTCCATGCAGCTCGAACTGAAAAGTCTGCAGCATGATCTAGGCATCTGCTTCCTGTTCGTCACACATGATCAGGAAGAAGCGCTGACGATGTCAGATCAGGTCGTTGTTCTGGACCACGGTAGAATTGAGCAGATCGGGCCGCCGGAGGAACTTTATCACCAGCCTGCAACTCGTTTTGTTGCGGGATTTATAGGCGACGGTACACTCTTTTCGGGAACGATCGAAAATGGGGCTGAAGATCCAATCCTTGTAACAGAAGATGGCTTGCGTATTTCAGTTGGCATCGGACCATCAGTCGGCACTAAGGCGACGCTCATCATCCGCCCGGAGCACCTGAATATCGCCCCTCAGGAACCCGACAATTCCTTGGGAATTTTAGACGCTGTGCTGGAGCAATCCGTCTTTCAGGGTGCAACTCGCCAGTATGTCTGTAAACTGGCTAACGGCACTTCCATTTCAGTTTCGGTAGCAGGATCGGGAGACGAAGCACTAAGCAACGTTAACCCAGGTGATCCCATTCGCCTCGCATACCGCCGGAATACACCTCACCTGATACTCGAGTCCTGAACATGGCTACCAAACGGGATCTTCGTAGCCTCA
The DNA here is from genome assembly GCA_022823625.1 of Gammaproteobacteria bacterium. Taxonomy (GTDB): domain Bacteria; phylum Pseudomonadota; class Gammaproteobacteria; order Arenicellales; family JAJDZL01; genus JAJDZL01. The sequence continues at coordinate 75,849 of JAJEHQ010000023.1, forward strand.
GTACTCTGTTGACGCCGTCAACTCTGTTCCTCGGAATATTCTTTCTGGGTCCGCTCGCTGTCATGATCATTTTCAGCTTTCTGGAGCCCGGCGTTTATGGCGGAGTCGTCTGGAATTTTTATCACTGGAATTACGGTCGAATACTTGGCTGGGCTGACGGGGAGTGGGAAGACTTTGATCCTGTCTACATTGACATTTTCTTAAGGTCTGTACGTCTTGCATTGACCAACGTAGGCATTACACTGCTTGTATGTTATCCGGCAGCACTCTGGGTCAGTGGGCTGTCAGCGAGATGGCGGACTTTTGTTGTCTTCATAATTACACTGCCATTTTTCGTAAGTCTGGTCGTGCGCCTGTTCTGCTGGGTGCTAATATTGCGGCCGAGCGGATTCCTGAGCACCTCACTAATGGGTCTTGGCATCATCTCAGAACCCATTGACATCATTTACACAGAAACCGCGGTATTGATTGGAATGGCCTATATCTTGCTGCCATTCATGTTTTTGCCGCTTTATGCTAGCATCGAAAAACTCGATCATTCACTGCTGGAGGCCTCTGCTGATTTAGGCGCAAATCCATTTCAGACTTTCTGGCGAGTCATTCTGCCTTGTACACTTCCCGGGATTGCAGCCGGAGCGGTACTGGTGTTTATCCCTAGTCTTGGCAACTTCATTGTTCCAGATCTGCTCGGTGGAGCGAAAGTGATGATGATCGGAAATCTGATTGAGCAGCAGTTTCTGTCAGCGCGTAACTGGCCCTTTGGTTCGGCGCTTTCTGTCATGATCATGTTGGTCATGTTCATGTTGATTGTGTTTTATCTCAGGCGCATCGGTCGTTCGGAGATTGTCAGATGAAACACCCGTGGCTCAAACGTTTACTGTCCCTGCACGGTCTTCTGTTTCTGGCCTTTGTCTACGCGCCGATCATTATTGTGGTTGTTTACTCTTTCAACAGCCATCCGGTCAACATGATGGTGTGGAAGGACTTTACCTTCGACTGGTACCTGTCAATTTTTGGCAATCCTACAAAACTCACTGAACAGACTCTTTACGTCGAATCTACAGATCAACTTCTGTCAGCGGTCAAAAACAGCCTGACTGTTGCCGTAACGACGACCACATTTGCCACCATCGTTGGAACTGCCACAGCACTTGCGATTTATCGATATCACTTCAAGCTTAAGCCTTTCTACCAAGGTCTGCTGTATATGCCGATGGTCATGCCTGACATCGTGTTGGGTATTGCATTGCTGGTGTTCTTCATCAACTTTGGTGTAAAGCTTGGATTGATGTCGATCATCATCGGTCACTGTACATTTTTGATTTCTTATGTTTTTGTTGTCGTCAGTGCCCGACTGGCAGGTATGGATAGCACACTGGAGGAAGCCTCAGCAGATCTGGGAGCCAATCCTTGGGCTACATTTCGGCGCGTAACCTTGCCGCAAATTCTGCCGGGTATTGTGGGCGGAGCGCTGTTAGCCTTCATCATTTCAATGGATGATCTGGTAATTACCTATTTCATTGCTGGAGTTGACTCAACAACGCTTCCGGTATTTATCTACGGCATGCTACGGCGCGGTGTAAAACCGGAAATCAATGCAATAGCTACACTCATGCTGCTTTTTTCCTTTGCAATAGCTGCACTGGGGCTTTACTTTAGAAGACGAAATTAATCAAACACCAACCACTGACGTACTGAACGATGAAAAGACGAGGACGAGAACTTGGGCTGCCTTTCCCAGGTCGAACCGGAGAGCACAATGCCATTACGGATGTTCCAGGTGTGGAAGTTGGATTTTGCACCCGAATTGAAGGGAATGGACCGCTGGTTCAGGGAGAGGGTCCCATAAGAACGGGTGTAACCGCAATTCTGCCCCTTGGACGAATTTCCGAACCTCAGCCGGTGTGGGCCGGTATGTATGCACTGAACGGTAACGGTGAAATGACTGGTACGCACTGGATTCGGGATGGCGGTTACTTTGTTGGCCCAATCTGTATCACCAACACTCACAGTGTTGGCATTGTTCACCATGCGGCGGTGAGGTGGATGATTCGAAACTATGAGGAAGCGTGGCAATCGGAACACCTTTGGTCGATGCCCGTGGTAGCGGAAACATACGACGGCGTGTTGAATGACATTAATGGACAGCATCTCACAGAAGATGACGCGCTTAAAGCACTGAATAATGCGAAACCAGGACCTGTGGATGAGGGTAACGTTGGCGGTGGAACCGGAATGATCTGCTATGAGTTTAAGGGTGGTACCGGCACTTCTTCACGATGTTTGGAAGTTGACGGTGAAGAGTTTGTAATTGGCGCACTGGTTCAAGCCAATCATGGCGTGCGACCCTGGCTTACGGTTTTAGGCAGACAGGTCGGGAAATCCATGACGGAAGATCGATTGATGGATGAGGAACACGGATCGATCATCGTGATGCTCGGTACTAACTTACCGATGGCTCCACATCAATTACAGCGATTGGCGAAGCGAGCTGCGATTGGTATTGGCCGTGGCGGTACGCCCGGTGGTAACAACTCAGGTGATATCTTTCTTGCTTTCAGTTCTGCCAATCGAGGACCGATACCACAACTGGCGTCTGGCAGACGGCAATTGGAAGTCATTAACGATGAATTGTTTGATCCAATTTATATGGCGGCAACCGAATCGATTGAAGAGTCCATCATCAATGCGATTCTGGCGGCCGAAGACATGTCGACCTTACGTCCTCCGGGACTAACGTGTCGTGCAATTGATCACGAACGGCTACTTGAGTTTTTCCAATAGAGAAGAAAAAAATGAATTTTGATTTCAATGCAGATTCCGCTTCGTGGGAAGCAAGGGACCTCAAATCGGTATTACACGGGTTCACTCACCTTGGAACCCTTCACGAGAAGGGTCCGTCCGTCATGGCACGCGGGGAGGGGATTTACGTCATCGATTCTCACGGCAAGCGCTATCTAGAAGCCAACTCAGGTCTATGGAACATGGTTCTAGGATTTGATCATCCGTCTCTGATAGAAGCGGCCTGTGACCAATACAGAAAATTTCCAACCTATCATGCATTTTTCGGACGAATTTCTGAGCCAGCCATAGCACTTTCGGAAAAATTGATTGAAATCGCCCCTGTACCAATGAGTAAGGCGTTTTTCACGAATTCCGGATCCGAAGCAAACGATACAGCAGTGAAAATGCTGTGGATGATTCACCGCGGTCTAGGTAATCCACAGCGTCGCAAGATTATTTCAAGAGTCAACGCTTATCACGGTGTCACTGGAATCACGGCGAGCATGACTGGCAAGGACTATGTCGGAGCTTTTGGACTTCCGCTTGATGACTTTCTGTTTACTGATTGTCCCCACCATTGGCGGTTTGCAAATGATGATGAAAGCGAACTCGAATTTTCAGGCCGTTGTGTTGAAAATCTGGACGCACTGATTGAAGCGGAGAGACCTGACACCATTGCCGGTTTTATTGCAGAACCCGTCATGGGAGCAGGTGGAGTCATTCCACCTCCCAAAGGGTATTTTGAAGCCATTCAGAATGTACTCAGAAAACACGATATTCCGTTGATCGTGGATGAAGTGATTTGCGGGTTCGGGCGCACTGGGCGTGTCTGGGGCTGTCAGACCTACAACATTGAACCTGACATCCTGATCGCGTCAAAGTGCATCACTGCAGGTTACTTTCCGATGGGCGCGATCATGATTTCGGAGTCAATTGCCGACAAGCTCAATCAGGCTAGTGAAGCTTACGAAGAATTTCCGCACGGGTTTACAACAGCAGGTCACCCGGTCGGTTGTTCGATTGCCCTGAAAGCGATTGAAATTATTCTGGAACAGGGTGTACTGGATAACGTTGTGGATGTTGCGCCTCATTTTCTGCATAGGTTGGAAGAATTTGCTTCCCATCTGCATATTGGTGAGGCACGCGGAGTCGGGTTGATGGGTGCTCTGGAGTTGGTAAAGGACAAGCAGTTGAAATCACCTTTTCCGCCTGAACAGCCCGTTGCAGAACAGATTGCTAATGTTGCTTCGGACAATGGTTTGATTTGCCGACCGGTTGGACAGTCCATTGTTGTTGCACCGCCTTTTGTCATCACACGGGATCAAATTGACGAGCTATTCAACAAGCTCCAATTCACCATCGATCAGGTTTTTGATTCTGTGGAGGATTGATTGATGTCAAGATATCGATTGTCTGATGAGGATCTCAAGTACGCAGCAGAATTCAAGGCAGATCCACTCGGTACACCGAGTCCCGGACTGCAAAGAGTCCTGAATCTCCTGCGCGGTGGACCGAAAAAGGGGAAATACGTTCTGATTGTCAAGGAACCTTTCCGTCGCTGGAATCTGGGACGCATGCCAGAGTCGCGCGGCGAGCCCATAGAAATTATCAGCGAAGTCGAGTACACCGATCTTGCCGAAGCTGAGTGGGACGTTTTCAAACGCAGGTGGAAAGCGAGTACGGGTCAGGATCTCGATCAGGAGTTGGCATGACTCGCATCCTGGCTTACACCGATCAGATCAGTTCTGCACCGGGTGGGTCAATTCAGGTTAAGGTGAGTTGTGATGGTCTGGACCAATACGATGCCAGACTGATTCGAGTCATTCAAGGTGATGTCAACCCGTCAGGTCCGGGTTATCGAGAAGAAGTCGTTGACCTCGATCTTGGCGGCCCAAATCCAGCTCGGTTTCAACCCATCCATGCAGGGTCCTATGGCATCGCCGAAAGTGCGCCACCGCTAGATATGGGCAAGTCATTTAGCATGCAAGCGCTAATTTGGCCAACTTTGCCGGGTCGCGGTCCACAAACGATCTTGAGCTACGAGGATCCGAATTCGAGTGCAGCATTCAGACTCTACCTGGACGCTGCAGGTGCGCTCGCTTTTCAAGTGACCGAATCGCAAGGCGATAGCGATAGCATTTCAACAGGATCACCGCTCTTCGGCCAGCGATGGTATCTGGCAAGTGGAGAATATGACGTTGTCTCACGAACGCTGACGGTTATTCAAGTGCCGCTGATTTCTACCCCGCAGGCACAAGACAGACTCAAAGATTCGAAAGTCGTCACTATAGGTACAGCTAAAGCGGGGCCTGATGGAGTCATCATGATCGCTGCCCACAGCGGGTCTGAACGTCCAGCAGTTGGGCACTTCAATGGTCGCATTGAAGCACCAAAACTCTTTGCGCGATTGTTGGATGAGCACGAAAAAGTGAATCCTGACACTGCAAAATCTCAAGATCTGATTGCCGCGTGGGATTTTTCTGTTGGCATATCAACAGACACGATTATTGATGTTTCAGACAATCAGCTAAACGGACGCTTGGTTAACCTTCCCGCCCGTGGAGTCACCGGTTACTTGTGGAATGGTGATGAACACTGCTGGAAGAATAATTTCGATCACTATGCGGCAATCCATTTTCATGATGACGATCTCTACGACTGTGAATGGGAAACCGATTTTGAAGTTAAACTGCCCGATAGTCTGAATAGTGGAGTTTATGCTGTTCATCTGCAAAGCGGGTCTGAGGTGTACTACACCCCTTTTGCAGTTCGCCCGCCACGCGGTAACCGATCTGCACCAGTCGCATTCATCCTGCCAACTGCTAGCTACATGGCTTATGCGAACAATCGAATTGGCATTGATGTACCAGAAACTGAAATTGTAACGGGACGCCTGGTCCAGATGAATCCGATCGATCTCTTTATGCAAACTCACCCCGAAATAGGGTTGTCTTTCTACGATGTGCACAATGATGGCAGTGGCGTTTACTACTCATCACGTCTCAGACCCATTGTTCAAATGCAACCCAAGCAGATCGGACACTTGGGAGGTGTCGGTTCGAATCTGTGGCAATTTAACGCAGATACCCATATTTTGGCTTGGCTTGAGCAGCTCGAACAGCCGTTTGATGTTATCACAGACGAAGATCTAGAAAAAGAAGGTAGCCAGGTACTAGATGGCTATAGGGCGGTAATCACGGGTACCCACCCAGAGTATTACTCGGTAGGGATGCTGGACAGTCTTCAGTCGTACCTTAATGCTGGCGGTCGTCTGATGTATCTTGGCGGTAACGGTTTTTACTGGAGGGTGAGTTTTCATCCGACGCTTCCAGGAGTTATTGAGTGTAGAAAATCAGAAGACGGCATTCGCGTGTATCCGCCTCCACCTGGTGAGTTTTATGCCAGTTTTACAGGCGAGTACACAGGACTTTGGCGCCGAAACGGTCGAGCACCGAATGAGTTGGTAGGCATCGGTATGGTTTCGCAGGGGTTTGATTGCTCGTCGCCATTCATTCTGACAGAAGCCAGCCGCGACGCGCGAGTTTCTTTTATTTTTGACGGAGTCGAAGGCCCAGTTGTCGGCGATTACGGCTTGTCCGGTGGCGGTGCAGCTGGTCTGGAGCTAGATGCAACAAACCATGCGTGGGGTACACCACCCAATACACTGGTACTGGCAACCTCAAAGCGCCATTCAGATCTCTATTTGATGACACCTGAAGACATGGATGACCCGGCCCCGGGTTTAGGCGGGACAGAGGCGGAGATTATTCGAGCGGAGATGGTGTTTTTCGAGACCCCTAAAGGCGGTGCTGTATTTTCGACCGGCTCCATTGCCTGGTGTGGCAGTCTTTCTCACATCAACTACAGTAACGATGTTGCACGAATAACAGGCAATGTGCTAAAGCGTTTTCTTGACCCAACCCCTTTTCCAGTCATGTAAGAAGGATTGGATTTTCACTGCCAATTTATCAGGCAGTGACGACAGACTTGGAGTCAGACGCACTAACAGTAACTCCTTCGAGTTAAATCTACTCCAGCATTTCTACCATCTTGTCCCGCATTACAAACTTTTGCGGTTTGCCGGTGATGGTCATAGGAAATTCTTCCACAAATCTGATGTGGGCAGGAATCTTGAAGTGTGAGATCTGGTCCTGGCAAAACTCCCGAAGTTCTGATTCATCCAAATCGACACCGGGTTTTACGATGACCCATGCGCAAACCACTTCTCCATACTTTTCATCTGGGATGCCAAAAATCTGCACATCATTGACTTTCGGATTTCGAATCAGAAACTCTTCAATTTCGCGAGGATAAATGTTCTCCCCACCGCGGATGATCATGTCTTTAACTCGGCCAACAATGGAGCAGTAACCCTCTTCATCGAAAATGCCAAGATCTCCTGAATGCATCCAGTTGTCCACGATGCTTTCTCGAGTTCTGTCTTCATCATCCCAATAGCCCATCATCACTGCATACCCTCGAGTGCAAAGTTCACCTTTAGTTCCTATGGGAACGATTGCTCCATCCTGATCAATAATTTTGACCTCCAGATGGGGATGCACTCGACCGATGGTTTCGCAGCGTTTATCGATTGGATCATCTGTAGCACCTTGAAAGGATACAGGAGACGTTTCAGTCATACCGTAACAAATTGTCACTTCTGGCATATTCATTTCTGTATAGATTCGTCGCATCACCTCGACTGGACAGGGTGCGCCAGCCATAATTCCTGTCCGCATACTGGAGAGGTCACGGGGATTTTGCTCCAAATCTTCCAACATTGCAACAAACATGGTCGGTACACCATAGACCGCTGTACACCGTTCATTTTCCAGGGCATCCAATGTTTGCGCCGGATTGAATGCTTCACCCGGGAAGATCATTGTTGCACCTTTGCTGAGTACGCCTAGAACACCCATGGCCATTCCAAAGCAGTGATACAAAGGAACTGGAATTGCCAGTCGGTCATTTTCTGTCATGTCGATTAAACTGGTGCAAAACCGGGCGTTGTTAATGATGTTGAAATGTGAGAGCGTCGCTCCCTTTGGCTGTCCAGTCGTTCCAGACGTGAATTGAATGTTGATGGGATCTTCGGGATTGAGGTCCTGATTAATGTCTGGCATTCGGCTCAAATCTTTGGGACCCTTAAGTTTTGAAAGTTGATTGAAGGAAAAAACACCTGGACCAGAATCATCATCCATTACGACAACAGTACGAAGCTGTGGAAGCTTTTCGGATTGCAATTGTCCAGGTTCACAGGTATCAAGTTCCGGTGCGAGTTCCCGCAGCATTCCGATGTAATCCGACGACTTGAAAGATTTAGCGCAGACAATAGCTTTGCATCCGACCTTGTTTAATGCGTATTCCAGTTCGTATAGTCGATACGCCGGGTTAATGTTCACTAGCACCAGACCCAGACGTGCCGCTGCAAACTGAGTCAACACCCATTCGCATCGATTTGGAGACCAGATGCCAATTCGATCACCTTTGACCATGCCAAGCGTGTGGATTCCAGCAGCAAGTTCCTCAACTGTCCTTTCAAGTTCTTCGTAGCTCATTCTGATGTCCTGCTCCAGGAACACGAGAGCCTCCTTTTTGGGAAACCTGTCAGCCGTTTCCGCTAAGAGTTGTGGAATAGTTATGCTGGCAAATTGCGGATCCGTAGTTCCGCAAAAGTAGGAGAGCTTGCTTGTCGTATCATCAGTCGAACCTGTGTTCGAAGGGGTCACTTTCTCACTCAGTTGGTCATTCTGGTTTGACATCTTGCTTCACCTTTAGATTGGCTTCGAGTTGCAGATTTGTTCGACTCCATGTGCAACCTGCAGAAAACTGAAATTTCTGTAATTTTTACCTGTCAATCGGATTCCCGGAATTTGATTGAAAATCAACGAAGTAAAACCGTTTGAAACAGACTTAATGGTTTGATTTGGCAAAGTTAACGAATGCGATGATTCTGTCAATATTTATAAACTCAATTCGATCACGATGTCAAGAGACTCAGCCGACTCATGATGGATAGCAGCAGAAAATAAAGTTTGATCGTGGTCAACGTTCGTCGAATGAACTAATGTTTCCAACCATGCAATCTGAGACCTCTTATTGAATGTGTGAACTGCTAGAAACCAGCAAGCAGAGTAGCAGGTGCTTACCAGAGCAAAGGAGAATTCAATTCCTGCATTTTCGTGAACTTATAATCAACTGAAAACACTACAACGTACAAGATAAGGAGTTGAGAAAGTGCAAACCGCAGCAGCCGTTGCCTATGAAGCAGGCAAACCACTACAAATTGAAACAGTTGAACTTGATGGTCCGAAAGCTGGCGAAGTTCTGATTGAGGTCAAGGCGACGGGAGTCTGCCATACTGACGAGTTCACTTTGTCGGGAGCTGACCCTGAAGGCATTTTTCCTGCCATCTTGGGTCACGAAGGTGCAGGTGTTGTCGTCGATGTTGGTGCTGGTGTTACCACTGTCGAGAAAGGTGATCACGTGATCCCGCTCTATACACCGGAATGCCGTCAGTGCGAATACTGTACCAGTGGTAAGACCAATCTCTGTCAGGCGATACGCGAAACCCAGGGCCAGGGCATCATGCCAGATGGCACCAGTCGCTTTTCAATCGGCTCAGATACCGTTTACCACTACATGGGAACCTCGACTTTTTCAAACTACACCGTAGTACCCGAAATTGCCGTGGCCAAGATTCGGGAAGATGCACCATTTGACAAGGTTTGTTACATCGGCTGCGGCGTCACGACCGGAATCGGTGCCGTGATCAATACCGCCAAGGTTCAACCAGGGGACAATGTTGTCGTCTTTGGTCTGGGTGGAATAGGTCTTAACGTGATCCAGGGTGCCAGAATTGCTGGTGCCAACATGATCGTGGGCATCGATATCAATCCAGCCCGTGAAGAGCTTGCGACAACCTTCGGCATGACACACTTTGTCAACCCGAATGAAGTCGAAGACGATTTGGTTCCATACCTCGTATCACTGACCGGAGGTGGTGCAGATTTCAGTTTTGAGTGTGTCGGAAACGTTGATCTCATGCGCGCAGCACTGGAATGCTGTCACAAGGGCTGGGGTGAAAGCGTCATCATTGGTGTGGCTGGTGCGGGTCAGGAAATCAGTACACGGCCCTTTCAGCTGGTTACTGGACGGGTCTGGCGAGGTACCGCATTTGGCGGAGCCAGAGGCAGAACTGATGTACCGAAAATTGTCGACTGGTATATGGATGGCAAGATTAATATTGATGAGATGATTACTCACAAGATGCCGCTATCGCAGATCAACGATGCGTTTGACCTGATGCATGCAGGCAAGTCAATTCGTAGCGTGATCGAATTTAACTGACAGAATCGATGGAAGTAGTTAGTGAACACCGATCGTTTGGCGGTGTCCAGGGCATTTATCGACATGAGTCGCAATGCACCGGTACACCCATGCAGTTTTCGGTCTATTTGCCACCGGCAGCTTCCGATTCACAATGTTCGGTCTTGTGGTTTCTGTCTGGGCTGACTTGTACAGAAGAGAACTTTACCGTCAAGGCTGGCGCTCAACAGTTTGCATCTCGCCAAAACCTGATTGTAGTCGCACCGGATACCAGTCCCCGCGGCGCAGGCATCTCAGGAGAGGACGACACCTACGACTTTGGTACCGGTGCTGGATTCTATGTTGACGCGACGGAATCGCCCTGGTCACGCAACTACCAGATGTACACCTACATTACCCGTGAGCTGCAAGATCTGGTCATTTCAAATTTTCCCGCCAACCCTTCCCGGCAGGGCATAACGGGGCATTCCATGGGTGGGCATGGAGCGTTGACAATTGGCCTTAAGAACCCGAACCTGTTTCACTCAATATCTGCGTTTGCACCGATCTGTGCCCCAACCCAATGCCCGTGGGGTCAAAAGGCATTGAGCGGATATTTGGGACAGAATCAGACTCTGTGGTCTGACTATGATGCGACCGAACTGGTTAAACGCGGATTTAGGAGCCAAACCATTCTGGTCGATCAAGGTGAGGCAGACGGCTTTCTGGAAGAGCAGTTGAAACCCGAAGTTCTTTCCGCGGCCTGTGAAGCAGCGGGCCAGTCCTTGCAGCTTCGCATGCAGCCAGGTTATGACCACAGCTACTATTTCATTTCGAGTTTTATTGAAGACCACATTGAGTTTCACGCGACGAAACTGAATGGATAGATTTGGCATCAAGTTTTCGACCGATACAGCAGGTCGAACGCTCAATTGAAGCACCTAGCGGCTCAATTTCAGTCAATAAAACTTTTTCATTCAGAACAAATGGCAAAAAAGCTACAAATTTGTTCAAACATACTATAAAGTTAGTCTCTCAACGTTTGACATTTCAAACTTAAAATAAGTTCAACTAAATGCCATTTGGCACAAAAATTAAATTTCATTAAGGAGGTCCTGATGAAGTTAGTAAAAAGAGTAATTGCAGCAAGCGCGGCTCTGTTCATGATGGTCGGAACTACGCAGGCAGCTGATGTTGTTATTGGTTCACCAAACTGGCCGTCCGTGCAAGCGACTGCCTACATTCTCAAAGTGGTTCTGGAAGAAAACCTGGGTCTTGAAGTTGAAGTCCAAAACGGTACGAATCCGGTTGTATTCGAAGCCATGGATAAAGGAAGCATGCATGTACATCCCGAAGTCTGGCTGCCGAACCAGGATAATCTGCACAACACCTATGTTAAAGACAAAGGCAGTGTGTTGATGAATCCGAATGGCGTTTCTGCCTTTCAGGGAATTTGCGTGACCAAGCACACCGCAGACACTCTGGGTGTTAGCAAGATCACTGACCTGACTGACCCATCGATTGCTGCTCAGTTTGATTCAAACGGCGATGGCAAAGGTGAAGTCTGGATCGGGGCTACGGGTTGGGCCTCAACGAACGTAGAAAAAGTTCGCGCCAAGAGTTATGGCTATGCCGAAACTCTGGATCTCACCGAGATGGACGAAACCCTCGCGCTCGCTAACCTTGATGCTGCAGTACAGCAGCAGAAACCTTTCGTGTTTTTCTGCTATACCCCGCATCATATGTTTGAGTTGCATGACTTGGTGGTTCTGGAAGAGCCTGCACACGATCCTGCTAAATGGGTTGTGTTTCAGCCAACTGACGATCCAAACTGGTTGGAAAATTCAATGGCAGGCGTCGCGTGGAAAGATGCTAATCTGCACATCCACTATGCGAAGTCACTTGAAGAATCTCAGCCAGAAGCGGCAGCGATTCTGAGTAAAGTCAATCTGACGACCGATCAGGTCAGTGCCATGGTATACGCCGTCATCGTGGACAAGGTCAAACTGGAAGATTTGGCTGCTTCTTGGGTTGAAGCGAATGCAGCATCTGTCGATGAGTGGCTGCGTTGATTTAGATTTCAATCCACTAAGAACAAAAGAGACTCACAGTCAATTTAGTAAGAATCGATGAAGAAGAGCGGTGCAGTGTAGCAGTACATTGCACCGCTTTTTGTATCTAGACTCAATTGACAGGACTGACGGAATGCATTGTCTAAAGCGTTTCGCAGTCTGAATTTAAGAAAGCGAGCAATTCATGAATGATAATGAAAAAGATATAGTTATAGAACTAAAGAACGCTTGGAAAATTTTCGGCGAACGCGCCTCAGAAGCAATGGCAGCAGTTGAATCAGAAGGCATTGGCAAGGCTGAAGTTCTGGAACAGTATGGCGCGGTAGTGGGAATCGCAGATTGCAGTTTTTCTGTCCGACGAGGGGAGATTTTTTGCATTATGGGCCTATCGGGCAGTGGCAAATCAACTCTGGTTCGCCACGTCAACCGGCTCATTGAACCGACTTCCGGGGAAATTTATCTGTTGGGTGAAGATGTAATGAAACTCTCACCAACAGCGCTGAGGGAAATGCGGGCCAAAAGAATTGGAATGGTGTTCCAGCACATGGCGTTGCTGCCTCATCGATCGGTTCGAGACAACGTAGCTTATCCACTGGAAATTCGCGGCGAATCCAAATCCAGACGCTGGGATGTATCTCAACACTCACTGTCTCTGGTTGGTTTGGACGGTTTTGAAGATCGATTTCCGCGGGAGCTTTCCGGAGGTATGCAGCAGCGTGTTGGACTCGCCAGAGCGCTGGCGTCCGATCCGGATGTGCTGTTAATGGATGAGCCATTCAGCGCATTGGATCCACTGATTCGCCGACAATTACAGGATCAGTTTATGGCCCTGTCGGACCAGTTGCACAAGACCACATTGTTTATTACGCACGATCTCGACGAGGCGATTCGCCTGGGTACGAGAATCGCGATTATGAAAGACGGTCGAATCGTGCAAATCGGTACACCTGAGGAGATTGTCACCAATCCTGCTGACGATTATGTTCGAGACTTCGTACAGAATATCTCGAAACTGAAACTGGTATTTGCACACACGATTCAAACGCCAATCAGCGAATATAAACCAGTCGATGGTGAAGATTTGAGCCAGTCGCCACGAGTGTCTCAAGATGTTGACCTGGACTATCTGATCGACGTCGCCACGAACACCACTCAGCCGACCGTGACCACCGATGAAAGTGGAAATGACGTCGGAGTTGTCTCCAAGGACCGGCTGTTGCAAGGAATCCGGGATGGCAAGTGATGGCAGAAAATTCTCAACCTGACGTAACAAAAGATATTCCAAAGATTGACCTTAGCGATTCAATTCGCGAGTTTTCCGGTCAAAACAGCGACTACTACGTAGATACGCTGTCGCAAATTCAAGCGACTGGGGAGAATCTCAACCTCTGGAATAAAGCTGCACTGCTATGCGGTCCCGCCTGGTGTGCAGCCCGGGGGCTTTGGAACCTGTTCTGGTTATTCACAATAGCGGAACTCGTTGCACTGGTTCAACTCGGTAAAGGTATCTGGGGTGATTTAGGTGCCTCGAAAATGGCCGAAGCTGAGCAACTTACCAAACGGGCGCATGACCTGCGATTAGAAGCAGGTGTTGCAGGAGTCACGGGTGATGAAAGTGCGGAATCCTCTGCAGAAATCGCCATGAACCTGGAAAAAGCTGCCGAACTCGCAATTCAGCAGGCACAAGCCGCTGCCAGTACCTGGTGGCTCTACCTCATTGCAGGGATTGTGCTGTATGTCGTGTTGCGATATGTGCTTGGCAAATTTGCCAACCGCTTATACGAATTGCAATACTCTGCCTGGCGCTTGAACAAAAAGATTGCCAGTGGATTCAGTATGCAGCGATTAACGATCGCACTAGTCATTCTGGTAATTCTAGTACCGTTGACACTCTACCGATTTACGGTGTCCAGCCCCGTTGAATGGCTTGTTGATGTTCCCGTTGATAATGCCTATTACACCAACAGCGCCAATGCGTTGGAAGGCTGGTTTGATCGCACTGCGGAAGCAGGCAAGGGCGTGTTCGATGGAATCACAGCAGGAGCTCAATCAGTGCTTGACGCGATGGAACTGCTGTTGGTTGATGCACCATGGCCGGTTGTAGCAGTCTTTCTTGTGGTCATTGCATGGCGGGTCGCTAGTATCCGGGTCGCAATATTTACTGCAGCTTCCCTTTGCTACATAGGCTTTCTAGGACTATGGGAGGCCAGTATGGTAAGTATCGTGCTGGTTGGTGCAGCAGCGTTTTTCTGTATTCTGATTGGCATTCCATTGGGAATCTGGTTTTCACGGAGTGAAAAAGCTTACGCTGTGGCACGCCCCGTTCTGGACCTTATGCAGACGATACCGCCATTTGTGTATCTCATTCCAATTATTGCATTCTTCGGAACCGGACGGGTGCCTGGAATTCTGGCTACGATCATCTTTGCGATGCCACCGGTTATTCGGTTGACGGCATTGGGTCTGCGGCAGGTACCAAGCACCGTGGTTGAAGCCGCCGTTGCATTTGGTGCAACAAAATGGAGAATTCTGGTTGGCGTTGAATTGCCGCTTGCCACTCCCGCCATTATGACTGGCGTGAATCAGACGATTCTGATGAGCTTGTCTATGGTGGTGATCGCATCACTGATTGGTGCGAAAGGCTTAGGTCAGGAAGTGTTGACTGCATTGCAGTACGTCGCTAAGGGCCAGGGCATTCTGGCAGGACTGGCCATTCTGTTTTGTGCAATGATGCTCGACCGCATCGTGCAGGGAAGATTTCAAAGACAGGAGGATCAGTAAATGGCTGAGTCAATTGGTACAGTTGAGATCCTGGATGTCATCCCAGAGGTCGACATTTCAGATTCCGTAAAGGAATTTGCTGGCACAAACGGCAATTATTACACACGGGAATTCAAGAAAGTACAGTCGTCCAAGAGTGGATACTGCTGGACTTTCAATATTGGATCGGCTGTGTTCGGACCGCTATGGGCTACTGCACGTGGTTTGTGGGGCTTGTTCTGGGTGTTTTCGCTCCTGGAAATGGTCTTTCTGGTGATGCTAGGTTTGGGCGTGTGGGGCGAGTTAGGCGCTGACAAGTTTGCCCGGGCTGAGCGAATGCAAACCAACTACGAGAAAATGATGACACGGGCTGAAACAGCACGTGAGCAGGGAGATGAAGAAGGTGCGGCGTCGTTCGAGAAGCGCGCCGAAAATCTTGCCAAAGCCAGGGATAAAGCAACAGCAGAAGGTGAAATTGCCGCCGCGGGTGGTACACGTCTGCTGGTCATTGCGATTATCGGACTCGTTTTGATAAAGATATTCGAGGGCTGGATTGCAAATATTGCCTACGAGCGACAGTATTCCAGATGGCGTGGGGACCGAACTGTTCGGTCCGGATTGAGTTGGCCAATAGGATTGCTGGGGTTTGTAATCATTGCATTTGTTTACGTAGTTACTTTGTTGCGATTTACAACGGCTAATCCACCAGATGTGATTACCGAGTTTCCAATCGGGAATACCTACTATCTTGCAATCGCGTCCTGGATCGACTATTGGTTTGATCTGGCGTCGCAGAATTTTGCTTTCCTGTTTCAGGGTGTTTCACGTGGTATTCGGTTAATTCTGGATGGTGTTGAAACTTTGCTGGTTGGAACACCGTGGCCGGTTGTGATGGCAGTGATCATCATATTTGCCTATCGCAGTGCAGGCCCACGTGTCGCGGTATTTACTGCGGCCGCGTTGATCTACATTGCAGTTCTTGGATATTGGCAAAAAAGTATGGCGACAGTTGCACTGCTCGGTACTGCGTCGTTCCTTTGCGTTGCAATCGGAATTCCGTTAGGTGTCTGGTTCGCTCGAAGCCAACGGGCATTCAATATGGGGAGACCCGTTCTCGACCTGATGCAAACATTACCATCGTTTGTTTACCTCATTCCAATTATTGCATTTTTTGGTACAGGTAAACCGCCGGGAATTCTTGCCTCGATGGTCTTCGGGCTGCCGCCGATCATTCGCTTGACGACGCTTGGTTTGAGACAGGTACCCAAGGATGTTGTTGAAGCCGCGCGTGCATTTGGAGCGACCAATGCACAGATTCTGAGAAACGTTGAGATTCCTCTGGCGACACCGAGCATCATGGCTGGAGTCAATCAGACCATTTTGATGTGTCTGTCCATGGTGGTCATCGCAGCGTTGATTGATGCGAAGGGGCTGGGATATGATGTTCTGGTCGCCTTGCAATATGCGGCAAAAGGACAGGGCATACTGGCCGGAGTTGCCATTCTGTTCTGCGCTATCGTGATTGACCGTGTTATTCAGGGTAAATTCAAAGACACTGAAAAGGGCGGTTAACCAAATTTCTTAAACTTCGGCGCGGTGCGACTCTTGCAGTTGGCACCGCGCTGTCGCGCCTAGCGAGGCTGGTTCATGTCAGCCCCCTCGGTGCTTGAACGAATCCCGCCTGAAGCTGTAAAGTGCCTCTGGGTCGACTGCGACATCGACAATTGACGGACCCTCGGTGCTAAGCGCTAGTTGCAGCGTTTCTTTCACTTCGTCAATTGTCTGAGCCCGCAAGCCTTGAGCTCCATAGAGCTCAGCAAGTTTGTCGAACGGTGGGCTGCTGACATCAGCACCAATGTATCGTTCATTGAAGAAATCCCGCTGATAGGCTTTTTCAGCACCCCAGCACTGATTGTTCATTACTACGGTTGTGGTATTGAGATTGTGATCGACGGCTGTACTCAATTCGGATACAGTCATTCCAAATCCGCCATCGCCCATCAAACTAATTACCGTTCGGTCGGGGAGGGCAAGTTTGACACCCAGTCCGCAGGCGAATGAGAATCCCACCAATCCAAAATCGAGTGGTGTGATCAGCGACGGTGACTGCCAGTAGTTCAGGGCATCGGTGGCTTGTAAGCACAGCGTGCCCGCATCCATTGTATAGACGACGTCCCGGGGCAGAATGTCTCTTAGCAATCGAAACAGTGCTGCTGGCTGAATCGGGTTGGCCTGCATGTCGGCCTGATCTTGTCGTTCTCTAAGGTAGATGCTTCGGCTTGTCAAGTACTCTTCACACCACTTGCTGGACTCAATCTGTTTTTCACTTTCTTTGGCAAATTTGACCAGCTGACTGGCAACAGTCGGCGCATCAGCCCAGATGCCAAGTTCGACTGGAAAAAAGCGACCGATTGCTTGCTGATCAAGTTCGACCTGAATGATTTTTGCGTTCCGGTTAATATTGGAATAACTATAGAAGGTTGAGTTAAATCCAAGTCGGGTCCCTAGTGCCAGAATGACATCGGCATTTCGGGTTAAGTCGGACGCGACTTGATTGCCGCGGGGACCCATTTGACCAGCATAAAGGTTTTCGTCAAATGGAATGGCATCGCCGTGGCCGGGAGAACTGACTATTGGTGCATGTAGAAGATGAGCCAGTTCAACCGTCTCTTTGAATCGTCTGGTCGTTTTGATACCGCCACCTGCAATGATCACTGGTCGAGAGGCGGACTCCAGCAATTCAAACGCTCTGGAAACATCGTTTGGCGAGGCTTCAGGAACACTGCATGTGCGATAGTTTTTGGCTTCCTGAATCGCAGGATAATCTGCTGATCCAGAAAGCACATTCCGTGGCAAATTGATCTGAACAGGTCCTCGGGGATGCGCCATCGCAACGCGAAACGCATGGCGCATGATTTCCGGAATTCGGGCAGTATCCGTTACTGTCCAGGTCTTCTTGGTTATGGGCTTGAATAGTGCGTCTTGGTCTACTTCCTGAAAGGCATCCCGGTAGACATGTTCTGCAGATAAAGCGCCGGCAATTGAAATGACCGGAGAAAACGCAGCTTTCGCCTGTGCCAGACCTGTTACGAGGTTTGTTGCACCTGGACCATTTTGTCCGGCCAAAACCACACTTGGTTTTCCAGATGCGCGCGCAAAGCCATCCGCCATGTGAGTTCCAGTTCGCTCATCATGCACTCCGACAAACTGAATGTCATCAGCATCATAAAGTGCATCAAATATTTCCATCGTAGCGGACCCGATCAGCCCGAAAATGTGAGTTGTATTTTCGGCGCGTAGCGCTTCAACGACAGCCTGGCCACCCGTCATATTCGTCAATTGTTTTGCTCCAGAAAATCTTGGATAAGGCTTAAGAAAAGTTCCGGTTTTTCGATCAGTCCCAGATGTTGCAGTTCAGGTACAATCGCAGATTTTGCATCTTTAATTTCCGATGCGATGGAAAGCGTCATTTCAGGTGTGCTGCCGCTATCGTGCTCGCAGGTTGCGATCAGTGTTGGCTTGCTGATCGGTGGATTCGGCTGAATCAATTCATTTACACCGGCGGCGAGTACGAATCGACACTGTGCATAAATTGTCGGGTCATTACTCAATACCCATTCGCGTACCTTTCCTATTTCATTTGGTTGGTTGGATAGAAAATCTGCAGTGAACCAGCGTTTCAGAGTCGTATCGAGTGTTGCAACAGGACCTCCTTTTGCAGTTTTCTTAGCGCGCTCCTCAACCAGCAGTTGTTCTTTCGGGTCTCGCTCGTGAGGGGAATTGAGAATGATCAGAGATTGAACTCGATCAGGGTAATCCATTGCAAAGCGCCGATTTATCATTCCACCGAGTGAAAAGCCGATTATCGAAGCGCTTTCGACTTCAATTTCATCGAGCAGGTCCTTGAGTTGCTCAGAGAATAGTACCAGGGACGGCACTGTTGGTGGAGGCTGACTGGCACCATGTCCGAATAGATCATAGTTGATGATGAAATAGTCCTCTGCGAGGACCGAAATATAGTCGCGCCACAGTGAAAGTCTGAGCCCTAGTCCATGGATGAGCACGAGCGGTGGATTTTGCCTGATACCGCTGAGTTCATAGTGAGTACCGTTAGGAGACTGCGGCATCTGGCTCAAGTCGATCGTAAACTACTGTGGGAATCGCGATTGATTTACGTGGAAACTAACACGGGATTATGGTGCCAGAGTAGAAGTAATTTGACCGCGGAAAGCACAAAAGGTGCATAAACCTTCGGCTTTCTGATTCTTCTATCGTTTCCCAGCGTCCGCTAAAGGGCACATGCTTCTTATTTCCGCGCTTGATGCGCAATGACGACTCCAATATTTTCCGCTGCTTCCCGTAACTTTTTGTCTAGTGTCGCTAATGGCATACTACGCCTAAGGGCTACTTCCAAGTACGCTGAGTCATAGACTGTCAATTTAAATCGGCGTGCTAGGTCAAGGACCAGCGCATCGTCATGTTCATTATCAATGAAAATGTCTAATTCCTGACTATCCGCCAGTGTATCCGATACCTGTTGCTGGGAAATGCGTCCACGACGCTCGTTCACCAGCAAAGCACTGCGCAATTCGTACCACCATATACGCGGCACAACGCCACCCTCATCGGCAACGCGCTGCATGGTATTGTAAACCGTGCGATCGTCCTCTTCACCCATACACCATGCCATGAAAACAGAGTTATCGATAACGACAGGCATCAATAACGGTGCCCATCATGAATGGTGGACATCAGTTCATCCAAAGGTACGCACTTGAGGTGTTGGCGTCGTTTAACTATACGCGCGGCCGCTTCTTTTGCCCGTTTCCTATCAGTATTAACGGGTATCAAGTGTGCAACCGGCCTACCATGTCGGGTAATGGTTAGAGTTTCTCCGTGCTCCACGCGATCAAGCAAGCGCGGCAAATGTGTCTTGGCTTCAAATGCCCCGATTGTATTCATAGTTATCCTCAATTGAGAGCAATTCAGACTAGATTATACAACTAGTCTAAATTATAATTTGTGATCATTTCCGTTGTTGATCAGAAACAGTCGTTAAACGCCGCCGGAAGTACGGTTTGAACGAAATTAGCGAAGGGGTCACATCAGCCAAAGTGGAAAAGTCGGAAAAGCAAGGCAAGTAGGTGCTTATGCAACTAAAACTTGAGGAACTCTCGCTACGGCTCAACAAACGGTTCGGCGAAGGGTTCTCCGTAACTACGCTCCAAGAATGCAGGAAGTTCTATCTGACTTTTGTACACAGATTATCAATTCAACACCCTCTGGGTGCTAATTTCACTATATCTGCAATACACTACAAATTGTTTAGAGAAAAAGGCAATGGTGAAAATTCTCACCAATTGGACAGGGAATCGCCTTCAAAACAGCACCCAGCAGGCGTTGAATCCGCGACTGGCTTTCACCCTGACCTGAGCTGGTCGCACTACCGCGTTCAAGAGAACATTGGATATACATTGCCTTTGTTGAGGTACAAAATTTCTGGAAGCTAAAATACATGCTGCGTCGATATCGCAGAACGAAATACTATATTTATCAGTGCTAATTACAGCGGCAAGACATCTACTATTGATGCATTAATCTAGTCAATAGCCAAGTTCAATGAAAATTGATCCGAAAACGAGAACCATATGCTGACCGAAGAGCAAGTTGACAGTTATATTGAGAACGGACAAGTTACAGCGCCAATTAAGCTCAACGAAGAAGTGATTGGTGCGATTCAGACCAAGATGGAAGCGCTGTTCGAAACCAGGCCTGACCTAACTCCCGACTATCTTCCCGCGCTCATCGAAATGGATCGGTCCTGGCTTGAATTTGCAATGCTGCCGGAAATTCTGGATATTGCGGAACAATTGATCGGCCCTGACATAATCGTCTGGAGTTCAGCGCTAATTTGTAAGAGTCCGAGTAAGGGCAAATCTACGCCCTGGCACCAGGATGCACAGTATTGGCCAATCAGACCGCTTGAAACCACCACTGTCTGGATTGCAGTCGATCGATCAACAACGGAAAATGGTTGTCTGCGAGTGGTTCCTGGTAGTCACAAGTCGCGTGAAATATTCAGTCATTCCATCAATAACAGCGATCGAATCGTACTCAATCAGGAATTGGATTCAGAAGTCCAGAAACAGATGGTGCCAAAGGATGTTGTGCTTGAGCGCGGCATGTTTTCCTTTCACGATGCATACATGGTTCACGGCGCAGAACCAAATCACTCATTAAAACGCCGTGCCAGTCTTACTTTCCGTTATATGCCGGCTTCGTCACACTTCGATCGGGATTTGGCGCGCAAGAAGACCGAAGAACTGCAAGTTGGTGATGTCTCAAAGCGGCAGATCTTTCAAGTTCGCGGCACTGACAGCCATCCCGACAATCAGCTCTCGACACTCTGAATTCCTGAAAAACAATTTGCGATAAATTCTCGGCAAATCACATTAGGTTCCTATTAGCTTGGAATGAGTGTGCAAAGTCTAGCAGTCAATCGTTCATCAGAATTTAGAATTAATCAAATTCGTCTTAGTCCGTTGATGATCACTGACCCAATTAATCCATTCGACAGGTTGTATTCGTGAATCAGCTACCAGCGCACGCATCCGTTGTCGTAATCGGCGGCGGAATAATGGGTTGTTCAACGCTCTACCATCTCGCAAAGTCAGGTGTTTCTGATGCGATACTGCTTGAACGCAACCAGCTAACTTCGGGTACAACTTGGCACTCTGCAGCTCAGGTGCGTGCACTACGCTCAACTAAAAATTTGACAGACCTTATTCGGTACTCGATTCACCTTTATTCCAACCTTGAGGCTGAAACTGACCAGAGTACTGGTTGGATTAACAAGGGTTCACTATCGATTGCGACGAACCAAGACCGATTGACTCACATCAGACGACAGCAGGCATTGTCAGAACTCTATGGCATGTCAGCCCAATCCGTATCAGTTGGCGAAGCCAAAGAGCGCTGGCCACACATGAATTGCGACGACATCATTGGTGCTATTTGGTCTCCAGATGATGGTCGAGTCAGTCCTTCCGATCTTTGTGCAGCACTGACAAAAGGCGCACAGGCTCGCGGTGCCAGAATTTACGAAAACACCGAAGTTGTTGGTATTGTTTTGGAAGGTAACAGGGTGAAGGCCGTAGAAACAGAGAGCGGTACCGTGAATTGCGATGCCATCGGCCTATGTACCGGCTTGTGGAGTCGTAAGATTGGTCAGATGGTTGGTGTCGACGTGCCAGTTTGGCCGTGTGAACACTTTTACCTCCTGACCAAACCTGTCCCTGATATTGTGGGCAATTTACCGACACTATCTGATCACGACGGTCACCTCTACATTCGTGATGACAGTGGTGGGTTGCTGGTTGGTTGCTTTGAGCCGCATGCACGACCTGTATCTCCACACTCTCTAGGCCGGGATTTTGCTTTTCAGTTACTGAATGAAGATTGGGATCACTTCGAGCCCATGATGGTCAATGCCATGCATCGCCTCCCCGCGCTACAGTATGCCGAAGTGAAAATGCTGTTGAATGGACCAGAGAGCTTTACCCCGGATGGTTCCTTCATGCTAGGTGAAAGTGTTGAAACGAAGGGCTTTTTTCTGGGTTGTGGTATGAATTCGGTTGGTGTCGCAAGCAGCGGTGGTGCTGGCATGGCACTTGCACATTGCATTCAACAGGGTCACATGCCGATGGACTTGCACGAAGCCAATCCCGCTCGTTTTCCGAAACAGTTCAATTCAGTTAAATTCCTTACTGAAAGGATTCCGGAAGTTCTTGGTAAACACTACGAAATTTCCTATCCTAGCCGACAATGGTCAAGCGGCCGGAATCTCAAAACCTCGGTACTTCATAAGCACTTTAACCACGAACGGGCCCACTTTGGTCAGATCTTCGGTTGGGAGCGTCCGCTTTATTTCGGAAAGCGATCAGATCCGGTGCCATCTTTTGAAAAACCGGATTGGTTTTCGAACGTGGCTCGGGAGGTTCGGGCAGCTAACGAAAATGCGGCGATATTCGATCAATCAACATTCGGTAAGATCGATGTCACTGGTACAGATGCCTGCAAATTTCTGAACCGAGTATGCACCAACCAGATGAATCGATCCGTCGGTCGGGTCATCTATACCACAATGCTCAATGAACGCGGTGGAATTGAAAGCGACTTCACTGTATTTCGATTGGATAGCAATCACTTCAGACTCTATGTGGGAACGGCTTCTTTGAAAAAAGATCTGTGGTGGCTCCACCGTCAAATTGAGGATGAAAAAGTGTCGCTGACCGACCGGACAGATGAGTTGTGTGTACTGGGTCTTATGGGACCAAATTCAGCAAATGTCGTGCACACCGCGAGAGGAGAATCACTGGAACACATTGGATATTTTGAATGCTGCGAGACAACCATCGCCGGACACTCAGTTTTGGCATCTCGTCTCTCGTATGTCGGTGAATTCGGCTGGGAAATTACCTGTCAGGCTGGTCACGCTTCTGAAATTTACTCAGCCTTCCAAAAAAGCGGAGCAGAACCTTCGGGTCTTTTTGCACAGACTTCCATGCGAATTGAAAAGCGCTTTTTGGCTTACGGTCATGAATTGGATTCGGAAATTTCACCGGTGGACTCAGATCTGTCGTTTACAGTCTATTGGGAAAAGGACTTTATTGGCAAGTGTGCGCTTGAAAAGCGTCGAGAGTCCGGTGCGAGAAACCGATTCATATCAGTTATTCTCAATAATCATGCTGCGATTCCAATAGGTGATGAACCTGTAATTTACCAAGGTAAACCGATTGGTAAAACAACGTCAGCCACATTCGGCTATAGAATCAACGCACCTGTTGCCATTTCAATATTGAATGAAGGAATTGAATTGCCAGATGGAACTTCGGTTGAAGTGAATATTGCAGGCGTTCTGTTTTCTGGAAAGATTAAGAATGGACCAGCATTCGATCCCGCTGGAACTCGCATGAAATGCAGTTAACATCAAAAGATGCGATACTGTACGACTAATTTGCCTTTACACCCTGCTACAGTAGTACACCTTTTACATCTGGAAATTCGACTATAAAAACAGGAATTCGAATCAAGAAACCAGTTTAAACTACTCACAAAATTAAAAAATACCACCAATAAAAGCGTGGCTATAATTGAAATTCGTTTTCTTGGGGAAAACGAAAGTTGGTAAGTTCTGAGAGATAGATGAGCGGAAGCGATTGCTAGAACCAGCGGTCGCCCACCCTGTTTAATCGGAGCGATTAGATCTCTGTGATAAAACAGTTTGTCTTCATCATTTCTGTTAGAGAAGGGAATCTCCAATTGTATCTTCGGAAACGATTTCAATTACGGAGAGTGATTTGGATTACGGAACGAGTGCCACTGACCTGCGGCGGCTTATTAATAAAGGGAAGAAGCAGGGCTTTCTAACATTCGAAGATGTCAGAGACCATCTTTCTGACTCAATGAATGATGCTGACAGTGTCGAAAACATCATTAGTCTGCTCCTTGATTTGGATATTGAGGTGTATGATGAAATCCTCAATCCTGAAGACTTTGCCTTAGGTCCACGAGAACTCGACGACGGGCCCACAACCGAAGTTGACAGTGCACTCAAAAGCGAGTTAGGCAGCACGACCGACCCGATACGCATGTACATGCGTGAAATGGGCGAATTTGCACTGTTGACTCGGAGTAAGGAAATTGAACTAGCCAGAAAAATCCAGAATGGATTGAAGAAAGCAACCCTTGCAATTTCCAATTGCCCTGTTGTTTTTGAATACCTGATTCAACAATTTGATTCGGTGGAAGCGGGTCAAATCCGTTTCAATGACTTGTGTATCGGAATCAGGAAAAAGTCAAACTTCGTTGCTGCCTCTACGATAAAGAGATCGGACAGTTTGAGCATTGAGTCAAATGAAAGCGTTGCCCTATTCCTCAAAGAATTCCAGGTCATTCGACAGCGTTATGATTGGTTAAGACGCGCAGTTCGAAAAGAAGGCATTGATAGTTCCAAAGTCATTCGTCACAAGAAAGTATTGCAGAAAAAGTTTTCAGAATTCTCCTTTACCCGACAGCAGCTCGATGATATTTTCAAATTTATTCACGAGATAAATGCGCAGCGCCGGGAGCGGAGCAAGGTACTGGAGCAGATCTGCTTACAGAATATCAAGTTGCCAAAATCTGAAGTTCTGCCGTTGCTGGAACAACAACCGCTGCATCGAAATTTGATATTTCTGTTAAAAAACTACGCTACTGACGAACAAGTTGTTCAAATTGATGCCTGTCGAGAAGAAATCGCTGAAGTCCGAAAGCGGTTGAATTATCTGCAGAACCGTTTGGTGATGCCACTTCACGAGTTCAAGGCTGTGTGCCGAGAGATTACGATAGGTGAAACTCGAGCGAATCAGGCGAAGAAAGAAATGGTTGAAGCCAATCTTCGCTTGGTTGTATCAATTGCGAAAAAGTACAGCAACCGTGGCTTGGGATTCCAGGACCTGATTCAGGAAGGTAATATCGGATTGATGAAAGCGGTTGATAAATTTGAGTACGAGCGTGGTTTCAAGTTTTCAACCTATGCAACATGGTGGGTTCGCCAGGCGATTACCCGAGCGTGCGCGGACCAGTCGCGAACGATTCGAGTGCCGGTGCACATGACGCAGACACTGAGCACACTAACTCGAATTCAACGAGAAATCCGGCAGGAGGAAGGGAGCGAAGCAACAGTTAAGGAACTCGCAGAGCGAATGGAACTTAGTGAGGACAAGATTAGAAAGGTACTGATGATTCCCAAAGAACCGCTGTCGATGGAAGCGCCTACCGGAGAGGACGAAGAATCGCAGGTCGGAGACTTCATTGAGGACAAAGCTGTTCAGTCTCCGGATGATCAGGTGGCGGATATGGGAATGAAATCTGCAATTGATGCAGCGTTGAGTTCTCTGACCGAGCGTGAGTCAAAGGTTTTGAGAATGCGATTTGGGATCGACTCGCGAACGGACCACACACTGGAAGAGGTCAGTCAGCAGTTTGAAGTAACGCGTGAGCGTATCCGCCAAATTGAAGCAAAAGCGATTCGAAAACTGCGCCATCCGTCGCGATCGAATCAACTTAAACCGTACTCGGACAACTAGAATCCGAGCATCATTTGCGATCAATTTTACGAACACACGGTCAGCCAACAGCAAATTCAAACGCTATAGACCGGTTTGATACTCTTCACCATGGTGCGTTTTGCTAGTCAGAAAATATTCACTCAATGCAAAAGTTACTGCATAGGGCTTGAAATTTGACCATCAGTTGTTATCTAATACGCGTTTGTGTAACGTAAATCGTAAATAACAACTACAGGCGTGACCAAGCGAGTATTCGTTTGGTCGTTGTTTATATATAGATTGCGAATTCACAAACGTAGTCAATAGAACATTTACCATTTTTTGAGATGGAATAGTTGGGGTATAGAAAGTTGGAAGGCACCACCAAGGAAGTAGAAGATAAAAGTTGGTTAAGAAGCCTGATTTTCAAGGGTAAACGTACAGGCTATCTGACCTATGAAGAAATTACGGATATCCTTCCGGATTCGATGAGTGGTACCAACGACATTGTACGTACCATTGATCTGTTGACCAGCCTTGATATTGAAGTTTGTGATGAAGCCCCACATCCGGACAGTCTGATCATGCAGGCCGATGACGTTGTTGACGAAGAGGATGTAGCTGAGGAAGCAGAAGAAGTCCTCAAGAGTGATTTTGGCAGCACAACCGATCCGATTCGAATGTACATGCGGGAGATGGGTCAGATTGATCTTTTGACCCGCGCTCAGGAAATTGAACTGGCCAAACAGATTGAAGCCGGACTCAATCAAGCTCAGGAAGCACTCTCAGAGTGTCCTTTCATCATGCGTCAGTTGCTCGAAAGATTTGATTTGGTACTGTCCAAGCGCTTACGATTTACAGAACTTTGCACCGGCATTGGCATGGATACAGAATACATTGATGCCAAAAGCGTTAAAGTAAAACCGGAGAATCAGGATGGCACCAATGAAGTTCTTTCCACCGTATGCCAGGAATTCAATCGAATTGAGCAGCGAATCAAGTGGCTAAGTGCAAGAATTCGAGAGGAAGATATAAGTAGCAAAAAGGCCAATGATCACCGAGTAGTCCTGAAGAATAAATTCAACCGATTTGTGTTTGGTCGCAGGCATTATGACTTGATGTTTGATCTGATGCATGTGATGGATGGGGAGCGCAAAGAGAGATACAGGAATCTGGAAAGAGTTTTACTCCACAAAGTGCGTATCGAACGTCGTCAGTTTCAGAAGATTGTCACAAATTCTGCAACGCACAGAAACCTGATTGCTCTGCTAAAAAATGTGTGCACAGAAGAGCAGGCGAATGCAGTTGAGCGCTATCGGGTCGACATTCTGGAAGCACGCGAGCAGATTATTCGCTTTGAGAAGCGGCTTGGAATTTCACTGGATCATTTCAAGCAGGTGTACCCGCAGGTGCGTAGTGCTGAGTATCAGGCCAATAAAGCCAAGGGCGAAATGATTGAGGCCAATCTAAGATTGGTGGTGTCGATTGCCAAGAAGTACAACAATCGTGGGCTCGATCTTCAAGATTTGATTCAGGAAGGCAACATCGGCTTGATGAAAGCTGTTGACAAATACGAGCACGAATTGGGATTTAAGTTTTCAACCTACGCTACATGGTGGATTCGCCAGGCGATTACGCGAGCCTGCGGAGACCAATCCCGTACGATTCGGGTACCGGTTCACATGATTCAGACACTGAGCGCACTGAATCGGATTCAGCGAGAAATTCGGCAGGAAGAAAGCCGTGAAGCGACGGTGGACGAACTGGCTGAAAAAATGGAAGTTTCCGAAGAGAAAGTTCACAAGGTTTTAAATATTCCTAAGGAGCCTTTGTCTATGGAAGCGCCGACCGGTGAAGATGAGGACTCAAGCCTGCTTGATATCATTGAAGATAAATCTGCAACCAACCCGCTGGAAGACGCGATCAAATCGGGATTGCAGTCTGCTGTAGAAGCAATGCTGAACTCATTGTCCGACCGGGAAGCGGTTGTATTGAGAATGCGATATGGCATTGGAATGCCAACCGACTATACACTTGAAGAGGTCGGCCAGCAGTTCGGTGTAACTCGCGAACGCGTTCGACAGATCGAAAAGAGTGGACTTCGAAAGTTGCGCCACCCATCACGCGCGGTTAACCTTCATCCCTACATTCACGCGCAGTAAGTTTCAAAATCTACATCCCTCTCTATGGGATGAATTTCCCTGAAGTTTCAGGCTTCGGAAACTACAGGGCTCGCTCAAATTCGCCAAAGTTGCATTGACACGCAACTCTCATTCATTTATATTCAAAAGTTCTTTACATCTTTGTGCACTTCATTTACACACCGTTGTGAATTTGATTCAGGTGCGCAAATTCGAGCTTTAAATTGGAGATATGAGAATGAAAAATTTGAGTAAAAAACTGATGCTTGCAGTTGCTGCTTCGATGCTGATGTTTGGCTCTGTATCAGTCAGTGCCGCACAGTGTACCAATGAAGTCTGGAACAAGGTCATGAACCGCGGAAAATTGGTTGTGGGAGTTAAGGCTGACTATAAACCTTGGGGATATCGCGATGAAAGCGGAGCCATCGTTGGCATGGAAGTCGATATGGCACAGTTGGTCGCTGATACGATGGGTGTCGAACTCGAAACCGTGGCCGTGCAGTCCTCCAATCGTATGCAGTTTCTTGAGCAGGGCAAAATCGACATGATGATTGCCACGATGTCTGATCGACCTGATCGACGTAAAATTGTTGGCATTACTCAGCCCAACTATTACACATCAGGTACCAATGTTCTGTCACCGCAAGCCTTGGCGCTGTCAAACTGGGAAGACTTGAGAGGTAAACCCGTATGCGGTAAACAGGGTGCGTTCTACAACAAAATTGTCAATGAACGTTATGGTGCTGAAATTGTTGCCTTCACTGGAAACGCAGAAGCGAAACAGGCCCTTCGCGACAAGAAGTGCATCGCCTGGGTTTATGATGACTCCTCAATCATGTCAGATCTTTCTTCTGGCAACTGGGATGAATTTGAAATGCCATTGGCCAGCGAAGATGACAATCCGTGGGGATTGGCAGTACCTTTGGCCGAGAAGGACTGCGTCTTCGGTAACTTCATGTCAGGTATAACTTACAACTGGCACCAATCTGGAAAGTTGATTGAACTGGAAGCCAAGTGGGGCATTCAGGAGACACAATACCTGCAGGACAAGAGCGCTCAGTACGCAGACTGGATTCAGGAATAATCTGATACACTTCAATAAACCGGGGTGGTGTTTCTGACTGCCCCGGTTTGTTTGTGCAGGTAGAATGCTTGATTGAGCGGCTATGAACGCGTTTCAGCAGTTTTTCTATGATATTTCGGCGGACCATCCACGCTGGAATTTCATTTTTTTCTACGATCCAGTCCAAACTGATCGGGTATTGACCGGATTGTGGACGACAATTGAACTTTCGGTTACATGCGTCATTCTGAGTGTGATCATCGGACTCATCGGAGCGTGGTTGCAAGGTGCTCAGTCTCGCCTCGTTCGGGCCATCGTTCAGGGTTACATCCAGTTTTTTAGAAACACGCCGCCGCTGATTCAGCTGCTGTTTTTCTACTTTGCTTTGGGCCAGTTCACGCCCACTTATTCGCCAGACGGCTGGTTGGAGATTCCCATTATTTCCAATGTTGGTTGGGCGATTATTTCCCTTTCGTTTTTCGCCGCATCCTTTAACGTTGAGATTTTCAGAGCCGGAATTGAAGCGGTACCGGATTCCACTAAAGAGGCGTCAGAATCGTTGGGGATGAGTCGGTTGCAGACATTCATTTATGTTGTGTTTCCACTGGCGTTTCGCGTCAGTCTGCCAGCACTGAACAATAACCTGGTCAATCTTGTGAAAACGACGACGCAAGCGCTGGCGATCGCAGTACCGGAACTGCTTTACCAGATGGTGAGTATCTACAATGATTACTCAACTGCGCAGAATGCCTGCATGGTGGTGTTGTTCATTGTTTACATCGTGCTAGTTGGTGTTCTCGTGATGGGAATGAATACCTGGGAGCGTACTGCGAAAATTCCGGGGTACGGGCAATGAGTTCTCGCATTCGACCAATCCCTGGAATCGATCCGGGTCATCCGACTCGGGGTACAGATCTGCCAGTTTTGAAGCCCTTTCGGGTGGGCATCTATGGACATGCGTCGGACTTGAGCTTTTGCCGCTGGTTGGAAGGTCTGAATCCAAAATCTGTGCTGGCGGTTGCAATGATTCCGTTAGTTTGGCCTTTTGTGGTGTTTGCACAGGGTGGCTATTCAACGGCTGATGCGTTTGAGGCCTTGTGGCGCTGGTTGCCATTTTTGGTTTCACATGGATTTGCGTTAAATATTTTGATCAGCTTTTTTACTATGCTGATCGGAACAATTGCCGGCATTCTGGTAGGCTTGGGTCAAGTATCGCCGTTTAGAGCGTTGTCAAAATTCAGCTGGTTCATTACGCAACTTTTTCGTAATTCTCCTTGGTTAGTCCTGTTGTTTATCGTAATGCTGGCCTTCCCGTTCGAGATTGAATTCGCTGGTCAGATTTTTCTGATTCCGGACTGGATCAAAGCAGTCTTTGGGTTATCTTTGCCGATCATGGCCAACATTTCAGAAATTGTTCGAGGTGGCATTCAGTCCGTTCAGACAGGGCAGTGGGAAGCAGCGGAGTCTCTGGCATTTACGCGTCGACAGACTTTGTGGCAAATTATCCTGCCTCAGTGCTTCAAGCGCATGATCCCACCATGGATGAATTGGTATGCCATTCTTACGATGGCAACCCCGCTTGTATCACTACTTGGTGTCGAAGAGCTGGTAACGCTGTCAAGACAGGCGATGGAAGCTGAGGATAATCATCCTGAGTTACTGATGCCTTTTTTCGGATTTGCATTGGTGATATTTTTTCTATATTGTTATCCCATTGCCAAATGGACTGTTCGTCTTGAACAAAAATTTGCAATCAAGACCTAATTCGATACTCGGTGACTCGATATGAATAGCGAAAACTGGACCCCAGATCAGCCAATCGTTTCGATTCGCGACTTGCATAAAGCATTTGGTGATCTCGAAGTTCTCAAAGGTGTGTCGCTAGATGTGATGAAAGGCGAGGTCATCTGCATAATTGGACCGTCAGGGTCAGGTAAGTCAACGCTGATTCGCTGTATCAACGCCTTGAATCCGATCAACTCGGGGTCTATTCTTGTCGAAGGTCAGGAAGTTCACGATCCGAGTCTGGATAAACTGGAACTTCGAAAAAAGGTTGGTATGGTATTCCAACAATACAACCTGTTCCCGCACAAAACTGCACTGCAAAATGTCATGATGGCACCGCTAAAAGTGTTGAAACGACCAAAGGATGAGGTCGAAAATCACGCCCGGCAGTTGATGGCAAGGGTCAATTTGGAAGGAAAAGAAGACAGTTATCCCGGCGAATTATCTGGCGGTCAGCAGCAAAGGGTCGCAATAGCCCGTTCACTCGCAATGAATCCGAAAGTCATGCTGTTTGACGAAGTTACCGCTGCACTTGATCCAGAAACAGTGAAAGAGGTATTGCTGGCAATCAAGGATCTCGCACAAAGCGGGATGACCTGCATACTTGTGACCCATGAAATGGGATTTGCACGAGAGATTGCTGATCATATCTATTTCACTGACCGAGGTGTTATTGTTGAACATGGGCCACCTGCAACCTTCTTCACCGAAGCCAAAGACCCTCGAACTCAAGAATTCTTAAGTCAAATCCTGTAGCTTGAAGTTTGCCACAATCTGATGGTTTATCGGGTTCTGTTAAATTAGACAGAATCAACAATTGAATGGCTGATCTCCGATTGGTACAACCACATGTTTGC
Organism: Gammaproteobacteria bacterium; assembly: GCA_022823625.1. Taxonomy (GTDB): domain Bacteria; phylum Pseudomonadota; class Gammaproteobacteria; order Arenicellales; family JAJDZL01; genus JAJDZL01. Next base: position 107,709 of record JAJEHQ010000023.1, read on the forward strand.
AGATCTGGCACCATTCTGATACCAAAAACCTCCTGGCCGGAAGATTTGCTGTTACAATCCTGAATACAAGGTAGATTAACGAAAATCTGCCTATTCGATTTGATCGCGCACCTAGATTTGCGCAGGAGGTTGATATGAATCGAACAATTCAGTCGTCAGCAACTTTCCTGTTCGCACGGAAAATTCTCATACTACTTTTTATCCTCTTTCCTTTCTCTGTCTCTGTAGCGCAGGAGTCAAGTGACAAAGTTGAAGAAACTTTAAACGCTGTAGTCGGTCTTCGTGCCGAAGTTCCCGATGATGCCAGGACTGCATTTTCTCTGGGTACGATGCGAGAGGGTAATGGAATTGTGATTGATGATGATGGACTGATATTAACTATTGGCTACCTCATCATGGAAGCTTCTGACATCCAGGTAACAGACAGACAGGGACAGTTTGTACCTGCCGAGATGGTGGCCTACGATTACAACAGCGGGTTTGGAATGGTGAGATCCACGGAGCCACTGGGTATCAAAGGCATTCCCCTAGGAGATTCATCTGTTCTTTCACCTGGCGATCCGACACTGATCCTGTCAAATTACGGTCCTGAATTTATGCAAGTTGCTCAGGTTGTCGACAGAAGAGAATTTCCGGGCTACTGGGAATATCTGCTGGACCGGGCTATATTTACTGCCCCACCATTTAGTGGATTCGGAGGTGCTGCACTGATCAACACTCAGGGTGAGTTGGTTGGAGTTGGCTCGTTGATGGTGCATGATGCAGTAACGGGAGAGCGACCAACTCCAGGCAACATGTTTGTTCCGATTAACCTGCTAAAGCCAATATATGATGACCTGTTGCAGTACGGACGCGACACGGCAGATTCAAGACCGTGGCTAGGAGTCTATACAGCGGTTGATCGCGGACACTTGTTCATCTATCGAATTGCGCCCGACGGCCCTGCTGAAACGGCAGGCCTCAGGCCCAATGACATCATAGTTGCAGTCAATGGCAATTCGGTTTCTGACATGGCCGAATTTTTGCGAGAAGTATGGGCCTCCGGTCCCACGGGTGTCGATGTTCGTATTTCAGTGCTCAGAGCTGGAGGATTGACGGAAATTGTAGTGAAGTCTGGAGACCGATATGACTGGCTAAAGATACTGCCGGGTTCAAAGTATTCAGCGATGCTTCAACTGCACTGATGGACTGCCAATTTTGCACCATACCCTAGGATTTGGTGAAATTGGTATTTTGTATAATCCACGTTCTATTCAATAATGATTTTTGTATTTTAGGAGATGCAAATGAGTAAAAAACCGTTTACAGCTATGATGCTAGCTTTGACTTTTGTCCTGTTTTCAAGCTCAACTATGGCTGCTGACAGCAGCGAACCTATCAAAATTCCAATCAAGAACTGGTCCAGCCAAATTGTGATGGCTCATGTGATTGGTGGAATGTTTGAAAGCATGGGAAACAATGTCGAGTACGTCCCAGTCGATAACCAGGCGAGCTTCGAAGCAGTTCGAACTGGCGATCTGACCCTCCTCCACGAAGTCTGGCAGTCGACCATGCAGAATGCCTTCTACAGTGCAATGGAAAAAGGTGGTCTGATTGATGCAGGTACTCATGCAGCAGAGACACTTGAGGAAATGGGTGTACCAAACTGGGTGATTGAAAAAGGACTTTGCCCTGGTTTGCCGAGTTGGGAGGCGTTACAAGATTGTCACGAGAATTTTGCGACTCCAGATTCAGGTGGCAAGGGCCGCTGGCTTGAAGGTCCACAGAGCTGGCACGGAGATGTCATGCCGAATCGCGTCAAGGGATTGGGCTTGGATGACAAATGGGTTGTGAAGTTCGCTGGCGCAGCAGATGCGCTGTGGGCAGAACTTAAAGCAGCCGAGAAAGAAGGTCGCGGAACCATCATTTTCAATTGGACGCCCAATTTTACGGATGCTGCTGGATTTACCTTTATTGAATTTCCACCATACTATGATGGCTGCCGTATTGCCGACGGTGGTGACTTATCCACAACAGGTTGTGGTTCACCGACAGGCTGGCTGAAAAAGGCTGCAAACTACAGGTTTCCGCGGTCACATCCCCAGGCTTATACGGCATTTACAAAGCTGACCTTCACAACGCCTCAAATCGGTTCAATGGCTGCTTTGGTTGATGTCGATGGCATGACCCACCAGGATGCAGCGGTGAAATGGCTGGCTGATAACGAAAATGTTTGGAAACCTTGGACGGAGTCAATCCTGGGAGATACCAACTAATCGGATTAACACGATAAATTGATGAATTGAGTAAACAAATCCCCCTGCAAAGGGGGATTTGTTTACTCACAATGCGAGATTCAACATCTCAAAATCAAGCACCTGAAGAACATCCTGAATTTAATCACTACGATGTCTTCAAACCCCGTTATCAAATGTGAGTCTGTCTACAAAATTTTTGGCAACAATGCCAAGCAAACTCTCGAACAAGCCAATGGCGTTGTAGACAGCATCGAGTTTCTTGAAGCCGGTTTAATTGTTGGCGTCAATAATGTTTCTCTGGAGGTGAATCAGGGAGAGTTATTGGTCATCATGGGCCTGTCCGGCTCTGGAAAATCAACACTGCTCCGCTGTATTTCAAGACTGACTGATGCAACAGCGGGGAAGATATACGTTGATGGACAGGACTTGCTGGCACTAACTAAAAAGCAACTCATCGAATTGCGGAGAGACAAGATGGGCATGGTGTTTCAGAGTTTTGGGTTGCTTCCACACAAGACTGTGCTTGAGAACATCGCCTTTCCTCTTCAGGTCAAGGGTAGCAGTACCCGTGAAAGTGTTGAAAGGGCTGCGCAGATGGTCCAACTGGTTGGTCTTCAGGGGCGGGAGAACTACTTCCCACGGGAGCTTTCGGGCGGCCAGCAGCAGCGAGTCGGAATTGCCCGTTCACTCGCAGTGGAACCCGATATTTGGTTTTTGGATGAACCGTTTTCCGCACTGGATCCCCTGATCCGCAAAGAGATGCAGGATGAATTTCTGCGGCTACAGGGTGTTCTAAGCAAAACCATTCTATTCGTAACACATGATTTTGATGAAGCGCTTCGTTTGGCGGACCGTATCGCAATCATGAAGGATGGCGTAGTCGAACAATTGGATACACCGTCCAATATCGTACTTAACCCCGCAACTGAATATGTCCGTAAATTTACAGAGGATGTGCCTCGCGTAAAAGTACTGACGGTCAGATCAATCATGGATCCTCTAGATGAATCAGAAAGACTGGGTGAATTGCGGGTGTCCGAGGATGCAATTGTTGAGTCCGTAGCAGAAGACATCCTCAGCGAGGAAAGGCCGGTAGCGGTGGTGGATGCAGAAGACAACATCGTTGGAACCTTGCATGCGTCTCACGTACTTAAAGTACTGTTTGGAGGTCGATCTGAAGAATCGACACAAAACTGAACCTTATGGATCTTCTTACCAAACATCCAAAAGCCGTTCAGTTTCTCGTCCTGCTGGCGGTGTTCTTTTTACTCTGTCTGCTCATCAGTCCATCTGACTCCAATTTCCTGTGGCGATTTCCGCCACTTCTCAAACAACTGCCTTTCATCATCAATGACTCTGTCAGGTACCTGATGTTTGACTGGATGCCAGTCCAGGTTTACGATCCGATTATTGATGATTTTGAGGAAAAACCACTATTTAGGGAATTTACCCGTTCAATATCCAGCATATTCCTGCTGGTCATCAATTTCGTGCGCGAGATTTTTCTAGGTGGTGTCAAAACCGTTGTTGCGTTCACAGACTGGGACTTCATCAGCGAAAATCCGTGGCTGCGTTGGCCAGCACTTCCCTGGACAGTCATCGCTGGTTGGGCAGTCATACTTGGATACAAGCTGCAGGGTAAAGGCTTAGCGATTCTTGCTGGAATTTGCACCATTTACCTTGCGGTATTTGGGCAGTGGAAACCATCTATGGAGACGCTGTCTTTTGTTCTGATTGCTGCACCAGTTTCGGTGCTACTTGGATTGATATTTGGAATCTGGGCATTCAAGAGCAGGGTGATTGAGATTGCGCTGAATCCGCTACTGAATGTTGCCCAGACCATGCCGCATTACTCCTACTTGGTCCCTGTTATTGTCCTGTTCGGTGTGGGTGACCATGCTGCAGCTATTGCGACAATTGTTTTTGCTTCACCACCGATGGTGCGACTAACACTATTGGGATTGAAAAAGGTACCCGCAGATATTGTGGATTCAGGTTCGATGAGTGGTTGCAATACTTTTCAGATGATGTTTCGGGTACTGATTCCTACCGCCAGGCGGGATATTTTGATTGGTGTCAATCAGGTTGTCATGCAGTGTCTGGCGATGACAGTCATTGCTTCATTCATTGGCGCCCAGGGCTTGGGTTCGAATCTGATGATTGCACTCAATTCACTGCGAGTTGGAACTGGTATTGAGATTGGCTTGTGCATCGTACTAATCGCTGTTCTACTCGATAAGATGTCATTAGCCTGGGCTAACAAACAGACCGATTATTTCGCTGACCTCACATTTTTCCAACGCAACAGGTTTGCACTGATAGCACTAATTGTGTTTGTAGTGGGTTCGATTCTCGCTTATATCGGTAGCTTCATTTTTCGGGATAGTCACAACTACCTTTACATTGTCCCGCACAATAAAGGAATTACCACCGCACCGTTTTGGCAATTTACGGTCGACTGGATCTGGGATACCTTCTTCTACGCACTTAAAGCGTTCAATGAGTTCCTGATTACTAAAATATTGGAACCAATGAAGAGTATGTATCTTGCCATGCCGGTGGCTGCGACATTTGTTCTGATGATGGGGGCTGGCTACATACTTGCCGGAGTCAGACAGGCATTGATTATTGGTGGATTCCTGCTCTTCATCGCGTTGTCGGAATATTGGGACAGAGCCCTGATTACTGCATACATTGCGTCATTTGCGGTCGTCGTTTCGGCAGTATTTGGGATAGTTGTCGGGTCGATTTGCGCTCAGAACAATACCGCCAGCAAATTCATATTGCTGATCTGCGACTTTCTTCAGACTTTTCCTTCGTTTATCTACCTGATTCCAGTCATTATGCTGTTTGGCATAACCGATACATCAGTCATAATTGCAACAGTTGTCTATGCATCTGTACCGGCAACCCGATACACGGTAGAAGGGCTTCGAAGCGTACCTCAGGTTATGCATGATGCTGGATCCATGCTTGGTGTGTCAAGATGGCAAAGATGGATTTCAATTGAGTTGCCGCTTGCCTTTCCGCACATTATGCTGGGTATCAATCAGACTGTAATTTTTGCGCTGTTCATGGTCATTATTGGGGCGTTCATTGGAACAACTGATCTAGGTCAGTTGATCTTGAAAGCTATTTCTGATCCGCAGGGTACTGGAATTGGATTGACTCTTGGCCTTTGTGTTGCATTTATTGGCCTGGCAGTCGATCAAATTATTCGAACTTGGGCCGACAACAGAAAGAAGGCTTTGGATTTGGCCTAGTCTGGTCTCACCTCCTATAGAGCAAAATTTGAATATCGTGCATTCCAGCCCCTTCACAGCATACCAACAGATTCCAAGTTTTAATTGGCAAAGCGTTAAAATTTGCTGGGTTCTGAATGATTAAATTTATGTAAAATCAAAAGTTATTGAGTAATCATTAGGAGTGAATAGAATGAAGAAATTCAATAGAGATGACTATATCGAGCAGCTTGCAACAGGCAAGATGTCTCGACGTCAGTTCAATAAGGTTCTTGCCTCTGCCGGAATCACGACCGTGATGCTACCGGTATTTTCTGGTCCAGTGAATGCCGCAGCATCGGACCACCCCAATGTATTTACGTGGGAAGGTTGGGATGCGAACGAGCACCACGGAGAGTACTTTGAGAAATATGGTGAATATCCGAATTTCTCCATCTTCGGGGATGAAGAAGAAGCATTCGCCAAAATCAAAGCTGGTGCGCAGTTTGATGTTACCCATCCGTGTTCGTACAAGGTGGAAATCTGGCGAGATGCGGGCATTATTCAACCCATTGATACCAGCCGTCTAAAGTATTGGGACAGTGTTATTCCCAGCCTGAAAAATATTCCAGGTATGATGGCTAACGGTGATAACTATTTCGTCGCAGCAGATTGGGGTTTGACTTCGGTACTGTATCGCCCGGATCTGGTCGATGAAATGTATCAGGAAGATGAAACCTGGGGCATTCTGTGGGATGAGCGCTACTCAGGACGCCTGTCTATGTCTGACAGCCTGATTGATGGTGTGATGGTTGCAGCCATTTACGGTGGGGCAGCAGACCCATTTAATATGACAGACGATGAAGTCGAAGTAACCAGGGAACTGCTGAGAAAACAGCTGCCATTGCTGCGTTACTATTGGACCAGTCCAACCGATTTGGAAAATTCAATGGCGGCGGGTGAACTGGTTGCCACCAGTTCTTGGAACGATGCGTATACAGCACTCAAGGCTGCAGGCGTCAATGTAAAGTACATGAATCCAAAAGAAGGTGCAATGACATGGGTTTGTGGATTCTGTCTGATGACGGATGCGGACCCTGCGAAACTCGATAAATCCTATGAAGTCATTGATGCTTTTCTTGCTCCTGAATCAGGTGCTTTTTCGATTCTTGAAGAAGGATACGGCCATTCAAATATCGATGCGTACAGTCTTGTCGATGAAGCAACGCTCGCCGACCGCGGTCTTTCACGTGATCCAGAGGCATTGTTGAGCGCTGGCATCTTTCAGGTGCCGATCGGCAATGAAGCTGCTCTGCAGTCCATGTTTGAGGAAGTTAAAGCCGGCTTGTAAAGCCTGTTTGATACTGGACAACAATATTGGGGGTTTGAAAATTTCAAACCCCCGAATTGTCCAACTGACGCACTAGATAATAAAAGTCATACACTGAACTTGAAGTTCAGTGTCAAATCGTTTGCCCATCTCGCTAGATTGACGCTAAAGGCGCGAGTTCATGCCATCCGCAGCATTTGAACAATCTTTGGTTTCGCGAATCCAGTTACGGTTTCGAAGAAGTGAAGCTGTGCGTGGCTACACGCTACTGTCTCCCACTCTAACCATCATACTGCTAGGTCTGCTGTTTCCTTTGATGATTCTGGTTACTTTGAGTTTCTGGAAGCAGGAATATGTCGATCTGATTCAGACTTTCACACTGACTAACTACGCAGATTTTTTTCGCAAAAAAATCTATTACCTTATTCTCTATCGGTCGATCCGCATTTCCCTGCTGGTGATGCTGGTTACCGTGCTGTTGGCCTATCCGTTGGCCTATTTCATTGCTTTCCACGTCAAATGGAACAAGATGATTTGGATCATTCTTGTCACAATTCCGTTTTGGACGAGTTACTTACTCAGAGTTTTTTCCTGGAAAGTGATTTTGGGATACAACGGAGTCATCAATTCCGGTCTGATGTCATTGGGCATCATCGCTGAACCGTTGGAGTTTCTGCTCTATAACCCAATTGCAGTGGTGATCACATTAGCCCATGCCTGGGCAGCAGTCGCCATTTTGCCAATCTATGTTTCGCTCGAAAAAATTGACAGATCGCTGATTGAAGCTTCTCGAGATCTGGGTGAGAGTGCGTTCATGACCTTCATTCGAGTTACATTACCGCTCTCACTCCCCGGCGTTATCGCTGCCAGTCTGTTGGTATTCATTCCAACGGTTGGTGATTATGTTACACCGTCTCTGGTGGGAGGTACTCGCGGGATTATGATTGGCAACATTATCCAGTCGATGTTCGGTAAGGCGCTCAACTGGCCCTTGGGGGCAGCCTTATCGATCATTTCAATGATTACAGTAACACTCGTCGTCTGCTTATTGCTAGGTGCAACCCAATTGTTTCGAAAGAAGGTGGCTTGAGCAGTGATCCGTACCCGATCCAGACTAAACACGCTGACAGTCTATGCGGTGGCGTACCTGATTTTTCTGTATGCGCCGGTTGCTGTACTGCCACTGTTCTCGTTCAACGATTCGCAATACATTACCTTTCCACTGTTGGGATTTACCTTCAAGTGGTACGCTCAACTGGCGGATAGCCAGGGTCTACAGAACGCGCTCATCAACAGCTTGAAGGTTGGCCTTAGCGTTGCATTCTTGAGCACCGTGCTGGGAATCTTTGCGGCGAAAGGCGTAACCCGTTATCGAATGCGAAGAAGTGGCCTGTTGATCAGTTTTATCATGGTGCCACTGGTCATTCCAGAAATAATACTCGGAATATCTCTGTTAATGACATTTAGCGTAGGTGGGATAAAGTTGTCGCTGATTACGGTAGGAATTGGTCACTTGATGCTCTGCACCCCATTTTCAATGCTCGTGCTAATTTCGCGCATGGAAGGCTTTGACAAGAGCTATGAAGAAGCGGCTCAAGATCTGGGTGAAAACGCGTGGTGGACATTTTGGCGGGTAACCTTTCCGATAATTCTTCCGGGTGTCGTTGCAAGTTTTCTATTGACTTTTACGATTTCCTTTGATGAATTTATTCTTGCATTCTTTCTTGCTGGAACGGACGCGACTTTGCCGCTGCACATTTGGAGTCAGCTGCGATTTCCAGATAAACTGCCATCAGTGCTGGCACTTGGAGCAATTATCGTGATGGTATCGACGGTCGTTATTTTTGCCGCTGAATTGATCCGGCGCGGTGGTGTCGATCTCGGCAATAAGTCGAAGGTGTGAATCAATGTCTGAAGTCATCATTTCAATCAACAATGTCACCAAAGATTTCGGTAATGTTCGGGCAGTAAACAATGCAAATCTAGATGTACTGAAAGGTGAATTTTTCTCTCTTTTGGGTCCGTCCGGCTGCGGTAAAACCACTTTGTTGCGTATGCTGGCTGGATTTGAGCTGCCGACTGAAGGCACTATTGACATTGATGGTCAAGACGTTACCCTATCGCCGCCGAATATTCGGCCGGTGAACATGGTGTTTCAGAACTACGCCATTTTTCCACACTTGAACGTCTCCCAGAATATTGCGTTTGGCATGCGCAAGTCAGGCCTGTCGAAACAGGAACTGGATGAACGAATCGAACAGATGCTGGAACTGATCAAGCTCCCGGGATATGGAGACCGTGGTTCCAATGAACTTTCGGGTGGTCAAAGACAGCGTGTCGCATTGGCGCGGGCGCTGATCAAACAGCCGAAGGTACTGCTCCTTGATGAACCGCTCGGGGCACTTGACAAAAAACTCAGAGAACAGATGCAGATCGAGCTTCGGCTTTTGCAACAGCAGGTTGGCATTACATTTGTGTTTGTTACTCATGACCAGGAAGAAGCGCTGACTCTATCGGATCGAATCGCAGTGATGAATCAGGGTGACATTATCGAAGTTTCAACACCAGGGTCGCTCTATGAGCAACCTCAATCGAGGTTTGTTGCAGATTTTATTGGCACAATGAATTTCTTTGACTGTACACTGAAAGATTTCTCAGATGGTATTGCTATCGGAGAAGCCAGTGAGCTCGGCAGTGTCAGAATTGCTACCCCACAGACCATAGTGACTCCTGGAAATGATTTTACCTTGGCTGTTCGACCGGAAAAATTTTCGATTTCCTTTGAACAGCCAGATCAGCAGTACAACTCGGTTTTGGGACGTATGGGACCTTCCGCTTACCTTGGTGATCGCAGTCACCTTTACGTACATGTTAAAGGGCGGGAATATCCGATATCAGTTGCTTTGCAGAATCTGACAGGCGTTTTGGACCAAATGTACACAACCGATCGAAAGGTCTGGCTGACCTGGTCTGATGACAGCGCAGTAATGCTACCCATGGAAGGATGAATCAGACGTCAGGCACAAAAATATTTGTAGATGGTCAGGCCGGTACGACTGCTCTTCAGGTATTTGATTTTCTGGAAAATCGGCCTGATATTGAAGTCATTCGACTACCCGATGAATTGAGAAAAGAAGATGGTGCGCGCCAGGATGCAATTGGAGAGTCTGATCTGACGATTCTTTGCCTGCCAGACGATGCCGCCAGGCAATCTGCCGATTGGGCACAAGCGCATGCAACTCGTGTAATTGATGCCAGTACTGCACACCGCGTCTCGGATGAATGGATTTTCGGAATGCCCGAGCTTGGTCCAGAAGTTCGACAGGCCATTCAGACTTCAGGCAAGGTTGCCAACCCAGGCTGTTATCCGACTGGTGCAATTCTGCTGTTGCGACCGCTGATTGAAGAGGGTTTGCTTGCAGCAGATAGTCAGTTGATCGTTCACGCTTTGTCGGGATATTCCGGTGGAGGGCGAAGCTTGATCGAAACCTGGGAGAGCCCAGCGCAGGAACTGCTGTCTATACCGTTTTCAGCGCCTTATGCCTTAGACCGGGTACACAAACACATTCCGGAAATGATGAAGTATTCCGGATTGCAGCGCGAACCACAGTTTTTGCCGCGGGTCGGGCCATTTTTCAGGGGCATGCGAGTGGAGATTCCCTTGCATGCAGATTGGCTGAATGACGCAATCGCTGGTCGCAGCGAAAGCGTTATGGCAGCGTATGAATTGCGTTACCGGGATGAACCATTTGTGAGGCTGCGACAGCTCGATTCAACTCACTCGGACCCACGTAGTTTTGATCCCAGGCGATGCAACGGTACCAATAGCATTGAATTAACGGTTTGTGGACACCCTTCGGGCCATGTTTTTCTCGTTGCGATTCTGGATAACCTTGGAAAAGGCGCGAGTGGGGCTGCGGTACAGTGTATGAATCTGATGATCGGAGCCGATGAGAGTCGAGGGCTTCACGCCTAGAATTGTTTTCGAGCCTGTTCAATAGCAGAGCCAAAGTTTCTTTCATCGTAGCGTCGGGCTCGTTCAGTCAATCCGGTGACGATCTGTCGCAGCAAGGTGGGTCCATGGAAGACCATAGCCGTATAGAGTTGTAGTGCTGTGGCGCCAGCGAGTAATTTGTTCCAGGCATCTTCGGCCGAACTGATCCCTCCAACACCAATTATGGGAATTTGACCTCGGGTGGTGCTGGCGAGACGACTAATGACTGATGTGGCTTGATCTGTCAACAGTTTTCCACTCAGGCCGCCCGTTTGAGTGAAGTGCTTGTGCGAGACCGGTGCAGTTCGTGCAATGGTGGTGTTCGTTGCAATCAACGCATCAACACGATGGTTTAATGAGAGTTCTGCAATTACGTCAATTTGTTCGGGGTCGAGATCAGGTGAAATCTTGACTGCAATGGGTAGCAGTTTATCGCTTTGCTCATTTGCCAGTTCATCCCGTCTTTCCATAACAGCATGAACCAACTCGTTGAACTCGAATTCTTGCTGTAGCAATCTGAGGCCTGGTGAGTTGGGTGATGACAGATTGAGCACGGCGTAATCGGCAAATTCATAAATTGCGTCGAGACAAGCGAGATAGTCTTCAATTGCCCGTTCATTGGGTGTGTCAGTATTTTTTCCGATATTGATGCCAATATGTCCCGGTCGAATGTAACTTGAAAATGCGGAAAGGTTTCCGAGCATTGCATCAAGTCCATTGTTATTAAACCCCAAACGATTAACGATCGATTCTTCCTGATCTAAACGGAAGACCCGTTTCTTGGGATTTCCTGATTGCGCTCTAGGTGTCACTGTGCCGACCTCAACGAATCCAAATCCCAATGCAAATAGAGCGGGGAATGCAACTCCGTTTTTGTCAAACCCTGCAGCCAATCCGACCGGATTACTCAGCTTCTTTCCAAAAAGTTCAATCGGGAGTTTAGGTATTTTGTTCCGATACCGTTTTGTGAGCCTGGCTACTTGTGACGGCTTGTTTGATGCTTTTTGAAGGAGCGCGATCGTTTGTTGATGGGCGTATTCCGGGTTCAGACTAAATAGCAGTGGCCGGATTAGATTGTAGCCCGGCATGTCTAAAAGGACTCGTTTACACGAAGCAGTCGCCACTTTCCAACTGGAAGGCTGCCGAGCCGGACATTGCCGATACGTACACGCTTGAGTCCAGTAGCCTCAAGGCCAACCAGTTCGCACATACGCCTGATTTGGCGTTTGCGACCTTCAGTTAGTGTCATTCTGAAGTAGTTGCTGTCCAGAAGATCGACTTTCGCCGGCGCCAGTTTTACGTTGTCAAGACTCAGCCCAACTGTCAGTCGGCTGAGCTGGTCCGGTCGAACATTTCGATTGACACGCACCAGGTATTCTTTCTCAACATCTGAATCCGGTGCAATCAGTCGTTTTGCGATACGACCATCCTGGGTGAGAATTAATAGCCCGGTGGAGTCAATGTCGAGTCGACCGGCTGGTGCCAGCCCTTTAATCGGCCACATTACTGCTCTATTATCAGGAGGATCATCGCTGTTTCTTTGTTGATTACCTTGGGTGATGAGGGAAGCAGCTGACCGATACTGTTTTTCCGGCTGACCTGATACATAGCCAACCGGCTTGTGAAGCAGCACAGTAATCAGTCTATTTTGATACGCTTTGGCTTTCGGGTCAAGTTCAATGCTGCTGTTGTCGTCAACGGTTGTGTAAAATTCAACGACCGTTTCACCATTGACCTTGAGCCAGCCTTTCTGAATAAAGAATTCAGCCTCACGACGCGAACAAATTCCCTGCTGGGACAGGAATTTTGAGATTCTGATTGGTTTAGCGTTCAATCGGCCGAACTTAATCGCTGTAGATTGTCTAATCCAGAAATCATTCGATGCAATTGCGCATATAAATTAGTTTTCCGCGACTTACTATCGGAACATTTATGAATAAAAGATTATCCGTTATATTGGCCCTCAGCTGCTTGCTGTTGTATCCCAGCATATCCAGTGCACAAGGTGAACCGGAAAAGCTTGATTGGATTCAAGGTGGTAGCTGCTGGGTTGCAGAACCTGGATTTTTGTATTGCGGCCATCTTCACCCCTATGTTGAGGACAACCCTCATCCGTATTTGTCATTTGCCTGTTTTGAGGATTATCAGGCAGTTCTGCTTAGCCACGAACCTGTGAGCGATCCTTCGAACATTCGGACAGTGGAATCGAATTTTGGAGAGGAACGATACTCTGATGTCTGGATTTCAGCTACCGAAACCGAAACATTCATGTCGAATCACATCAGCCCGGGTAATGATGGTTATTTCAACACTTTGCGTGGACTGGGTAATGCAAAGTCGACTAAGTTTGAGTTTTCAGTCTCACCCGGTAATGTAAGTGGTGAAATTGGTATCACCGGCGAGGAACATCTCATTGTTGGAAGCTTTATTGATCTTTGCAACGCCCAAATCGGGCAGTAAGCTGGAGATGATTGTATTACTTCGAATTGGAATTACCACGAGCGATCGAAGCAGCGTGCCCGGTGTATTCACGCGGTGTGAGTTTGAGTAATTTTTCCCGGTCAGATTCCGGCAGATCCAATCCGCTTATGAACTCTCGGATTTCAATTTCAGAGACTGTCACGCCGCGCGTAAGTTCCTTCATTCTTTCATATGGCAGTTCGCCGCCGTGTTTTCTCAAAACGGTCTGAATTGCTTCGCTTAGAACCTCCCATGCCGTGTCTAGATCGGAGTTGAGCCGCTGGGGATTGATCTCCAATTTTGAAAGTCCGGCACGGACCGATTGATATGCGATCTGGCTGTGACCAATGGGCACACCCAGGTTTCTGAGCACAGTAGAGTCGCTCAGGTCTCTTTGCCAGCGACTGATGGGTAGTTTTTCAGCTAGATGCCCAAAAATTGCGTTGGCGAGCCCCAGGTTTCCTTCTGCATTTTCAAAATCAATGGGGTTAACTTTGTGTGGCATCGCGGATGAACCAACCTCACGGTTAACAACCTTCTGTTTGAAGTAGCCTATTGAAATATAGCCCCAGACATCGCGGCAAAGATCCAGCATGATTGAGTTTATGCGCTGCAACGAGTGGCAGTATTCTGCAATGTAGTCATGCGATTCGGTCTGGGTGGTTACGGGGCTGTATTCAAGTCCAAGTGAATTGACAAAGTTTTCGGCGGTCTGACACCAGTCGACTTCAGGATTAGCAGCATGTAGAGAATTGAAGTTGCCTGTTGCACCGCTAAATTTCCCTTTAACAGCGATGTTGCAGAACACCTGGATCTGATTTGACAGTCGGGTCGAAAATATTCTGAATTCCTTACCCACTGTTGTCGGAGAAGCTGGCTGACCATGTGTTCGGGCCAGCATTGGTGTCTCCGCGAATTCAGACGCCAGCCGTGACAACTCATCAACAAGCTGAGTTAGCTCAGGTACCAAAGCGTTTTCTCGGGCAGACTCCAGCATTAAGCCGAAGCAGTTGTCGTTGATGTCATAGGAAGTGCAGCCGAAGTGAATGAATTCTCGAGCGGTAACTAATTCAGGAATCGACTTGGAACGGTCTTTAAGAAAGTATTCAAGTGCTTTCACATCATGATTGATCTTACTTTCGATTTTCTTCACTTCCAGTGCATCTTCGACGGAAAAATTTTTCACCAGATTTCGAAGACTCACAACAGACTGATCAGAAAGTGGTGCGAGATCCCCAAATTGCGGAAGATCGGCCAAGTGGATTAGCCATTCAACCTCGACATGTAGTCTAAGCTTAATTAATCCGTATTCACTGAACGTATCGCGTAGCGATTCAACTCTTCCTGAATAGCGACCATCTAATGGCGACAATGCTCTGATTGCCGGAAATTCAACCATATTGCTCTGAGTCCCTGACACTTTATTTGCCTTATCGCGCGTGGGGAGAGTTCTAGAACGTGAGGATGATGCTGAGGTAGTGATCGAAAAGCATTACCGCGAACAGTGTCGCAAGGTACTGTATGGAAAACCGGAACATTTTGCGAGATAGATCATCACTGTAGTTTCTAAACAACCGAATGGCGAAAGCGACAAAAATGACTCCGAGAATTAATGCCGCCGCCAGATAAGGTAGTCCGAAAAGACCGGTTGCAAAGGGCATGATTGAAACGGCAACCAGCAGTACGGTGTAGAGCAAGATATGCAAGCGTGTAAATTTTTGCCCGTGGGTTACAGGAAGCATGGGAATTTCGGCCTTCTCATAATCGAGATGCCGATAGAGTGCCAGCGCCCAAAAGTGGGGCGGTGTCCAGCAGAAGATAATCAGAAACAGCAGGAAGGCGTCCGAACTCAATTCACCTGTCATAGCAGTCCAGCCAAGTACTGGAGGCATCGCTCCGGCAGCACCACCAATAACGATGTTTTGGGGTGTGGCGTGCTTTAGAAATACCGTATAGATGACGGCATATCCGATTAGAGATGCAAATGTCAGTAAGCTGGTCAGGACATTGACCGTCACTGAAAGGATGATCATTGACATTCCTGCCAAAACACAGGCAAAGATCAGAGCTGGGCCAGTTTCAAGCCGTCCGGTAGGAATCGGGCGGTTGCGAGTACGCTTCATTTGCGCATCTTTCTCTTCATCCAGCACATGATTGACTGCAGCGCCTGCAGCAGCTGAGAGTCCTATTCCCAGAGTTGCAAGGAACACGGTAAGCGGATTTGGCATTCCCGGCACCGCCAGAAACATTCCAGCGATTGCGGTAAACATAATCAGGCCAACGACCCTTGGTTTAGTTATTCGATAGTATTCCTGCAGTATGCTGCGGACAGGTAATGGCTGAGCAATTTCAGAAGGATTTGAAATATTTGACGTCATTGCTGATGAGACAAGCGAGCGTTAGGTGTGAACTCGATGTACTGAATTTGACTGCGGTAAACATCAGCCCTGTTCAAGTCGCAAGGCTGATCAATGAACAAGTTTTAAGTGATTGAATTAATATGCGAAGTCAGGTAGACCGCAGTTTGTTGATTCAGTCTCGGCGAGGCCGGAGGGTCAGCAAAAAGTATATCACAAGCAACGTTGCACTGAGTGCAAACCACTGAAAAGCGTAAGCTCTATGACGGGCTATCCACACATCATCGGGTGGTGGCCACTGTCGCTCAAATCCAGCCGGGTGGTTATCATCCAGTTGAATGACAACGCCTTGAATCTCGTAAGGAACAGCATCGGAAAATCTTTTAATGTCAAGAGTTTGCCAGATCAGTGGCCATTCTCCAGTTTGTACAGGGGACTCCTGCTTCAGAACAAAGGTATCTACAGGTGGAATGATTGCAACCCCTGTTAAGCTGGTGTCCCCGCTCAAAGCTTCAATTTCGGGTAATTGACTGCGATCCGGTGACCCTGGAATCCAGCCTCGAATAACCAACACTGCGGATTGTCCTCCGCGAAATATCAGCGGTGTAATGACGTGAAAACCGGGCTGACCTCGTCGGATTTGGTTGTCCAGCAGGAATTCATGTTGTGCATCCCAAGTACCCGTCGCCTTGAGTCGGCGGTACTCCAGTTCCTGAGGTGATTCTACCACTGAACCAATCACTACGGCCGGGGCATCACTTCGCTGCTGATATAGGTTCTTTATTTCAGTCTTTTGTTGGGCCCGATCAAGCTGCCAGAATCCCAGTCCGATTAACACTGGCAACAGAGCGACTGTTGCTAATGTTGGGATAATTCGAAATCGAAACTGAAGTTTCACGGGCAGATTACGGTCCGAGTGAAATTTCACGCATTATTTGCGTTTTCGGTTGTTGTTTACGAATAAACAAGTCGTAAGGTTCTAGTTACCGAAACAACTTACAGTAATTACAGGCGCGTCCGAGTCGTACAGGAGCACCGACCTTGTCGCAATGACCACACCCATATCGGCCAAAAAACGATAGAGCCGGATCGAGACCCGCGCAGGTATCCCGAACGCCATCTGGTTCCTCGGGCTGCATCAAGTTAACTGCACTACGCCAGACTGACTGGATGTAGTGCGCATCATTAGAAGTTTCTGTACGGTCTTTTTTGGCCATTCTGAGATTTTCAGTTGCAAGACTGACATGAACATCAACCGTAATTGGCAAAGAATCAATATGGGTTATTTTTGCACCCCCGGGGCTTGCTAGCATATAAACCCACTTCCGGCCGGTTTTTGAACCGCTCAAGAGGGGAAAACGGTTTCGGCCTTCTTCACCTCGAGTATTAAGATCCTTAATCAATTGTTTAGCATCGACTGACTTACCATAGATCACCCGACTCACTGGGCAACTGCTTTCAAATGTAATGGTTTGCGCGATGTCAAGCCAAGCTTGAGGGTCCTGCTCAGTATTCTGAGAAACACCACATTCTTGCAGGTACTCTGTCAATTGATCAGCACTCACCTGAAGCAACTGCAAAGGATCGTAGACTTCCGGGTGACTTTCATAGAGTTCGAGTCCGTTCCACCAGCACCGTTCTGAATTTCTCGCGCGATCAATAGCCGAGATAAATGTCAGATAGAGCAGGATGGCTCGATCAGAGGCATTCGCGTCGCGAAGATATTGCGTGCATTCAACTTGGGGTAAGGTTGACCAGGACGATGGCGCTGAAATTTTGCCGCGCTCACTTAAATCGAATCGACCGTTGTAAAAGTCCTCAACGATGTACTCAGCAACTTTTCCAAGATCAGACATGTTGATTTAATATTTAGCAAGAGTAAAGTGGTGAATTTGGAAAAGGTCGGTTCTGAAGAATGCTGTCATCATTGACCAGGTGATTCAGCGATTTTAACACTTCAAGGATTACGTATTTCTTCCCATGCTCTGGAACTTCAGGCAGACTAGATCAGAACGAAGCAAGACAGTCAAAAAGGAAGTGCTGATCAGCAGGCAGTTGGTTCGATCGATACCCGTATAATTCAGACTCAATTGAGCGCATATCCAGCTTCAATCAGTCTGGATTCAAAACACTCACCCAACCAATCACAAAACAGTTCCAAATCCGCAAATTCTACTGAGTCAACAGCGTTGGTACAAAACTTAATTATCGGAATTTTGCTGCTGGTAATGATTGGCAGCCTCGTATCAGCATTCTGGTACATGCTGAAGGATCGGGGCGCCAGCAATCGAACGGTCAAGGCATTGACCGTCCGTATATCGATTTGGGTATTGCTTTTCGGTTTGATTGTTGGCGGAATTTACACCGGTTTGATTACACCCAGTAATACAGTGCCAATCCCACCAAAATCATCTGCGACTGAGTAGGAGGTTGGGAATTAACGTTTAAACAACGTAAACAAAGATAAAGAGTCCTACCCAGACTGTATCGACGAAGTGCCAGTACCACGCTGCCGCTTCGAATCCAAAGTGATGATCGGGTTTGAAGTGACCGCGGATGCAGCGAATCAGAATCACCAGTAGGATGATTGCGCCGATGGTCACATGAAATCCGTGAAATCCGGTCAACATAAAGAATGTTGCGCCGTACACACCGGTACCAAGTGTCAGCCCGAGGTCGGCATAAGCGTGTGCATACTCAAAGCCCTGAAGGTACAGGAACAGGAACCCAAGCAACACGGTGATTGCGAGCCAGACAATAAGACCCAGGCGGTTGTTCTTTTTGAGTTCCCAGTGGGCGATCGTCACGGTAACACTGGAACTCAATAAAATTAGTGTGTTCCAGACTGGAATGCCCCAAGCGCCGATTGTGGAGAACTGACTGGGCGAAGAGATTGGGGTATCAGCCGCAATTAATTCTGCGCCCATAGGGCCAGCCGTCGGCCATCCGCCTTCATAGCCCATCCACAGGATGTCAGTTTCTGCCAGCCAGGGTATCGATAAATTTCTCAGGTAAAACAGTGCGCCAAAAAAACCGCCGAAAAACATCACTTCGGAGAAGATAAACCACAGCATTCCCATCCGGAAAGAGACATCAACATGGGCGTTGTACTTTCCAGCTTCACTTTCCAAAACAACGATACCGAACCAGCCGAACATCATGAAAGCGATGATCAGACCGCCAGCCAGCATGACCCACGGTGCCATGTTAACTTCGTTAACCAACATGACGAAACCGCCGGCCAGAGTGAACAGTCCGACAGATGCCACCAATGGCCATGGACTGGGATCAGGGAGAAAATAATCGCCGTTTGAAGCGCTCATCGTTTATCCTCGTTTCATTGAATTGAAAAGTTCCGAATGTTCATGATGTCATGAACTGCTCTGCTGTTCTTCCGATTGATTGTCTGAGGTGCTGACCGACTCGTTCATTGGGAAGAAACTGTAAGACAGAGTTAGTGTATTGATTTCATCCGGTAGGTCCTTATTGACATAGAATCGGACTGGCATTTCCCGGGCCTCTCCGGGTTCAAGTGTCTGGGCATTGAAGCAGAAACATTCCAGCTTGACCATATGCCTGGCACCTTGCATTGGGGAAATGCTTGGAATAGCCTGCCCAACCATCTGCTGGCTCGAGGTGTTGGTTACCAGGTAATTCATCATGTGAACTTCACCGAGATGTACTTTGGTTTTTTTGACCAGTGGTTTGATGGTCCATGGAATGTTGTTATTACCAGTAGCAGTAAATTCGACAGTTACCTCTTTCGAATAATCGATCGGATTTTCGTCTGAATCCAACTGCAGCACAGCAACCGTGGGCTTGCCACCAACCCCGGTAATCTCACAAAATAAGTCATATAACGGTACCAGTGCATAGCCAAAACCAAACATAAGCACCACTGTCCCGGACAGAATCACAATCCAGCGGGTCTTGGAACGTTTCATTGCCTGAGAACTAGTCACATCAATCACCTGATGTATTCAACCACAATAATTGCAACAAAGAAAACCAGCGAAATGCAACCTAGCAGAAGAGCCGTCCGTTTTATGCCGTCGTTTTTATCGTTCGACAATGTATTCACCTTTTTGATGGATTATTTGACTGTTGGAGGAGTCTCAAACGTGTGGTACGGAGGAGGCGAATCAACTGTCCACTCAAGTCCATCGGCACCTTCCCAAACTTGTGCGGTTGCCTTCTCGTTTTTGCCGCGTACGGCTTGAATAATAATGTAGACAAATAGCAGTTGTGCCAACCCTAAACCGAAAGCACCGATAGACGAAATGATGTTGAATTCGGTAAACTGCACCGAGTAGTCGGGTATGCGTCTCGGCATTCCTGCCAGCCCGAGGAAGTGCTGTGGGAAAAATGTTACGTTAAAGAATATTGTTGTCAGCCAAAAATGCGTTTTTCCCAAACCCTCGCTGTACATGCGTCCTGTCCATTTCGGAAGCCAGTAATAGGTCGCGCCCATCATTGCCATGATGGAGCCTGAAAATAGGACATAGTGGAAGTGTGCAACCACAAAATAGGTGTCATGGTATTGAAAGTCCGCCGGAACAATCGCCAGCATTAATCCTGACAAACCACCGATGGTAAACAGAAATACGACGGCCAGCGCAAACAACATCGGTGTTTCCAGCGTGATCGATCCTCGCCACATTGTGGCAACCCAGTTAAACACCTTGACTCCAGTCGGTACTGCGATCAGCATCGTTGCGTACATAAAGAACAGTTCACCTGCCAGAGGCATGCCAACGGTAAACATGTGGTGTGCCCACACGATGAAAGAAAGGAATGCGATTCCGGCTGTTGCGAACACCATGCTGTCATAACCGAAAAGCGGCTTGCGGGAAAAGGTTGGAACAATCTGTGAAATAATTCCGAATGCCGGCAGAATCAGGATGTACACCTCCGGATGCCCGAAGAACCAGAATATATGCTGGAACAGAACTGGGTCACCGCCACCTGCAGGATCAAAGAATGCGGTGCCAAAGTGTCGGTCGGTCAGCAGCATCGTTACTGCGCCGGCAAGGACTGGCATCGCTGCAATCAGCAGGAATGCAGTGATAAGCCAGGTCCAGACGAACAGTGGCATCTTCATCAAATTCATGCCAGGTGCTCGCATATTCATAATTGTCACGATGATATTGATTGCGCCAAGCACTGACGAAATTCCCATCATGTGAATCGAAAGAATTGTCATGTCAACGCCAGCACCACCCTGAACCGACAACGGAGCGTATAGAGTCCAACCCGAAGCTGGTCCGCCACCAACGGTGAACAGACTGCCGAGTAGCAAGGCGAAAGCGAAAGGGAGAATCCAGAAGCTCCAATTGTTCATCCTGGGCAGAGCCATATCAGGTGCACCAATCATCATGGGAATCAGCCAGTTCGCAAATCCGACAAATCCTGGCATGATGGCACCAAAAATCATGATCAGCGCGTGCAGGGTCGTCAGTGAATTGAAAAGTTCCGGGTTGACGACCTGTAGACCGGGCTGAAACAGTTCGGCGCGAATTGCCAGCGCCATGATTCCGCCGACAAAGAACATGGTCAGCGAAAAGATCAGGTACATCGTTCCAATGTCCTTATGGTTGGTCGTTGTCAACCAACGCATGATGCCACTTGGACGATGGTCGTGGTGGTCGTGTGCTTCGGTGTGCGCAGCGGACATAATTTAATTACCTAGTATCAGTATGTTTTGTTCTGTTCAGTATTTGGTTTCGTTCATGTTCGGTTAGCGTCTGGCCGCAATCTCCGACGGCTGAACCAGGTCTCCGACGCTATTGCCAAGCGCATTTCGCTCATAGGTGATGACGGAGGCAATGTCAACATCGCTCAACTGAACTTTGAAAGCCTGCATTGTTGTATTCGCTTTACCATTCATCACAATGTCGATGTGAGCATCAAGTGGTCCGACTGTTATTTCGCTTCCTGTGAGCGGTGGGAAATGTGGCGGAATTCCATTCCCGTCTGGTCCATGGCAGGCAATGCACTGAAAATAAACCGTTTTGCCATGTTCCATTAACTCATCCATCGTCCATTCACGATTAACATCCTCAGCTGATGCGGCTGGACCAGCTGCAGGCTCTGCTCCTGCCGCTGTCATATCAGCAGCAGAAGCGACCTGCTTGGGTTTATTTTCTTCAACCCATGCGTCAAAGTCTTCAGGTGACAGCACTTCCGCAACTATGGGCATGAATCCGTGGTCTTTCCCGCAAAGTTCCGCACACTGACCGCGATAGGTTCCTGGAGAATCGACATTGGCCCAGAATTCATTGATGTAGCCGGGAATTGCGTCCTTCTTCACGCCGAATTTTGGAATCCACCAGGCATGGATGACATCATTTGAAGTAATCAGATATCGAACTTTTCGATTGGATGGGATGACCATTGGCTTGTCAACTTCCAGAAGATAGTGTTCACCTTTGGGTTCACGGTTTTCGATTTGAGCTCGCGGGGTCGATAGATTGCTGAAGAAACTGATATCGTGATCAAGGTACTCGTATTGCCATTTCCACTGATAGCCGGTGATTTTGATCGTCAGATCCGAGTCCGTTGTGTCTTCCATGTACAGCAGAGTCGCAGTCGAGGGTATGGCGAGACCAACCAGAATCAGAAAGGGAATGATAGTCCAGACGACTTCGAGTTTTGAGTTATGAGAGAATTGATGTGCTTCATGTCCGCGACTTTTGCGGTGCGCGTAGAGCGAATAGAACATCACGCCGAATACAATCACGAAAATGATCAGACACACGATCATGATTGCATTATGCAGATCCAGGATCCGGCTTGCGACGGACGTTGAAGGAGGTGGTAGATTCAACCCCCACTCCGCATAGACGCTTAGAGGAAACAGTGCGGTTGCGGCTGCGGCAATCCGCAGCAGGCTTCGCGCGCTACAAAACATTTGAGACATCAACGGACTCCCATACGGGCGATTTTTTGTTGAAATTTAAATATGGTTTCTGACCCAATCGGCCGATTGCCAGTACAGTCTTTTTTTTGAACTTTCAATTAAAAATTCTCCAATTTCCAGTTCTTTAGCTCTGCTGACAACCAAAAGTCGAACTGGCTCTTGTCCGGTTTTACCAGGCAGCAGGACAAACTTTGTCCATTGCCGAAAAAATGAACTAACTGATTGTTTTGACCGACGCCTCTGTGTCAGGTGCACATAATTCCGACTGATTACCAGCACATCGGCATCATCACTGTGGGAACAGACGATGTAAGTGCCAATTGCTAACAGCAGAATTTCCAGACCGGCAAATGGCAGGACCAGCCATGCTCCAAATAAAGCGAACATTATAGCGATGGCTAATGCAGCGATAGATAGAATTAACACGCAAATGACGAGTGCCTGCTGATTTGCACTGGCGTTGGAGCGAAGTTCAATCCGAATTAAATCCCCCTCTGATTCAATACGCAGACCTGCCGCCGGAACCGATTGAAGACCATCGCACTCAAGGGGCTTATTCTTAAAATTTATGTCTGATAAGAGTTCCAAATTTCTTTCGAATAGTTTTCATAAGTGACCGGGGTGTGACACCATTTACAGATGCGGTTTCGCCCGCGTTTGTCGCGCGTGCCAAAGGTCCCGCAGTTTCTGCAAGAAACAATATATCGAGGCGCGGAGACTTCTACATCGTGAGTACGACTTGCACTACAGCCAATTTCCCGGGCCTTGGCTTGCCATACAGCATTGTGTCCGTGCTGATGTCCAACCAGTGCGTGAGCAATTTCATGCAGGAGGGTGTCGGTGATTTCACTGTCTTCAGCATTGAGGCAAAACTGCTGGGACATCGTAATCAACTGCTCCTTATACAAGCAGCAGCCAGCACGTTTTCTTGCGTTGTCGAAATTGAAACGCCATTCGTGAAGATTGTGTTTTGCGATTAACTGGTCAGCTTGTTCGGCGGTTGATACAAGTTTCTTCAAATTCAATTTCCGTCGCTTAGCGGTCATATCGCCATTCAGCATGTTGTAGGGCACATTCCAAAATTCGTTTGCTGCGGTTTTGACGCGTGCCCGATTGGGGTTCATTTGAGTAATGTGTCCATTCACTTGGGATTTTCCGTTCTGGAAATTCACCTTGTCATTGACACTAAACGCACATCGATCAATCAGGGAGCGGGGAAACACGCGCTTTGGTAGTACGCCTTCTTTGAGTCTGAGTTGGCGAAAAGGTACACTGTACTCCGTGCCGGGCGGTGTCACGACATACGCTTTCTGTCTGGAAACAGAAGAGACAAATCCGGACTGCGTCCCTTCGTTAGTCCGAAACTCGACGGGATCATGAATTCTTATTCGCTGTGCCATTGAGTGTATGTTTGTATCTTTTGTCGATCAATCGATTGCTTAACTATCAGCCAGTGTCATTGAGAATCACTTTCTGGCAACAGTTGGGTAATGATAAACGCATAGTCACGAGCTGTTTCGTGAAGTGAATCCAGCCGCCCCGATGCACCGGAATGACCGGACTCCATTTCGGTAATTAGTAGCAGTGGATTGTCATCCGTTTTACACTGTCGAATTTTCGCAGCCCACTTGGCTGGTTCCCAGTACCCAACCCTCGGATCATTCAACCCGGCAGTAATATAGAGAGCAGGATAATCTTTTCTTTGTGTATTGTCGTATGGTGAGTAGGATTTCATGTAGTCGTAAAATTCAGGATCGTTGGGGTCGCCCCATTCATCCCGTTCTCCGACAGACAGGGGCAGGGTGTCATCCAGTATAGTGGTGACGATATCAACAAAGGGTACCATCGCGAGTGCTGCTTTGCAGCGCACCAAGTCAGAGTTCAAAAAATTTCCGACGACTAGTCCACCCGCACTTCCGCCAACGATTGCTAACTGATCCTGACTGGTAATTCCTTCTTTAATCAGGTAGTTTGCACAAGCGTTGAAGTCATGAAAGGTATTCTTTTTCTTCTCCAGTTTGCCATCCAGGTACCAGCCTCGTCCCATTTCGCTTCCACCACGAATTTGAGTGATTGCGTAAATGATTCCCCGGTCCAGCAGACTCAAGCGTTTGGATGAAAAATAGAGGCTGGAATTGTAGCCGTAAGCACCATATCCGTAGAGCAGAAGCGGAGCGGGGCAACCGTTGAGCGCTTTTTTGCTGTAAACCAGATAGATTGGGATTTCGGTTCCATCGTGTGAAATTGCCAGGCGCTTCTCAGTCGAGTAATTTTTTGGTTCAAAATCACCCCCGATTGGTTGCGTTTTGAGATGAGTTGTTACGCCGGTTGTCATTTCAAGATCATAGACCGAGTAAGGCATGTCGAGCGCATTTCCGCTAATTCGACAAATCGTCGTATCAAATTCCCAATTTTCGTGTAGCCTGAGTTCCTGTATTTTTTCCGGGTATTGAACCGTATAGCCTTCACTCGCATCATCCTGAAGTACCCTAACAGTAGGCAATCCATTGCGGCGTTCTTCAACAACGATGAATTCTCTGAACACTTGAAAGCCCGTTAGTGTCACCTGATCTTGGTGCGGAATTACATCAATCCAGTCTGATCTGTCCATTTGATCCAGTTTCGTCCTGATCAAACGGAAATTCACGGCGTTGTCATTGGTGAGGACATAGAGCACATCGCCTCGGTCTTCAACCGAATAGAGAACGTCATGCCTTCGCTCAGATACCAGCTGCGGATTGCACTGATCATCTTTGGCATCAAGTAAATAGACTTCTGAAGTGATGGCGCTTTCCACGTTGATCTGAATAAAACACTCACTGTCAGATTCAGATACTGACACATCGAATGCATCGTCCAGCTCTTCAAATATGAGCTCATCGTTCTCCTGGCATTCCCCCAGTCGATGCCGATAAACGCGGTACGCTCGGTGTGCTTCGTTCAGTGTCGTGTAAATCAAAGCAGTGTTGCTTTGACTCCACACAAAGTCTCCAGAGGTGTTACTCAGTTTGTCGGGCAGAAGTTTCCGGTCTTTGAGGCGTAGCACTTCAATGGTGTAAATCTCATCACCTCTGAAATCGGTAGCATAGGCGACCAGTTTGTGATCAGGGCTAACTAAAAAATCTCCCAGATCAAAATACTTGTGACCTTTCGCCAGAACATTTTCGTCAATAATCAGCTGTTCGGAATCCGGGTCATCAATTTTTCGTCGATGGTGAGACAGGTAGTCTCTTTGTTGCTCGTCTTTAGAGTAGTATTCAAACTGTCCTCGCTTGACTGGAACGGACGTGTCGGTCTTTACGATTCGGCTGTACATCTCCTTGACAAGATCTTCCCTTAACGGTTCGGTATGCTTCAACCAGCTTTCAGCATACGAGTTCTCAGCTTCCAGGTACGCTTTGACCGCAGGATCGTCTCGGTCTTTGAGCCAGAAATATGGATCTGTTCTTTGGTCGCTGTGGATGAAATGGGTATGTGGGTGCGCGGGTGCAATCGGCGGACTTTGCTTTGAGGTATGCTGACTCATGCAAAGATTAGATATTAATTTGAATTATGATTTGCCAGCGTCAAGTCCGGTCGCTTAACACAACCGCCAGCCACTGCAGGTTGCTGCTGCTTTCTGCTACCAGTCTAACCATCATCGTTAACGGAACTGACAGAAACATTCCGACTGGGCCAAGAACCCACCCCCAAAAAATCAAAGACATCAAAACAATCAGTGGAGAAAGCCCCAGCTGTCGACCAGCGACGCGAGGTTCAATGACAGATCCAATCAGGAAATTAATGGCGAAATAACCGATAGCCACTGAGACAGCAGTAGTCACATCAAGTTGAAGCAGAGCGATGAGAACTGCTGGAATTGCTGCAATGATGGATCCGATATTTGGAACGAAATTTAAAAAGAATGCGAGCAATGCCCAAAGAATGGCAAAGTCGACGCCTAAAATAACGAGCAATATCCAGACAAGCGAGGCTGTTGCCAGACTAGCCAGTGTCTTAATAACCAGATAGCGCTGCAGGTTTTGCCTGAACTTGGAAAGGTTTTCGATCGAATCAACAGGTTGTTTGAGAATCTTCTGCAGTTTTTCTGGCAAAGTCGAAACCTCAAACAGCATGAAAATTACCATCAGAAAGATCAAAAACGCGTTAGCAACCAAAGCACCAATTTCGTTGACGACACCGCCAACCGTCGTCGCGACCGATTGTGGACTGATTGCGCTGGCGATGTCGGTAAACTGAATTTCAAATCCGAGACTGACAATCTGATCGTGCACTGAATTGAACAGAAGTTCCAGTCGCTGTTCGTAGGTTGATAATTGACTTTGAAAATCATTGATGGACTTCCCGACCAGCGTTGCCAATAAAACGCCAATTCCGAAAATTACTGAGATCACAACGAGCAGTGCCAAGAATGTAGGCAGCCCCTTTTTTTCCAGCCATAGCAGCGGTGGAGCACTGAGTGTGGCAATGAAAATAGCCAGTAGAATCGGCACCATAATGGGACTTGAAACCTTAAGTCCAGCAACGATGATGACGAATGCGGCTAGAGCTAGGAACGCGTTCAATGCGGTGTTTTGTGCGGAGATTTGCACTTAGGGATGATACAGATTCAAAATTTAAAAATCAGAGGATCAATATCCTGAACACATGTCTCGTGAGATAGCTACACAATTGGCATTCTTACTATACTATAAGCACTACATAAGAAATACCTTTGAGGTGTATGAATTGCCGTCGAAGATAGCCAGATGCAATGAACAATCTGGTATATCAACGTATTGATGATTTAACCCAGTACTGTCGCTTAAGTTTTTGATATTATGATCATAAAACAACCATACCATGAACATGTTAAGCAACGCGTGACTGGATTCGGATTTCAATGTTAAAGGTCGTCCCAAGTAGTCGACTCTATAGAAACAACTCACAATATCTGACAGAAAATGCCACAGACGAAGACCAGCATCCAACTGATTAGCGAACTGGTTGAATTTGACACAACCAGTCGTAATTCGAATCTTGAATTAATTGAGTACATCAAGGGTTATCTTGAAGACTTCGGCTTGCGCTCTGAGTTGGTGTACGATGCAACTGGAAAAAAGGCGAATCTCTTTGCAACCATCGGTGCGGATGACTTAGGGGGTGTGGCACTTTCTGGTCACACAGATGTGGTGCCGGTTGACGGTCAAAACTGGTTTACAGATCCCTACCAGATTAGTGAATCGGATGATCGACTGTATGGGCGCGGTACTTCCGATATGAAGAGCTTCATCGCAATCTGCCTAGCGAATGTTCCGCAAATGATCGACTTGAACCTGGAGACACCCATTCACTTTGCATTTTCATATGATGAGGAGATCGGTTGTGTTGGTGTTCGCACCCTGCTTCGGGAACTTGCGAATCGAGAAAACAAGCCACGTTCCTGCATCATCGGTGAACCGACTGGAATGCGTGTTGTCCGTTCACACAAAGGGAAAATATCCAGGCGCTGTTCGATTCATGGACTGGAATCTCACTCCGGTCTGGCGCATATTGGTGTCAATGCTGTTGAAGCTGCAGCCGAGATCATCGCATTTTTAAAAAGGGAAGCGAGACAATTTAAAAATCACGGTCCGTTTGATGAGGAGTTCAGTCCGTCTTACACGACAGTTCACACCGGTCTGGTTCGTGGTGGTACAGCGCTCAATATCGTGCCCAAGTTTTGTGAATTTGAAGCGGAAATCAGGCATCTGCCAAATGATGACCCTGATGAGGTCTGGAATCGAATGCACCAATACGTCGAGTCAGAAATACTCCCTGAGATGCAGGCAGTATTCCCTGAAGCACGTATCGATTGGGAAGAACTGTCGGTCATTCCAGCACTTGCAACCAGCGATGATGAGTTACTCCAGGTAGCGCAGGAACTCTCGAATACCTCTGGAACTGCATGCGTGAGTTTTGGCACGGAAGGCGGATTGTTTGAAGAAATCGGAATCCCGTCCGTCGTGTGCGGTCCGGGTCACATAGATCAGGCACACAAGCCGAATGAGTTTATCGAAATTGCTCAGATCGAAAAATGTGAAGCATTCATTGACAATCTACTGGAGCATCTTGAGTGAGCGGGAAGATTCAGATGGCGAATACAGTGAAATCTGAAGTCGAGGGTAACATTGCCCACCTTCGAATTAACCGACCGCATGCCAGAAATGCTTTGAGTCAAGAATTAATTGCTGAACTCTCAGCGGAGTTCAAGTCAATCGATGCCAACGATGATATTTACGTTGTGGTACTCAGCGGTGTCGGAGATCATTTCGGAGCAGGTTATGATTTAAATGTCGACTGGCGCAATCTTTATGGCAAACGCAATCCGGTAGGTACCCGTAGGATGCTGAGCGAATGCGTTGAGTTTGAGATGAATCCATGGCGATGCTCTAAACCCGTCATTGCGATGGTGCGAGGTTATTGTCTTGCTGGAAGCTGTGAGCTTTCAATGATGTGCTGTATCACCTATGCATCCGATACTGCCCGATTTGGCGAGCCTGAAATCAAATTTTCTGCCGTACCACCTGCTTTGGTCATGCCATGGGTTGTTGGACTTCGCCATGCGCGTGAACTGCTGTATTCCGGCGACATAATAGACGCACAGGAAGCATTGCGTATTGGATTGGTGAACAAGGTGTTTCCAGACGATGAACTTGAAGCAGAAACGATGAAGTACGCGAGGCGAGTTGCGGCGATGGACCCCGTAGTCGTCCAGTTAATGAAGGCCTGCATTAACCAGACAGCGGAAATTACAGGTTTCAGTCAATCGCTCCAGTACGCGATCGAAAACGGTGCAATTGCAGAAGCGACCGAGACTGATAACTATGTTCAGTTTATGGAGGTTGCCCAGCGCGAGGGCTTGACCGCAGCAATTAGGTGGCGAGAAGCCAAATTCGGGTAGATTTCTTCAGGAAGTGATAAACAACCTGAAACCAGACCTGCTAATTTAGCGGGTTGATTACACTTCATAACAGAATCGGTGGGAATGATCGAGCAGAAGAAGATTCGGCGAAAACCAGATCGAAGGCTTTAGTATTCAGGGATTGAAACACTTTCATCTATCAATTAGTCTAACCAGTGTTTCAGTCCAGATAAATCAGGGGGAGTTATGGCCAGAGTACGCGATATTGATGTAGACGAACTGTCAAGTGAGCTGAAACAGGAATACGAGCGATTTGCTGCCAATTACGGTCCGTTCATCAATCAGTTGAAAGTCTACGCTCATCGACCGGCAGCATCGCGGCACATCATGGGACTGTTGCTTGAATTTTCAAATGATGTGCTGTTGCCAAAGCGTACCCTTGAACTTGCTCTTTTGGTTGTTTCCCGTATGAATGAGTGCCAGAGTTGCATCAAATACCACACTCCGGAATTGATCAGCGAAGGATTATCCCAAGTAACTGTTGAGAACATTCTTCGGCCTGATTGCCCTGGATTGGATGAGTTAGACCGATTGGTACGCGACTACTCAATTTTGGTGACAGAAAGTGCAAACAGGATTCCGGATGCTTTTTTTGACCGCTTGCGAGAGTACTTTAGCGATTCACAAATTGTTGAACTGACGCTTCGTATCGCAATGTGTGGATTTTTCAACCGATTCAATGCAGCGCTACAAATCGAGGAAGAAGACGAGGCTCAGGCAACGCTTGCCTCCGTGCAGAAACTCTGACGGCAGGAATTTTGAAACAAACGGTACTGACAGGTTTTTCGATTGTCACCTAACATCCTTCAGGTTCGGTCTAGTCGATCAATTATGAAACCGACCCGATTGGTACATTCACTCTGGCTGATCTGTTGTGCCCGTTCAACGACCAAGGACTAGAGTTTGATCTCTAGCTTCGATAATTTTCAATTCAGGGGCTCAGATGGCAGCCTGTAGTTTTCGGTGACACTGCCAATTGCTGATTTGATCACACCATCTCACCAGATAGAAGAAATTAATCCGACGTTGCTTGTTTAGCTCGCAAGCATAAAAAAAGATAAATTAAAACAATTTATTATGTGATTCTGTCTATGGATCTTCAATGATCGGCCATGAATGTTGTGAGTCAGGAAGTGTTATAATTTCCGCATTGAATCTAACAGTATTTTGAGCGTTCTGAATTTAGTAGTTGTTCCTGCTAATCTGTGTCCCCACACCCTATTCACACCTGCCAACAGTCTAAGGATCTTGATCGCCTGGTTATTGAGGAGTTTGGCACTCCAGGCTTTGAATTAATGACACGCGCTGGGTGGGGTGCGTTTCATGCATTGCAAAAACACTGGCCAAATTGCGAGCGAATTGCGGTCATTTGCGGGCGAGGGAATAACGGGGGTGATGGATACATTCTAGCGACTGCAACTTTACAGTCTGGCATTTCCACCCGGGTGTATCAGCTGGGTAGCCCAGCCACTCCGGATGCAAAAAAGGCAAGCGATGGCTACTTCGAATTGAGTGGCGAAGTGGTTAATCTTGATGATGGAATTGGTTTTGAAGATTGCGACTTGGTGGTCGACGCCTTGTTCGGAAGTGGTCTGACCCGTAACATTGAAGGACGTCTTCACTCCATCATTGATTCGATCAATTCGAGTGGTAAACCGGTACTGGCACTGGACATTCCGTCCGGTCTGGATGGCGATTCCGGCGCGGTTCGCGGCATTGCGGTCCGTGCTGATGTAACCGCTACGTTTATATCGACTAAATTGGGATTGGTAAGTGGAGAAGGGAAATATCATCGAGGCAAATTGGAAGTCGATACACTTGGGATTCCGCAGGAAGCCTATGCGCGCATTGGGGAAACTGCCGCATTGATTGATCTGGATTCACTCGCCGCCCAAAAACTCAAGCGTAAGTCCGGTTCACATAAAGGTAGTTTCGGCCGTATTCTCGTTATCGGTGGCAATAACACCATGCAGGGTGCCGCCGTGATGGCAGCACAGGCCGCCTGTCGTGCTGGCGGGGGGTTGGTTTCGGTTGCATCGCCGTCCGGTTGTGCAGAATTGATTGCTTCAGCCGTTCCAGAAGTTCGCGGATTTCCAGTCAATCATGCTGAAGAGATTGAATTGATGCTGCATCGGTACGGAGTGATCGGAATTGGTCCCGGGCTCGGGCAGGATGAGTGGTCGCAGACAATGTGGAACATCGTATCGGTCGCTGATGTACCGCTAGTAGTGGATGCAGACGCTCTGAATTTACTGGCAGAGAATCATCGAAGTCGAGTTGACTGGATTCTGACACCACATCCAGGAGAAGCAGGCCGGCTCTTGGGTATACCAACCCGAGAAGTGCAGAAAGACCGGATCGGTTCCGCTGAACGAATAGTTGAAAAGTACGGCGGTATCTGTGTGCTAAAGGGCTCCGGCACAATTGTAGCCGGAGGTCAGCGACTATGGATATGCGACCAGGGTAATCCCGGAATGGCAACCGGTGGAATGGGCGATGTGCTGACCGGAGTGATCTGTGCACTTCGGGCACAGGGTCTGACAGCGGAAGAATCGGCCTGTCTGGGCGTATGGCTGCACGCAAAGGCGGGAGATGACAGTGCAGCTGAAGCTGGAGAAATTGGAATGATTGCGACGGATCTGCTGCCAGGAATTCGTGCCAACCTAGCGAGGGCTATTGACGGTGCAGGCACAGCCTAAAGTTAAGTTCCCAACCTGGAATCAAGCATCTGTTTCGCTAGATGAGATGCAAAGTGTCGGGCGCGATATTGCAAAATTCATTTCCCCTGGCTGTGTTGTGTATTTTGAAGGTGGCTTGGGGGCTGGCAAAACAACCCTGATTCAGAAGATCTGTCAGGAACTCAGAGTCGATGAGACTGTACTCAGTCCGACATTTTCAATTCTGAAACCTTACATTTCAGCGAATGGAATGGAACTGTTGCATGTCGATCTATACCGCATTGAGAATCCGGCAGAGTTACTGCTCATAGGAATAGAGGACTTTCAGGATTCCGACTGTGTCTGGTTGATCGAATGGCCAAATCGAGGGTTTGATGTGATTCCGCCGCCAGATATCCGCATCCAGTTAAGTGGTGCTGGCTCTTCCCGAAAAATCTGCATGGCCTGGGAAGCTAAATCGTTAAAGATGTCCATGGTTGCAGATGCATAGAATTCGTTTTCTGTTATCTGCGTTTGCGGCGCTTTTTCTGCTGCTATCTGGATTCAATGCGATTGCGGCGAATATCAACGATATTCGAGTCTGGAATTCACCAGATCGAACTCGCATAGTTTTCGACCTTAGCGGTCCTGTTGAATACAAATTCTTTGAGCTGAAAAATCCGAATCGAATCGTTATTGATTTTTCAGATTCAAAATTTACCGGTCTATTGCCCAAAAGTGGTGAACTGGGCAATCGGGTATCAAAGATTCGCACCGGCAAACACGACGACCTTATTCGTTTCGTGATTGATTTGAAAAGCACGGTACGAGCCGAGCATTTCACTCTAATACCCATTGAGAATTACGGTGATCGACTGGTTCTTGACCTGTATGCAAAATTAGCGAAAAAGCAGAAATCTAAGCCCAAGAAAGTCGATGATGAGTTTATCGTGGTCATCGATGCTGGTCACGGTGGAGAAGATCCTGGTGCAGTTGGTGCCGCGAAAACCCTTGAAAAGCATCTGGTACTAAAAATTGCAAAACAATTGCAAAAGGAATTGAATAAAGTGAAGGGAATTCGCGCAGAACTGACACGTAAAGGTGACTATTACATTCCGCTCAGAAAACGAAGGAAAATTGCTGCCGATCTGAATGCGGATTTATTCGTATCGATTCATGCGGATGCCTTTACCAAGCGAAGTGCAAATGGAATTTCAGTGTTCGCACTTTCCCAGCACGGTGCAACCAGCGAACGGGCACGAGTACTGGCACAGAAAGAAAACTCCGCTGACTTCGTCGCCGGTGAAAACTTATCACAAAAAGACCGTGATGTCGCTGAAACTGTTGTTGATCTTTCGTATCAGGGCCAGATTGGTCGTAGTGTCGCGTTGGGTTCGATGGTACGCACCCGACTTTCAAGAGTTGGCAGATTGCACGGACACGGCGTGGAACAGGCGGGCTTTGCAGTACTCAAAGCACCAAACATTCCGTCTATACTGGTTGAAGTCGGCTTTATCTCGAACCCGAAAGAGGAACGCAGCCTGAACAAGAAGTCTTATCAGAAAAAAATTGTTAAAGAAATAGCTACTGGGGTCGTCCAGTATGCCAAGAAATACCCATGGGGACAGGAAAGATGGAGAACGTCGAGCATTCAGTAACGGAACTCACATCTCATCATCAGATTTCGACGGAGTCAAGGTCAAGGATTCGTCGGCTAGATGACCGCGTCATCGACAAGATCGCGGCTGGTGAAGTCGTTGAACGCCCGGCTTCGGTACTCAAAGAGTTGGTCGAAAACAGTATTGATGCAGGTGCACGTAAAATTGAAATTGAAGTGCATTCTGGTGGAATACAGAGCATCCTGGTTCGTGATGATGGAATCGGAATTCCTCGTGATGAATTGAATCTGGCACTGACGCGACACGCAACAAGCAAACTCGCTGATTTTGATAGTTTGGAAAGAATAAAGACGTTGGGATTTCGCGGCGAAGCACTACCGAGCATCGCTTCAGTATCAAGAATGTCTATGATTAGTCGTACCGCGGATGAATCACATGGCTGGAAGATATCCTGCGATGGCGGTGGCGTTGTTTCTGAACCGGAACCGGCACCGCATTCTGTTGGTACCGAGATCGAGGTGCAGGACCTGTTTTTCAACGTTCCGGCCCGAAGAAAATTCTTGCGAACCGCATCAACAGAATTTTCTCATCTTCGCAAGTTGGTCAAGCAGATGGCGCTCAGCCGTATGGAGATTGACATTCGATTGCAGCATAACGGTCGGCAGGTCGATCGATATCCAGCGGCATCTTCAGAAGGTGCACTGAAATCACGGCTCACGACTGTATTCGATTCTCATATGGCCGATAACTCCATTTCTGTAGAGTTTGAAGAGAATGGCATTCGCGCGGCTGGATGGATTGCTCCACCAGACTACACGCGTTCGCAGCCCGATCTTCAATTTCTGTTTGTAAATGGACGCGGAATTAGAGACCGAAGGCTGGCACACGGAATCAAACAGGCATACATGGATGTGCTATTTGACTCGGGGCGATTTCCAATTTTTGCACTGTACCTGAATTTCAATCCGGAGTTGGCCGATGTCAATGTCCACCCGACAAAATCGGAGGTGCGATTCAAGCAATCGCGTGAAATTTACTGGTTTATTCTACGAGCTGTAAGAAATGCGCTTTCAGGTGATCAGCCGGGTACTCGTCGGATGTCTCGTTCAGCGTTGGATTCGGTTGAGTTGCCAAACACTGCCGGTTTTCCAGATCGGCAGCAGAATACGATGAGGTTGCCGGTTGAGAGCATTTGGGCAACGGATACCAGCGAAACTCAGAGACAGATGCCCAGACAAAGTGAATCAATCGATAAGGATTCACCGTCTGTCGTTCCTCCGCTTGGATTTGCAATTGCTCAACTGGGCGGTGCCTATGTGCTTGCAGAAAACAAGGAAGGTCTGGTTATCGTAGATATGCACGCGGCACACGAAAGGCTGAATTACGAAAGACTCAAGGCGGACTATGAGAGTTCTACACTGCAGGTACAGACAGTCATCGTACCCCATGTAATCAAAGTTTCTTCACAAGAGGCGGAGATTGCGATTGCTAATCAGGAGTTGCTAGCGGATTTGGGCTTTGATGTTTCGCTAGCCAGCGACACTGCAATTTCCATTCGCTCCGTTCCTAGAATTCTCAAAGATTGTGATATTGAAAAACTGATCCGAGATGTGATTTCAGATTTGATCGAACATGGCAGCACCAATCGAGTGGAACATGTACGAAATGAACTACTCGCAACTGTTGCCTGTCACAGCTCAATTCGGGCAAATCAGCAGTTGTCGATACAAGAGATGGACGCGTTGTTGCGGCAGATGGAAGTTACAGAACACTCCGGCTACTGCAGTCATGGCCGACCGACTTGGAATCAGATAACGATGAAAGAGCTTGACCGACTGTTTTATCGTGGGCAGTAATACTTCTTCCATTTGATGCCTGCAGGCATATGGATTCAACACCGCTGGTTTTCTTTCTGATGGGCCCGACGGCGACGGGCAAAACACAGTTAGCAGTGGAAATTGCTGATCAATTTCCGATCAATGTTATCAGCGTCGATTCAGGTCAAGTCTACCAAGGGATGGATATTGGCACTGCAAAGCCGAGCTGCGAGATTCTGGATAGGGTACCTCACAAGCTGATTAATATCTGCAGTCCTTGGGAACGTTATTCAGCTGGGCAGTTTCGAAGAGATGCGATTGCTGAAATTGAGAAATCAATCGAGATCGGGAGAATTCCGTTTCTGGTTGGTGGCACTTCGTTCTACTTTCGAGCGTTGGAATTCGGACTTTCTGATTTGCCAAAGCGATCGGACGAAATTAGTCGGGAACTGCTGTCAGAAGCCGATGAAAAAGGGTGGGCACACCTACACCAGAAATTGATGGAATTCGACCCGGATTCTGCCTGCGAGGTTCAACTCAATGACTCGCAGCGCATATTGCGATTGCTAGAGGTGTACTTGGCTTCGGGCGTCCGTCCAAGCGAGTTGAAACTGGCGAACCAAGCTGAACCATTACCGTACCAGATTGTAAAAATTGCGATCGCGCGTTCTAACCGTCAGGTGCAAAATCAACAAATCAGGCAGCGATTCTTTCAGATGCTTGAAGACGGGTTTCTTTTGGAGGCGGAGCGACTTTATCGATCAGATCATTTCAACAGATCTTTGCCCTCAATGCGTTGTGTCGGGTATCAACAGATGTGGCAGTATCTTTCGGGTGAATTCAGTTGTGAACGGATGGTCGAAGAGGCGATTAGAGAGACCTGTGGAATTGCCAAGCGCCAGCTGACGTGGATTCGCAACCAGTCCGGAGTGACCTGGTTGAATTGTGACGATGACAATCATTTAAGCCGCGTCATGAAGTTTATCAATGCTGTATTGAAAACTCGTACAAACGATCGTAAATAAATGCCGGGAAACCCGAAAATTACTTGATTCGAAATAAATGTAATATCATTACTCGATTACCACAATAAAAATAATAAATGCCGCATGACTGTAAACATAACAGGTTGGAAATTTCATGAGCAATCAGCAAAAGGGATCGTTGCTTCAGGAACCGTTTTTGAATGAACTTCGAAAACAGAACACAAAAGTGTCAATTTACTTAGTAAACGGAATAAAACTCCAAGGCCATATTGAATCTTTTGATCGATTTGTCATTCAATTGAGAGCGGGTGTCACACAAATTGTATATAAGCACGCGATTTCGACAATTGTCCCCGATTCATCGTTTCGGTTTTCATCTGAGTGATCCCATAAGTGAGACGGCGGTTAAGTAAGTGCAGGAGGGATCGTTTAAGCCTCACACCCGGGTAAATTTTACGCATAGCGCTTTTCGGTTTTGAAATCGGATAGCAATCACTGACACAGCGATTCAAATCGCGACAATTCGGCCAATGTGCCCAAGGTCATCTTCAACTACCTCAGACTTCCGATAAGCGA
This sequence comes from Gammaproteobacteria bacterium, assembly GCA_022823625.1. Classification (GTDB taxonomy): domain Bacteria; phylum Pseudomonadota; class Gammaproteobacteria; order Arenicellales; family JAJDZL01; genus JAJDZL01. Next base: position 144,825 of record JAJEHQ010000023.1, read on the forward strand.
GTCTCTACTTTGTGGCGATTTGAGCAGTACTTAGAAAGGCCAAGAGTCTCAGAGGAATCAATAGAATTTGATTTGACTGAAAATTCTGGGGTAATTGACAATTTCAGTCTATAAGTTCGCACGTCGAATTAAAGATTCAACATTTTCGAAAGTGACACAGAATTAGATGGTGACGAGTGAGTCGGTGTCCCGTTCAGTTTAGTGCGCCAAGTCAATCGAGCAGTTCTGAAATCGCCTGATCGAGATATCGTTCAAATTCAGGAACGCATCCAGGGGAAGGCACTAGATGGCCCCAGGGGGATTCATATATTCGAAGTTCTCCGTTTCGAATATGCTCGATTTCGAATTGATTGTCTTCGGGACGAAAATATAGATCGCTGTCGCAGACGATGACAATGGTTTTCGCCTGAATCGAGTTTAACGCTGCCACAAAGTCTCCGCCGTAGGCTGGCTGTGCACTGATATCACCGAGCTGCCAGGTTTTCAGTTTACAGAGTAAATCGTTTGCATCCCAGTCAAGATGATCTCTTTCCCAGTCCTGCAGCAATTCTTCAACTGAATTAAACCCCAGTTTCCGGTACATTTGTTCTCTATAGAATGTCTGTGAGTAAGCCCAACCAGCGTAAACGCGACCAAATGCTCTAAGACCTTTGGTGGGTTGAATTTGGTAGTTGCCGTTGTTGTAGGCTGAATCGGCAGTTAGTGCAGCCTTGACTCCTTCCAAAAACACGATATTGTGCTCTGAGGTTTTGGCTGATGCGCAAAAAGGCAAAATTGCCTTGACAAAATTCGGATACTGGGCACCCCACTGAAAGGACTGACAACCTGCCATTGACCAGCCAGTGACCAAGGCGATTTGTCGAACGCAGAGTTTTTCGGTCAGCAACCGATATTGTGCTCTGATGTTGTCAAATAGTGTAATTTGAGGAAAGTCGGCTCCGTGCTGAGGATGCTGAGAATTACTGGGTGATGACGAAATTCCATTACCAAACATGTTGACCGAAACGACAAAATGCCGGGCTGGATCAATTGCACGGTCTGACCCGAAGAAGCCTTCATTACGCATATGACTTCCAGTGTAAAAAGTTGGAAGCACTACGACATTGCTTCCATCTTGATTCAGTTCACCGTATGTCTTGTAAGCGAGTTTTCCGTCTATCAAGTTAGAGCCTGATTGAAGTTCAAAATCGCCTAAATTGAAAATTTCGTAGTCGGTTGTCATCGATCTGGTTTTTTCAATCCGGTTCTTTGGGGTTAATTCATTTATTTTTTTACTTACTCTTGGCTCCCTGAGCACTCGCAATTATCCAATGCATGCAACATTGAACGACGAAATTGTTATTTCCAGCCGAAGAACGACAATAATTCAAAATAGTGCCAGTAATTTGTCGGGTTGTGATTGGAAGGTTAAGGTCCAGGTCGCACAATGTCACAATCAGTAAGAATCAAATGCAATACCCATTTCAATGAATGACTGAACAACCTGAACTCCAACCGTTTTCATTTGTGCAGCAAAACTGCTGCTTATGCTACTCAAATCAGTAGAGTCGCAGGTATTCCTGAACTTCCCAGTCAGTAACGGTTTGGTGGTATCGCTCCCACTCATCGACCTTGTAAGCGATAAAGGAATCACGCATACGTGCCCCCATCACCTCACCAGCCAGATCGTCATTTTGAAGAGCCTCAATTGCGGCACTCAAGTTTTTAGGCAATCGGCGAACGCCGGCTTCATCGAGCTCGGCTTCAGTCATTTGATACAGGTCTCGGTCGGTCGCGGGTCCGGGATCAATTTGATTGACGATGCCCTTGACAGCAGCCTTAACAGTCATGGCAAGTCCAAGATAGCTGTTCATACACATATCGGCTGCACGATTCTCAATACAGAAACGGTTTTGCGGTAAACGGAATTGTGCTGACCGATTGTTGTGACCGTAGGTAATATTGGTTGGTGCCCAGGTCACTGTTCCACCTTCGAAACCGCCAACTCTAGGTACCAGTCCATTGTAAGAATTGACAGTACTGCACGTGATTGCAGTTAAAGCCTCTGAGTGAGTCTTGAGACCGCCAACTGCATGATACGCTGCATCCTGCCAACCCGTTTCGTTGGACCCAAAGAGGTTCACTCCCGGGTTGTCTACAGACTGCATTGAAAAATTAATATGTGCCCCTGAGCGCCAGTCCCCGGTAGTCGGTTTAGGCATGAAAGTGATGAACATGCCGTGTTTCTTGGCGATTTCCTTGAGTAGTATGCGTAAAAATACCAGTCGGTCTGCCATTTCAAGCAGCGTGGTATAGTGAAAATCAAGTTCAAACTGCGAGTAAGCACCTTCAGCTACCACGTCATGTAGATTCCAGCCAAGGTCTTCCAGTATGTCAATCATTTCACCCAGAAAGTGCATCGAGTCCAGTGAAAACTCGACATCATAACCAAATGCTTGTCGTCTTGGGCGGACACCATTTAGTGGGTCATTGTCGATAGCTTTGACTGCGTTGCCATTCTCATCGTAGCGCATGGCGATAAATTCCGGCTCAACACCGGCATAGCCGACATAACCGGCTTGCTCCGCATCGCGAATGGCGCGTCTCAGTGCCTGCCTTGGGCAATGATCGTAGGGCTTGCCTTCCCAAAACAGGTCAGCAAAGATAATGGCCATGGTTTTATCCCAGGGGCAGATATACACTGAATTCAGGTCGGGAACCATTATTTGGTCGGAATCAGCAGGTGTGAGTTCAGGCACGTAGGAGATGGAATGAACCGCGAATTGTGGGCCTCTGCCCTTACACAACTCGTGAAAATCACTCATTGGCACCGGTTTAGTTTTCGGAATGCCGAAAAGATCAATCCAGGTTGACAGAACATACTTGACGCCGGCCTCTTCGAGTTGCTCGCGTACCTCAGCGATTCGCTCATCTGAAGACAATGCATCATCAAAGTTTTCAATGTAGATGCTCATTAACAGTTCTCCTTGAATTATTGGAAATCTAGGGGATAAAACACTTTCAGTTCCAGTCGTACTTGAGCAGAAACTGGTTTTTGAAATTTTTCAGCCCAGACATCGTTTCACTCGCAGCGATATCGGGTTGACTGTGAATTTCTTTCTCTAGGAATTGGTGGAAATTTTGCATGTCATTGGTGACAATTTCGATCAATAAGTCGTAACGGCCGGTGACCCAGAGGATATAAACAACATCGGGTGATTCGCCAAGCCGTTTGGAAACTTGTTCGACGGAACAACCCGGTGCAACCTTTATGCCAATCATTGCATCAGCCTTGTAGCGGACCTCAGTAGGGTCGACCACTGCAACGATTCGCAGGGTACCGGCCTGTTTCATTGACTGTACTCGGTTGCGTACCGTTCCTTCAGATACGTTGAGTGCGTTGGCAATCTCCTTGTATGGACGACGACCATCATTTTGCAGTAGTTTGACAATTTTGCGATTTAAATCATCGTCCGGCGAAGCGATGCCGTTCACTTTGACTTTGGCTGATTGTGCTGCAGTTGAAATCATGATTGTGGTAACGGTAGAATTACTGCCGAATTATTAACGAAAATATATTAATTTGCAAATAATCTTGCAGATAAAGCAAAATAATAGCCATAATTGATGCGAATTTCGAAATAGGTTGACCAATATTCTGGTGCATTTGGGAGGCTCGGGCGATGCAGTCCTATTCAGCATTACTGGAACACTTTGACAAGTCTGGCGAGACCCGCCATGGATTGCCGGGTTCTGTCTACACGGACGATACGCTCTATCGGCTCGAACAAAAGTCACTTTTCAGAAATAACTGGGTATTCGTGGGATTTTCACACGAGATGGAAAATGTGGGTGATGTTCGGCCAATTGATGTTGCAGGACTGCCTATATTTCTATTGCGTGGGCCAGATGGGCAGATTTCTGCCTACCACAATGCCTGCCGGCATCGGAATCTCAAACTGATTGCTGCGGACGGCAATGCCAAACGCATGATTCGCTGCCCGTATCACCACTGGAGTTACGATCTTTGTGGTGCACTGAAAAACGCACCTTATTTCGGCGGTGATATTCGTGAAGTGCCAGCTGATTTCAGATACGAGGACAACGGACTGAAACCGGTAAACTGCGAAGTCTGGTATGACTGGATATTCGTAAATCTATCCTCTGAACCCGCATCATTTGAAGATTTTCTGGCGCCAATTCTAAGGCAGTTGGGAGATAACAACGTTGCCGATTTCAAACCTGTCACAACCGTGGAACTCGGTACTGTATCGTGCAACTGGAAATTGCTGATGGAAAATTTCATTGAGCCTTACCATGTCCAGTTTGTGCACAAATCTACGACCGACCAGCCATTGGAAGACCACCATACTGTGATTGATGAGCACTGCCTGGGTAGCGCTGTTCAGATCAGTGAGGAGCAATTGAAAAATGCGAGGGAAGGTACTCTGGGGGTTACCTCACATTACCTGACCCTTTTTCCAAATTTTGTACTCGGTACTTATCAACCAGACCAAATCGGAGTTCATCTTAATATTCCAGCGGGTGTTGCCAGTACCCGTCAGAAGCGAGTGATTTACATTCACTCCGATTCGCGTTATAGTGACGAGCAAATTCAGCATCTGCACGATCTTTGGCGCAGTGTCCATCTAGAGGATCACGAAATGTGCGAACGATTGCAGCAGGGGCGACATTCCCCCTTGTCGGAAATGGGTGGGGTGCTGTCGCCATTTTGGGAAAACAGTGTCCGAAAATATCAGGAATTGGTTGCCGATGCGATTCGGCCCGCATTACATGAAGCATTAAGAAATTAAATGAGGGAAATAATGAGCGAACAAAAACCAGATTTTCGACTTGATCACACGATGATTCGAATTTTTGACCAGGAAAAAACTTTGGATTTTTACACGCGCATATTGGGCATGAAAATTTTGCGCCAGAATGAGTACCCGAATGGTCGATTTACCAATACTTTCGTTGGCTATCAAGGTGAGGATGAGGGCACATCAATCGAGATGACCTATAACTGGGATCAACAAGAACCTTACGATATGGGTAATTCGTGGGGACATTTGGCGCTTAAAGTTTCGGACGTCTATGCGACAGCAGACTACCTGAAATCACAGGGTGTCGAATTCACGAGGGAGCCTGGTCCGATGAAAGGTGGAACTCGCGTCATCGCATTTTTTAAGGACCCCAACGGTTATCTGATTGAATTGAATTCACCCATTGGCGGGTGAGGGTGAAACACTGGAGCCAACGGTGTTCCCTTGAAATTTCGCAAATGATGTGAAGAACTTCCCACATAGCGTCTCTTTAATCTCCTTTCTAGTTCACATCGCGGCCGAGAACTATTGACAGCCTTTCTCGCTAGCAACACGGTTTCAACCAATGAAGCTCGAATTGATCGAGCCATTCTGGTTAGGCAGGAATCTGGAAAGGTCTCAAACGAGCTGGTGCCATTTGAAGAAATTCAGCTGCTGGCGGAATCCGCGGGTGCTGAAGTAGTCGGGGTGGTTCTTTCTAAACGCCGTTCACCTAGCAGTGCTACATTTATTGGTTCAGGTAAAGTAGAAGAGCTGCAAGCGCTGATTGCAAGCACAGATGCTACTCTTGTTATTGTTGACCACACAATTTCACCTATTCAGGAAAGAAACCTTGAACGTGAAGTTCAATGTCGTGTAATCGACCGTACGCGGCTGATTCTTGACATATTTGCGAGTCGTGCATCTAGCAAGGAAGGTAAGCTGCAGGTCGAACTTGCCCAATTGAGACATCTTTCAACGCGACTGGTGCGTGGTTGGACCCACCTTGAGCGCCAAAAAGGTGGTATTGGGTTGCGCGGCCCGGGTGAAACTCAGCTTGAAACGGACAGACGATTGATTGGCCGGCGGATCAAAACTTTGATTAAGCGACTGGAAAAGGTTTCCATTCAGCGCGAACTTCGACGGCACGGTCGAAAGAAAGTTCCCATATCGACTGTTGCGTTGGTTGGATATACCAATGCTGGAAAGTCCTCGCTATTTAACAGGTTAAGCGGTGCGGGTGTTTTATCTCAGGATGTGTTGTTTTCGACGCTTGATACAACGATGCGTCGAATAGATCTGCCAGATTATGGTCCAGTCATACTTTCTGACACTGTCGGATTCATTCGGGATCTGCCGCACGGATTGGTGTCATCATTCCACGCAACGCTTGAAGAAATTACCCGTGCTTCTCTACTGCTTCACGTTATAGATACATCAAGCGAAGATGCAGACCAGCGTATCGAAGATGTCGAATCGGTGCTTGAAGAGATCGGCGCTGCCGATATTCCCAGGCTGGAAGTGTACAACAAAATTGATCTTCTAGATAACATCGCAAAGCAAACGACCGATGCTGCCGGTACGGTTAAAAAAATATGGCTGTCTTCGAAATCCGGTGAAGGCGTAAATCTGCTGATGAATGCGCTTGGAGATTTTTTTCGTCGTGATCACGTACTTGCTCGCATCCGTTTACCTGCCTGCGCCGGAAAATTGCGGGCATCTGTTTACACAAGAATTGGTGTAATGCATGAGCAGTTTCTTGACTGTGGTGATACCATTTTGGACTTAGAAGTGTGCGAAAGCGATGTCAACTGGTTGATCGCCAATCGGGATTTTCGGGAAGAGTATTGGCAAATCAAGCCTGAAATGGTCGATACACTGAGATAGTTGGTGAGCATATCTCAAATTCTGCGGGCGAACGCCTGTATTCGGTGTTCTGATTGAAATGCAACAAGACTTTTCTTTGCTGCAGCAAATCATTCGGCTTGTCTGGATTCGCTCGTTCTCAGAAGACTTCCCAGTACTGGAGTTAGCAGGTAATCCAGGAGAATCAAAGAGGCGATCGTTTCCCGTAAACAATAGCTGCCGCCGTGTACTAAAGGAATGATGCTCATTTACCTGCCTTCAATTCTCTAATGCCTAATCCGGCAACTTTACGCTCCTTTCTTTTCCAAACATCATTTCCAAGTGTTGTTGACCCTCGTTCGGGACAAATTTATTGTGCAGGCCTAGTTGCAGCGAAACAAACCCTCAGTGTTTTCCAATTGCAAAATGAGTCTGAAATTAACCACGGAGCGGAAATAAACCTGTTAATAAATCCATAAAAAACACCAGGAATTGCGCGCTTTTGGGAGGCGCATATCCTTGTTGCTACGCAACTGTTTTTTTACGG
>JAJEHQ010000013.1 GCA_022823625.1 Gammaproteobacteria bacterium
CTGATTGATGGCTGCTCTGTTTGGAGGGCGGCGGAATGTGTCAGCATCCGCTGAAGTCTCGGACACCCTCCAACAGGGTTTTATTTTAATACTATCAATTAGATACAAGACATTCTTCTCTGAACAACGGGACAGCAGTGAACCACAATATTCATAGTGGTGTCAAATTCATGCGTATATATCGAGAAACCTACTGAGTCAAAGGAAGATTCAGTCATTGAGGCGTGTTCTATTGAATTTCTCCAGAGAAATCTGATCGGACATAAAGTCAACGGTTACAAGTCCTTTAGAGTAAATCAAATTACGATGCACTTACAGAAATTCTGAAGTTTCAGATTGTTGTGAGTAAATTCATTCTCACTTTATTTCAGAGCGAAAGCGCCTCATGGGCAACAAGTCTGGACACCGTTATCATTAAATTCCACACGTATACGGAACAGGTTTGCACGTTTCCCTATACTGCTGATTTGAGGGGAGTTACCTTTTCAGCAATCTCTGCGCCTTTATCTATCTCTGCCTGCCGTAATTCCCATGTTATTCTGCAATTTGATCCACAGGTTCGGTGTTGTGCCAAAACACCGGGATAACCGCAATGCCGTATCCGCGCTCACTCCACGCTGACCATTTATGATCAACCATTTGCGAATAGCGAGGTACACAGTATTGCATGTCACTACCTACTTTCACCAGGTGCTAAACTGCTGGAAAAACAACCTTCAACTTGAACGATAGTAGCTATTCTGCCGCCAAACTGGATCAAAACATAACCGAATCATTCACAAAGGAGTCGCCAATGATGCCCAAGATATCGATTCGCACTGAATTTCCGCGTGTGGTTCGGGAAATCGAAAACACCTGGATTCCAATGCCGGACGGTACCCGCCTCGCCGCTCGAATCTGGTTGCCGGAAGACTCGGGCGAGAATCCGGTTCCAGCAATTCTCGAATATCTTCCATATCGAAAACGCGATGGTACAGTGGAACGCGACCACCTGACGTATCCATACTTTGCCGGACATGGCTATGCCGGGGTACGCGTCGATATGCGGGGAACAGGTGACAGTGAGGGTGTATGTCTCGGAGAGTATTTGCGACAGGAACAGGATGATTGTCTGGTGGTGATTGAATGGCTGGCAGAACAGCCGTGGTGTTCAGGTAAAGTCGGGATGATTGGAATATCTTGGGGAGGTTTTAACGGGCTTCAAGTCGCAGCCCGGCGTCCGAACGCGCTAGGTGCTGTTATTTCGCTCTGCTCAACGGATGATCGATACGCGGATGACATTCATTTTATGGGTGGGGCAGTGCTCGTGGAAAAACTTGGTTGGGGAGCGACTGCCTTTGCAATTGCCCATACTCCTCCAGATCCAGCCATCGTGGGTGAACGCTGGCGCGACATGTGGATTGAACGACTGGAAAACAACAATCTATGGCTGCTCGACTGGTTTAAGCATCAGCGTCGAGATGCGTTTTACACGCATGGTTCAATTTGCGAGAGCTACGAAGATGTGGAGGTTCCGGTATATTTGGTTGGCGGTTGGGCAGATGGCTATACCAACACGATCTTTCGAATGCTGGAAAATTTGAGTTGTGCCAAAAAAGGGTTGGTTGGACCTTGGGCACACAAGTATCCGCATTTTGCAATGCCGGGCCCTCGAATTGGTTTTCTGCAAGAGTGTTTGCGCTGGTGGGATCAACATCTCAAGGGCATTGAAACTGGCATCATGGACGAACCGGAGCTTCGCGCCTGGATTCAGCATTCTGCACCTCCCAATTCACAAATTGAAACACGTCCGGGACATTGGGTTACGGTACCGACATGGCGCGATGATGCTGTTGCAATGCGATCCATGTTTTCCGACAATCAGCTGTCGGGAGGGAAGCTGAATGAACCGGTAACTGTTTGTGCGCCAGAAAATTCAGGACACACGTCCGGCAACTGGTGTGGATACGGTCAGGTACCCGATGGTCCAATCAATCAGTCCGAAGAAGCCGGTATGGTTTGCTTTGAATCGGAACCATTTGACGAAGAATTAGACCTTTTGGGATTTCCGATCCTGACAGCCGAGATTTCGAGTGACGTTTCTCAGGCCAATCTGGTTGCAGTACTTTCCGAAGTTCTTGAGGATGGCAAGGCTACTCGTATTAGTTACGGGGTATTGAATCTGACACATAGAAACAGTCACGCGCATCCGGAACCTTTGCCTGAAGGAAGTTTTCCGGTCCGCATAAAGCTTAACGCCTGTGGTCAACGCATCGGTAAAGGGAATAGGCTACGACTGGCGTTGTCCAATGCCTACTGGCCAGTCATTTGGCCATCTCAGTCGAAAGCCAGATTGAAGTTGACAAATATAGCGCTTGATCTACCGCTTTCCCGAGGAGTAAACGCTCAAAGCTGCTTTCAGGAACCAGAAGGCGCAGAACCTCTATCGGTCGAAACTTTAGCATCTGGAGGATACGAACGACAACGCTCCATTGATTGCATCTCAGGGCATGAGACTTACGAGATTTACAACGACTCAGGGCTAGGACGCCATCTGAATACAGGCATCGAATATCGTGAGACCGGCCGTGAGACCTATATGATTCATCCTGATGATCCGAACTCTGCAGTTGGCACTTGTACATGGACCAAACACTATGCCAGGGATGAGTGGAGTGCAGATGTAGAAACTGTCATTACTGTTAGTGCACTGCAGGACGTGTGGAAAATTGAAGCGTCGTTGAAGGCTAGGGATGCCGACGGCATAGTGGTCCAAAAGTCCTGGTCAGACAATGTTGACAGAGATTTGGTATGAGTGCATTTCCGGGTTTGATTTGGATGTAATCACCCATTCGCTGACTACAGACGACTGAAGCGTATTCACAGCAGTGTTCCAGACTTTCCGACTCATTTCGATGTGTTTCCTATGATTCTAGGGGTGCGGGAAGTACTACTTCGCCACCAACACCTTGAACATGTTTCGATGTTAAGTCAACGACCTGAAGTCGTTGCTGCGAAATTAAGCAAGATTATTTTGGGATAGCCGGAACGTACACTGCACCATGTCGGTGTAAAGCGTTCGGTTTGATTATCGGTTTCGATCAGGAATGCTGGGTCCGATTGCCAATAGTTCCATAGCTGCCTGCATGGGCGGCAACTGTTCATACAAGATCCTGTATACCCGTTCGGTCATTGGCATGAAAACGTCGAGTTTTTTACCAACGTGGTAGGTTTCTCGGGCTGACTGCAATCCTTCCACTTCCTGGCCGATTTCTTCCAGGATTGAATCAAGTTGCTTGCCGCTTCCAAGTCCAAGACCCAGTCTTCGATTTCGGGAAAGGTCTCCACTACATGTTAACAGTAAATCTCCCATCCCGGATAGACCCATCAGCGTTTCGGTTCTGCCACCTAAAGCGACGTTGAGTCGGTTCATTTCAGCAAAGCCTCGCGTGATCAACAGCGCCCTGGTATTTGTTCCGAACCCAAGTCCATCCGCGATTCCTGCGGCTATTGCAATCACGTTTTTTGTTGCACCACCAACCTGAACCCCGACAATATCGTCCGTGGTGTACACCAGCGATGTTTTGTTTCGAAACATATTGGCGACCGATTCAATGTCTTCAGCATTTGTGGATGCGAGATGAAAACCGGTTGGCATGCCTCTTATGACTTCATAGGCAAAACTTGGCCCGGCGATTGTTGCCGTTGTGGCACGATCCTTAAGTATGCGAGCTGTGACTTCACTTAACAGATCGCCAGTTTCAGAATCGAATCCCTTGGTTCCCCAGATGACGATTGGTTTAGTGCCCGAATCCATCAAGTGCAGATGATCTGAGACTGAATTAACCGCCAAGTGGAATACCCGACTGGGTACGGCTACGACCACAGCGCTGCACGATTCAATAGCTGATTCCAGAGTATTGCAACCCTGAAGGCCATTGGGCAGTTCAATATCTTTAAAGTATTGTGAATTTTGGTGATGATGATTGATGTCTTCGATGATCTTTTGGTCGACATCCCAAATTCGAACCGTGTGACCGTTATTGGCGAGCCAGGCTCCCAGTGCGGTACCCCAGGAACCAGCCCCGATGACCGCAATACGATGGGATTCGAGTGAAGATGAACTCATGATTCCCCTATTTTACATATTGAGCTTGCAATACCTTAGCAGCGATTCCCTTCGACACGAAAGGAACCGGTGTATTCAATAAATGTTCACACCTTGAAGTCGATAGAGGCAGAGGCGGAAAATTGTCAATGGGCACCTGTCGAATCCTAAAAATCCAAACCATAGAACAAAATCAATGTGTTCCATTCCAGCAACTAGAGGATGTTTATCGGCGGTGATAATTAGACATAAATATAACGTAGATACTGTTCCAGCGACCTAACATACCCAGTATGCCAGTCGGTGTCGTCACATTGAATCATTGAGACATAAAACGAATCGAAGGAGAAGACACATGAATCGAGAGGCTGAACTGCTTGATCGAATCACTGTCCGTGCCGACATCTTTGGCGGCAAGCCAGTAATTCGTGGCATGCGTTTCGTGGTCGAGCACGTATTGGAAATGTTGGCCTCGGGAGATAGCGTCGAAACCATACTCAGCGAGTATCCCATCCTTGAACCGGAAGATATCCAGGCATGCTTCCTCTATGCCCACCGTTCTCTGGCTGGCGAGGAAATACAAGAGCGTATTTCAGTCCAGGCAACTTCGTGAGGTTTCTTCTTGATGTCTGTGCTGCTTCAAGGACACTTTGTAAAACGTTAGCCGATGCTGGTCATGACGTTCTTTCAGCTTCCGATGGATACGCGGATGCAGCAGATGAAGACCTGCTTGCACTAGCACGCGAACAGGACCGTATAATTGTCACGAAGGACAAGGACTTTGGCAAGTTAGTCTTTGTGCAGCACCTTCCACATCCGTGTGTTATTCGATTGGCAGGATTGAATCCGACCGAGGAGGCTAAAGTCATACTGGACGTGATTGAAAACGAGAGCGGTGCGATTCGAGATCGTGTAATTAATGTGGTCACTCGCGAACGGATTCGAATCAGGCAGACATAGGGTAATCTTCCTAAAAGGCTTTTGTTACCTGTCTTCGTACTTGGCTGATGCTGGATTGGATTTATTCATCTAGTGCTTGTCTTGGCGCAAAATTGTCCGAACTGGCCTAGGGTAATATACAGCCTGCACACCATCTCGTCCTAAGTGCATCTCATCCAAATTTGGGCATCATGCTTGGTGTGAATCACCTTAATCGCAGTCGATTAACTGCGATTTCGAATGATCTATATATAGGTTAACGAGGGCAATTTCGGGATAGAGGTCAAGGGTCAACACTAGTATTTGTGTACTGAAGTAATACCGAATGGTATAGGGATTGAATATAGAATCCACAATTTTAATTGTGAAATAGAAGGTGGCCAGGGGCAGAATCGAACTGCCGACACGGGGATTTTCAGTCCCCTGCTCTACCGACTGAGCTACCTGGCCTGAATTGAATGATTGCCACTATTCGAGTGCATTGAAAAGCAGACCTTATCCAAAAACGTCTGAGAAATTGATAAAAAGTCGTAGTGGCACCGTCAGACAGAAAGCAAAATTATAGAAAATCGTTCAGTAGATTTGGAGGTGTTGAACGATTATTTTTCAATAATTAATTCGTTCTATGAGCTGAACGAATCTTAATTCAGTTCCTCATTCTTCAGGCGGTGTATAGCCTGCCGGCATATCCACGTCACCGCCAAAAAAGAACTTTTCAACCTGCTCGCTCAGGTATTTTCGATCTTCAGCCTTTCCCATACTGAGTCGCTTCTCGTTGATCAGCATGGTTTGGTGACTGAGCCATTGTTGCCAGGCCTCTGCAGATACGTTCTGATAGATTTTGGTACCGAGCGGCCCCGGTAATGGTTGCATCGCCAAAGCAGGGAGTTCTTTCTTCAGCAAGACACATTTGACAGTACTTGGCATGGTAAACAGAAACAAAAGTTGGAACTAGGAACAATTTTACATTTTCGGTACTAACTCAGGATTGAGTTTTGAACTGAGTTGACTTGATTCTTGAAATGAGTTCCAAAACAGGTGCAGGTATACCCCGGTTTAGCGGTTCGTCCAGAGAAACTAGATCAATATCTACTCGATGGAATTGATGTAATTCAGAATCTGTAATTTGAACAATTAGTGGGGTAATATTCAAGCGGAAGTGCGTGAAATCATGATGTAAAAGTTCCCACGTTTGAACTATCGAAATGTTTATGGCGTAATTTTGGCGGAACCAATTCCGTACGTCATCGATATGGCCGGGGAATTCTGGAAAACTCCACAAACCACCCCAAATTCCAGATGGCGGTCGTCGTTCTAACAGCAGTCGGTTATATTGGTCCAAGGCAACAACCAAGGTTACTGCTTTGGTTTTTCGAATTATGCGTTGTTTTCTAAGCGGAAATTTTTCGATCAGATTGTCGCTTTTGGCGCAACAGAGCAAACGAACCGGACAAACTTCACACTTGGGGTTGCGTGGCGTACAGACGGTGGCGCCGAGGTCCATAATGTGCTGCGTATATTTCTGGCAGTCCTCCGCTGGAGTACACGCATCGGCAATTTTCCAGAGTTTTCGAATTCGTTGCGAATCTTTCTCATCGTCAACGCAAAAACTACGGGCGTAAACCCGCTTTGCGTTGCCATCTAGGATCGGGGCTTTATGCCCGTAAGCCAGCGCACAGATAGCACCCGCCGTTGAACGGCCGATTCCTGGCAGTGCCAAGATCTCGTCAAAGTTAGCAGGAAATTGTCCATTGTGTTGATCAGCGATCAGTTGAGCGGCGAGATGCAGGTTACGAGCCCGGGAATAGTACCCAAGCCCGGTCCAGAGATTTAGCACTTCATCAATTGAGGCGTTTGTCAGACTAGGTATGTCTGGGAAATTTCTGATGAATCTCAAGTAGTAGGGGACTACTGTCGCCGCCTGAGTCTGTTGCAGCATGATCTCGGAAATCCAAACCTTGTAGGGGTCGGACTCAAAAGCCCAAGGCAAATCGCGACCTGGCAAAGGGTTTCGCCATTTGAGTAGCAATTGACTAAAATCATCGAAACATTCAGACGGTTTCATACACCCGTGCCCTATGCCCAATTACACCGAAATGAAGATTAACGCAGTCAATTTGAAATCATGAAAGTCGTAAGCTTCAACGCCAACGGAATTCGTTCTGCTGCACGTAAGGGATTTTATGAATGGATGCTTGCTTTGGATGCAGATTTTGTCTGCATTCAGGAACTTAAGGCACAACAAGACCAACTCACTTCCGACATGATTAATCCCGGAGACTATAGCGGGTACTTTCATTGCGCTGAAAAGAAGGGCTATAGCGGTACCGCCATTTATTCTAAACACTCACCGGTTGAAGTCAGCTACGGACTAGGTTGGGATGACTTTGATTCAGAAGGACGTTGCGTAAGGGTCGACTTTGATTCGTTGACGATAATTTCAATCTACCTGCCATCGGGAACCAGTTCAGATGTACGACAGGAGTTCAAGGAAGTCATACTTGACAGACTCAAAACCGTGTTAGTGGGTTTTCAGCGCGAGCCTCGTAATTTCATAATTTGCGGTGACATCAATATCGCTCATCGCCCTGCTGACATCCGAAATTGGAAAGGCAATCTGAAGAATTCAGGTTTTCTACCACAAGAGCGAGAATGGATGGATTGGCTGTTTGGTACAGCAGGCTACATTGACGCTTTTCGCATTGTTGACACCCGTCCTGGACAATACACATGGTGGTCCAATCGCGGTGGAGCATATGAGAAAAATGTCGGTTGGAGGCTGGACTACCAGATCGTCTCATCTGGAATCAAAGAGCAGATCGATTCCTTCTCCGTCTACCGCGAAATCAAATTTTCCGACCACGCACCGGTCATCGGCAGTTACAGCGTTCCGATTAATTTAGCGCAGAAGTGAACTTAAGTCGCACCCTCAACGGGTTGGTCAACCGCTTGCGTTGCTACCAGTTTCTGTACCCAGAGGATAATGCCGATAACAGGGATACCGATGAGCGCTGTGATAATGAAGAAAGTGTGATATCCCACACCATCGACTATAGAGCCTGAGTAGCCGGCCACAACTTTTGGTAACAGTAGCATGATCGAGGTGAAAATCGCATACTGCATTGCAGTGAAGCGAATGTTGGTCAGACTTGAGAGATAAGCGACGAATGCAGCTGACGCCAAACCAGCGCTGACACTGTCGATGACGATCACAAATAAAAGCATGTTTGTGGTAGGATTCACCGCCAACGCCATAAACAGCAGATTGGACCCTGCTGAGAGAACCGCACCAAGCAACAGTGTGCGAAGTACACCAAATCGAAGCGAAAGTACTCCGCCAATCAAACCGCCTGCTATCGAAGCGATCAGTCCATACAGTTTTGAGTATTGTGCGATTTGAGTTTTAGTGAACCCAATGTCGATGTAAAACACATTTGCAATAACTCCAAGCACAATATCAGAAATTCGATAGGTACCGACCAACAGCAGAATGATGAGTGCCAGACGACCGTATCGGACAAAAAAATCGGAAATCGGGTTGAGGTAGGATTCGTGAATGTGTTGCATCTCAACTACACGGGCTCTGATTAGCAACCATGCAACGACACCTGCCAGCGATACCGAAATCGCCATTCGACAGGTTTCGAGAAGTAGTCGTGTCGGCGCAGAATTAAATCCCCATTCTTCAACGATGACAGTTTTTGCAGACTTAACGAAATCGCCAGTCAGATAGAATCCCAGTACAAAAGCGCCGATAGCCAAAACAAAAACCAGCAAAAATCGAAGGTAATCTCGAGCCCCCTTAAACGCAGTGTTTTCAATAAGACTGTGCTTAGGTTCAGGATTCAGCAAGGTTGTGACGATACCCACCAGCATAAAGCCGGCCATCATCTGGTAAACGGAAGACCAGGCCCTGAAACTGTACTCACCACCGCCAATGATGTCAGCCATCCAAAGCGCTCCGGCACCAGAAACAATCAGTGCGACCCGGTATCCGGCAATATACATGCCGGACAGCATCGTTTGTAGGTCCGGCGGCGCGGATTCGATGCGATAGGCATCGATTACGATGTCCTGTGTTGCAGACGAAAAACCGATGCAGACCGCACCGATGACTGTCATTATTAGCAAATCAGTCTTCGGGTCGAAAAATGATGTCCAAAATATGCTGATGATGATGGCAAACTGGGAAACCAGCAGCCAGGCACGACGACGACCCAATTTACGGGTTAGATAGGGAAGTGGCATCCTGTCCACAATTGGTGCCCAGACAAATTTGAATGAGTAACCTAACGCAGCCCAGCTAAGAAAGGTGATTGTCGCCCTTTCAATACCTGCTTCACGAAGCCACACGGACAGGGTTCCGAAAACCAGCAATAATGGAAGACCAGCTGAAAATCCCAGAAACAGCATGCAGATTGCACGCGGGTGAAAAAGCCCTTTGGTCGCTTCTTTCCAGTTATACGTCGTTGAATTTGAACCGATGTCTAGATACCTTCCCTGATGTTGGATGAGTTTCTTTGCCCAACCTTGTCACACTAATACCAGTTAACCGAGCATCTGATAACCAAGTGTTTCTAGAAATCTGACGCCAAAAGAATCCACAAGATTCAAAAAAATCAGGACCAGAATTGGAGAAAAATCGAGTCCGCCCAAAGTCGGAATGATACGTCGAGCCGGTCGCATGATCGGTTCGGTAAATGTTAATATCAGGCGGGTGAGGGGTGTAATGCGTCGAGCAACCCAACTCATTACAACACGAATCAGAATAGCGGCAATAAATATGGTTATGGCGTAATCAAGCAGTCTGGCTGGAGTCAGAATAAGGAGTGCAAAGATGTTTCCGCTGACACCTTGGAGAGAAACAAAAAGAAAACGTTCGACTGCTGTAATAATGAATGCCAGGACAAAGGGTGATCCAATATCAGCGCCTGAAATGCGGGGTACGAATATCCGAAGAATACGAATCGGTACTCTAGTCAGGCGATCAATGATTTGCGAAACCGGGTTGTGAAAATCAGCATCCGTATATTGCAGCAAGGCGCGCAATACTGTTATGACAGCGTAGATTTCAACCAGCGTACGCAACAGCTCTAAAGAAATGGGGATGTCCATACCTGTTAGTCAGGGCTCGCGGGTTGAGACATTTCAATTGATCTTTTTTCTGCAGCTTGAATCGCTGAAATAATACTTTGTTTAACTTCGGCTTCGTTGAGCACATTGAGTGCTGCCGCCGTTGTTCCGCCTGGTGAGGTTACACGCTGTCGCAATATTGCCGGACTTTCGCTACTGGCAACTGATAGAAGTGCAGCCCCAACCGCAGTTTCAGTGGCCAGCAAATGCGCAGTTTCAGGTTCGAGACCAAGTTCAATCGCAGCCTCTTCAATGCATTCAATCAGGTAAAAGAAATATGCCGGACCACTCCCGGAAACTGCTGTAACGGAATCCAACAAACGCTCATCAGGCAGCCAGACAGTTTTTCCGACTGCTGACATGATGTTTTGAACCACTGTTTTTTCCTCTTCAGAAACTTCTGGGTTGGCATACATCGCTGAAACCCCCTTCTGAATCAATGCCGGAGTATTTGGCATCACACGTACGATACTAAGGTTTCCGCCCGACCAGGAGTCGAGGTCAACCAGTCGAATCCCTGCTGCGATTGAAATCAGTAGTGGGCTCGATGACTGGAGAGAACTTGCAACGCTTGAGAGGGCGCCTTGCATGACTTGTGGTTTAAGGGCAAGTACAACTGTTGAGGAAGCTGCTACAACTGCGTGATTGGACTTTTCAACGCGAACCGAAAAAATTTCGGCAACGTATTTGCGAGCGTCTTCAGACAGGTCAGATACGATTATGGCGTCGCGACTGTAGCCATTGGCAATAAGTCCGCCAATCAGGCTGCGAGCCATATTACCGCCGCCGATAAAACCGATGGTTGAGTTACTGGATTGATGTTCCGATGAAGGCACGGATTTCTATTTTGTATGGGAAGTTGCCGGCAAATTATATTCTCTGTACGAATGCTGTTTTTTTTTAGAGTCAAGTTGTTCCAGCGTTAAGATTTGGTGCAATGAAATAGGCACTTTCGGAAAGAGTTTGTGGGGAATTCCGCGCGGACAATTGAAAATTCAGATTTGACCTTTGGGCTACGGATAAGTCCCTGAGGCTTAAATTGAGGATAGGTACAGCCTTGAAAGTGTGGAATTGAATATTCGACTTAAAGATTACTACGCTGGAGACTGACCTGTATGTTGTTGCTTTTGGTATAGGTTTCATTCATAAGTGGCTATGATAGAATGAAACACAACTTCGAAATAAATCGGATTGAGGCTGTGAGATGAACTACGAAAGATATCTATCAATAATTTTTGCCTCAATTTTTGCTGCATTTGCACTGATCATGCAAGTGGCATACGGCGATTACGAAGATGGCGTGCAAGCGTGGAACGAGCGTCGCTTCCAAGATGCGGTTTCCGAATGGATGGAATCAGCGGAATCAGGAGATGGGAGATCCATGCTGGCGCTTGGCAAAGCGTATGCACGCGGACTGGGTGTGTTGCGAAACTTGACAGAGGCGCATAAATGGTACAACCTCGCAGCGAGCCGCGGAATAGCGGAAGCAGCAGATGAACGCGATGCTCTAGAGGCGAAAATGACTGGCGATGAGCGCACCAGAGCAGAAGAACTCGCAAGTCAATGGCAGCAGGCACAGACAGATGTTGGCAGTCAGCCCACATCCGAGAAACCACCAGAAGATTCGACTGTTGAATCAACTGAGATCGAACTGACTTCTCGCTCAGCGATTCGGGAGGCACAGTCACTGCTGGCAGAATTGGGTTATCAGCCCGGCCCGGTTGATGGACTCTGGGGGCAGAAAACCGGAGTTGCGTATCGATCTTTTCTTGTCGATCAGAATCTGCCTGAATCTGATGTCCTAACACAAGCATCATTGTTTGCGTTAAGGGAAACTGCTGGACGTCCGACGGAAATCGCTTCTGATGACGGCCAGACATCTTCACAAGCGCCTCAGCAAATCTCGGGTGACACGATTCGGGAAGCACAGACACTATTGGCATTGTTGGGTTACAACCCTGGTCCAGCAGATGGAGTTTGGGGGCCGAATTCTGCTCGTGCATACCAGTCTTTCCTAAGGGACAACAACCTGCCAATTACTGATGTTTTAACCACAGATTCAATTCTTGCGATAAGAGAGGTAGCAGGTCTGTCAGCGGTGTCCACACCGGTCACCAGCCAACCGTCCACTCAGCAGGACGAATCAGGAGAATTACCAAGTTTTATCTTTGGTGACAACAGTCAAGAAACCGAAGCTGCTGACAATAATTCTGATTACGGATCAACTGGAAATCGATCAACGGAATCCACGGTGAGAACGGAGCAGCCAAGTACCGTCGAAGTCGAGGATACAGACGCGGCGGCTCAAACCTTGATGACCATCCTTTCAATTATTACGGGAGAAAACTTGGAGATTAGTGCGCATTCGAGTCAGGAAATTAATAAATTTGAAAACTTGTTGGGACGAACGCCATCGACTATCGCCGAAGATGAAAATGGTTGGACCGATCTGCACTGGGCGGCGGCTTTAAATTTGCCGGAAACTGTCAAGAGGCTGGTTCAGGCAGGCATGTCCGTCAATATAAGCATGAAAGCGGATCAGAGACAGTTCAGCTATGCGTTGCGTCAAAATCTAGCGCAGGTGAATTCAGCTGTATACATCACCCAGCATATTCAAGCAGTTGGCAGAGTAGGCGCTTCTCCGCTGCACATTGCGGCCTTAATGAACTCACAAGAAGCGGCACAAGTGCTCATTGACCTAGGCGCCCGTGTCAATCAGACAACCATAATGAATGAGACACCACTGTTCTATGCTATTTCTGGCAAGGCGATTGAGGTTGCGCAAACTCTAATTGTCCATAATGCCGACATCAATCTAAACGACTTTGACGGCTTTTCGCCATTGCATATGTCAGCTTATCGAAACTCGGCTGACTCACTGATTCTGCTGCTTGAAAACGGTGCGAACATTGAGTCACTGACTCGGCGCAATTGGACCCCGCTTCACGTAGCAGCGTGGACAAATTCAAGGGAGGCGGCTAGAGCGCTGATTGCAAGAGGAGCGGATCTCACTGCTACTACAGATAGAAACCTGACACCGCTGGATTTGGCGAGTGACGAAAACCATACTAATATGATGCGGCTTTTGTTGCTAGGTTTTTGAGAGACTAAAACTGTTGGCTATACGTGTAATCAATCGTACTCATTATCTGAATCTGAGAAAAGACGATTGACAAACAGAAATCCATTTGAATTGGCCGAAGTAGAATTAAGACTATCGCCATAGAATGACTACCTGACCACCAATTCCAGCAATTTAAACTTGACTGTACAGCATCTGTTTGCCTTCAATGAATCCAATCGCAAGAATTACACCGAGTCTCGCATCTGAAAAGGATATCCAGATGCGGTTGAAGGCGTTTGCGCGCGTCAGGGAACTAACCGAAATTCACGGACACCTCACAAAACAGGAATTAGATCTCGGATTTGAACATGAAGGTGAAATCATCCAGCTACACTCTAAGGCTGGACAGGGAATTTGGAAGCCTACACAAATGGATTATTTACTGTCGGTCAAAACGGTTATTCCCGAGCCTGGTGGTAAAGTTTGGTATGAAGATCAACTCACCGCGCACCAAAGCATATTTGAAGAAAGTGATGCAATAGATTACGATTTCATGGGTAAAAATCCACATGATGCTCGAAATCAGTGGTTACGAAACGCGTGTGAACTGCAAATTCCTATCATCTATTTTTTGGGAATCGCGCCGCGTCGCTATCAAGCGATAATGCCAACATTCATTCAGGATTGGGACCAACATCACCTTAAAGTTCGGCTGGTATTTGGGGACCTCGTTCATAATCAACTAACGCCACCTGAAAATCATAGTGAGCGTCGTTACGCTTTAAGAATCGTGAAACAAAGACTGCATCAGTCGACATTTCGTGAAGCGGTTATCAACGCTTATGGCGGACGTTGTGCTATATCCAGACTTCGCGAACCACGTCTTATTGACGCTGCACACATTGTCCCCGACAAAGATATCAAATTTGGACAGCCTATCGTTCCAAACGGTTTACCTCTTTCAAAAATTCATCATGCTGCATTTGATGCCAACTTGTTGGGGGTAGATCCTGACTACAAACTGCACTTGTCCGAGCGACTGTTGGTTCAGCAAGACGGTCCGATGTTGGAACTGTTGAAGGAGTTTCACGGAAAATCCATTCAATTGCCAAAACGACCTGAAGATTGTCCAGATCGAGATCGGCTTGCAGTACGCTTTGAGAACTTCAAATCTGCGGCGTGACAAATTTACTCAGTGAAATCTAATCTGCTGGGAACAACTACAGTATTAACTATTCGATTTTTAATGAATTGAATTCAAGTAGTGACGTTCCAATTTGCACATAAGCAGAACCTTCAGTACCAGCTTGTTCAATTTCCTCGGTCATACCCAGAATCAGCGTCTCTGAGTAGTGACCAAGACTGTTTGCCTGTTCAAGCGAATCTAACATCGGCAAATCCTTCCCGCTTAACGAGAAGCGGATGAACCTTTCTTGACCGCTCGGTGGATGAGTGATTCTTGCCACTGTGGTGATTCACATCGTAAGCTCTGGAAAGCGGTAGAAAATGCCGGATGGTCCGGTCAAGGACGAAAGGGACAAGAATTAGAAATATTTCGATGATCATCGAATCGATTTCGATTGATCGAAGTATCGGGGAAGTTAAAATCCTTGGCGGAAAATAGTTCTAGGTGATGCTACTATCACATACTTCGTACGATATTGCGTTCTTGAAATGACACTCCACTCCTTTGAGTCTTCTTTCGCAACAAACATGAACTCATACTAATGCGGAAAACTGATGAATTGGGTGTGCTGCTCGTACTTGTGGCCGCGGTTTCATGGAGTACAGCAGGGCTGTTTACCCGCGTTGTTACTACTGATATTCCAACGACGCTGTTCTGGCGGTCGTTGTTTGGCGGACTCTGTGTGTTCGGAAGCGCAATGGCTATGCACCATACCACCGATTTCCGCACAGCGTTTCGTTTCACCTTAGGGGAGGCGGTAATTGCAACACTCTCCACTGCAGGAATGATTTGCTTCATTTCCGCATTTTTTCACACAACCATTGCGAACGTGGCATTTGTCTATGGCACAATGCCGCTCTTGACATTTATCCTCTCCTTGATTTTGTTGAAAGTGCGCGCGGATGCCGTGTCCCTCGGTTGCTGCGGATTATCAGCCGCTGGGGTAGTCGTGATGACATCCGGTATTAGTTTGCAGTCGGATTACCTAGGTATCGGACTGGCGTTCGGGATGACGATTTTCATGGCCTCTCTGACTGTCGCTGCAAAATTCTTTCCAGATGCTGACAGTACAAAGGTTACGTATCTTTCCGCCTTTTTGGGCGCTTTGGTGACACTTCCCTCTGCGACATTTGGAAACACCAGTCCTGCTGACTACTTCTGGTTGATTGTTTACGGTATCGTGAACGTAGGTGTGGGCTTCGGAGCGTACATGATTGGCGTAAAACGTGTATCCGCACTGGTTGCTGCCCTTGTCGGACTGACCGAAATTCCACTGGCGCCAATCTGGGCCTGGTTGTTGTTCAGGGAACGGATGGAAGTTTCTGTATTGCTAGGTGGGTCAGTGATTGTTATTGCCGCGGTGATCTACATTACAAGCTCTGGCAAGCGGAAGAAAGTGCCTGATAATCCAGTCATGAAAGTGAAAAACTGATAGGAATGTCTCGATGAACTTTTCAAAATGAGAAAAAGTATCAAAAGCGGACAGTGATTTGATGGAAGAATTGGAGTCGAATTTTTTTATATATTCGGTGTTACTGCCCTACAGTGATTTAAGCAGGAAAGGTAAGAAATGGGTATTGCTGAATTTGGACGGGTCATTGGTCACGAGAGCCGCGTAGCAATGCTTCAGGCATTGATGGGTGGCATAGCTCTGTCAGCTAGCGAATTGGCTTGGCATGCCGGGGTGACTAACCAGACCGCAACCAGTCACCTCAATGAACTGGTGAATGCAAAATTGCTATACAGACGGAAGTGCGGGCGATTCCATTACTATGAAATTAACGGTGATTCGGTTGCATCCACTATCGAACAAATCGCATCCAGTATACCCGTGGAGGACACTCGAGATTTCAGACGGAATGTGAAGCCTGAATTGAAAAAAGCTCGATTCTGCTACGATCATCTGGCAGGGGAGCTAGGCGTGGAAATCTCTCGAATTCTCGT
Source organism: Gammaproteobacteria bacterium (assembly GCA_022823625.1). GTDB lineage: Bacteria > Pseudomonadota > Gammaproteobacteria > Arenicellales > JAJDZL01 > JAJDZL01. The sequence goes on from JAJEHQ010000013.1 coordinate 16,354, forward strand.
CCAACTCGAGGCTTTAATTCTGTATCAGGACAGTTTCCATCTTCCAGAGACAGAACACCCAATTTACCGGACAATCGGTGTTGATTTAGACGAGATTCGAAAAAGCAGGCGCCAACTTTGTCCTCGTTGCTTAGATTGGACGGAGAGACTTCCACATGTTGCAGGCGCGGTCGGTGCGACGATTGCCGCAAAAATGGTTGAGTCTGGTTTCATAGTCCGGTCCCGAAATGACCGCTCGGTCAACATTTTGAAGTCGGGAAGGCTTTTCCTGATTGACAAGCTAGGAATAAGTCCATCGTTCTTCGCTGATGTGACTGAAATGAATAGTCCTTAGAGTCGTAGCCCTTTATCGGTTTAAGGTCAGCAAACAGAAAGTCCGCAGGTTCCATCGGCTATTTCAGCGGACGGGGACCAAATAATGCTGTACCAATGCGGACATGAGTTGCGCCTTCAGCTACTGCCTGCTCAAGATCGTCGGTCATACCCATCGATAGCGTGTCTAGAGTATGTCCCAGGCCATTTGCCTGTTCAAGCAAATGTTTAACTTCAGCGAAAATTGCCCGCTGTTCAAGCGGGTCGGAGACGGGTTTCGGTACGATCATGAAACCTCTCACTCGAATGCGTTCAAAATTACGGACTTGGTCTAGAAGTTCAAGGGCTGACTTCGCACTCAGTCCAGATTTGGTTTCCTCTTCCTGCAAATTAAGTTGCAAACAGATATTGAGCGGTGAAAAATCTGTCGGCCGCTGTTCATTGAGCCGGACAGCAATCTTGAAGCGATCGACACTGTGCACCCAGGAAAAGTTTGAAGCAATCTGTCGGGTCTTGTTACTTTGGATGCTACCGATGAAATGCCATTCAATCTGCAGGTCTTCCAGTTCCTGCTGCTTGCCAATTGCCTCCTGAACAAAGTTTTCTGCAAAAGCCCGCTGTCCACACGCTGCAAGTCCGCGAATCAATGACGCGGGATGAATTTTTCCGACTGCAACGAGCTGAACCGAGCCAGGTTCACGACCAGCGTCTACTTCAGCAGCTCGAATTCTATCGTTTACATTTCGATAGTTTTCTGCGAGATCAATCATGGCTGTGATACATAATGAGCGCGATTTTCTTGAGAAGATTATCAAACAAATCTAGAAATAGAATCGTCAGTTTTCAAGTCGAACAACTCAGAATTTCATTCGATGCAGCTCAAACCGGCAAACCAACGGGTCATTGATGCCTTGAGCGCAATGAATATCGAATGCGAGCTACAAATTCTTAATCACGAAACACGGACCTCCCAGGCGGCCGCCGAGACACTCGGCTGTTCGGAATCTCAAATCGCTAAATCACTCATTTTCTCTACCAAATCGAAACGTCCTGTTCTCGCGATTACCAGTGGAAGCAATCGGGTCGTGCTCAGTCTGCTTTCCGACATCATTGGTGAGAAAGTTGGCAAGGCTGATGCTGATTTTGTTCGAGAAATGACCGGTTTTGCGATTGGTGGTGTGGCACCTGTTGGACTAGCCAATCCCATTGAAACAGTATTTGACCGCGATTTATTCGATCATGAAACAGTTTGGGCAGCCGCCGGAACTGCCAATTCGCTGTTTCCCATTTCGAGCGAAAATTTGCGGCGGCTTGCAGGCAACCGAATCTGCGACTTTACCGCACCGTTAGTTTGAGTCTGTCGCGACGACTCCGCCGATGATGGTATGGGCGACTTTGCCCCGCATCTGCATGCCGCCGAATGGATTGTTCTTGCCATTGCTCAGCATTTCGTCGGGATCAAACTCCCACGACTTTTCAGGATCGAAAATACAGATGTCCGCTGGAGCGCCTACTGAGAGCGTACCCAGATTCAAACTTAAAGTTCTTGCAGGATTGCAGGTTAGACATGCAATTGCCTGCTGCAGTGAAAGCCCAGCGTCGTCAACCAATTTCAAAGTTAGTGGGAGTAGTGTTTCAAATCCAGATATACCTGGAACAGTTTGTATGAATGGAGCGAGTTTGTCGTCTTTGCTACAGGGCTGATGATCAGAGCAGATTACCTGAATGGTACCGTTATTCACACCTTCCCGCAGCCCAATCATGTCAGACTCCTGTCGTAGTGGAGGCATAACGTGACACAGGGTATTGAACCCCTGAATATCAAATTCTGTCAGGTGCAGGTTGTGGATGGCAACATCCGCACTGATGTTCAGTCCTCTAGCCTTTGATTCAGCGATCATATCAACGGATCTCGCGCAGGACAACTGATTGAAATGTGCCCGCACACCTGTTGTTGAAACCAAGGCCAAGTCGCGGGCAACCGCAACAGTTTCCGCAGCTTCGGGAATGGCCGACAGTCCAAGACGCGTACTCATCTCTCCTTCGTGTACACAGCCATTACCGGTCAGCCAGGGATCCTGAGAATGTATGAATACCGTTAAATCGAAGGTTGCGGCATATTGCATGGCTCGACGCATCAACAGGGTGCTATGAATTGGAACTCTGGCGTTGCTGACACCCACACAACCGGCGTTTTTAAGCGAAGCCATGTTCGTCAGCGACTCGCCCTGAAGGCCCATCGTTAGAGCTCCCAACGGTACGATTCGGATACTCTCCTGTTGTTTTACGCTCTCTCGAATCATGTGTGCCATTGATGGTTCATCAATGACTGGAACGGTATTGGGCTGAATGCATACGGTTGTAATCCCACCGTTCAGCGCTGCCCGATGTTCGCTGAATATCGTTAGGTGTCCTTTGGAATTTAACTCACCGATTTTCGCATTGAGGTCAATCAGTCCGGGACACACAATCAAACCCGAGGCATCTATTGTGCGGTCAATGGATAATTTTGCAGCTGCTTCGGAATTTAGAATCTGTTCCTGATCAAAATATAGATCAGCAATTTCATCCCGACTGTTTGCAGGATCTATGATCCGGCCGTTTCGAATGACACTAACCATCGTGTTTCTTCTACCCAGACTGCCGAATTCCGCCCATTATTTTTGACATGACCGCCATTCGAACTGCGACACCATTTGATACTTGGGATAGGATCACCGAATGGCTGCCGTCAGCGACTGAAGAAGCTATTTCCAGTCCTCGGTTGATGGGGCCGGGATGCATAACCATGACATCCGGTTTGGCATTTTTAAGCCGCTCTTCAGTGAGGCCATAGCAACGATAGTATTCACGTTCACTTGGAATCAATTGCCCTTCCATTCTTTCTAGCTGTAATCGCAGCATGACAATAACATCTGCGTCCTTAAGTCCCTCATCCAAATCGGTAAAGATCCTCACTCCCAGTGCTTCGAGCCCAGTAGGAATCAGCGTTCGTGGCGAAACGATTCGAATTTCTCCAGCTCCCAGTTTCTTAAGTGCGCTGATTTCAGAGCGAGCAACACGGGAATGCAGTACATCGCCCACAATCACAACCGTGAGATCGTTGAAATTCGGCTTTTGCTGGCGAATTGTGAGCATGTCAAGCAGCGCCTGTGTAGGGTGTGAGTATCGTCCATCGCCGGCGTTGATGATGTGAACGTGTTGCGGTACGTGACGAGCAATGAGATTGGCCGCACCGCTAAAGCTGTGACGCACGACAAAGGTATCCGTATGCATGGCTTGCAGAGTTGATACGGTATCCAGAATTGTCTCCCCCTTTGTTGTTGACATCCCATCCGACTGCATGGTGATGACGTCTGCGGACAGTCGCTTGGCAGCTATTTCGAAAGTTGTTCGGGTTCGGGTACTCGGCTCAAAAAACAGATTGACGACGGTTTTGCCGCGTAGCAGGGGCACTTTCTTGGTGTCGCGGGTCGCAAAATCGATAAATGATTCCGCAGTTGTGAGTAATTCCTCGATCAGTTCTCGTGGCAATTCCTCCAGAGAAATAAAGTGATTCAGACGGCCGTCAGCTCCTATTTGGATGTCTTCAGACATCATTTACACTCCACATGCCGATTAACATACGTCAACCGGCCGTTTGGACAAATTTTGACAAACTGATGTTTATCGAGTGAAATTCTATGGCCAATAATTTCAGCCTGGAAGGGCAGTTCCCGATCACCTCGGTCCAGCAGAACAGCAAGTACAACGGAAGCAGGACGACCCCAGGCAAAAAGTTCGTTTAGTGCAGCTCTGACGGTCCGTCCCGTATGCAAGATGTCGTCGATCAAAATAATGTGGCGATCATCGATTGCGACGGGTAAAGAAGAACTGCGAACACTCGGATTGAGGCCAACTCGACTGAAGTCGTCGCGATAAAAGGTTATATCCAATAATCCCACAGGTTCGCTTAAGCCCAGTTTTTGGTGCAGTTGTTCAGCGATCCAAACGCCGCCGCTGCATATCGCAACCAAAAGGGGCGCTTCGTCAATCATTGGCTTAATGGAGTCGGCCATTCCTGAAAGCATTTCATTGACAGGAAGTTGCTCTGGCAGTGGGTGACTCATCTGTTTTTCAAGTCGCTCATTCAGGTCGATAGCGGTTTCGAACTCTAGTGTTTCATTCAACCGTTCAATTGCGAGAAATAAGTCTCCAAAATTATTCCGGCAGAAATTTTATTTCGTTCATCGGTTTTCTTGCCTTTAGCAATTTGTTCGCCGGGCTGGTGCATTCTGAAAATCGATTCTTCCGTGCTGAGGGTCTCGTCGACATATGAAACAGGGATATTGAACATCTGGGTGAGTACTTCTCCGAATTGAAGAATCTTTTTCTTTAAATCGGAGGTAGATTCCGAATTCAAACCCGGCATACCCAATACAAACCCCTCAGGGCGCCACTCACTGACCAGTTTTTCCAGCGCTACAAAATCCGGTTGACCGTCTTTAGCCCGCACAATTCCTATACCCTGACCACGGCCGATACTTGGATGACCGACCGCAACACCAATTCGGCGAGTACCAAAATCGAATGCCATGATGTTATCAGACAAAATTAACTATCCAATCTGTGCGTTATCGATATCCGGTGTTGAATCTACCATGCAATCAATGTGATTGACGCCCTCAGATTCAAATTCTACGGGGTCTGGATTCGGTGATCCCATGGCGGTGTACACTCTTCTCAACCCAGACCGGATACGAAAAAATTGGCAGGCAGTCGGAAAATTAGCAACCGCCTCATTTGGCTGTTCAAGAAGTGGAAGTTCCTTTGTTCAAAGGATCAGGCATGCCCCGCAACAGAGGAGATTGTGTCAATGTCGATGCCTACCAGCGAAGCGGCTTTGTGCCACCTTTCTTGAATTGGAGTATCAAAAATAATGGAGGAATCCACTGGGGCAGACAACCACATATTATTCTGCATCTCACTTTCCAATTGCTCGCTCTCCCAGCCAGCAAATCCCAGAACCGGCAGGAAGAAATCTGGGCCACGGTTTTCAGAAATTGCTTCAAGCACGTCCTTTGACATGGTGAGTCCTAAATCATTACCTACTTGTATTGTCGATGCCCAGGATTTACTGGCATCATGCAACACCAAGCCGCGCTCCACTTGGCAGGGACCGCCAAAATGAACTGGCAATTTCGTTTCAGGGTGTTCGTTGGAATCAAGGTCAAGTTCCTTTAGAATATCCTCAAGCAGCAACTCAGTAATTCGATTGACGACAATTCCAAGTGCCCCGTCTTCATCATGCATGCAGATCAGAACGACGGTACGTTCAAAAATGGAGTCAGACATGGACGGCATAGCGACGAGGAATTGATTTGTGAGCCAGCTCATGAAGTTGTCATCCGTAGAAACTCATAATTCAAACAATTGCATTAATTCTTAACTATTACCTCGATATACGCACAATTGTACATATTCCAAACACTTAATGAATTGGTTAATTCTCTAAATGGGTTTGTGTGTCGGCCCATCAATAATATCTTGACGTCATATCGAAATTGCTGAATATCTACCAACAGAGTCTTGAACTACATTAACCTTTATCATCATTGCCGATTATTATCTTGGCACCAATCTATGGGCGTTTTCGATACACTACACCTGTTTTAATATTTGTTGACAATGAAAATTCTCGTTTATTCAGACCTTCATCTCGAGTTTTCTGACTTTACTGTACCCACAGGCGGTTTTGACGCTGTAGTTCTGGCAGGTGATATTCATGTGGGGGACAGGGCTGTTCGATGGGCACATCGCAATTTTGACGATGTGCCAGTCATTTACATTTGCGGCAATCACGAATTTTATGGGGGTGAAATTGGATACGTACAGGACAGGATCCGCGCTGCCGCATTCGGATCAAATGTGTACTTTTTCGAAAACGAATCCATCTGCATTGATGACGTCCAATTTATCTGTTCAACGCTTTGGACGGACTTTTGCGTCAGCGGGAACAAAGAACTGAACATGATTCAAGCTGGTAGATGGATGAACGATTATCGGCTAATTGAGCTGGGTGATCGTACTCTCGAGCCGCATGATACTGAACGGATGCACCATGCTTCGCGACAATTTCTGGAGCGAGAATTGACAAAGTCCAAAGAAAAGCCGCAAAAAACGGTGGTTGTCACTCATCACGCTCCATCTGAACGCTCGTTGCTCTGCGAACGGGTTTCTCGGGATAGCGGCGCAGCCTATGCATCTTCACTTGACATGTTGATGATTGAACATTCACCAAATCTTTGGATTCATGGACATACGCATGAATCGGTTGATTACCAGATTGGTGAGACGAGGGTGCTGTCAAATCCACGCGGTTATTCACGAATTGCGGACGGTTGGGGCAATCGGAATTTCAAGCCTATTTGTATAATTGAAGTGTAATGCCCTGATTGCATCCAGCCTTTAATCAATTACCCTACTGAACTCATAATTCTCCACGCGCGGACTAAAGCAGTTGAACGACACAGCAACAGCCTCTGTAACCAAAGAACATAGTAATAATCCAACCCGCCTTGAGATGGCGAATGCGATTCGCGCACTCTCAATGGACGCTGTTCAGGCAGCCAAATCAGGACATCCTGGAATGCCAATGGGAATGGCAGATCTTGCGGTGTCGCTGTGGCTCGATTATCTCAAACACAATCCACAAAATCCAAACTGGTTCGATCGGGACCGATTTGTCCTGTCGAACGGTCATGGTTCGATGCTGATCTACTCTCTTTTACATCTGACCGGTTATGAACTGCCGTTAGAAGAGATCAAGAATTTCCGTCAGTTGCACTCAAAAACTGCCGGACATCCGGAATTTGGACTCACACCTGGCGTTGAAACGACTACCGGGCCGTTAGGACAAGGGTTCGCGAATGCAGTTGGTTTGGCTTTGGCAGAAAAAGTGTTGGCAGCCCGATTTAATCGACCAGGCCACAAGATCATCGATCATTACACGTATGTATTTCTAGGCGATGGATGTCTCATGGAGGGCATCTCCCACGAAGCGGCTTCGTTTTCCGGAACGCATCGACTGAATAAACTGATTGCGTTTTACGATGACAACAATGTTTCAATTGATGGGGAAGTTTCCGGCTGGTTCACTGAGGACACACCGCGGCGCTTTCAGGCCTATGGCTGGCATGTAGTCGAGAATGTGGACGGACACAATGCTGAGGAGATTGAAGCAGCAATTCAGACTGCTCAATCAGAGACTGGCCGTCCCAGTCTGATCTGCTGCAAGACGATTATTGGCTGGGGTGCGCCGAACAAGGAGGGTACAGCCGGAGCCCATGGAGCGCCTTTGGGTGAGGAGGAGGTGGCACTGACTCGCGACCAAATTGGCTGGCATCATCCCGCATTCCACATACCAGACTCCATCCGGGCTGAATTTGACTGCCGTGTTCGTGGTTCTGAACAGGAGAAGCAGTGGAACGAAAAGTTTATTGAGTACGCAAATGAATATCCAGATTTAGCAGCTGAACTCAGCCGACGGATAGACAGTCGGTTGCCAGAAAACTGGCGTGAATTCACCAGCGAACAAATTTCAACTGCCCACGAAAAGCCCTTAGCAACGCGCCAGTCTTCCAAAGTTGCGCTTGATGCCTACGGTCCGATTTTGCCGGAACTGATTGGAGGTTCCGCGGATCTCACAGGATCAAATCTGACACTCTGGGATGGTTCAAAACCTCTTGATGAGGAAACCTCAGATGGAAGTTACATCTACTTTGGAGTCCGGGAATTCGGAATGAGTGCCATCGTCAATGGACTCGCGTTGCATGGTGGATTCATTCCCTATGGTGCAACATTTCTGATGTTCTCCGAATATGCCAGAAATGCCGTTCGAATGTCGGCTTTGATGGGCATCCAATCAATTTTTGTCTATACCCATGATTCCATCGGACTTGGAGAAGATGGACCGACTCATCAGGCAGTTGAACAGGCAGCAACGTTGCGATTGATTCCGAACATGTCCCTCTGGCGGCCATGTGATACCCAGGAATCGTTGGTTGCATGGAAGGTGGCAATAGAAAGAACCTGCGGTCCAACCTGTCTATTGTTCTCCAGGCAGGGTGTTGCTCAGAATAATCGTACTGAAACTCAAATCGAACACATATCAAAAGGTGGCTATGTTCTGCTGGATAGTGATGGCGAACCCGACATAATCATAATCGCGACAGGAACAGAGGTGGAGCTCGCAACTGGTGCGGCCCGCCGCCTCACTGAAACCGGTGTCAAAGTACGAGTCGTATCAATGCCGAGCGTTGACGTTTTCGAAGCACAGTCACAGGACTACCGCGATACTGTAATTCCACCTCAGATCACAAAAAGGGTGGTCGTAGAAGCAGGAGTTACGGCACTTTGGGCCAAATATGCAGGTACGCAGGGTGTCGTTATGGGGGTCGATCAGTTTGGTGAATCTGCCCCTGGAAAAGCGCTTTACGAATACTTCGGACTAACTGTCGATGGTGTCGAGCGCGCAGCGCGCGATCTGCTCGGTTAGCTCCTCATTAAGTCAACTTCAACCCACTTCAATTCGCACAGGTGAATAGTGAATGTCAATTAGAGTAGCAATTAACGGATTTGGTCGGATCGGTCGGAACATCATGCGGGCGCTTTACGAATCGCCAAAACAGCATGAACTTGAAGTCGTGGCAATCAACGATCTGGCGGACAAGGAGACTAATGCACACTTGCTGCAGTACGACTCTGTGCATGGGAAATTTAGTGCAACGGTCGAATGTGTTGATGACGGTTTTCTCGTCAACGGAAATCCGGTCAAAACCTTGTCTGAACGCAATCCAGCAGCGTTGCAGTGGGGAGAACTTGGCGTTGACCTGGTCATGGAATGTACAGGCTTTTTTGCCAGCAAGCAAAAGGCTTCAGCACATCTTGAAGGCGGGGCTAGAAAAGTGCTGCTTTCTGCACCGGGTGGTGGTGTCGACGCAACCGTTGTATACGGTGTCAATCACGACATTCTGAGTGCATCTCACACAGTTATATCGAACGCCTCATGCACCACAAACTGTCTTGCGCCAATTGCCAAGGTGTTGCATGATGAATTTGGCATCCAGTCTGGTCTCATGACCACCGTGCACGCTTTCACCAACGATCAGGTATTGACCGATGTTTTTCACTCGGATCTCAGACGTGCCCGATCGGCGACGCAGTCGATGATTCCGACCAGCACCGGTGCAGCCAAGGCGATCGGACTGGTCTTACCGGAACTGGATGGAAAGTTGGATGGATTCGCAGTGCGAGTGCCTACCACTAATGTCTCGTTAGTTGATCTTACGATTGAAACAGAGTCCGAAGTTTCGGTCGATGCCATTCATGATGCAGTAAAAAAAGCGGCTACAGGTCCGCTAGAAGGAATATTGGCTTTCAACGACAAGCCGCTGGTTTCGATTGATTTCAATCATTGTTCAATTTCGTCAGTTTATGAGGCTTCAACCACTCGTGTAGTAGGTAGCCACGCGGCCAAAGTTTGCTGCTGGTATGACAATGAGTGGGCGTTCTCAAATCGTATGCTGGACACCGCAGTCGCATTTATGAACGCCAATTAACCGTGGTGGGTATGATAAAACTCCAGCAGGTAGACTTACGCTGTAAACGAGTTTTATTGCGAGCCGACTTGAATGTGTCTGTTGAAGACGGCGAAATTACATCAGAGCAAAGAATTCTCGCCTCGCTCGATTCTGTCAGGTATGCCCTTGAAAATAATGCCGCGGTACTGATCATTTCGCACTTTGGCAGACCTAAGGCTGGTGAATATGAGGCTTGCTACTCACTAGTTCAGGTCAGAGAGGTGATTCAAAACTGCCTTGGCCGCAAAATCAGATTAATTTCGGACTGGATCAACGGATTTGAAATCAAACCGGGTGAGATTGCACTTGGAGAAAATGTCCGATTTTTGGAAGGTGAGGTGACTTGTGATCCTCAGTTGAGTCAACAAATGGCTCGATTGTGTGATGTATTCGTGATGGACGCATTTGGTGCCGCCCATCGTGCTCATGCATCAATTTCAGGTGTGGTGGAATTTGCACCGGTTGCGTGTCTTGGATTGCAATGCCAGAAAGAATTAGATTCATTGAATACCGCACTCAATCAGCCATCTGAACCGGTGGTGGCGATTGTTGGTGGTGCAAAAGTGGATGGTAAACTGCAGGCACTAAAGAGGCTATCACAATTGGCTCAGACTCTGATTGTTGGCGGTGGCATCGCCAATACATTTTTGGCGGCTCAGGGATTCAATGTTGGAAATTCCCTTTATGATCCGGAACTGGTTCCAGCTGCACAAAACATTTTGGAAACTGCGGAGCAGAACGGCTGCGAGATTCCACTTCCGATTGACGTGATTGTCGCACCTTCATTGAATGATGGCCGACATTCTGAATCAAAATCAATTGCAGACGTATCTAATGAGGACATGATTCTGGATATTGGTTTACAAACGCGTGAGGTCTATAACCAAAAAATTGATCAGTCTGAAACCATCATTTGGAATGGGCCGGTTGGTGCATTTGAGTTCTCACCCTTTGATGCTGGGACCAGGGCAATTGCTTCCTCAGTGGTGGAAAGTAATGCTTTTTCGGTTGCTGGCGGCGGTGATACGCTGGCTGCTCTTGAGCGGTTTGGAGGTATCGACCAAATTTCATACGTATCTACAGGGGGAGGGGCTTTTCTTGAATATGTTCAAGGGAATTCACTTCCGGGATTCACAGCCTTGCAACAGCATGCCGAAAGTGCTTTCATGCATGGTGCTAAAGCGGTGTAAGTGATGGCATTGAGGCACACCAAAATTGTCGCTACCCTAGGTCCGTCGACAGATAGTGACCATGAAATGGCGCGCCTTATGCAAAAGGGGTTGAATGTCGCACGGGTTAATTTTTCGCATGGAAAGGCGGAAGACCATAAAAAGCGGATTGAACTGGTGCGTAAGCATGCGGTTGAACACAAACGAGCCATTGGAATATTGGCAGATTTGCAAGGTCCCAAAATTCGGATTACCAAGTTCAAGGACAAGAAGATACACTTGGAACAAGGTGCTTCTTTCACTCTGGACGTGGAATTGGACGAAGGTGCTGGTGATGAAGAAAGAGTCGGTGTCACATACAAGGATCTTCCCAAAGACGTCAAACTCGGCGACATATTGATTGTGGATGATGGGAACATCGTGCTCGAAATAACCGAAGTTTTAGACCCCATTGTCAAAACCAAAGTGCTGATTGGTGGAGAGTTATCAGATTCCAAAGGGATAAACCGTAAGGGTGGCGGGTTGACCGCAGCATCACTGACGTCAAAGGACCATCAGGATATTCGGCTTGCAGGTGATATGGAAATTGACTACCTGGCGGTGTCATTCGTTCGAAATGCGGTAGATGTCAGCTTTGCCCGCGAGTTGCTAGAGGCAACTGGAAGTCAGGGCGACATTGTGTCCAAAATTGAGCGGGTGGAAGCGGTTGAAAATATCGAAGAGATTGTAGATGCGTCTGATGGAATCATGATCGCCCGTGGTGATCTGGCAGTGGAAATTGGGGATGCGCAATTGCCGGGTGTACAGAAAAATTTGGTGGCTGTTGCACGCAGGCGTAATCGATTCGTGATTACAGCCACACAAATGATGACGTCCATGATCGAAAACCTAACGCCAACTCGGGCTGAAGTACTAGATGTAGCGAATGCAGTCTTGGACGGTACTGATGCAATCATGCTGTCGCAAGAATCTGCGGTTGGCAAACACCCAGCCAAAGTTGTCGCAGCAGTGGATCGGATTTGTCGCGGTTCTGAATCAACCAATCTTGGTATGGATCGAATTGAACGCGGAGCTCAGCAGTTTTATAGTACGGAAGAAGCCGTGGCCATGGCTACCATGTACACCGCCCGACACTATAATGTCGCAGCAATACTGGCGTTGACGGAATCGGGTTCTACAGCAAAATGGCTCTCACAGCAACTGTCCGGAATTCCGATATATGCGATTTCACCACATTCCAGCACGCATCGACGAGTGACGCTGTTCAGGGGGGTGTTTCCGATTGATTTTGTCGTCAATGTGAAGGCAGAATTGCCAATCGAGTTGCAAGCTGTCAAGGAGCTACGACGGCGTAAAATTGTAAAAAAGGGCGATCTGCTTCTGGTCACTCGGGGAGACCTGGCCGGAGTTCAGGGTGGAACGAATACGATGAAGATTCTGACTGTTTAAAAATAATACGGAGATTTTGTAATGAATTTGGCAAAGCTAGAGTCAACTGCTCGTGAGATGGTATCTGGAGGGCGCGGTATTCTGGCAATGGATGAAAGCACTGGCACTTGTACTTCCAGGTTTGAGAATCTTGGTGTGCCGTCCACTGAAGAAACCCGCTTAAGTTATCGCTCCATGCTGGTAACGGCAGAGGGCCTATCTGAGTTTATCAGCGGAGCAATCCTGTTTGACGAAACCATCAGGCAGAGAGTTAAAGGAGAAACTCCTTTTGCCACCTATCTGAATGATTCGGGTATTGTGCCGGGCATCAAAGTCGACACCGGAGCCAAGGCTCTGGCCGGTCAACCCGGCGAGAAGGTAACTGAGGGATTAGATGGCCTTCGAGAACGTCTGCAAGAGTATGTTTCTTTGGGAGCAAGATTTGCAAAATGGCGTGCAGTTATTACCATCGGCGACGGTATTCCAAGCGATGCGTGTCTGATGGCGAATGCTCATGGACTGGCTCGCTATGCTGCTCTGTGCCAGGAAGCGGATGTTGTGCCAATCGTGGAACCCGAAGTGTTGATGGATGGTGGGCACTCCATTGAACAATGTCGAGATGTAACGCACCGAACCCTCAAAACAGTTTTTCATCAACTTGATAATCAGGGTGTTGCACTGAGTGGAATTGTCCTTAAACCGAACATGGTTTTGTCTGGTAAGGAATGTACCGAACAGGCTAGTGTTGAAGAGGTTGCCAGACAGACGGTCGATTGCTTTTTGGATTGTGTGCCGGCATCTGTACCCGGTGTTGCTTTTCTTTCAGGAGGTCAGACCGACGAACAGGCGACGCAGCACTTGAACAAGATGAATCAGTTGGGTCTCAACTTGCCATGGTATCTGACGTTCTCCTATGGACGTGCATTGCAACAGGCTCCAATGAAAGCCTGGAGTGGTGACAACAGCAAGACCGTCGAAGTTCATCAGAAAATATTGCAACGCGCTGAAGTTAATGCGCTTGCTTCACAAGGGCAGTTTGAGGAAGCCGTCAACGCCTAAACTCGAATCACACCGCAGGTATGTCAATCAGAATTCGATTTTTTGCTAGTTTGGCGGATCGCGTTGGCATCAGAGAGACGACCGTCGCCGGTGATGAAGTTAAAACCGCTAAAGACGCCTGGAACGCCTGTGTAGATGGAATGGAGATTCCGGGCAACGCACGAGTTGCCATCAACCAGCAATATGCTGACTTCACTGATCCTGTCAAGCAAGGTGACGAGGTAGCATTTTTCCCACCGGTAACAGGCGGTTGAGAATGCGAGTCGAGATTTTGGAATCTCCGTTTGATCCCTTGCATGAGGTGGCCAAATACCAGGAATCGCTACTTACCGGGCAGTTCGGCGCAATGGCTGTTTTTGTGGGAACAATGCGGGATTTCAACGAAGGTGATACCGTGACCTCCATGGTTCTTGAGCATTACCCTGAAATGACGCAGCAACATTTGCTTGACCTCGCTCAGATTGTCGCAGATCAGCACAAGCTTACGGATTTGCTGATGATTCATCGTGTCGGTGAGATTCATCCGGGTGAAGCAATTGTTCTCGTCGCTGTCTGGTCGGCACACCGAGCCGCGGCATTCGAAGCGTGTGAAGCGATGGTGGAAGACCTGAAGTCGAAAGCACCATTCTGGAAAAAAGAACAGTTAGTGGAAGGAGAAAGCCGTTGGGTTGAGCACAACACAGCAGGTCCGCGTACAACTGATTAAGAGGTAGAGAAGATATGGACGATAAAACGAGACTAGAAGTCGAAGCGGCAACTTACAGACGCTTGGTAGAGCACTTCCGTACGCATACTGAGGTGCAGAACATTGATTTAATGAACCTCGCAAATTTCTGCCGCAATTGCCTTTCAAAGTGGTATCGATCAGCCGCCGAAGAGCGTGGCCACGAACTGAGCTATGAAGATGCTCGTGAAATTATTTACGGAATTCCGTATTCAGAGTGGAAAGACAAGCACCAGGTCGAAGCGACTGCGGAACAGAAAGCCGCTTATCGGGCAAGGCAAGTTACCCAGGGTAAACACTGAATTTGCTATTCCAAAGATTGGTCGGCAGCAAGCAACGGGGGTTAGGGGTCAGGTAAGTACTTCTTTTATGTTCATCCTGAATCGATTCGCTCTCAGCATCCGGCGAATTACTCCACCATCTGTTTGATCAATTTTTGTCACGCTCAACAGTTTCTAGCCTGTTAATGATACAATGTAGATCATTATCTACACGCGTGAAAAATTATGGCACTAAACATTCGCAATTCAAAAGCCGAACAATTGGCTGAAACCGTAGCGGAACTGACCGGTGAGACGAAGACAATGGCCGTCACGGTAGCGCTGAAAGAGCGTTTGGATCGAATTCAACGTGAACGCTCCGGAAGAAGTTTAGTTGATGAATTAAATGAAATTGCGCTGCGCTGCGCTTCTTTGCCAGTGCTTGATGATAGAAGCGAATATGAAATATTGGGTTATAACGAAGATGGATTGCCAGGTTGATGGTCATCGATTCTTCAGCAATTATTGCAATACTACAAGCCGAGCCAGAACGACAGACCTACATTGAAGCGATTAGTTCAGTAAGTTACAGGAACATGTCTGCCGTATCGTTTGTAGAGACATCTCTAGTGCTTGTTTCTCGTTACGGTGCGAAAGCAATACAGGAGATCGACGATTTCATTGGCAAAGCACAAATCAGAATTCGCTCTGTTGATGAAAATCAGGCGCTAATCGCTCGTAGAGCATTCCTGGAATTCGGAAGAGGCAGACACCCAGCCCAACTCAATTTTGGCGATTGCTTCGCTTATGCTTTGGCTAAAGGACTTGATCAACCGCTGTTGTTCAAAGGAGAAGATTTTTCCAAAACTGATGTGAAAAAATTTGATTAGACTGGAATTTCGCCCATCGTTCAAATATTTGTCAACTCATATAATAAAGAAAGGCATCGCGGGGATTACCTGCGATGCCTTTCAATACCAGAAAATTCACCAACGCTTAGGCGTAAGTCACGAATCGTAGAGCTGACTCAGTTCCAGAAACTGCAGAATCAAACGCTGTAGCGCAACTCTCGAGCGACGTGCATTTCGGACAGATCCGGTTCTTTATGGAATTCACCGTCCTTCATGATCATCTTAATACGTTGTTTGTCCTGAAGAATACGAACATTCTGTAAAGGGTCTCCGTCAACCAGAAGCAGGTCAGCCAGATAACCTTCCCGAACCATTCCGAGTTCGTGGCCCATTCCCATGATTTCACCGCCATAACGGGTTGCAGCCTGGATGGCTTCCATCGGAGTCATTCCAACCATGTCCACAAAGTACTCGATGTCTTTTGCATTGGTACCATGTGGTGTCCACGCAAAACCGTAGTCGCCACCGACTAAAACTTTAATGCCGCGTTTGTGCATCTTGCTCATGCTGTCGACAGCAGCTTCCAATTCTCGTTCGTAGGCTTCTGTGATTGGTGTGCCAGGTTTGATTCCATAGTCTCCTGCGTTTCGTGCGGTGTTGATCAGCCAGGCAAGTCCGGGTGCGACAAAGTGTCTGTCTTTGGCTGCTTCGAGCTTATCCAGCGTTTCTTCATCAGTGAATGATGCGTGATAGATGAAATCAATGCCATAATCCACACACTTTGCAACAGATTCCTTGGATCGTGCATGTGCTGCGAGATTTTTATTACGCGCCTTGGCTTCCCTAACCGCCATTGAAATTTCGTCGTCATCGAACTGGTTTGCCTTGGCTGGCATCTCTGTAATCTCTTCACCTGAAAGGTTGATCTTGATCGTATCAACACCCCATTTGATCAACTCACGAACTTTTCGCCGGATCTCTTCTGGTCCGGAAACAACAATACCGAGATTAAGGGCTTCATGGGGGATATGTGGCAAACTCGTGTCACCAAGACCGCCCACTGATGTAATCTCTGGTCCGGCTGCAAGGTAGCGCGGTCCGACACATTTTCCCGAGTTGATGGCATCGCGAATGACAACGTCCAGCCTCGGTTTCGCCGCTGCAGCACCACATCCTGCTGTGAAACCAGAATCAATCAATAGCTTTGCCATTTCAACACAATTGACGACATGTTCTTCAACTGGCATCAACTGAATGTCAGCAATACCCGGTGCATTATTCCAGGACAGATGTAAGTGTGCATCGATCATTCCAGGCATCAGTGTCATACCGCGTCCGTCAATTCGCATGCCGCTGCCATTGTTCCAGGAATACCGAGTTGAATCAGATCGGTTGACTGATCTGATACGATTGCCGGATACCGTAACTTCGCCACTGTATGGTGGTTCACCACTGGCATCCAATATCCGGACATTTGTAAAAACGATGTCCGGCTGAGAGTGAGCGGTACCGTTACCGCTCCAACTGAAGTTGTTATCTGCCATTTTTCTATCTCCTAACTTCTGAACGCTTATGCGTTTAGTTCATCTAGATGTCTGCGTAAATATTCGGCGGATCGTCGCGGGGCTTCAACCATTATCCAATGTCCAACGTTCGGAATAACCTGAAGTTTCGCATTTGGAATATGTTGAGCCAGATGTTCACTCATCGATACTGGTGCAACACTATCATACTCCCCTGCGATCAACAGCGTTGAGCATTCGATGCTATTGTGGCAGGCTGCTATGGCTTCACTCAACGCTTCGCAATGGATTGCGTACGTTGTTGGATTTTGTCGCATCAGAGATTCGCGAACAAATGCCTGGATAACGGGATTTTCGCGCCGAGACGACTCGGCTGTGCTGCCAGTTGATACTGCCTCCGCAATACTCGTCATTCCATGCTCCCGTGCAGTACCCGCCCTTTCTTTGAGTGCGTCTCGCGCGGCGGGGAGCGGTTCAGCGATTGCACCGAATAGGGTGAGGCTTGCAACCAGTTTCGGTGACTCAACGGCCAGGTGTTGACAGACCAGCGTACCCATCGAATGTCCAACGAAGTGTGCACAGTCAACACTAGCGACCTGCATTGCATTCTTTACGGCTGATACCAAACCAGATATGCCAGGCTTTCCGGGTCGAAATTCCGAACGCCCGGCACCGGGTAGATCAACACGCAAAATTCGATATCCGTCAAGGGCGGGCATCAAAGTCTGAAAACTGTTTGAGGTGCCACCCAGTCCATGAATCAATACCACTGGCTGACCTTCATTTTGGTCTTCAATGACCATACTACCTATCCTGAGATCTGCCATTACCATGCCTCAACTGGGTTTTCCAGTGTGCCAATGCCATCAATTTCCAATCGAAGTTTGTCACCAGTCACAAGATATTTGGGCGGTTTAAACCCAATGCCAACACCCGCTGGCGTCCCTGTAGCGATGATGTCTCCCGGCATCAATTCAATTCCGTTAGAAATCGCGGCGATGATCGTGGGAACATCAAATATCAGCAAGCCAGTATTGGAGTTTTGTCGACACTCTCCGTTAACAAAACATCTCACCCCTGTGTCTGATAGATCCAACTCGTCCCGCAAGATGACCCAAGGACCCATTGGACAGAAGGTGTCCTGTGATTTACCGATTAGCCACTGGCTGTGTATGCCTTGAAGATCTCGGGCAGTTACATCGTTGATGATGGTGTATGCCCATACATGTTCTAAAGCATCCTCTGAGCGAATATTACGACCTGATCTACCAATGATGACTCCAAGTTCCACTTCATAGTCAACAGCAGTCGATACCTTCTCGTCGATTCGTATGGGCTTGCCGGGTCCGATGACGCTCTGTGGCACTTTTGAAAATACTATAGGTGCCTCAGGCACCTCACCCTTTGCGGCTGAACTGTCAAAACCGGAACGGGAAAATTCTTTTGCGTGATCGTGGTAGTTCTTCCCGACACAGAACACATTTCGGTGTGGTCTTGGAACAGGTGCCAGCAGTTGAACATCAACCAAGTTACAATCTTCCACCACTTTCGGAAATTCTTGTCCTATGAGTGCGGTAACACCTGCTTTTTCGCAAACGTGATGTGGGACATCAAAACGGCTTAGTACGCCATTCGCCTCGTCAACAAGTCCTAAACAGCAACTGCCATTCCAATTGAAGACGGCGATTTTCATTCTCTAATTCACTCATTCTGGCATCAGCACGATAGAACCGGTTGTTTGGCGATTCTGTAATGCGTGATGCGCTTGCGCAACTTGCTCAAACCGGTATTGGTGCTGAACTTTCACTTTCAAAATTCCCCGTTGAATGGCATCGAAAAGCTCAGAGGTGATTGAAGAAATTTTGTCTTGAGTATCGGTGTAATGAGCATAGTTCGGTCGTGAGACTGTCGCAGAATTCGAAGCAAGTGAGCTAATGTCCCAATTTCCAATATCGCCTGATGCCTGACCATAGCTGACCAGATGCCCACAATTTGCAAGTGCCTCGACAGATTGCGCAAAACTGTCTCGACCGACCGCGTCGTAGATGACATCAGCACCTCGACCTCCAGTTAAGTCTCGTACCTGATCTGCGAGGCTCGACTGTCCAGGTGTTATGACGTGGTGAGCACCTGCATCGAGTGCGGTTTGGATTTTCTCAGGACTGGTAGTTGCTCCAATTACTGTCGCTCCCAAATGTCTCGCCCACTGGCACAGCAGATTTCCAACACCGCCTGCTGGTGCATAAACAAGGATTGTTTCCCCTGCACGCACCGGGTGAACCTGGTGCAACAAAAACTGAGCGGTAATTCCCTTCAGCAGACAACCTGCTGCAGTTGCAAAATCGATGGATTCGGGTAGGGGTACAACCAGGGCCGCATCCATCGTTCGCACACTTGTGTAGGCGCCAAAGGGCAGGCAGGCGTACGCAACGCGCTGTCCAGAGGCAAGATGTGTCACTCTGTCTCCGACATCAATGACTTCGCCAGCAGCTTCCAGTCCAACTATTCCCGGTGGTTCCACATACCGAAAATACCCAGTGCGGCAATAGATGTCGATGAAATTGATTCCAATGGCCCGCTGTCGAATTCGGACCTGACCTGCTCCCGGAGGTGGTGCAGAGATCGGTCTCATCTGGAAAACTTCGGGCTCTCCATATCTTGTAAATACCATAGCAGAGCCGCTTTCAATTCCTTCTGATACCGCTACTGTCGAATCAGCTCTAGAGACATCTCCAGGTGATTCAACCAGTGAACGTATTGCTTCAAATCCCGCTTCGTAAACCCCTTCAGCAACCAGTTGCTGCATTTCCTGTTCCAGACCCGGAGGGGTGTCAAAGCGCGATGTCCACAACCAGAAGGTACGATTCTTGTCAGTTACGGGTCGTAGCGAGACTTCGGCAATATAGTTTTCTAATGGAACATCGGCTTCAACGATTCGATAACGAAAGCTGTGATCCCGGTCCGAGAATGACAGTAACTGCTCCCGAACACGCTCACCGCCTGTCAGCAAAAAGTTTCGAACGTTACCGACCTGATCTGCATACAGGTCATTTTCGACGTGGCTTGTACTTACAGCAGGGTGCCAGCGGTCGTGGCCGTTATAGTCGCGCAACACGTCCCACACCGCTGATACCGGCGCATCTATGACGGTGCTGCGCATCACCCGGACCATGTCAGTATCTCAGCCGTTCGTTCAGCGCGTCAAAGCCCGATTGAAAGACTCCCTGACTGATCTGATCGACAAGTGCTTGTGTGCGTGCTGGATCACACTCAAACTCAGCTGTCCACTCGCCAAATGTTCGATCGCCATCGGTAATCGGAGTCAGCTTGAGTGTAGCGACGTAGTTTTCTACACCCATCGGACTTTCTAAAATGGAGTAGACGCAGCAGTAATCGTAATCAGACAGCGCGAGCAGGCGCTCGCGAATGAACCCGCCATCCTTCAGATTGAAAGCGCGTACACATCCGACCTGATCCGATGGTGCACCGCCTTCGATCCGACTGTCGGCGATAAGGGGATGCCACGCTGGCAAAGCGTTGAAGTCCCGTATAGTACTCCACACCCGAGTTGCGGGTGCATTGATGACGGCAGAAGCGTACGCGGTTGGCATGGTATCAACTGTCTGACTTTTTGTCGTCCTTCTTGGCAGACTTCAGGTTCTGCTTAAGGGTTTGCGCATCTCTGGCCGATCTGAAGATGTCACCCATGCCGGATACATTTGATCCAGAAACACCAATATCTTTCATCAACTCGTCGATCAGCGGAGCTTGTGCACGATAGCGAAGGGCGCTTTCGATGACTTCATCAGTTGGCGATCGATGACCGTCGCCACCACCACCTAAACCATCGACATGTAAAATCTTGATGCCTTCGATGTTTTCCATCGGTTTGACGCTTTCACGCACAATACCTTCAAGGCGCTCGATGATCTTCATTCGCAGCAGGCCGGTGCGAGCATCATTCGAAAGAATGTTTTCAGCTTCGTTTTTAAGTCTTTGTGCTTCTGCGGTGACTGCGGCCGTGACTTTCTCAGCTTCCGCTGCTATCCTCATAGTATCCGCATCTTTCTGCGCCATTAGGCGATCAACAGAAGCGAGACGTTCGGCGACTTCAGTCTCGCGTACCGTCCGGACATGCTCCTCCGCTTCGACTGCCTTAGCTCTTGCCGACTCTGTATCAGCCCTCGCGACAGCTTCTTCTGACTGCTTGCTCAACACATTAATCTGTCGTTCGATCTCAGCAAGCTCCAGCGCCATTTCTCGTTCAACCTCAAGACGTTTCATATCTCGATCCTTAAGAATACGAACTTCGTCCAGTCCACGATCTGAAGCGATTCTCGCGCGTTCAACTTCATCTCTTGCGCTGATTTCAGCTTCCTCAAGAGACTGTCGCTGTGCTATCTGTTCAGTCCGCACCAGACGATCTCGTTCAATTCTTGAGGTATCTAATGTTCTTTCCTGCTCGATGCGCGCTTCTTCCACGCGCTGGTTTGCGGAAAGCCTTGCGATATCGACTTCTCGGGTACGCGCAATTTCACGTGACTCCATCTCTTCTTCTGCAACGATCTTCGCTTCTCTGAGCTGACGTTCAGAGACAATCTTGGCACGTTCGAGATCCTCTTTTGCCAGAATGTCGGCATGCTCGATCTCGTGTTGCTGCTTGATTTCGTGAATGCGCACTTTGTGCTCTCGGTCAATTCGAGCTTCTTCCAAGGCACGTTCCTGCTCGATGCGGACCTTTTCCACCTCTTCTCGTGCCTCGATTTCGGCGGCATCCAAAACGCGCTGTCGAATAATTTCCCGCTGACGGGTGCTTTGCTCGTTTTCAATGAGAGATTGGTTTGCTTCTGCTTCTCTGACCGAACGTGTCTGTTGCACAGCAGTTTGCTGTTGAGCGCGCATGGACTCTAATGCGAGTGTCTGGTCGAGTCTTGAACTCTCGCTTTCCTGTTCCAGTTTCAGAGTCTCTTTTTCGGCCTCCAGATTTCGACTGCGAATGGCAACCATTGAAGCCTGTTCCACGTCATTACGCAGTTTTCGCCGTGTTTCAATCTCTTCGATCAATTGTGTCATACCTTCGGCATCGAACCGATTGGCAGGGTCAAAGTACTCCAGGTTGGTCTGATCGAGATCGGTGATAGCAACGGATTCCAGTTCAAGTCCGTTCTGCGCCAAAGCAATCTTGGCGCGTTCCTCAACTTTATCGACGAGATCACTACGGTGCTCGTGCATTTCGTCGAGACTCATTTCAGCGGCCACTGATCGAAGTGCGCCTACAAATTTACCTGACAGAAGCTCCGCCAAATGTCCGGGATCCAGAGTTCTTCGTCCAAGAGTTGAGGCTGCGGCTGAGACCGCGCTCTTTTCCTGCATAACGCGTACGAAAAATTCTGTTTCCACATCAACTCTCATACGGTCCCGGGTGATCACTGCATCCTCTTTTGTTCGAGAGACCGCAATTCGGACTACGTTGAGATTCACAGGGGTTACTTCATGCACGATCGGTAAGACGAGAGCCCCGCCGTTTATTACGATTTTCTCTCCTCCAAGACCGGTACGAACAAAGGCGAGTTCCTTTGTTGAACGGTGGTATAGCCAGTGCAGCAGGTAAACGACCACCGCAATGACAACAATTGCGACGATGAGCCACAAAATCAATGAACCAATAAATCCAGCACTCATGGTGTGATCCTCTTAGTTAATTTTGATCGCCTTAAAGGCTTTGGTTTGTTCGGTTAGGGCGATTTCAGTCGGCAGCCTTTCCATAGATGAGGCACCGTAGAAACCGTGACAATTCTCTGTATTCTTCAATACGAATTCAGCGTCATCCGGCATGGATACAGGACCGCCGTGGACAAGTATCAGCACATTGGGATTTACTTTGAGCGCCGCTTCAGCCCAGGTGTCAACCAGTGCCGGACTGTCTTCAAGCTTCAAAGCGGCCGCTGCGCCAATTGATCCACCGGTAGTCAACCCCAAGTGACAGACAATAATGTCAGCGCCTGCTTCAGCCATGGCCTGCGATTCAGACTCGTTGAACACATATGGTGTCGTCAACAGATCCTTTTCGTGGGCGAGGCGAATCACCTCAACCTCCTGATTGTACGACATCCCAGTTGCTTCAAGATTGATGCGGAATGTACCGTCAAGCAGCCCTACAGTCGGAAAATTTTGAACACCTGCAAATCCGACGGCCTTGACTTGGTCGAGGTAATGATCGAATACACAAAAGGGGTCAGTTCCGTTCACTCCGGCCAACACAGGCGTATCGCTAACGACGGGCAAAACCTCACGTGCCATTTCCATCACAATTTCATTTGCATTACCGTAGGCCATGAGACCTGACAGGGAACCGCGGCCAGCCATTCGGTAGCGACCAGAGTTGTAAATGACAATTAAATCAATTCCACCCGCTTCCTCACATTTTGCCGAAAGTCCCGTACCTGCACCACCGCCAATGATGGGTACCCCTCTACGCTTCATGTCCTGGAATTTGTCCAGCAGTTTCCGTCGTTCAAATCGTGCCATAGTTCACTACTCGTTCGGTTGGTAATGGATTGATCTCAGCCAGTGTTCTGACCGCGAGTTCAGCGAAGGCCGGGTCATTAATATGTAAGGGTGTGCGAATCAGTCGACGTTTGGCTGTTCCCCGAAACCGCCCGGAAATGGCTTCAAAAAGTGCCTGATCCGCCTCGGGGTCATGAAACGGTTGACCCGGTGCATCCAGCGCTGATACGCCGCCTTCTGGAATGATGAATCGTACAGGTCCCTGCATGAGATTCATGCGATCTGCGATCCACTCTCCCATTTGACGATTTTCCGATGGAGTGGTTCGCATCAGCGTCACTTGAGGATTGTGTTCGACGAAGTTTCTGTTCTTGTATTGAGCTGGCACCGTGTCCAGCCTGCCAAAATTCACCATATCCAATGCGCCAACTGAGCCGACCCATGGAATTTCAGTTCGAATGAATGCGCCAAAACGATCTTCGTTCGCCGGAAAGACACCGCCCATCATCATGTCGCAGACTTCTGTCGTTGTCAAGTCTATGGCAGCGACAATCAAATGGCTGTCCGCGAGTTTCTCCATCGAGCGTCCGCCAGTTCCGGTTGCATGCATCACAAGACAGTCGTACTGATCTTTCAGTAGATCGACAATCTGCTGGACTGCTGGTGTTGTGACTCCAAACATCGTAAGAGCAAGACCCGGTTTGTTTGTATCGGCAGCCTGCGATTGGCTGTCGCTCTGACTATCCTTTACCATGCCCACAATGGCTTTTGCTCCGTTAGACAGTACCCGCTTTGAAATGCGATTGAGTCCCTGGATATCAGCAACAGAGTACATCATCATAATGTCCGATGCGCCAACGTAGTTTCCCACGTCTCCGGACGCAACGGTTGAAATCATCACTTTTGGAACGCCGACTGGCAGTGAGCGCATGGCTGGTGTTACCAGCGAAGTGCCTCCAGAACCTCCGGCAGAAATGATTCCGGCGATGTCCTGACGCTGTTGAATGAAACGTTCGAATGCCACCGCCATTTCGCGAACCGAAGATCCGCGGTCATTACGATCTATCGCTCCGGCACCGTTCGGGTGATAGGCAGCAATGACATGTGGTGGAATGTCAGCTGTTGATGTTTTTCCCGATGTAGAAAGATCGACCGACTTAACAGCTAAACCGTGGTCTGCGATGAATTTTCGCATGAAGTTCAGCTCTTCACCTTTTGTGTCGTAGGTGCCTGCAACGTAAATGGACGGGTTTTGACCCGCGGTTGAAAGACTCAGCGGGACTCTGTGTAAAGGTTCGGGTTTTGCATCAAATGGTCGCGCAGGGGGCTGATCAGCTGATTGGTCAGACTGCGCTGTTTGATTTGAATTTCCGTTCCACACGGCGCTTGACCAGCGCGTCGGCGGAACGTAGCCCAGCTTGTTTGCTGAGGTAGGGTCGGCAGGGCTCCCAACAGTCTCCATTGGCTGAGTCTCAGTCACCAAATTGTCAGATTCTGGTTTCGGCTGGGGTGTTACTACCTCTGTCGATACAGGGATGTCAATGTCTTCGTGAGAGTGACGGCCGACACCGAGTAGCCGCTCCTGTAAGATTCGGTCGCCAGCAAGTTCGTTGGCGGGGATAATTCGGCCGATGCGTCCGTTGACCATGATGGCAACATCCTGTGCGATTGCAGTAGCGACCGAGATGTTTTGTTCGATCAATAGAACTGACACACTCTGATCCGATGCAAGTTCCGTCAGAAGTTGAACAACCTGATCAACGATAACAGGAGCGAGTCCTTCAGTGGGCTCGTCCATCACGAGTAATTCTGGGTCTTGCAGCAGGGCGCGTGAGATCGTTAGCATCTGCTGCTCGCCACCTGACAGTTGACCAGCACCGCTGCGTCGACGCTGTGCGAGCCGTGGAAAGGTGTCGTAAATCCGTTTTACTGACCAGGACCCACCAGACTCAACCAGACGCAGGTGTTCATCAACTGAAAGGGATGGCCAAAGGCGCCTGCCTTGAGGTACGTAGCCGATGCCAAGCGAAGCAATGCGATATGCCGGCAGACCACTAATTTCCTGCCCCTGAAATGTAACTGATCCGCTGTGTACTGGGACCAAACCCATAATCGCATTGCAAAGGGTCGTTTTCCCCATGCCATTTCGGCCGACTACCGCCTGTATGCCTTTTTCGAGTGACAAGTCTACTCCTTGCAGAGCATGTGATTGACCATAGTAGACATGCAAGCTGCGCACCTGTAGCAGGTGTTCAGCTGTAGTTCTTCTACGTCCGTTTGTAAGTCTACGCCGCATGCCCTAAATACAGTTCTTGAACTTCTAGGTCGTTTTCTATTTCCGAAGGCGTTCCTTCCTTGAAAATTCGACCGTTATGCAACATCGTAACAGTTTCTGCCACTCTTAAAGCAACATCCATATCATGTTCTATGATGATGTAACTGATATGTTCAGGTAGTGACTGCAGGATTTCAACCAGTTCCGAACGCTCCGTTGGGGAGAGTCCGGCAGCCGGTTCATCAAATAGAATCAGTCTCGGAGCACCAGCTAAAGCGAGTGCAATTTCAAGCTGTCGCTGCTGTCCATGGCTGAGTGTAGCAACCTGAGTCAGCATTTCTGATTCCAGATGAACTGCACTGATCAGGTTTTCTGCTGCCGCCATGGTCAGATCTTCCTGCCCGGGTCGGAGCAGTGAGTATCGGCCGCGCTTTACTCCACTACAGGCGAGAAAAACATTATCCAGTACGCTCAGACCACCAAATAAAAGAGAAATCTGGTAAGTCCGTCTGAGTCCGCGGCGGGCACGCTCAAAACTTGGCATGTCCGCCACGTCCTCACCAAACAGCCTTACGCGACCGGTTGTCGGAGCAAAGTCTCCAGTTACAACATTGAACAGCGTTGTCTTTCCCGCACCATTGGAACCCAACACCGCGCGCCGTTCACCGGCCCTGACGGTCATATTGATGTCTGCAAGTGCCACCAGCGCGCCGAAGTGGCGACTAATAGCCTCAAGTTCCAGAGCATTCTGCCCGGAGCTTTGCAGACGCTCTAATGCAGATGTGCGGGAATCCACCATTTAAGTGTTACTCACAACTCGGATTTTCGCGACTGACTTGTCCGTATTTCAGGAACTCATCATACGGCAAACCAAATGTCTGGCTTACGCCTTTGGTAACCGAGATGGTTTTGTTCACCAAATTTCCATCAGGACCTTCAATGACCTCAGTCAGGAAAATGTCGGCAATGGCATTGCGCCGCTCATCCAACTTAACCATTCCAGTTGGTGTATCAAACTCGAGAGCAGACAATGCAGCCCGTAAAGCGGCACCACCGTCGGACAAGTCTCCACCCACTGCTTCAAGCCCCAGCAGAGCTGCTTTTGTGTTGATGTAGTATGCATGTGCAAACAAGGAGGGTGACGGGAATCCATCCGGAAACTGTTCCTGATAGGCAGCAACGAAGGCATTCCAGTTTGGGTTGTCCCAGGTATCAGAAATTGGACCCGCTGAAGGTGTGCCAACCACGAATTTACGAGTTGGACCCTTGGACCCTAGAACGCTTTGATCGACTGTAATGGAACCGGCGATAAGCGGTGCATCTCCGCCAGCCTGCTCATACTGCGTTAAGAAGTTGATCGCATCTGCTCCACCGAGAGCAACGTAAATTGCATCAACATCATCGGGTAGTGCGGCAATGACAGATGAGTAATCTTTGTTGCCAATTGGAACCCAAAATCGAGCGTCGAGTGGCGCCTTTCCACCCAGTCGGCAGAATGGCTCCAGAAACCCGAACACCTGAGTGTACGGAAAGGAATAATCCTCTGCCAGCACCGCAACAGTACGGTAGCCTTTTTCGTTGTAAGCGTACTCACCAAGACCTGCCATCCATTGGGCACCCTCGGTGCTGAAGCGGAAAAAGTTCTCCGCCGACTCACGCAATGTTGTGTCCTGTGCGGCCGATGAACCATTCAGAAACGTTACATTGGGCTGAGTTTTGGCATAGTCCTTAATGGCAAGCCCTTCCGAACCTGATAACGGGCCAACCAGAACCTGTATCCC
This sequence comes from Gammaproteobacteria bacterium, assembly GCA_022823625.1. Taxonomy (GTDB): domain Bacteria; phylum Pseudomonadota; class Gammaproteobacteria; order Arenicellales; family JAJDZL01; genus JAJDZL01. The sequence goes on from JAJEHQ010000013.1 coordinate 43,863, forward strand.
ATCCTGTTCGACTAGTTTTCGAGCGGCGCGAATCGCACTGTCCGGTGAAGCATCCGAAGATCCGGTGATCAGTTCAATATTCTTTCCACCGGCGGAGTTTCCAAATTCTGCGAGTGCCATTTGTACGCCGCGCAGGCTGTCCTCACCAAGTACAGCGAATGCGCCTTCCAGAGTGGCCAAGGCTCCCATTTTGATGGTGTCTTGTGCCATAGCACCCGTTGAAAAGGCAATCAACGCGACTACAAGAAACAATTTTTTCAATGTTTTCAGCATATTTAATCTCCGTAAAGTTAATTGAAAAAAGTTAGGGGTTATCAAATGATTCCTGTGAATGCGGATCAATCTTGTTCACGCCATTCATCGCCAGGCGGTTTTCCCGGGCAGTGCGAAATTTATTTCGCAACCGATGCCAAAGGCCAAGCATTCCATCAGGTGAGAATAGCACAATCAGCAAAAATGCTAGTCCGATGACGGTATTGAATCGTTCGCGGTCAATCAGATCAATCGCAAAATTTTCCAGCAGCACAAATGCAATGGCACCTAAGAACGGACCGATCGGGTGGCGAAGACCGCCAACGACGGCAATAACCAGAATGTCAATGACAACATCTACCCCTATGGATCCGGGAGAAATGCGTCCATTGAACCAGACCAGCAACACTCCAGCAGTGCCTGCAATGATTCCGGACAAAAAGTAGGCAAAAATCCGATGAAAGGGAACATTGAAACCCAATGACCGCATGCGTCTCGGATTGTCTCGTATGGCCTGTAAACTCAATCCAAATGTAGAGCGAGAGATGTAGAAAACCGCTGCCATTGACAGTGCTGCGATGACAAGGGTGAGGTAATAGAATGGCGTTGGGTTACGCCAGTAGATTCCGAACAAAGTTGGCGGTTCCACCCCAGCAAAGCCTGTAAATCCATTGAAAATTACATAATTCTGCCGGACAAAGAAGAAGAATGCCACAGCAATCGCCAGTGTAATCATGATGGTGTAAATGCCCTCGGTGCGAACCGAAATTGCACCGACGAATGAACTGAATACTGCTGCGAAAGAAATGGCGATGATCACCGTCAGCCACCAGGGCCAGCCCAGCCCCATTACGCCCACACTGTTTTCACCTAGAATTGCCACTGTGTATCCGGCAAGCCCTGCTGCCGTCAATTGTGCGAGACTGATCATTCCTCCGTACCCGGCCAGCATCATCAGCGATAGTGCGATGGTGGCAAGAATTAACGAGTACGCGCCGATCTGAAAGGTGAAAAAATCGCTGGTAAACCAGGGATAGGCGATCAGGAAAACAGCAACGACTATGACTCCGGGGTGTATACCGGAATCGGACCAGGAATTGGAAAACCAACGTTGTTCTCTCATTGTCTTGACCAGCTTCCTCCCATCAGGCCCTGTGGTCTGACTGCGAGAACAATTACCATAATCAAAAATGTTACCACCACGCCATACGTGGGAAAGTATGCCAATCCAAACTGTTCCGCAAGTCCGATAAGCAGTGCACCAATTGCTGCACCCGGGACGGAACCGAGTCCGCCGACAATCACAACAATTAGCGAAGCGAGCAGATAGCGCACGTCTTCACCAGGGGATATCGAAAGTGCAGTTCCACCAACAACACCTGCGAATCCGGCGAGTCCAGCACCAATGCCGAATACCAGTACAAAAACCAGTTGAACGTTTACACCAGATGCAGACAGCATGTCGCGATCATTGACACCTGCACGAATCATCATGCCAACTTTTGTACGATTTAAAAATAGCCAAAGTGCAGCTCCTACTGCAACGGCTACGAAAAAGACTGCGAGCCGGTAGATGGGATACTTGATGTAAACGGCATCACCCGAGGAACGAATGGTGGACACAACTGGCAGTTGAGCGGCACCAAACAGCCAGTCTGGCGGCGTGAACTGATAGGTGGCTCCAGTCCAGATCGCAAGCATCAGATCTGCGACAATGATCGAAATTGCGATCGTGACCAGCGTTTGACGAATGTCATCACCTTCCATTCTTCGAAACACCAGCGTTTGCATTAGCATTCCGCTCAGGGCGACTACGACGAATGCTATTGCCAACCCCAAAAACCAACTACCGGTTGTATCTGCAACTTCGTAACCAATGTAAGCGCCAAGCAGATACATTGATCCGTGCGCGAGATTAACGTTGCGCATCAAACCAAATATCAGTGTAAATCCACTGGCGACCAGAAAATAGAGTCCGCCAAGTGTGAGGCCGTTAAGGAGTGTGTTGACGAAAGTTTTTTTGCGCCCTAAGATTTCAATGAGCCATTGCGGCCACACTGCGAAAATCAGCCAAAGAAGGATGACTGCAAAAAGCAGAATCACTATCGACCAAAAGGTATGTTGCTCTATGAATCGCCGCATTACTCAATTTGCCAACCAGTTAACTAGCCGCCTCCGATCGGCTTGAGTCTCAGCCCTTCGAAGACATAGAAAAAAGGAATGGGTGTCGTTTCTTCGACCCACATTTCCACTGCATCAGGTCTGCTAGTCCCCTTGCAACCCACGCAGTAATATTAGATAAGCTATTACAAGATTGGCTCAAATACTCTCCACTTCGCTGTCGTAACAATTCTACATTGAACGCGAGTTGATGAGTAGATTATTCCGATTGCGTCCCGACTGTGTGGGATGGTTGGGGAGTGTTGGAAAATCAATATGAAGAAAAAACAGGAATTTTGCAAATAGATATTCGAATTAGCGTAATGAAGGATTCACGTCGAAAGTGCCAATGTTCCATTTACATTGGTGTTGATATTGTTTCAATCCATGAATCTTCTGCTAAACGGCACTTGCTCAGGTAAATTATGTTTTGGTGGCGACAATCGCACTAGAAGTCTGAGATGAATCAAGGCAGTCGTCCCTCAGGAAAATCATGTCTAAACGACCAAACATTGTCGTCAATTCACCTGGTGCCAGCACATATTTCGGGTTAAATTTCGGGTTCTTTTTTAGAAAATTTCTATTGAAAGTTTTCATGAGAAAATGCCCACCCGGCACCAGCGCATCGCAGATATTTTCAGACAAATCTCGATTCAAGTAGTTAAAGCAGATGATCGCGTCCAGACTTTGTGACGGCAGTCGAAAGTCAGTTAGATCAGCTACGATTGGGTGAATTGCCAAGCCTCTGACTTTCGCTTCACCAGTACTGCGATGCAGCGCAATCCGACTGCAGTCAATCGGCATCACATAACAGCCCTGAGCAGCAAGAAGCAGTGAGTGTCGACCCCGACCACTTGCCAGATCTACTATCCGCTGATCAGGCTTGAAAAGTTCCAAATATTCAATCAGAAACGGGTCTGGTTTTGGAACTTCGGTGTTTTCTCGCTTTCGATACTTGTCGTTCCAGCGAATGGCATCATCAGACACCGGACAAACCTCAGAATTCGGTTTTGAATGGCTGGACCTTTACTATTTGACCCGCATCGACATTTCCCCACTCGAGTGGCAGCACGATATAGCAATTTGCTTTGCTCATCGACGTCAATACACTGGAGTTCTGGTTTCCGGTTGTCTCTACAAATGCCTTTCCGTTTTGGTCGTAGAATAGAACACCTCGTTGAAATTCAAGCCTTCCAGGAGTTTTGAATATCGGGTTCGCACATCGCGCTGAAATTTCCAGAGGCTTGACTTGATTTTCTCCCTTGAGTTTTCTAAGCGCAGGTTTGACAAATTTGTCAAAGGTCACGACAACAGAAACAGGATTACCTGGCAAACCAAAAAACCAACTGTTTTTGATCTTGCCAAATGCCAGCGGCCGGCCCGGGCGCATGGCAACTTTCCAAAGTTTCAATTCACCCAATGTTTCAAGAGCTTGTCTGACAAAATCTGAATCCCCAACTGATGCACCAGCTGTGGTGATAATGACATCCGCTTCTTCTGCACCCTTTGCCAGAGTTGCAATCGTTTCATCCAGGTTGTCACGCACCACTCCCAAATCAATAGACAGGACCTGGGCTCTATCCAGCAGGGCGAACAGTGTATAGCGATTGCTGTCGTAAACATCGCCGGCGCGAAGTGATTCGCCTACACTGCGAAGTTCGTCCCCCGTTGAACAGAATGCGACTTTCGGTGTTCGCTTTACCAGGATGTTCTCGCAGCCAACCGAAGCCAGAAGGCCTAATTCCGCCATCCCAATTGCTTGCCCCTCACGGACGGCAATTTCACCTGCCGATATATCTTCACCCGCGTTTCGAACATGTTGACCTTTGTTATGATCACGCCGAGTAACCACGTATTCGTTTTCTTTCTCGCAGTCTTCTTGCATGAGTACAGTATCAAGTTGATCTGGAACCACTCCGCCTGTGAAAATGCGGATGCATTCACCTGATTTGAGATTCCCTGGGTAAGGACTGCCAGCTGCTGAAGTGCCGACTAACTTTAAACGTGAAACGTCTCCTTTGACGGAAAGGTCAGCGAACTGACAGGCGTAACCGTCCATCGCCGAATTTCGATGGCCTGGAACATCCGATTTTGCAGTGATGTCCTCCGCTGCCACTCTGTGAATCGCTTCTCGAATCGGTAAGCGTTCAGATTGACTGATCGGTTCGATGTTCGACAGGATTTCGGCCAGCGCAACATCATAGGGAGTTGATGGCAAATCACAAGCATCAACCGTAGCAGAGGGTTGAACGATGTCAGTCTGACTCACGTTTCCAGTGCCCGGATCGACCGCCAGATTTTTCAATTAGTTGAACCTTTTCGATGACCATGCCCCGGTCTACTGCTTTACACATATCGTAAACAGTCAAGAGTGCCACTTGAACAGCGGTCAGCGCTTCCATTTCAACTCCCGTTCTGTCTTTTGTCTTGACGGTTGCACGGCAGTGGACGACTGAGCGGTCAGGTTGGCACTCCAGATTTACTGTTACGTGTGTCAAAGACAGCGGATGGCATAGGGGGACAAGGTCCGCAGTTCTTTTCGCAGCCATAACGCCAGCAAGCTGGGCTACTGCAAGTACATCGCCTTTCTTGTTCTGATTGGAAGTAATCTGAGCCAGTGTTTCTTCTGACATGCGGATATGCCCGTCTGCAATAGCTTTTCGTTCGGTTTCCTGTTTGGCACCGACGTCAACCATGTGGGCATCGCCCTGCTTACTGAAATGTGTAAATTCGTTCAAAGGAAAAGTTAGGTCTCTTAGCGATGTCTGATAAATCTTATAAATGATATAACTTTAAGGTATGGACGATTCCACGCTCTTGCGCTACAACCGGCAGATTATGATGCCTCCAGTTGGTATCGAAGGTCAGCAGAAAATTATGGATTCCACGGTGCTAATCGTGGGACTTGGGGGTCTCGGATCACCCGTTGCAATGTATCTGGCATCAAGTGGCGTTGGACACCTTGTGCTCAATGATTATGATGAGGTTGACCTTTCCAACCTTCAACGACAGATAGTCCATACAACCGCTTCTGTCGGAACGCCGAAAGTGGAATCAGCGATTGAAACTCTGAGGGCCTTAAATTCAGAAATCAGGTTAACGGGGCTCAATAAAAAACTTAATCGCGAAGAGATTTTCGAACAGGTTTCCAGTGCAGATGTTGTGGTTGATGCCACAGATAATTTCGATATACGATTTGCGATTAATGAGGCCTGTGTAAATACCCGAACTGCGCTGGTTTCGGGTGCAGCGATTCGCATGGAAGGGCACTTGATTGTTTATCGAGCAGATCTTGATGACAGTGCTTGTTTTCGTTGTCTTTACAGCCCAGAAGATGAGCCACAGGAGCGTTGCAGTGAAACTGGAGTGCTGGGGTCGCTATGCGGAACAATCGGATCGCTGCAGGCAACCGAGGTATTAAAAATCATCGCGAATCTCGGTCCTGCAACGTATGGCAGACTTGTACTGTTTGACGCTGCTCGAACAGAATGGCAAGAGGTACGAATACACAAAGACCCATCCTGCCCAGTCTGTGGAAATGAATCCCAGATGCTGCGAGCAGCAACGTAGTCGCTCAATTCAATCCTCAACAAGGAGAACTCAATGCCTGCTGTTGAATCGAAAATGATTGAACTTGGAACAATCGCTCCAGAGTTTACCTTACCCAATACCAATTCGAACTATTCTGATCAATCGGTTTCGCTTTCAGATTATTTCGATTCAAAAGGCATTCTTATCGCATTTATTTGCAACCATTGTCCCTACGTTGTTCAGATTAAGTCAGGTTTTGCCGATTTCGCCAGGGAATATCAGAAAAAAGGATTTGCCGTCGTAGCCATTAGTTCCAATGATGTTTCCACGCATCCGGCTGATGGACCTGAGAATATGGCGGCAGATGCTTTACGCTACGGGTACAGCTTTCCTTATCTATATGATGAGTCACAGGCTGTTGCCCGCGCCTACGATGCACAATGCACTCCCGACTTTTACCTATTCGATTCCGAGAACAAACTAGTGTATCGGGGACAGTTTGATGGCAGTCGGCCAGGTAATGACGTTGCGGTGACTGGCGTTGATCTTCGCATGGCTGCTGATGCTCTTCTAACAGGTCAACCGGTATCGGAAAATCAGATCGCAAGTCTCGGTTGTAGCATCAAGTGGAAAGCATGAATTACCTGAATTGGATCCTGTTTCTTTGATTAAAGAGCTGACTGAGTTTTAACCATACGAAAATAATCGAAAGGTCATGGCACTGGAAAGCGCATCGCACGTAATTTCCATAGAGCATTCGCTGGTACTTGTTTATGGGGGTGCCGCGATTTTGGGTACTATCGCACTGATTGCCCGTCAGGTATTGCCTGTTGTCTATATCTTTTTGGGCGCTTTGATCGGTCCGGGTGGATTCAAGCTGATTCCGGATTTGGCGATTGTCGACGAGTTAGCCAACATTGGAATCATTTTCCTGCTTTTCTTGCTGGGTATGGATTTGTACCCACAAAAACTGCTCAAGATTTTTCAGTCTGTGACTGTAGTTACTGCGGCAACCTCTGTAATTTTCTTCGGATTGGGGTTCGCAGTCGCCTTTCTCTTCGGTTTCACCATCGTCGAGGCGGTTGTGACGGGTGTCGCGACGGGTCTTTCCAGCACAATTATTGGTATTAAGCTGCTACCGACAACAGTGTTGCATCATCGGCATATCGGCGAGTTAATGATCGGGGTTCTCCTGCTGCAGGACCTGCTTGCGATCATGGCGTTGATAGCCATTGAGGAACTCGGGCAACACGCAGAATTCGGATTGACAGTGCTTCGACCGCTTGTTACGCTACCGTTCTATATTTGGCTGGCGTTTCTGCTTGAACGATTTGTCATTCGAATTTTGCTTCAAAAATTTGATCAAATTCATGAGTATCTATTTCTGATGACCATTGCCTGGTGCCTTGGTATGGGCTACCTCGCAACACTATTTGGGCTGTCTCACGAAATTGGCGCATTTGTTGCTGGTGTAGCCTTGGCGGCATCACCGATAGCTCGTTTCATTGCAGAGCGTCTGCATGCAATTCGAGATTTCTTTCTTGTGCTGTTTTTCGTTGCCGTTGGTGCACATTTCGATAGTGGCGCATTTGCTGATGTAGTTATTCCATCTCTGGTATTGGCGTTGTTGGTACTGACGGTCAAGCCGGTTGCCTATCGCTACTTTTTTGGATTTATTGGGGAGCGAAGCAAGACGGGATGGGAGTGTGGATTTCGATTGGGACAATTGAGTGAATTTTCCATTTTGATTGTCTTCATTGCGAGTGCTTCCGGTGTGATCAGTGCGATGGTTGCTGATTTTCTGCTTGTTGCAACTGTGCTGACGTTTGTCGGGTCCTCGTATCTCATTGTGTTTCGCTACCCGTCACCAGTCGCGGTTTCTGACCGGTTAAGGCGCGACTGAACGCACTCAATATCGATGCCCGACAATTCCAACGGTACCGAGTCCATCGTCGTTGCCGGTGCCGGCTACACTGGCCAGCGGTTGTTGAAACTACTGACCGGTCAGGCCTCGCGAGTTGTCGCACTGTCCAAATCTTCGAATTGCACGTTGTCTGGCGTTGATTCCATTCAAATCGACTTTGACTCAAATACCCCCACCCGAATTGAAGTTGGAGAGAATGCGCGCGTCTGTTACTTTGTTCCTCCGGGTAGTGACAGCACACCTGAGGCAAGAATAGAGAAATTTTTTGAGAAAGTGTTGGACAGTCTTCCTGTTCGGGTGGTGTTGATCAGTACAACCGGTGTATATGGCAATTGTGATGGTGATTGGGTTGACGAAACATGGCAATTGAATCCGCAGACAGACCGGGCATTGCGAAGGCTTGAGGTGGAGAAGTACTGCAGTAGTTGGGCGGAAATACACGGTGTGAGTCTCGCGATATTACGCGTGGCGGGAATTTATGGACCCGGGCGTGTTCCGACTGAACGGCTTCGGCAGGGGATTGTATTGCCAAAGAGTCAATCAGGAGGTTTTTCAAACAGAATTCATGTAGACGATTTGGCGGCGATTTGCGCTGCCGGATTGGCTGGAGATGCAACGGGTGTATTTAATGTGTCGGATGGCCACCCGCTGCGCTATCGCGATTACTTTGATCTGGTAGCGGAGGTCTGGGGCTTGCCGAAGGTAAAAGGGGATGATGAGAATGTATCTCGCAATCAAATCAGCCCGACAATGAGATCGTATCTGAGAGAATCCAGAAAAATTGTCAATCAAAAATTGCTTGAGACCTTTTCAATTGAGTTGCAGTATCCACATCCGCGGCAGGGATTGATAGCCTGTCGAGAAGCGGATTGAATGCAGGATAACCCTTTTCACCAATTTGGTGGATTGTTTGTTTTGGCAAGCTCACCAGTTCCGGATTTGTTGCGCAAAGTGATTACGACTCGGTTAGCGGGGTAGCTGACTAACTTTGATTGCAACCTCTTGTCCAGAGGCGAAGGCGCCAGCAACAGTCGCCCACATTGGAGAATGACACGCCTCGCCAGCAAAGAAAATCCTTTCTCCGACGGGTTCATTTAACGTCGCTCTCATTTGAAATGCGCCGGGTTCTGCACTGGCGTAAGATCCAAGTGTATATGGATTCTCCAGCCAGGCAGAAGCTGCGCCTCTGATGAAATTCTTTTTGATTGAACTGCCAAATATCGTAACCAGCTCACCCAGAGCATAATCGATACAGGCTTCTTCGCCAAGGGCAATGAGTTCTCGTGCGAGATTACCGCCGATATCACAGAATGTCAGGCCTGAATTACAGATGTTGGCCAGCGCGCCAAATCCTTCTCGTGAGTTATTGGGCATAGAGATGATGTAAGTATCAGGCTGTCTGAAGCAGCTGTTTTCAATGAATTGGAGAACAACATGTTCATAACAACCCATCGAAACTGCATTGAATGCTTCCTGTTTGGCGATTGGTAGATTGGGTGAAAACTGAATTCTGTCACCCGATAAGACACCTATGGACACGGTGACAATCACTGCACGGGCTCCAATGGTGCCTTGATTCGTTTTGACTTTCACACCATCACCCGACCAGTCGATCGCATTGACTTCAGTCTTGAGCGAAACTGGCAGCGTTGCACCATAGTGTGCAACTATTGTTCCAAATCCTTGCCGACAAAACCAGTCTGAATCACCAAGCAGTCCAGAATATTCGAATACAGAGAACTCGTGAATTTCCTTCCCCATAATCCACGGACCGTAAATGAAATCGGAGACGCGTTCGGAGGATAGCGAAGCTGTCGCATCGGCTACAGAAATATCTTGATTGCTATCTATTGCCTGTTGAATGGCAGACCAATATTCGTCGTGGGACTGTTGAATCGTCGATAACCCATTTGGCTGTCTCTGATTTTGCTTATAGAGGCTGAAGTTTCTGGCATCTGGATAGAGATCAAACCCATTGTCCTTCCCATAGGATAGAAAAAAGTTCCTATCTCCATAGTGCAGCCAGTGCGCACCGACATCATACGGAACGCCAAATGTTTCCAGATCTGTCCAGCAGCGACCGCCAATACGTTCAGCAGCTTCGACTACGATGATATCCAGACCCTTTCCAATCAATGTGTAGGCGGCAGAAATCCCTGCCGCGCCTGCGCCAACTACGACAACATCAGTGTGACTGTCCAAGCGTAGTATTTCAGAAACTGAAGGGATGAAAGAGACGCTGTTGCCAGCCTTGCTGCCGATTCAAATTCAGACGTTGGTAGCAGTCTGGTTTTTTACTTTTGACACTGCTTTATCGAGTGTGTCTTGACTTGCCAAATAGAAGTGTTCAATGGGCTTCAAATCATCGTCCAGTCGGTAAACTAGCGGAATGCCAGTTGGGATGTTCAATGAAGTAATGTCCTCATCAGAAACATCATCCAGATACTTGACGAGGGCTCTCAAACTATTGCCGTGAGCAACGACAAAAACCCGCTTGCCGCTGAGAATCAAAGGTCGTACCGATGACTCCCAATAGTGAACCACTCGTTTAAACGTGTCTGCCAGGGATTCGGTTGCTGGAAGTTTCTCCAGTGACTGATACTTGCGGTCTGCTCGTAAGCGTTCCTGATCCGGTGATTCCATTTCGGGTGGTCGAACCGCGTATCCGCGTCGCCAGCGATGAATCTGTTCTTCACCGTGGAGCTGCGTCATTTCGCTCTTGTTCAGACCCTGAAGCGCACCGTAGTGTCGTTCATTGAGATGCCAGTGTTTTTCAACTGGAATCCATACCTGGTCAAGCTCGTGCAAGGCAATCCATAAAGTATGAATGGATCGTTTAAGTAAAGAAGTCAGCGCAATATCAAATTGATATCCGCCTTCAGCCAGTGCTTTACCAGCTGATCGTGCTTCCTCAATACCAAGTTGAGAAAGATCGACGTCAACCCAGCCAGTGAAGCGGTTTTCCAGATTCCACTGACTTTGTCCGTGTCGCAGAAGTACAAGTTTATGTGACATCGGTCTCCACTAAATTCATGAGTTTTTCGACGAGATTACGTAACGCTTTTCCCCGATGGCTGATTTCATTTTTCTCTTCGGGAGGCAACTCCGCCAGTGTACACCGCCTATCCTGCAACCAAACCACAGGGTCATAACCAAATCCAAAAGTGCCTTGTACCTTGTGATGAATCACACCATCCAATGTACCTTGGGCAATGACAGGGGCAGGGTCGAATTCATGCCGAAGGTACACCATGGTGCAGCGAAACCGACAACTGCGGTCCGTTCCCTCGACTCCCTCAAGTTTGTCCAGTAGTTTCTTGATGTTCTTTTCGTCGTTTGCATCCGGCCCAGAATACCGAGATGAAATTACCCCGGGCTCACCGCCAAGAACATCTACCTCCAATCCTGAATCATCAGCGATGGCAGGCAGTCCACAATTTGCAGTCGCATGACGGGCTTTAATCAGGGCATTTTCAATGAAAGTTGGTTTGTCTTCGACTGCTGAGCCGATGTTGAATTCCGATTGGGCAATGATTTCAATCGACGAGGTTGCCAGCATTCGGCTGATTTCATCAATCTTGCCAGGGTTGTCACTGGCGAGGACAATTCTCTTTTTCATGTTGAGAGTGCTTGTTTTTGCAGTTCGGTGAGTTGAAAAACGCCAGACCGGGCGACATTTGCCATTTCATTCAATTGATCCAACGTAAAGACTTTTCCTTCTGCAGTGCCCTGAACTTCGACAATCTCTCCATGATCTGTCATAACAAAATTCATATCTGTCTGGGCAAATTGATCTTCGCTGTAATCGATATCCAGACATATTGCATCATTGACAATTCCAACTGATACTGCCGCAACCTGATGAAGCACAGGGTTGGTTGTAATATCACCTCGTTTAATTAGTTGATTGATAGCGTCGACAAGCGCGACATAACCACCAGTGATCGAAGCGCAGCGAGTGCCGCCATCCGCCTGCAATACATCGCAGTCAATCGTAATGGTCCGCTCTCCTAGTTGGTCGAGTGCGACACAGGAACGAAGGCTTCTGCCAATTAGTCGTTGAATTTCGAGTGTCCGCCCACCTTGCCGGCCGCGGGCCGCTTCACGAGAGCTTCGAATCTGGGTTGAACCGGGCAGCATACTGTATTCACCCGTAATCCAACCTTGGTTTTTACCTCGAAGATGAAATGGAACGCGGTCATCAGAACTGGCTGTGCACAACACGATGGTATCGCCAGCTTCCATCAACACTGAGCCGAGTGCGTTCTTGGTGTAGTTTCGAGTAATTTGAGCGGGACGCATTTCGTCCTGACTTCGTCCGTTAGTACGTGTCATATTTCAAAATGAATCATCGATGTTGGTTGATGTTGGCATATATCGGCGAAACTGGTGGCTGTGAATCTAAGTTGTTTCGAACACCATGCGCGAATTAAGCTTCTTCAGTCATTCGCAGGTTCAATTGCCGAGACATTACCACAATACTGCATCGGTCTAAATTCGACAGACAGTCTTGTGATGAGTATCCTGCGCTATTTTATTTGTCAACGTAGATTGGCTAATTCTACACTACGAAAAAAATTTGTCTTCGCCTATAAAACTCAGTAGAGGTTTCTCGGCTATCGAATAAGGCTGTACACGAATGGACAATCATTATTGTGTTCCTATTGTTCAATTGAAAAAGTGTTTAGAAACTGTCTACCCCATAGAAGTTTTTTGTCCGCATCAGTAAGTTCCGCTTCTTCGCATACGGTGTCCCAATGTTGTTCAATTGCAGTTATGAGCTTTTCAAAAATCTTGCGGGCTTCCTCCTCAGACAGCAAGAAGTTATGTGCAGTTTCAAGACAGGATTTAAGCCAGCTGAGGTTGTTGTTACCGCAGATCAACATAGCTTGTGAGGCTTCATTACCTGTGCGGTTTTGCGGACATATGTCATAGGCAGGTGTGAGCGTCAAATTTTTGCCATCCCAAAAAGCAGCATGGTTGCGTGCGTGATCATCAGTATTACCGCAAAGAATGTTGAAAACGAGCCGAGAGAACACTTCTCCAAGGGTTTGTCTAGGGTTTGCGAAGCGGTGACGGATGATTTCAGCGAAGGTTTCGTAACTAGCATAACGCGCCATCATTTCATCAAGGCCGAGCATTGTCAATGCAGAGACCATTGCCTTACGTAGCCAGGCATTGTGTTTCGGAATGCGATCAAATCGCTCGATCAGGAGCACGTCTTTACCAGCTGCCTTGATCAGCTGGACCGGTGCAACATGTAGATCCGCCAACGCTGCTAGCCGCATTGCGATGAACTCAGCTTTGATGACACTGTAGAGATCAGTGCTAGAGGAAAACTTTGCAATGTACTTCTTGTTTTGATCTTGAATTAAGGCTTTTGGACGCGCGCCGCCGATCGAACTGCCATGGAACAATGCTTCATCCAACTCAGAGGTGAGAAGAACCCCTTTTTCAACTCGATCGGAGGATTCAATCAACTCTTCTAGGCTTGCGTTTCGTGCAGTACGCGGCACGTATTCAGTCGGTGAGCGTTGAAAATCGAGTGCACCGATCCGATCTGAACCGGACTCCAGTAGATACGTCAATTCATCCAACTCGTTAGTGTCTGTATTTGGACCCCTGCGTCCCAAAAGTTTATTGATAATGACACGTCGCCCCCATGCATCAGGTGAGGCATCCCGGATACAGGCGGGCATAGTTAAACCCTCTGACAGGGGTAATATTCCAGTTTGCAAGGGCAATTCCGGTTCATAAATCGAAATTGCGGGCCTGCTACCACCAATCCGTTCAAGATAGCTCCTGCCGTAGTTGAACTGGACATTGCCATTGTCAGATTCCAACCGTCCAGCTACAACAGGTTCTGTTGCGTTTGGCAACCATATCCAGACGAATGCTTCTTTGCTGCTGCTAGAAGTCATCGCGCACCGCCTTGGATTTTTTGCGAACAGATTTTGGCAACAATTCCAGCTGCTCTTCGGTATGGTGTAGATGCTTCGTCAGTGTGCTCTGATCGGCATCAAACAGATTTACTCCGACTATGACCGCGACTTCAAATACTACGCCAATTTCACATTTGAGATTACCTTTCTCAATGCGCTGAAGTAGTCCTCTGGAGATTCCAGCGCGTTCCGCCACTTCTAGCGTGGTGAATCTATTTTTATTTCGCGCTACACGAATTAACTGTCCGAGAAGGGTGGTCGCCGTTTGGGTATAGCGTGAGTAGGTGCGTGTTATGGACTTGGGCATCGATTTACTATTGATTTATATATAGACCATAAAAACACTTAATGATTTATATGTGAATCATTATAGCGGTTTTATGCCGCTTTGTCGAGACACAAGCGAACAAAACGGACGATCATTTCGAGAGGAGTCTATACCAATTTCGATAGCAGAATGTTTCGAGTACTTGCATTATTTCAATGAAACGACTAGTTATAGACTTGCCGCTGTGTGAATGCAGATCGCAATGGTATCGGTATAAAATCGTATATGTTCTTGGTAGGTGGTTAGATGCTGATTGATATTTCGCGACTTAAGTTTGTAATTCTGTCCACTGGTGTAAATTAATCAGTGTTACGCATTACAAATTGACATGCTGATTTCGCTATTTCATAGAATTGACCACAATATTGATCTGTAATTCCAACTAGTCTATGGAGGAAGTCATGACGAATCGAAGAAGCGCACTCAAGGTGATCGGCGGAGTCCCGCTAGCTGTTGTAACAGTTGGAAAAGTTTCCGTTAGTTCTGCAAATCAGGACAATGTTTCTGTTGAAACATGGACGTCAGATGAACCACTGACTGGCTACTTTCTGGAACCGGAGACAGAACCTGCCGGTGCTGTTTTGTTGATTCACGAATGGTGGGGACTGAATGATCAAATTCGAAGTGTGGTTCCCAAATTTGCTGAAGCTGGATTTTTGTCGCTTGCAGTTGATTTGTATCAAAAGCAAGTTGCTGAATCACCAGACAAGGCTCGACAACTAATGCAGAATGTCCAACCAGATGTGGCGACAGACGCTCTAGTGACCTGGATCGACTGGTTGCGAAACCATCCCAAATCGAATGGCAAGGTCGGTACTGTCGGTTGGTGTTTTGGTGGTGGCTGGTCGTTGAACGCGTCACTGGCAACTCCTGTTGATGCGACAGTGATCTACTATGGTCGCTGCGAAAAGAGTGCTGAGGAGGTGAGTAGCTTGCAAGGTCCGGTGATGGGGCACTTTGCAACTGCCGACCAATTTATTGATCGGGATATGGTTTCAGTGTTCGAGAAGTCGATGGATGCGGCCGGTAAATCCTATACCAATTTTTGGTATGAGGCTGATCATGGGTTTGCTAATCCGACGACTGCCCGGCATGATGCTGAAGATGCTATGCTAGCCTGGTCGCGAACTTTGGATTTCTTCAACAAACACCTTACATAAATTTCTTTAGTTTTGAAGCTGGTGATATGCGGACTGGAATCAAAGACATCGTCTGGAAAGCGGAAAAGGAATCATCATCAATTTCACAGCTTCGCGAATTGCCAGAGCAACTCTCGAAAGAAATTGTTGGTCAGTCAGCCCTGATAGATCGATTGCTCATCGCACTTTTGTGCGGCGGTCACCTATTGCTTGAGGGTTTTCCAGGGCTTGCTAAGACCCGTTCGGTCAAAGCACTAGCGAACCTGATTGCCGGCGAGTTTCATCGCATTCAGTTTACACCTGATCTGTTACCGGCAGATCTCACCGGAACTGAGGTTTATCGTCCGGAACTGGGGACCTTCGAATTCAGGCCAGGGCCACTGTTTCATGAAATTATTCTTGCTGATGAAATCAATCGAGCTCCGGCCAAGGTTCAGTCGGCACTTCTTGAAGCGATGGAAGAGCGACAGATCACAGTAGGCAGCAAAACCTATCAACTCCCAAAGCTGTTTATGGTGATGGCGACTCAGAACCCGATCGAACACGAAGGTACGTACCCGCTACCTGAAGCCCAAAGAGATCGATTTCTGATGCATGTCCGTGTAGGCTACCCCGAAAAATCACAGGAACACGAGATACTCAAGATCGTGCGCTCCGAAGCAACTGATGTGGAATTGGACTCGAAGTCTGAAGACGCACAAATCAGTTATGACACCATCGCGACAGCACGCAGGGAAATATTTTCCATCCACATGGAACCGACAGTTGAGCAATACATAATTGAACTGGTTGATGCGTCACGAAACAGTCATCGATACTCATCAGAACTGGACAGTTGGATTGCAGTGGGAGCCAGCCCACGAGGCACGATTGCGCTTGACGTGTGTGCCCGAGCCCGAGCTTGGATAGAAGGGCGGGATTATGTTTCACCGGAAGACGTTCAGCAGGTTGCATTCGATACATTGCGTCACCGAATACTTCTAACCTATGAGGCCGACGCAGACGGTGTTGACGTCGATGAGGTAATTCGTGAGCTCATCTCAGTCGTTGCTATTCCGTAGTCTGGAAAAACAATCATGTTGCGTGGCACATACGTAACGACTCAGGATCTGGTACGCCTTCGTGGGCGTACTCAAGGATTGATGTTGCCTGTTAATCCTGCAGTCTATCGGACTGGCGGTTTTCGATCAAAGATTCTGGGACGCGGAATGGAGTATGAGAAATCCCGTAAATACGAGGCGGGAGATGACGTGCGAATGATTGATTGGCGTGTCACAGCACGTACTGGAACCGCGCACACCAAAGTGTTTCAGGAAGATCGTCAAAAGGCAGTGTATCTCATTGTTGACTTGACATCAACGATGAGATTCGGAACCCAGGTAGCTTTCAAATCTGTCGTTGCAGCTGAAGCAGCGGCACTGCTTGCTTGGGTGGCACATTCGCAGGGTGATTTGATCAGTATCGTTGGTGTAACCGATCATGATGTCAGGCATGGCAAACTGGCATCTAGTTCAGAGTCGCTTATGAAACAGTTGAATATGTTGGCCAAGTTGAGCCAATCCCCACCCGAGAATATTGAATCTCCCTTGTCTTTTGCTGAAGCTCTTTCAGTCGTGGTTCGAAAAGTCCGAACCGGTGACCTGGCAGTGATATTCAGTGACCTAGCCAACCTTACAGACATCAGCAGTAAGGCTCTGGAGTATTTGAGTCGGCGGCAGTCGCTGATTGTGTGCTGGGTTCAGGACCCCATTGAGCAAAAGTCTTTACCTGTTGGACACTATCCAGTTACGGACGGACTTCAATTTACAACGCTGCATCTATCCTCAACTGGTCGTCGAAAAAAGCTGCAATCGCTGCTCGATCAACGCAACCAGGCGATTAAGGACACGCTTAAGCGACTTGGTTCGACAAATGTACAGATGAAGTGCGGAGATGAAATTGTCAAGGTACTGCATCAAACATTTCATCGCTCAGCGAATTCCAATGGTCGCAATGGCTTGTCCCCACCCGTCGGTTTCTCCAGATCTTCTGTGAGGGCATCTGCGCCAACCCGTGGTTACTGAATATGGAAATTGACCCGCTCTCTGAACTTCGCGATGTAATTTATCCTGTCGATCCCGGATTCTGGCCACCCGCAATCGGATGGTGGATTGTGCTGGTTCTCGTCATTCTCTGTCTGATTGGAGCGGTGTATCTCTTCCGCTCAATTTACCTACGACTGGCAGAAACCTCTTTTGTTAAGGAAGTTGATGCACTAACTCAATTACAACCGCGCGAAGCAGTCGGTGAGTTATCCATCCTGATGCGCCGTATCGCAATAACAAGATTTCCACGGGACTCTGTTGCCGGTTTGAGTGGTGAGGACTGGCTGCAATTTCTCGATCAAAGTGGTAATACAGATCAGTTTACGACTGGTCCGGGCCGCGCATTGGTGAGTGCGCCTTATTCAAATCTAACACCGGAAAATCTCGACCCACTATTCAAAATCTGTCGGGACTGGGCCAAGTCTGTCACTGTTTAGGGTCTGACGATGTTCAAATTTCAGTGGCTTTTTATTTTTCTTGCCTTACCACTGCCGTACTTGATTCACAGATTTTTGCCCAAACGCGAATCTAGACCACCATCCCTCAAGGTGCCCTTTTTTCGAGAGATAAACGACCGGAGGTTTGCGGTTAGTGCGCCATCTAAAGCTATGGTCAGTCTAGCCGCTCTCGTTTGGTTTGCGCTCGTCTGTGCGGCTGCCCGACCTTTATGGATTGAGGAGAACGTACAGGTTCCAGTGACTGGTCGAGACCTCCTTATTGCTCTTGATATTTCAGGAAGCATGCAGCAGCAAGACTTTTCGGCGGGAAATCGCTCACGATTCAGCGCGGTGCAGGAAATTGCCAGCGAATTTGTTGCCAGAAGGGCAGGTGATCGCGTTGGCCTAATTTTGTTTGGTAGTCAGCCATACCTCTATACCCCTTTGACTTTTGATTTGGATTCGGTGGTGGAATTTTTGAGTCATGCCAGGGTAGGATTTGCCGGACAGCAGACTGCAATCGGCGACACCATCGGGCTGGCTGTCAAGGTGTTGCGGGAACGATCTGCTGAGAACAGAATACTGATTCTGTTAACAGACGGTGACAACTCTGCAGGAGAAATTGAACCATTGGAAGGCATGCAACTTGCGGTTGAACACGGAGTCAGAATATTTGTGATCGGAATAGGAATTGACCACACCAGTGCGGTGGCTTCAAATCGAAGACGTGTAAACGAATTGCCGAAAATCGCACAAGCCACCGGTGGTGTTTATTTTCATGCGTCCAATGCAAAAGCGCTGGAGGAGATCTACACTGCAATTGATAAGTTTGAACCAATTGAGGCAGATTCACATTCGCGGCTTCTGGTTAAGGAACTCTACCCATGGTCGTTAGCTCTCGCGATGGTTCTGGCGGCGTTGATATTTACGCAAAATACATTTTCAGGGGTACTGTTGCGCCTTATCAACATCAAAAAGAGGGCTGCAGATGCCCTTTGAGTTTATTTTCTTAAGACCGTGGTGGCTACTGCTCATTCCAGTGGGTTTTGTTCTGGCATTTGCAGTCACTCGCAGACATCGCAACAGTTGGCGACGAATCTGCGACAGCGAGCTTTTTTCTGAGTTACCCCTGATTAGCGATCGTGTTTCTGAACGAGTGGTGGGGATTTCGATTGTTGTTGGGTGGCTTCTCGCGGTGATTGCGTTAGCAGGTCCTGCTTGGGACCGGGATCAGAACGCACTGTATCAGAGTGTGGACGCCATGGTTGTCGTGTTTGATCTCTCACGTTCCATGAATTCAACGGACCTCCTGCCATCTAGGCTGGAGCGAGCGCGTTACAAAGCTTTGGAAGTAATCGAGGCGCAGCAAGATAAGTCTGTGGGCCTTGTAGCGTTTGCTGGAGACGCATTCGACGTGACACCCATATCTGACGATATAGGAACTGTGTCTCACTTACTTCACTCCCTGCAAATTCAAATGATGCCGGTGCAGGGGAGTCTGGCTAGTACTGGACTATACCGCGCACACCAGTTGCTGAATAATTCTGGATACAGGAGGGGTGCAGTTGTACTCTTGACCGACGGGGTCGATGAGGATGCATTTTCGGCCGCCAAAAGCCTGAGAGATGATGGATTTCGATTATCAGTAATTGCAGTAGGAACTGCGGCAGGTGCGCCCATCAGTGTTGATGATGGAGATTTTCTGAAAGATGGAGCTGGTAAATTTGTTGTGGCTCAAGTTAACGTTGGTACTCTGGTTAAATTGGCAAATCAAGGTGGTGGCCTTTTCTCACTCGTTTCTGAACCCTTCACAGAATCAATGCTTCATACAGTTGATTTTGGAGGTGATTCAGTCGAACTGACGGCTAATGATGACTCAAGTGTCGGTTGGAATGATCGAGGCCCTTGGATACTGTTAGTCTTACTTCCATTGGTCGCACTGATTTTCAGACGTGGATGGATTCTGTCAGTTCTCATACTTTTGCCTGTCACGTCTCAGGATGCTTATGCGTTCAAGTGGGAGGATTTATGGCTTCGGTCGGACCAGCAAGCTGCAGCTGCTGTTCGAAAGGAAGACTTTGACAATTCCTGGCTCACTGAACATCCAGAGTGGAATGGAATAGCACTCTATCGTCAAAACAAATTTGAAGAGGCTACTGCGGAATTTAGTAAATCCAGAGATAAAGTTGCGAATTTCAACACTGGTAACGCCAAGGCCAAAGACGGTGATTTGCAAGGTGCGATTGAGAAATATGAGGCTGCTATTGAAATTGATCCTGACTTCGAAGAAGCTCAGTTTAATCTGGACCTCGTAAAAAAACTGCTGCAGGAGCAACAGCGGCGACAGCGTGGTCGGCAAGATGATTCGAGAGAGAGTCAGGAAATTAATTCTCAAGATAACGAAGCATCTAGTGACCAGCTTGAACGTTCTTCGCCGAACAGTGGTCAGGGAGAAGAGGAAGAAATTGAACACAGAGACGAGCCGAGAGATGAAGAAAATCAGTTGGCATCCATGGAAGATAGCGTCGACAGAGAACAAGACCAATTAATGGAGCAGTGGCTGCAGAAAATTCAAGATGATCCCACGGGTTTGCTGCGTCGCAGGTTCTACTATGAATATCAGGAACGAGAACGCGTTGAGCGACCCGCGGTAGCATGGTGACAAGATTCGCATGAAGCGTTTGGTAAGCAAACTGGGCATTAGTTTTGCAATATTGATTGGACTTTTGCATTTAATTCCTGTGGCGAACGCAGTTGAAGTATCTGCCTTCGTTGATCGTAATCCGATTTATCTGGATGAGTCGGTTACACTCGTCCTGACAGCTGAGGACGAATCGACCAATATTCCTGTCCCTGACCTTGAACCACTACGGGCGGACTTTGAAATATTGAGCCAATCCACTCAAACAAATATCAATATTGTTAACAATGTACCTAATGTTGTTCAGAGCTGGGTGATTGAGATTCAACCAAAGCGGCTGGGAGTAATAGAAATACCCACCTTCATGATTGGCGGTGCACAGACTCAGCCAATTCAGTTGGAAGTGCAAAAATATGTGAGCAATGTTGCAACTGAAGGTGCTGAGATTTTCCTAGAGGTCGATGTCACATCAAACAATCCATATGTTCAATCTCAGTTGAACCTTAGGACGCGGCTGTATTACTCGATTCCAATAGTGAATGGAACTTTGTCTGACCCACAAATTCCGTTTGCGACAGTAGAGGGTTCTGCTCAGGAGAGTCGCTACAACTCAAGACGCGCTGGGGTTGACTA
Organism: Gammaproteobacteria bacterium; assembly: GCA_022823625.1. GTDB lineage: Bacteria > Pseudomonadota > Gammaproteobacteria > Arenicellales > JAJDZL01 > JAJDZL01. Next base: position 64,934 of record JAJEHQ010000013.1, read on the forward strand.
TCGAGTAATTGAGAGGCAGTACGCAATTTTTCCGGAACAAAGCGGTTCATTCACCATCGCACCGGTTGAATTTGCCTGTGTGATCGAACGTATTGACCCGGTAACAAATTTGAGAAAACATTACAGAGAACGGTACAGCTCCAATCCAGTGCCACTTGAAGTCAAACCGATTCCTCGTTCCTATTCCGGTTCGACCTGGCTGCCAGCACAGGATTTGCAACTGGCTGATTCCTGGAACGGTCGAGTTCCAGATTTTGAAGTTGGCAGACCGGAGTCTAGAGAGATTTCAATAGATGCACTTGGCCTAAGGGCGATACAGCTACCGCTAGTGGAATTTAAGGAAAACAGCACCGCCAGAATCTATGCTGGATCGCAGTCAGACCAAAAAACTTCACCCGGTGCTGAATGGCTCGTCTCACGTCGAACAGATGAATTTGCAATTGTGCCGAAAAGTGATTCGAATGTGGAAGTCCCAAAAGTGGAAGTCGTATGGTGGGATGTCAATCAAGATCGCGAAAAAGTTGCAGTGTTGCCTGCAATTTCAGTTTCAATGGGCCAATCTGTTTCCCAATTAATTGAAGAGAATCCTGTTAGTACCAACCTTGATGGTATTGAGACGCTGCAGATCAGTGAGGCGATTGTTCGCCAAGATCAGCCCTGGAAGCTGATCAGTCTTGCGCTTTTGGGAATCTGGCTTGTAACTTTGCTCATGTGGTTAATGAGCGGCAGGTACAGGCGAGGTCAACTGCAGAAAATTGATTCAATCCAGATTCAGAATGCAGAGTCTGAACGTCAGCTGCTTCGTAGGATTAAGCAGGAGTGTGAAAATGGTGATGCAGCGACAATCAGTAAAGTGTTGCTGGGTTGGGCTGAAAGCCACTGGACTGATCGGCCGCCAAGAAATCTGATCGAGTTGGGAAGATGGTTGCAAAGCGAGGAATTGATGCCACTATTGGAAGACTTGGACAGGGCGCTTTATTCGAAAGATGATGTGTTTGTCCATGGGTTAAAGCTATGGAAAGTTCTAACAAAGTCATTGCGTGTTAGGACTCGTCAGGTGAAGCAGAAGAAGCGGTTCTCGAGGTTTTGGAAGCGCGAGAGAGATTTAGAAGCACTCTGGCCGGATCAAGGTTCTACCTACTCATAAATTCTGCGATTTTACATTGCTGATATCAGACGATTGAGGCAGTCGCAGGATTCGGGAGATGAGAGGATGCTTCAATTGAATGTGATAGTGTTTCAGCTATGCGGTTTTGGGATGGGTTTTCCTGATTCGAACTAACTGATAGATTGCAGCAAAAGCGAAACAGACGAAAGCTACCATTGCCCATTCAGGAATTGTTAGCCCCAAAAATGTCCAGGATATTTCTGCACATTCGCCCGTTCCACTAAAAACTATTGCAACTGCATCGAACAAGGGATTGCGGGCAAAAATTGTCGAGATCCCAGGAAAACACTCTGGAATCTTGTCCACTGGTGCATTCTGTAGCCAAATATGTCTTCCCGCACTAGCAGCCCCAATCACACAGAATGACAATTGAACAATTGAATAACTGATTCGCCCGCGCCTACCAGGGTTGTGCAGGAAACCCGCGAGGCACGTCAATCCCACTAGTACGAATGCGATTCTTTGAACCATGCACAAGGGGCATGGCTCAAGGTACATCACGTATTCCATATAGTACGCGGTTGCTAAGAGACCCACGCAGGCAAGAAAAACAATTGCGTTGGTTGTGCGAAATTCAAGCATCAAAGCTAATCCATCAATTTACGAAAACCACTGCTGCATAAAAGTTCCCATGTTTCATCCAATTCGCGTAGTTCTGGTACGAATACGACATGGGCATCCCGACCCCGTGTAAGTAGTACTCGGTATGCATTGGAGCGAATTTGAAGTGGATTCTTGACCTGTGCTGGGCTACGGTATTTTCGCGCTTTAGCAATGGACCATTGGCCATCTTGTAACTGAAAGTCTGTTCCCCAAGCCAATAAAACCGCGTCAAGTTCGAGCCCCTGCGCAGCGAATTCAGTAACACAAACTTCCAGATGTCTACAGGAAAGTCGGGTCGGCAGATCCTCATCATCGTTATACCAGGGTCCAACTTTAACTCGTTTCGTATCCTGAAATCCGTTGGGGACACCAAAACTCTCTAACTCCTTGTCGCGACTGGATGCAACCATTCCAAATCTGGCCTGTGGCCAATCTTTATACCTTTGTCTGAGATATTGCTTTGCAGTTTCAAGGTTTCGAGTAATTCTGAGGTCGTGTCCCTGTCGCTCTAACTCAAGTGAGGCACTATACAGTTCATCTGTATTCGGCCGATTTGCAACCAGTTTGGAGACAAATTCATGTAGATAAGATGCGAAGTGGGACCGAATGTTTTCATTCAGACTCAGGTCAGGACTTATCTGATAGCTGAGACCTTGAAAAGCGCTGGTTGTTTCTTTCGGACCATGTATGTCCCAATCTGAGCTATTGAGACTCTTATTGATTGCGTCAGCCCACAGTTTCAGCCCACCTTCTTCACCAATATGTATTTCCTGGCCATGTCCTACCAGGCCGACCACAACCGACCAGCCTGGAACTCGCTCTGCGAAATTTACGAAGTTTTCTGGTTCGCTTACTGCTTTACCGACATCGATTTTATGAACTTCTGCGACTCTATCCCTATCGTGTGCTCTTTGTGCCTCATCAAAGATCATGACGTGTTCGTTGGGGATGAGCTGATGATTGCGAGTGTACCGTCTGACATATTCCTTAATGGGGCGAACAAATGTGCTACCTGTATCCTGCTCCGTTTTCAAAACGTATTGAAGAACTTCCACCAATGGACCATTTCCTGACAGGAATATTGCGGATGGGCCAGTGTCACGAGCGGCAACTGTATCCAGATCTGCTTCATGCACAATTCGCAATCCGACCAAAGTTTTACCAGCGCCTGGAACACCCATTAGCAAAACGAGTTTACGTCTTTTTGAAGAAAAAGCGTCCGCAACAATGTTCCTTACCGCTACTACTGCTTGATCCGTGTCTGCAACCGATCGCCATAGCTGCGGAGGTTTTTGCCTGTTAAACAATTCGCGCGCCGCTCTGACCAACGAAGGCAGAGGTTTGTACGCTTCAGCTTTCAGAAAAAGCTGCGCATCGACAGGTTCAGATTGATGCCGAGTACCCAATGCTGCAACCAGTTCATCCAGGCGGTCTGGACTACAGACTTTCACATTGCGACTTTCTGAAACATGATTTCGTAACAGTTGAGGAACCAATATCGGAATGACCTCTCGGTCATGACAATCCCGGTGATAACATCGAAGATCACGCGCATACGCATGCGCTTGGTCAATGTCGGCGTCAGTTGAACGAGATTTTCCCTTAAGTTCAATGACAACAATGTTGTCATGGAGTAGCAATACCGCATCCGCCCGCCGCGACTCCATGGGTAGTTCATATTCCAGCACCGCAGTAAATTGAGAGGATCCTAGATCAACTTCAATAACCTCTCCTATTTCGCGTTGAAGATCTGGAACAGTTCTTTGCCATGAGTTAGTTTCGGATGTTGATGAGTCAGGATAGCGATCCCGCAAATGGCGCAGAATGACGGACTTGGAGGTTTCGCTAAACTGAGCGAAACTTGAATCCCAGCCGCGATGAGCTTCGTTTATGTTGTGGCGGTCGTATGACAATTTTCTGTGTTTAGAATAATCTCGTCCGATCATGATTCCCTTACTTTAGAATGACTCTTCCACAATGATAGTTTTTTGTCTAAAAGAATGAAGCTACTCTTAATTAATCCAAACACCAGTTCTTTTGTAACCGAGAGGGCAGTCGAAGCATCTCGATCTGTTGCTACACCGAGTACGGTGATTGATGGTGTGACAGGCACTTTCGGTGCACCGATCATTAACTGTGAAGCCGATCTTGCAATTGGCGCCTACAGCACACTGGAACTTGCCGCTAAGTATGCCCGCGGTTATGACGCAGTGGGTCTTACTGTTTCATTTGACTGTGGACTCGCTGCTGTTCGGGAAATTCTTGATGTGCCGGTAGTGGGTTTAGCTGAAGCGTCCGTACAGAAGGCGCTTGAAATTGGTGATCGATTTGCAGTTGTATCTTTTGCAAAACGTACTCAGCCACTGTACACCGAATTGATGCAGCAATACGTAAAATCGGGTCAGTTGGTAGCGGTGAACTGTATTCGAGGATTGCCACCAGAAATTCTAAAAGATCCGATGCAACTGAAACTGCACGCTGAGCGTGCAGTGGCGGAAACTGTTCAGCATTCAGACTGTGATTCTGTCATTTTGCTCGCGACGGCATTTGCAGGGCTCGAATCAAAACTTGCGGTGAAAATGCCTGTAATTGATTGTGCGACAGCACTAGTCGGTGTACTCGAACAGTGTGTTACTGACCCGGTATTTGGTGATAGGTTTAAAAGTTCTGTTTTTCCCGAACGAAAATCAGTACTGGGAGTTTCGCCAGAACTTGCAGGATACTACGAGAATTTTCCAGACGAATGAATCGGTAAGGCACAGACCCGAGTGCCGTTATTCAGGTGATTGTTGAAGATTGCGAACTTTGGGTTTATTCAATCAACGTTGTCAGTCAGTTGACGCGATTGAAGCATGAAGCAAGTCAAAATATTAGCAATGAATTTTCGATTCAACAAAAAGGAAATTAAAGCAAAAATTTGCATACTAAAAAATCTAATCCATTTCATTTTGCTATAATTTTCCGCCGTATTGCCCCAATCCCACTATGCGGCCAGCATGTCGCCCTCCAATTGATTCTCGCAAGATTTGGGGCAATTTTGATTGAAAAAACAAGTAGAGGGAAAAGAATGGTTGACGAGCAAGTCGACAAAAATCGCAGAAGATTCTTGACTGGCGTGACTTCCGGTGTTGGTGCGGCTGGTGCCGTATTGGCTGCGGTGCCTTTCGTAGCCAGCATGACACCTTCTGCCAAAGCCCGTGCAGCAGGCGCACCAGTCCAAGTAGATATCAGCGGCTTGGAGCCGGGAAAACTTCTGAAATTTGAATGGCGTGGTAAACCAGTCTGGGTGGTTCGGCGAACCCCCGAAATGCTGGAATCACTCTCTAAAGTTACTGGAGAACTTGTTGATCCCAATTCGGAAGAAGAGCAACAGCCTGCTTATGCACAGAATGAAGAGCGATCCATTAATCCAGAAGTATTGGTTCTGGTAGGACTTTGTACACACCTGGGTTGCTCACCGTTGGAAAAACTTAGTCCTGGAGAAGTTGATGCGGAATGGGAAGGCGGATTTTTCTGCCCGTGCCACGGTTCTAAATTTGATCTCGCTGGTCGGGTGTACAAGGGTGTCCCAGCACCCACGAATCTTGAAGTTCCTCCCCACAGATTTTTGTCCGAGAACCTAGTCGAAGTTGGTGTACACACTGACCCGGAAGATTTGGCGTAATGAACAGAATTCTCAAATGGTTTGATGACCGTTATCCAATTGTCTCGTTCTGGGAAGAGCACCTCTCGAAGTACTACGCACCGAAGAACTTCAATATTTGGTATTTTTTCGGTTCGCTTGCCATTGTTGTACTGGTAATTCAGATTGTTACCGGAATCTTTCTTACCATGCACTACAAACCTGATACAGAACTTGCGTTTGACTCCGTCGAACACATAATGCGGGATGTGTCATGGGGTTGGTTGATGCGCTACCTGCATTCAACTGGCGCATCTTTGTTCTTTGTCGTTATCTACCTGCACATGTTCCGTGGCTTACTCTATGGTTCCTACAAAGGACCAAGAGAACTGCTCTGGATTGTCGGCATGGTTATCTATCTTACGTTGATGGCCGAAGCGTTTTTTGGATACCTGTTGCCTTGGGGTAACATGTCCTACTGGGGTGCCCAAGTGATTATTTCGCTGTTTGGAGCGATCCCGTTTATCGGAGAAGGTCTAGCTGAGTGGATTCGCGGCGATTTCGTTGTATCAGATGCAACCTTGACCCGATTCTTCGCATTCCATGTAATTCTGGTTCCTTTAATGTTGTGCGGTCTGGTGTTCATTCACCTGGTGGCTTTGCACAAGACCGGGTCGAATAATCCGGATGGAATTGAAATCAAAAAGGATAAGGACGAAACCGGGAAACCAAAAGATGGAATTCCTTTTCACCCCTACTACACGGTGAAAGACCTTTTTGGCGTTGGTGTTTTTCTTTTTGTATTTTTTGGAATTACATTCATTGTTCCAGAGGTTGGTGGCTGGTTTATTGAAAGGGCAAATTTTGAGCCGGCGAATGCCCTGCAGACTCCTCCAGACATCATTCCGCTTTGGTATCTTACTCCGTACTATTCAATTTTGCGTGCGGTAACGTATCCTTTGTTTGGTGTCGATGCCAAACTATGGGGTGTGATTTCCATGGGACTTGCGATATTTCTGCTTTTTCTGTTACCGTGGCTTGACCGATCACCAGTTAAATCGATTCGTTATCGGGGCTGGATGTTTAAGACGGCACTGACGGTGTTCGTAATCGCCTTTGTGCTGCTTGGATATTTGGGAACAAAAAATCCACAGTCTATCGATCTATTTCTGTTTACGAATGTGACTTGGGCGCAGATTTGTTACTTTCTCTACTTTGCTTTCTTTTTGTTGATGCCGATCTATTCGCGGCTTGATCCCGTGAAACCGGTGCCTGATCGGGTGACAATGAAATGATGATTAGACTAGTATTTGCCATTCTACTTCTGGCAGTCGCTGGCGGTAGTTATGCTGCGGGCGGCGGTGACGAAAATTTGGACTCAGTGCACATTAATCTGAGTGACAGAGCATCTCTGCAAAAGGGTGCCGCGACTTTCGCCAGTTATTGTCTGTCGTGCCATGGCATCAAATTCATGCGCTATAACCGCATGGCTGAAGATCTTGGCATAAGCGACGATGTGTTGCGCAGCAACTTTCTGCAGCCTTCTCAAAAACCCGGCGATGTGATGGATGTCAATATGTCGGAGGAAGATGCCAAGCGGTGGTTTGGTACAGCACCACCAGACCTGAGTTTGATTGCACGGTCTCGAAGCCCGGAATGGGTATATACCTTTCTGCGTAGTTTCAGAGTTGACGAAAATTCAAACACTGGCTGGGACAATGACCTGTTTGCGGATGTTGCAATGCCTCACGTACTGTACCGCGTGCAGGAAAATTCGACACGTGAAGAGTACGACAGGGTTGTGCGAGACCTGACCAACTTCCTGGTGTATGTTGCGGAACCAGCCAAGCTGGTTCGCTACAACATTGGAATTTGGGTATTGATTTTTACGGCTGTGTTTACCGTTCTCGCTTACTATCTCAAGAAGGAATATTGGAAAGACATCCATTAGCACTTAAAATACTCCTTTTATCTTCACATTCTTATATCGGAAAAATAGGTAACCCCATTATTTCGAGGGTGCTAAATGAATGATGCCTTTCAGACGCGTCGGGCGGGGATGACGCTCTATTCGACTGCTTCCTGCATAGAAGGGCATGCCTGTCGAATGGTTCTCCATGAAAAAGAAGTTGAATGCGATGTAGAGTATGTCGACCTTTCAGCTAATCCCAATTGGATAACCGAAAACAATCCCTACGGAGAAAGTCCGACTTTGATTGATCGCGAGTTGGTGTTGTACGGTTCGCATATTATTGCTGAGTACCTGGATGATCGCCTTCCTCATCCACCGTTAATGCCACCAGACCCCGTAAACCGAAGCCGCGTGCGAATGATGGTCTATCGGGCTCAACGTGACTGGTTTACCAAGCTACGACAGTATGAAGAGAAAAAACAAAGGCCGCCTAAACCGCTGCGCGACAGAATACTTCGGGATTTGTGCGTAATGGCTCATTATTTCAGTTCTCAGCAATTCTGGCTGGAAGATGAATTTACGCTGGTTGACTGCTTTTTTGCACCGTTGCTTTGGCGCTTGCCGCACTATGGTATTGAAATTCCATCACAGGCTCGGGTGTTGAATACTTATTCTCACCGACTGTTCAAACGAGTATCGTTTGCCAGGAGCCTGAGCCCCTATGAGCGAGAGTTGCAACCAACTTAGAATCGACGTGAAATCAAAGATTCCTTACCTGATCGATGCCATTCGATTCTGGTCGATGGATTCGGGAATGACACCGCAGTTGTTGATTAACGCTGACAGTCCCGGAATTTCATTACCCTTGGAGCAAATTCAGACGCACGAAGGTGAAGTGGTATTAAACGTGCATGATCAGGCCGTCGACGGTTTTTCCTATGAAGATGACTTCGTAGTCTTCAAAACTCGATTTTCCGGTCGGTCATTTGATGTTGCGATTCCTTTCAATGCAGTGATTGCCATATTTACTCGCGAAACGCATGAAGGACTGCATCTACTGGCGCTCTCTCAGGCAGAAGTCAGTTCCGAGGTCGACGATAGCGAAGAACCAGATGCTAAACCGACTTCCCCACCTGGAAAACCACACCTTACACTGGTCAAGTAATTGAGTTCGAACTATTCTCAAGATGATCGTTTTAGGATTCGAAGTACCACCATTTTGTCCGTTCGAAGGGGTGGCAAGGTCGTTTTAGGTGGAGACGGTCAGGTGTCAATGGGAGACACCATTATTAAGTCAAACACAAGCAAGGTTCGACGTCTTTACAACAATCGAGTTCTTGCCGGGTTTGCTGGCAGCACCGCAGATGCGCTGACATTGACCGATCGCTTTGAGGGCAAACTTCAAGAAAGATCAGGCAATCTCGTCCGAGCTGCGTATGAGTTGGCCAAGGACTGGCGATCCGACCGGTATTTGCGTAGATTGGAAGCATTGCTGATTGTCTGTGATCGCGAGAAATCGTTAATGATTTCAGGCAACGGAGATGTGATTGATCCCGAACACGGGTTGATGGCAATTGGTTCCGGTGGCAACTACGCAAAAGCTGCAGCCCAGGCACTGTTGGAGTCGACGGATCTTGGTGCTCGTGAAATCGTTGAAAGAAGTCTCAAAATTGCCAGCGAGATTTGCGTATATACCAATAACAATTTAGTCATAGAGGAATTGGAGGGGTAAATCCAGTGTCGGACATTACCATGACACCACGGGAGATTGTGCAAGAGCTTGACAAGCACATAATTGGTCAGGTGGATGCCAAGCGCGCAGTTGCCAACGCCCTTCGTAATCGCTGGCGACGAATGAAAGTGCCTAATGAGGAATTGAGAACCGAAATTACACCAAAGAACATTCTGATGATTGGTCCAACCGGGGTCGGTAAAACGGAAATTGCTCGGCGCCTGGCTAGACTGGCAAATGCACCCTTTATCAAAGTAGAGGCATCAAAGTTCACAGAGGTTGGTTACGTTGGACGCGAAGTCGATTCAATTATCCGGGATTTGCTGGATATGGCAATTAAGCTGGTACGCGAAGAATGTGTTGAAAAAGTGAAGGTGCAGGCGGAAGCTGCAGCCGAAGAACGCGTCCTGGATGCACTACTCCCACCACCTAGAAAAAAAACCGAAGATGACCTGAATGAAGAGCGGGAAGACGGCCCTGGTCGTAAGAAATTGCGTCAAATGCTTCGTGAAGGCACACTTGACAAGCAGGAGATTGACATTGATTTCAATGCGACTGTCGGTGTTGAGATTTTTGGACCCCCAGGGCTAGAAGAAATGACTAATCAGTTGCAGAGCATGATGCAGAATATGGGTGGTCAGAAGAGTCGTACGCGCAGGGTTTCCGTTAGCCAGGCCATGAAATTGCTAACCGATGAAGAAGCTGAGCGGATGATCAACGATGAAGATATCAAGTTGGAAGCGATCCAAAGTGTAGAGGAGAACGGTATTGTATTTCTAGATGAAATTGACAAAATCGTGGGACGATCCCACAGTCACGGGCCTGATGTTTCGCGTGAAGGGGTACAACGCGATCTCCTACCGCTGATTGAGGGATCAACTGTCAGCACCCGACATGGTATGGTCAAATCAGATCACATACTGTTTATTGCATCAGGTGCGTTTCAGGTTGCCAAACCCGCAGACCTGATCCCCGAATTGCAAGGTCGGTTGCCCATTCGAGTGGAACTGGACGCGCTGACCACAGAAGATTTTGTACGGATATTGACTGAAACCGACAGTTCGCTCACTGAACAGTACACCGAACTCATGAAAACAGAAGGCCTTGACCTGACATTTGAACAGTCTGGTGTGAATACCATCGCTGAATACTCCTGGCGAGTAAATGAGTCGACGGAAAACATCGGTGCCCGCCGTCTGCACACGGTAATGGAACGATTGCTGGAAAAGACATCCTTTGAAGCTGCAGACCGAAGCGGCGATTCAGTTGTTGTCGATCAGGAATTTGTTAACAACGAACTGAAAGGATTGGTAGAAGACGAAGAACTTTCCCGCTACATTCTCTGATTCGGTTCTGAAACAAGTTTAGAACCAAACAAGACCTCCTTATTTCATTTGCTGCATTGTGCGGCAGCTTACTGAAGCCCGCGTTAGTCAAATAAAACGCTAACGGCACCATACTACATATCTTTAGAATAGACTGATTTGCCTGTCGGTTCAAGGCTCTCTTGAACGTTTGGAACAGCCGCCACAAATGCTGTTTTACCGCTTCCCAAAGCTACAGTTTTTTTGTGACTTGAAACCTAAGAGTTCGTCATTATTTATAGAGATTCTTTGACAGTTGGTGCAATGTCACAACACCGAATCCGAGCATTAATACTAGCTGAAAAGCGCAGTTGGAATTTCGAATTCGATGGGTCAGATAGATCTAATATGGATGGGTTGATTGTGAATCTGTTGTCCTAACCCAGTCCTCTGAATTGATCGAACAGGACTTGAAAAGTTTAGACAGCATCTCCATATTGAGATTAGCAATTTACTTTAACAAGTTCATTACGCAACTAAATTTAACGAGGTTACTTACGTTATGAATGCATTAATTCGCAACAATGGAATTAGAAATTTTAGTGACAGCCTGATTTCTTCAGTGATGCCAAATTGGGATGAATTTCTACCCAGTGCGTACCAGGGACCTTCACTGAATTCTGCCAGCCGATTGCCAGCAGTTGACATCAAGGAATCCGATACTGAGTATCAGATAATTGCAGATCTTCCTGGAACTCCCAAAGAAAATATCGAGGTCTCGGTAAAGGAAGATGTACTGAGTTTGACTGTCCGTTCGGAAGATGAAAAATCGGAAGAGTCTCAAGGACGCATCATCCGCCAGGAGAGGTACCAAGGTATTTTCAAACGTTCTTTCAAGTTGAATGACCTGGTTGATGACGAAAACATACAGGCTACTTACAAGGATGGTGTTTTGAGCATCTCTGTTCCCAAAAAGGAACCGGTGCAACCCAGAAAAATTGAAGTGGCCATTCATTAATCACTCATTGTCTACTCCTTCTAATTGTTGATTTGTGGTATTTAGCGGTCGGCCCAGAGTCGACCGCTATTTTTCTGTAAAATCAATCCAATCAACGAGTCAGAATTTAATTTCTGACTAATAATTCCAACTTCCAATCACAGGCATCATGTTTCTGATTTGATTCAGAAGCGTCGCCAACTGAAAATGATTTCAAATCAAAAGCCCAAAGGGAAAAAATCTGCAGATGTACTGCTTGAAGGTCTGCCGTACATTCTCCAATTTCGGGGAAAGATCGTTGTTGTCAAGTACGGCGGCAATGCGATGCAGTCAAAGGAACTGCAAGAAGCATTCTGCCGCGATATTGTGATGATGAAAAGTGTTGGTTTGAACCCGATCATTGTGCATGGAGGTGGACCTCAAATCAGTAAAGCGATCGAGCAAGCTGGCCTTCATTCACAATTCGTTCAGGGGTTGAGAATCACTGATCGCCAGACTATGGATATTGTCGAAAGGGTAGTGATTGATGAAATCAATCATGATTTAGTTCAGATGATTACCGATCAGGGCTGGCCGGCGTTTGGGTTGGGAGCTGGATTGAAGGGTGGTTTGATTCGAGCCCGAAAACTCAGTCTCACGGTTGTTGATCCCGAATCGTTAATGCCGGTTGATTTTGGATTTGTCGGTGAAGTTGAAAATGTTGTAACTGAGAAGTTAGGACTCAATTCGGCTGATAGCGAGATACCTGTGATCGCGCCAATTGGGATTGATGGTAGCGGTCAAAGCTACAACATTAATGCTGACACAGTCGCTGGTGCGGTGGCTGAGGCCGTTCAAGCCGAAAAACTTGTCATTTTGACAAACATGCCAGGAATTTTGGACCAAGCCGGTCAATTGATTTCTTATCTGACTACTGGTGAATTGGATTCGCTGGCGCGCAATCAAATCATATCTGATGGAATGCTTCCGAAAGTGCGGTGCGCTCAGCACGCACTTGAAGGCGGGGTGCACACAGTACAGATCATAGACGGGCGCATCCCCCACTCTGCATTACTTGAAATTTTCACCGATAAAGGTGTTGGTACACTGATCGCCAACTCCCACTCTGATTGAATCAGGTCGAAACTACTGATTGCGAGGCTGGCTTTCTTCGGTCAACTGTCTTGCTCTCTGGATAAACCAGATTGCCGCGAACATCGCAACCGTCGCCAGCCACACAAACAAGGGTAGGACCTCATCATGCGCGTACGCACCAATCAATATTCCAAAGATAGTGGCAGAATAAGCAACCTGGCTAGAAAACAGAGCGCCTGAAATTTTTATCAGGTAGTAGAACAAAGAAAATGCAATTGCCGTTAAAACCCCATGGTACAGAACCAACAGCGCAATCAGCGGTTCTGCGTTCCATAACTGGAAAAAAGGTGCAAAAAGGACATTAACACCAAGCATCGTAACTGCGGCAGCGATGATCATAGCCACCGACAAGTCCAAAGTGTGTAGTGAATGGGGGCGACGAAGTGCAGCATATACGATATTGACTGCGTAAAGCGCAGGTGTCAAAAGTCCTAGAAGTATGGCCCATACCGGAGCTTTCATCTGCGCCACTGATTCGGGCATCAGAATGAGTAGCATTCCAATGAATGCAAGTAGCAGACCTAATGTCTTAAGTGGATGGTATTTTTCCACCTTGACTACCATGCCAGATAAATATGTAAAGATGGGAGCAACTGCAATCAGAAGTGCCATCAACCCGGCTGGAATCCAGGAAACTGCGTAATACATGATCGTTGTGGGCAGAGCGGAGCCCGACACTCCACAAACGACATAGAAGAAAATATGCCGCCTTGGTGGGAGCCTGCGACCGGAAACAAAATTAATAGTGATCAGCACCGATGCCGCAATGCTCAGAATCCAGAATGAATAGCTTAAGGGGTGGACACCTGTCGCGATCACATATTTAGCGATGCTAGGTACTCCGCCCCACAACAGGCCCAGCAATAGCAGAATGCTAACTGGTACTATCCGAACTATCCAAGGATGTTGCAGGAATCGCGCGTACATCGCCGATCAAAACGGGAAGAGAAGTTGAGACCGTAGTTGGTGTTAATCCGGTTGAGCGAAACTAGTCCGAACAAGAATTAACTTTCATCGTCTTCTTCAGGAACAAAAACCAGCGCAATTCCATTACTGCAGTAACGCTTCCCGGTAGGCCTCGGGCCATCATTGAACACATGCCCGTGGTGACCGCCACATCGAGCGCAGTGATACTCCGTTCTCGGCAAAATCAATTTGAAATCTGTTTTGGTTTCGAGGTTGCCTTCAATCGCAGAATGAAAGCTGGGCCAGCCCGTCCCACTGTTGAACTTGGTTTTCGAGTGAAAGAGCGGCAGCCCACATCCCTTGCACTGATAAACGCCTTTGCGATGTTCACTATTCAGACTACTGCTGAATGGTTGTTCTGTGCCTTCTCTGCGTAATACTCGGAATTCTGCTGGACCTAGAATGGCTTGCCATTCCTGGTCGGTTTTTTCAATTTTTTCAATCATATCGCGTATGGAAATTTGACGGGAAACGGAATTATTGTCAGGCTCTCAAGATAATAACTCTTTTGTATGAGCAGACCAAAACTTAAATAAGAATTTCAGGAAATTTTAATAAAATTTCGCCGAATCACATACATTGTGGTTTATTCGCAACCTAATAGCGGGCATTCACATTGAACACACTACTAGCCCCGTTTCTAGAGCTCAGCGATCGAGCAAGAGGTGTCACCCTCGTACTGACAGCGGGTGTATTTTGGAGCTTTGCTGGGCTTGCTGTGCGGCTGATTGAAGATGCTAACGAATGGCAGATTCTATTTTTTCGTTCTGTCTCTCTAGTCGCCTTTCTTAGTCTCTACTTTATAGTCGTTCGTCGCAAAAGGACCATTCAGGTGTTTAAGGAATGTGGCTGGACAGGCCTTTTTGCCGGTCTAACTCTCGGCATCGCCTTTTGTGCATGGATCCATGCACTCACTCACACGACGGTAGCGAATGCCTTGTTTCTATTATCCACTTCGCCATTTTTCGCTGCGATACTAGGGTGGTGGATACTGGGCGAAAGAGTATCTGTGGCGCTTTTCTGGTTTATCGCGCTGGCGATTTTTGGCGTCGCAATTATGGTGATGGAAGGCTATCAGCTAGGGACATTGTTTGGCACGATTATGGGGGTTATCGCTGCCATCGGATTTGGATTTTTTTCGGTTTTGTTGCGCAAGGGTCGTTCAAGTGATTTGGTACCCGCAGTATTTTGGGCTGGATTCTGGGCGATTGTGATTTCAGGAACAGTCATCCTCTTTTCATCCGCCAGGTTCGAAATTACCGCTAACGATATGTTTTACTGTGCACTGATGGGTGTGTTTCAAGTCGGATTGGGGCTCATCATATTCACGCGGGGTGCACGTTATCTTCCAGCTGCGGAAATCACACTATTGTCGTTGACGGAAATCGTACTGGGGCCGCTTTGGGTTTGGCTGGTGGTAGGCGAAATTCCGGGTCTGCTAACGGTGATCGGCGGGTTTATCGTCCTGTCGTCAATTGCCGGACAGGCTTTCTATACGATTCGCAGCCCTTCATAGTAATTTGCATGGGGTGTGAGACCTACGCGCAGAAGGGCGTAGAAAATCGCAACCCGCCAACGCATCCGCGAAGCGCTGTAAGTCCAGACGTAGCAACGGCTTGCAGCCCGCGCGGCGTTTGAGCGCGGCACTTCCGACCCCGACGCCGTTACCCGGCGTGTCCTGGGTGTTCCCCAACGGTGGCGCCCGAGACGCGCCGGTCGCGACCGTAACGAACGGGAGGGATCGGAACATGGCAAACAGAACGAAGATCACCATGGCGGGTGCGCACCTTTGCGCCTGCGGACGGACGCGAGGCCGTGCTGTGGGACAGCGCGGTGTGCAGCTGCTGGTCCTCACAGAACTTCCCCCGCAGCCAGCGGCTGTGGCCGAGCACCATGGAAAACAGCCACACCTTCCGAAACTGCTCGGGTGCCCCGCGGCAGCGGATCATGCAGCAGGAAAAATCGACCTGTGCCTGTTCGCCCGGCGGGGTCTCGAATCGAATCTCAAACCCGCGCGGTGCGGCCGGCCGGATCTGAAGCAGATGATCGCGCAGGATCGAAATGCCGCCGCTATAGCCCTGCGCCCTGATCTCGCGCAGAAGACGGGTGGCGCACAGCTGTGGATGCCCGGTCACCCGTCTGAGCAGATAAGCGCGGTAGGGGTCGAGCTTGGAAGGCCTCGCCCTGCGCGGCACCTCGGTGGTGTCGCCCGGTTCGCTGCTTAGATACTTTCGAACCGTCTTGCGGTCCAGATTGAGCCAATCGACTCTTCAGTTCGTCTGCCACGATGCGTAAGCCGACCCCTGTACTGGTGCTCCATGCACAAACTACCTACCAGGCTTCCATCGCGGCTGGCAATCGAGGCACAAATCCCCACCAGGTGCTTCAAAGCGCTGGAAGATCTGGTTGCTCTCGATTGTTGGCCTGCATCAGTTGATATTTCAACATTGATAAGGTTGTCAATACTGAAGTTTGACGCCAGGCCATTTCGCTTTCCACTTCGTGCTCCGCACTCCGTTCCAAGCGAAATGGCCTGAAACTTCAATAAAGGTATAACTGATAATGGTAAGTCGATTGGTACCGGGATAAATGGTACAGGGGGATGGACAGGTGACCTTGTCGGATAACAACTATGCTGTGGCACCGACAGTTTTCTGTGCAGGTTAAGGTCGGACTTGGACAATGAGCTTGGAATTGGTTTTCGCTTTAGTGGCTGTTTTAGTAGGGCTTGCCATTGCCATCGTTCTATTGCTGCCTGCAACCACCAGTACCACCGTTGAAGTCCGTTTCGATGCGCCCGTTCAGACGGTTTGGCAGGTTTATACGGACTTCGAAGGTCAACCGAATTGGAGGTCGGATATCGGTAAGGTAGAGATGGCTGATGACAAGACAGCCTGGACCGAAACATTGAAATCGTCGGGCATAATCGTTCGCTTCCGAATTTTGGAGCAAACTCCATCGAGCAGACTTGTTTTGCAGACAGGTGCAGAGGGTAAATTCGAGGGGCGATATGTTGCCGAATTCAGGCAACAGCAGGGTGGTACCATTGGCGTCTTCACAGAGGAGACAACCGCGCTTGCGGTTGTCCCAAAGGTGATGCGCCGCCTGTTCTTCAATCAACGGAAGTTCATTGAGGAATTCGCCAGGGAGGCAAAGGCGGAAATCAGGAGGCGTGAGTCCAATGAGGTCCAACGATAGATTCTGTTTCTGGGGAAACGTATATTGAGACACGATAAGAACGTGTCCTGAAGGAGCAACGGGGTATCGGTTCGGATGGTGGAAGACGAACAGCGGAAGGGTTTGCAAGCCATTGAAAGGATGGATGAATTTTTTCCATTCTCGAATGGCAACAGGGCTGAAGAGTAAGCATCGGGATGCGTGGGGTTTGGGTTGAAGAGAGGTCCATTGTTCAATCGCACTTTCCATTTCGTAAAATAACGCTGATGGTATAAAAACATACTCACGAATTGAATGTTTCAATTCGAACGAGCTAGGCAATACTTCTTCAATCGTTGATCAAAGGAAGAATTCGTGCTAATCCTTAGCGGTGCAGCAGGACAATGAGTATTCCGTAGTTTAATAATGGAGAACAGTAGTGTCTCGTTAACTGAAAATGAAATCTTCATATCTTATTGATAATCATACAATAAATCGCTGTTTCAGGGTGTTGGAGACTTCAGCCAACAATGCTGAAGCCCAGCGACACCCTTTCGCAGTGAATTGTTCAACAC
>JAJEHQ010000024.1 GCA_022823625.1 Gammaproteobacteria bacterium
GTTCGATTAGTGATATGCCCTTGCGATATGACTTGCCAGGGGCTTTGCGGGATGTTTCTTTGCACATGATTGCGTTCCAATGCTAAGATTTTGATTGAGTACCATTATATCACATTTTGTGTAATTAACTATATAATTCCCTTAAATTGATAAGGGTGTAAAGCGTCTAACAGTCTCCATTTCGAGTCGCTGTACTGCATTCGAATTTTTACTATCAGGCTTTCTTGGACTTTAGTGCAAAGATTCCTGTTAAGGTGCTAACCGCATCATACTATTTTGAATCTGAAATCCCAATGTACATTCCATCCTCGCATTTTTCAGCTAACCAAGCACTCTCAACTTGCAACGGTCATCCGCTCAATTCTTGAGTTCCGAACCCTTCACTCCCTGGTAATCAAACGAGAGATCAGGATTGGATTCGCGCGATGAAAAACAGCTTGCTTGAAATCAGGGACAGATGTGAACCGAATGCAAAGATAATTTCGAAAGAACTTATCGGCGATATTCTAAAGCAGAGTATTTAATCAGTCGAACGGTGTGCTTGGTTAAACCGTCGTTGTTTTTGTCAATCCCGCAATTCAAAATCTAATGAGTATTTCACAAGGAATTCAATTTCTTAAGTCGCGTGGCATCAATCTATTTCACGCATTTGATACACCCGACATTGCCGGAATCATTGGAAATGCCGTACCTGATTTGGATTTGAACCCTTATCCCACAACGGTGCTGACTGCACATGCAGGGTTCAAGTTCTGGCAATCGATGAAACAAGCGGGAATTCAAGGAGATGACCCGGTTGACCAGTATAGTGTTTTGCTAGCGCAGGAATATGCGGAAAGATTTCTGAATTGTGAGGCTAAAATTCTCTATCCATCCGACTATCCGATTTCACTGATGAGTATTGGCGAAAAGGCCGGCTGGAACTATGTGACTCCAATGGGTATCAGCATCCACCCGAGTTATGGTACCTGGTTCGCCTACCGGACGTTGTTTTTGGTCAAGACGCAGTTAACTCCAACACCGCGACTTGTAGCTGAGCATCCCTGTGAGTCCTGTATGGACAAGCCTTGTCAAACTGTCTGTCCATCTGGAGCGGTTACTGAGATCGGTTCATTCAATCTTGAAACCTGTGCGCGTTACAGAATTCGGGATGATTCACCCTGTTCGTATCAATGCCAGTCGCGCAATATATGCCCAGTCGGAGCGCAGTACCGATACGTACCCGAACAGATGAAATATCATTACCGGCGGTCAAGGAATACGATGAAGCGTTATTTTGGTTCTGGAGCAGGAAATTAACGGAGACGGTCAGTTCAATGTACTTTGAAGAATACAAAGTGGGTGATAAGTTCAGGAGTTCAGGTGTAACTTTTACTGAAAGTGGCATCATTGATTTTGCTATCAAATACGATCCACAACCCTTTCACATTGATGTTGAGGAAGCGGCAAAATCGCAATACAAGGGACTGATTGCCAGCGGATTTCAAACATTGGCTCTGGCATTTCGCATGTATATTCAGGAAGGTTTCATCAAGCAGGGCATGGGTTCGCCGGGAATGGATGAACTTCGCTGGCTCAAACCCGTACGCCCTGGAGATACGCTTCATATTGAAAGTGAAGTGTTGGGTACCAAAGCTTCCAGCAGCAGGAATGATCGGGGATATGTCGATATTTTCTGCAGCTGGGTCAATCAACGCGACGAGGTTGTCATGACTGTTCGACTCACCCAGATCATTCGGAGACGTCCTCCGAAATAGCATGCAAAACGCGGTTGAAAATAACCGCTCTCCATTGAAGCGAGGTCAGTTATGATGCGAGCCGCCTTGTTTGATTCCCCGGGCTCGCCTCTCAGACTAGCGGATATAGAACAGCCATCTCCAGGACCCCAGGAGGTCCTTTTGCGAAACCGAGCGTGCGCAGTCTGTCGCACAGATTTGCATATCGTAGACGGAGACCTGAATGTTCCTTCAACACCATTGATTCCAGGCCACCAGATTGTGGCTGAAGTTGCAAAAGTTGGCAACGAGGTAAAGCATCTTCAAATTGGTGATCGGATGGGTGTTCCGTGGCTTGGCAGAACCTGCGGACACTGCAATTTCTGTGTGAATGAACAGGAGAACCTGTGTGACAAGGCGCGCTTTACTGGTCTTCACATCAATGGTGGTTTCGCCGAGTACAGCATCGCGGATTCAAGATTCTGTTTTTCCATGGACTCGTCATTGGATGATCTTCAGCTCGCACCTTTACTCTGTGGAGGGTTGATTGGTTACCGGGCTTATCGCATGATTGGAGATGCGAAGAAAGTTGGATTTTATGGATTCGGATCTGCCGCACATATCCTCTTGCAGTTGGCAGTGTATGAGGATCGGAAAGTGTATGCATTTACCAGAGACGGTGACTCAGAATCTCAATTGTTCGCCAGACAAATGGGTGCTTTTTGGGCAGGTGGATCCGGTGATCATCCGCCCGAGCAATTGGATGCGGCCATCATTTTTGCACCGGTCGGTGAATTGGTACCTGTAGCACTTAGCGCTGTTCAAAAAGGTGGGGTTGTCGTGTGTGCAGGAATTCACATGAGCGACATCCCCTCCATTCCCTACGAGTTGTTATGGGGAGAGCGTACTGTGCGCTCTGTTGCCAACCTTACTCGAAGAGATGGTTGGGAGTTCCTGGAACTCGCCGCAAGTATTCCGGTGCGAACCAGTGTTCAGAGTTATCCGCTAGAGAGGGTCAATCAAGCGCTCGACGATTTGAGAGATGGAAACATCAACGGGTCAGCTGTGATTTTGCTATGACAGACTGAGGTACTAAGTTCGACCTTTGTTCTAAATACTGAGGCTTTAGCAATGGCAGACTGTATTCGGTAAACATCATGACAGATCATTCACTGAGTTGGTTCTCCGACTCCATAGCCCGTGTCTACAAAATTGTTGCAGAGGAAAGTGTAGAGCGCCTTTGTTTGCGGATTCATTTCTTTGCTACGCTTCCAAATCAGCCCGACATCCATTGAATGCACCTGACCTGCGACGGGTTTCACTTCTACATGTTGTCCTTCCAAAGACCAGGGTCGGTAAACCATATCTGACAGAATTGTGATACCTGTCCCTGTAGCCACCATACTTCTAACTGCCTCGACTGATGAAGTTTTGAATATCACATTGGGCGAGTAGTCAGTGGCACTCCAATAACGAAGTGCAGATTTTTCTGCCTCGTCCACGGTGAGCATGACGTACGGCTCTTTGGCAATTTGAGATAACTCGACAACATCTTCATTCATCAGATGATGATCAGCTGACAACCACAGCCGTCGTTGCGATTTGATGAGTACCCTTGAGCTGATTTCACCAACGTTTTGTAGATTTGAAACCAGAATCACTGCAATGTCGAGCTCACCGCTGACAATTTCTTCTTCAATTTGAGTTCGTTGTTTTTCGACCAACTTGAACTCAACATCTGGAAATGACCGACTAAACCGCATCAGTAACTGTGGAAAAAAGTATCCGGCGACAGTGTATGTCAGTCCAACCTTTACCTTACCTCTCAATGAGCGGCCAGACCGACGCACACCTCTAGTGGCTTCAGAAACCGCTGCCATGATATTCTGGGCGTGTGTCAGGAATTGGTGTCCCTCGTAAGTCAATTCGACACCGTTAGACCGACGTCGGAACAAAGGCGCTTCAATATCCTTTTCCAGTTTGTCAATAGCAGCACTGACAGCCGATTGGGAAACATGTAGATTTGCTGCAGCAACAGAGACCTTTCCAGCGTCTGCAACTGCAATGAAATATCGAACCTGTCTAAAGGAAAAAGCCATCGATTAAATTAATATCACTCTGCAAAAAATACTATTCTACAAAAAATATTGGATTCCTATAATCCAAATTCATGATGCCGTCGACTGAGTTTCAATTTGTGGCGGCATAAAGATTCACTCTCACGAAATTTTGGAATTTTGAAAGTGTAACTGAGTCAATGCCTGGAAAATAGGAGAAAGTAATGAAAAAATTAATTAAATCTTTGGCTTTTGTTGGAGCAGCTGCGATTTGTTGGGTTGGTAGTGCTTCTGCACAAGATTGGTACCCATATCCAGTTGAAGTATGGGATCCGCCTTTTGATATGGCGAGCCCAAGAACGACATTCGACTATGTACCTCTGGAAAAGGCGGAAAAAGCCTGGGACATCTGTGTCTCGTTTCCACACATGAAAGATGCATACTGGTTGGCGGTCGATTACGGAGTGGTTGCGGAATCTGAACGCTTGGGTGTCAAGATGCAACTAGTTGAAGCAGGCGGTTACACAAATCTAAACACTCAGATTTCTCAAATCGAAGATTGTGTAGCGCGGGGTGCGGAAGCAGTGGTTATTGGCGCGATCTCATTTGATGGAATGAACAATCTTGTTAGTGAAATTCGCGCTAAAGGCATTCCAGTGATCGATGTGATCAAAGGGATTTCTTCACCCGAGTTATCTGCCAAATCACTGGTCTCATTTGGTGAAATGGGATACAAGGCTGGTGAATACATTGCCAAACTGCACCCGGCAGGGTCAGGAAAGGTTCAAGTTGCCTGGTTTCCAGGACCTCCCGGAGCCGGTTGGGTCGAAGCGGGTAACGCCGGTTTTCAGGAAGCTGTTTCGGGCTCAGACATTGAGGTTGTTGAAACCAAGTACGGCGATACGGGTAAAGAAATTCAGTTGAAACTTGTTGAGGATACCTTGGAAACCTATCCAGATATTCAGTACATCGTTGGAACGTCTCCCACAGTCGAAGCCTCCATCAGTCTATTGAGATCACGCGGGCTAACTGATCAAATTAGTCTGCTGGCTTACTACTTTACGCCTGGTGTATTCCGGGGAATTCAGCGCGGTCAAGTGTTGGCGGCACCGACGGATTCTGCAGTTATTCAGGGACGTGTTGCCATCGATCAAGCGGTTCGAATCCTTGAAGGGAAAGACTATCACAAACATGTCGGACCAGCACTCTATGTGATTGATCCAGAAAACATAAACACATTCGATCGGGGCTCTTCACTGGCTCCGGACGGCTTCAAACCTACCTTCACTGTGAACTAAACAATTGCTGAACGAATTTCCGACAGCAACAATTAGTCAAGAAAGTGGGCTCCCAGACAATGGGAGCCCACTGCTGTTGGAATTGCGCGCAATCTGCAAGCAGTTCTCTGGCACACTGGTACTGGACTCTGTTGATTTTTCATTGAAACCAGGTGAAGTTCACGTTCTGTTTGGCGAAAACGGATCCGGTAAGACAACCCTGATTTCGATAGTTGCGGGTGCTTATCGGCCCGATGGCGGGAGTTTTTTATTCCGCAATGAACCTGTCGAAATTTTTTCTGTTAATCATGCCCGCGCTCTTGGGATAAGTACGGTATTTCAGGAGTTCTCCTTGGTACCACAACTTTCTATCGAAGAGAATCTGTTTCTTGGCGCAGAGGAAACTTTTGGCGGAATTTTGAAGAAATCTGTGATTCGAAAGAGGGCTCAAGAAGTACTCGAACGACTTGGATTTTCACTGAATCCTTCTCAACAAGTCGCATTTTTGTCTCGCGCTGAGCAGCAGATGGTGGAAATTGCCAAGGCTTTTCGGGCAGATCTCTCGGTACTCATACTTGATGAGCCAACTGCATCTTTGACCGATCAGGAAACTGAACAGCTATTTACATTGATTGAACAGGTTAAGGCTCAAGGCGTAGGCATCATCTACATCACACACCGTATGAGTGAAATACAACGAATAGGTGACCGCATCACTGTACTTCGCGACGGTCATAAGATTACCACTGTAGATGCTGATGTATCAGAAGAAGATTTAGTGCAATTGATGACGGGTCGAGTATTCGATCAGATTTTTCCTGATATTGCTTTTCAGCCTGCAAATAGAATGCTTGAAGTCAGAGATTTAAAGACAGCCGATAACACAGTGCGGGGCGTTTCCATAAATGTGGCAAACGGAGAAGTTGTTGGATTAGCTGGCTTAATTGGTTCTGGAAAGTCCGACGTTGCCAGAGCCTGCTTCGGTTGCAGTCCGATCAGTGACGGTAGTATTTATTTTAATGGGGAGCTGACCAACGGTTTATCTCCGCGAAAAATGCTTGAACGAGGATTTTTCTATATGCCTTCAGACCGTCGGGATGAGGGGCTGGTTATGATGAGAAGTGCCAGGGAGAGTATGGCTTTGGCTGCTTTGAATACGCCCGAGTTTTCAAGAGGCGTCTTTCTCAGGCGTCAAGAAGAAATTCAGCGTCTTCGATACATAGCAGAAAGACTAAATCTCCAACCAGCCAACATTGAAAGAGTAGTCGAACATTTTTCAGGTGGAAATCAACAGAAAATTCTGATCGGAAAGAGTTTGACGCGCAAAGTCAAGCTGTTTGTTTTTGATGAACCGACTGTGGGCGTCGATGTGGCGACAAGAATTGCAATTTATCAGTTTATCGGACATCTTTGTGAAGACGGTGCAGCGGTACTCCTAATCTCATCAGATTTACCTGAAATATTGCACTTGACCAATCGAGTTTATGTACTCTGTCGTGGTGTCCTGACGGCAGAACTGCAATCGGACAACATTAATCAGGAAAATGTACTGAGACATTGTTTCGAACGAGAAGCGGCGTAAACAGTTTTGCAAGCATCAAAATTGAAAATTTCTTTGAAATAAAACACCAATACTGTCATGAGGTTAATTAAGCTCGCGTTTGTACGGCTTGGGGTATTGCCATTTCTTCTGTTGATTGCGGTCGTCATCTTTGCGTTGTTGTCGGACAATTTTCTAACAGGAAGAAATCTGCTCAATGTGGTCAGGCAATCAACGTATCTGACACTCGTCGCAATTGGACAAATGTTTGCCTTGCTTACTGGCGGCTTTGATCTGTCTGTTGGTACCATATTGGCAATTACATCAGTCGTCGGCGCTACCGCGATGGCTACAGCTTTCGTGGCAATGCCCGATTCAATTCCTTTTGTCATTCTCATCGGAATACTCGCGGGTCTATGCGCTGGAACACTCATTGGGGTTATCAATGGAATCGGTGTAGCCGTGTTCAACGTTTCACCATTTATGATGAGTCTTGGAATGGCTTCTGTCGGTTTTGGTGTTGCGCTCTATATGACAGGGGGCATACCCGTGTATGGAATGCCAATTGAATTTGGAGATATCTTTGGGTTTGGATCGATTTATGGAGTCCCGACGCCAGTTGCCGTAACGCTTGTCGTTATCGTGATTATGTTTTTCGTGGTCAACTGGACTCGGCTTGGTCGATATTTCTATGCGGTTGGAGGAAACTTGAAAGCCGCGCGTCTATCCGGAATCAACACTAAATTAACATTGTTTCTCGCTTATGTGTTCTGTGGATTGATGGCGTCAGTTGCAGGCATTCTACTCACCGCGCGACTTGATACGGGAGAAGCCAACATCGGTGCGACGATGCCTCTTGAGTCGATCGCGGCATGTGTAATCGCAGGAGTTAGTTTGCGTGGAGGTATAGGGCGTTTTGAAAATGTTGTATTAGGCGCCCTGTTCATCGGGCTAGTCCAAAACGGAATGAATCTAGCACGAATTGAATCCTATCTACAAATCGTAGTGATTGGTTTGCTGCTGATATTGGCGGTTGTAGCTGATCAGTTCCGATTGAAAGTAATCGCAAGTATGCAGGATTACTGATGACAATAAAAGCCGCTTCAATCGGATTGGGATGGTGGTCGGGTGAACTTGCCAAATCCATAAACGGCAATTCGCATTTGATACAAATCGTTTCCTGCTATTCCAGAGACAAAACAAAACGTTGGGAGTTCGCAAATCGATTTGAGTCTGGACATCACGATTCCTATGAAGCCTTGCTTGCTGATTCAACCATAGATGCAGTCATCATCTCTACTCCCCACTCACTCCATGCCGAGCACGTTATTCAGGCAGCGGAAGCCGGAAAACACGTATTTGTCGAAAAGCCATTCACCTTAACGGTCGAAAGTGCCAGAAAAGCGACAGCGGCATGCCGATCTGCGGGTGTGGTGTTGGCAGTTGGCCATAATCGGCGTTTTTCCGCAAGTGCGTCTCGGCTTAAGGAACTGCAGGTCGAAGGAATATTTGGCACCCTGTTACACCTTGAGGCGAACTTTTCAGCGCCTGGGGCGTTGGCCTATACTCCTGACAGATGGAGAGCCAATCGTCTTGAAAGTCCAGCCGGGGGCATTGCAGCTCTAGGAATTCATTTGATTGATCTGCTCTGTTATTTTGCTGGCTCAATCACACGCGTGAGCGCCCAGGCAAAGCGCAGAGCAGTGACTGTAGACATGGATGATACGACTTCAGTGCTGTTTGAATTCGACTCAGGGGCGACGGGATATCTTGGCTGCATGTTCGCCTGCCCCTACACGTCTTTTTTGAATGTTTACGGTACAAATGCCAATGCTTTTGCAAAAGTTGATACTGACAATTTGAGTACTCAGATTAATGGCGAGCAGGAAAGCGCGCTCGTTATAGAGCCGATTGACACGTTGAAATTGGAGCTAGAGGATTTTGCACTTTCGTGCACTCAAGGCACACCATTTCGAGTCACCCCTGAACAAGCAGTCAGTAATGTGGCGGTTATGGAAGCGATCGCGTTGTCGGCAAGTGCTGGCTCACCTGTCGATATCGAGGATGAATTCACTGAAGCTTGGAAAAACTAAACTGATTAACTGGAGAAGCAATATGTCAACAGTCATTAATTGCGATATGGGAGAGGCCTTCAGCGTCTACAAATTGGGAGAAGACGAGAAGTTGATGCCGTTAATCTCGCTGGCGAATGTTGCGTGTGGATTTCACGGATCAGATCCAAATCACATGCGTAAGACGGTCAGGCTTGCAAAAGAACACGATGTTCGAGTTGGTGCCCATCCTTCTTTTCCCGATATGCAGGGGTTTGGTCGACGCCCAATGGTGATAGAAAGAGAAGAACTCGCAAATATCATCCTCTACCAAATTGGTGCGTTGAGTGCCTTCTTGAGAGCTGAGGGAATGGAACTCAATCATATCAAACCTCATGGTGCTTTGTATGGCATGGCAGCGCGAAACGAAAACGTCGCACATGCTATCTGTGATGCTGCTGAGGTCTTTGATGTTCCCCTTCTTGGCATGAAATATACGCTTCATGAAAAGGTGTATCAGGAACGAGGTATGGCATTTTTGGCAGAGTATTACGCCGACTTGGAATACAACGACGATGGTAGCTTGATCATCACCCGAGAACATGATCCTGTCGACCCTCAATTAGCTGCCGCTCGTAGCGTTCGGGCGATTGAAGATGGGCAGACTGAGTCCGTAAATGGAAAGGATGTAGGAGTTGGAAGCGATTGCATATGCGTACACTCAGACACACCAAATGCTGTCGATGTCGCTCTGGCTGTTCGTGAAGCGATTCAACCTTACCAAATCGTAGCAGTGTAGACCTAAATTGAATGTGAGGAAAAAATGTCGAACCAACAAATTGTTTCCCCTTTACCCGGAATTTTTTATCGTCGCCCTGCACCAGACCAGCCCCCATTTAAGGAGGTAGGTGATGCAGTTAGCGTAGGTAACGTCATTGGACTGATAGAAGTCATGAAGTCATTTCATGAGGTCAAGTCAGATAAAGCTGGAACTATAGCTCAATTTCTGGTTGACAACGAAGATGCGGTGATGGCGGGACAGCCACTCGTTGATTTAAACGACTGAATCTCAATATTGACATGGGAATTGAAAGCCTGTTGGTCGCAAACCGTGGCGAGATCGCTGTTCGAATTATTCGCGCAGCGAGGGACATGGGTATACGAACAATACAGGTGTATAGCGAAGCAGACGTCGATTCGCTTCCCGTTCAACTGGCAGACGATTCGGTACTAATTGGGAAACCGCCTTCAACAAAGTCTTATCTTAACATTGAATCACTGATATCTGCCGCACTTGATATTGGAGCGGATGCAGTTCATCCCGGTTATGGCTTTCTCGCTGAGAATGGAGATTTCGCCGATGCAGTGGAGGCAGCAGGTTTGGTTTTCGTTGGTCCAAGCGGTGAAACAATTCGTCGGTTAGGCGACAAAGTTACAGCCAGATCCTCAGCGGATGCAATCGGGCTGGCTACAGTTCCAGGTAGTGCTGGACGCATTGATAATCTTGAAGAAGCAAAAC
Organism: Gammaproteobacteria bacterium; assembly: GCA_022823625.1. Classification (GTDB taxonomy): domain Bacteria; phylum Pseudomonadota; class Gammaproteobacteria; order Arenicellales; family JAJDZL01; genus JAJDZL01. The sequence goes on from JAJEHQ010000024.1 coordinate 10,160, forward strand.
CCATCCTAGAAGAAATCGGGTTTCCGGTGCTGATCAAGGCAGCTGCTGGCGGTGGTGGACGAGGGATTCGAGTCGTTTGCAACCAGGAGGAGTTCGATCGGTTGGCTCCACAGGCGAGTACAGAAGCTTTAACGGCATTTGGTGATGGTGGAATTTATATCGAATCCTATATCCACAATGCGAGACATGTTGAAGTCCAGGTCATTGGTGATGGCGAAAGTGTTCTGCATTTTTATGATCGCGAGTGTTCGCTTCAGAGACGTCGTCAAAAAATTTGGGAAGAGGCGCCGGCATCTTGCGTTCCGGACGATGTAAGGATGCGATTATGTGATGAGGCACGAAATTTTGCATCTAGTGTCGGTTATCGCGGGGCTGGAACATTGGAGTTTTTGTACGATTCGAGCACTCACGAGTTTTACTTCCTTGAAATGAATACCCGGATTCAGGTGGAACATCCAGTAACAGAGTGCGTTACCGGTGTGGATTTAGTTCGAGAATCGATTCGGGTCTGTGACGGAAACTCTCTGGGTCGCAGTCAGGATGAGATTGTCTTGAAAGGACACTCAATTGAATGTCGGATCAACGCTGAAGATCCTGCCAACGGATTCATGCCGCAACCGGGCACAATAACAGAACTGAAAATACCTGGTGGCCCGGGTGTAAGGTTTGATTCAATGCTGTATCCTGGCTATACGGTCCCACCATATTACGATTCTATGCTGGGTAAACTCATTGTCTGGGATGAGGACCGTCCTAGCGCGTTAAACAGAATGAGAGGTGCTTTGGATGAGTTGGATATTTCAGGAATCAAGACTACAAAATCACTTCATCAGGCTTTGCTGAAGGACATTAACGTCGTTGAGGGTAATGTACATACCACATTTCTCGATGATTGGCTAAGCAAAGCAAACATACAGTAGCTTCAATTTAGGAGGTCAACGTAAATGGCAACCAGATATTCATTCGGCGGAGATGATCACATTTTTGCCGAAGTTGATGAGGCGATGTCTCTTGAGGCATTTTTTACAAGTCTGTCCGTAACGAAAGCGGTAAAGGAGAGCCAAATCAGTGCTGTGACGGAAGTTTGCCCTGCCAATGCTTCGTATCAAATTAAATTTGATCCAGATAAGATAAAGCCCAAAGATATGCTGGCAGAATTGAAACGCATTGAGTCTGAAGCGGCCAGCGCAGAGGCAGTGATAAGCACTCGCGCAGTTGAAATACCAGTCTACTACGACGATCCATGGACACGAGAGACGCTGATGCGATTTCGAGAACGGCACCAGGACCCCAATAGTACTGACCTTGAATATGCGGCGAGAATAAATAACTTTGACTCAATTGATTCGTTCATCAAAGCACACTCTGAGTCACCTTGGTTTGTAACCATGGTTGGATTCGTAGCGGGACTGCCATTTATGTATCAAATGGTTGAGCGGCAAAGGCAAATCGAGGTGCCGAAATATCTTCGACCCAGAACTGATACACCAAAGTTGACGGTTGGTTATGGTGGGTGCTTTGCATGTATTTATTCTGTCAGAGGCGCCGGCGGCTACCAAATGTTTGGAATCACACCAATGCCGATATATGACCCACAACAGTCAATTAGCTATCTCAAAGATTTCATGGTGTTTTTCAATCCTGGCGACATCGTGAAATTTAAACCGATTGACAGAAATTCCTACGATGAAGGTGTCGAAGCCGTGGAAGCCGGTACATTTGAACCGGTCATTCGCGAGTTAGTTTTCTCTTTGGATGAGTTTCAGAGTGGAATTGATGAATACAACAAAAACATTGGGGAGATGCTTCATGGGAATTAGAGTAATTTCACCTGGACTAGCGACTTCAGTACAAGACCTTGGGCGACCAGGATACTATCATCTCGGCATTCCGATTTCTGGAGGTATGGATCGGTATGCATTGAGATGTGCAAATCTGCTGGTTGGAAATGCAGAAAATGCAGCGGTATTGGAAGCGGTGTTTCTTGGCCCTGAGATTGAGTTTACCCGTAACGCGACAGTTTCAGTTACAGGTGCAAACTTACCTCCAAAGGTGGACGGCGATATACGAGAAGGGTGGACATCATTTGATGTCAAAAAAGGCCAGGTTTTGAGTTTTGAATATTTGCAGGCTGGAGCTCGAGCATACATTGCAATATCCGGCGGGATAGATGTTCCTGTTGTTCTTGGCAGTCGGTCGCTTTACGGATTAGGAGCTTTGGGTGGATTTAACGGAAGAACCCTTCAAGCCGGCGATGAAATTGGGATCGGAGAAAAGTCTGGAAATTCACTTGCTGCTCGGTCAATTCCTGCTGCACTTAGGCGTATGCCGGGATCACCAGCAGAGCTTCGAGTGATTTCTGGCATCTATTGGCATCGTATCACTGAAGAAGCCAAAGCCAATTTCTTCGAAGACACTTGGGGAGTGGCTTCAGAAGCTGATCGCATAGGTTATCGGTTTCAAAAAGGGCGTCCATTGAGTTTCATTGACCGTAAACAGCCATTCGGTGCTGGTTCTGATCCGTCCAATATTGTGGATAGTTGCTATCCGTATGGATCAATTCAAGTACCTGGTGGTACCGAACCGATTGTTCTGCACCGAGATGCTGTATCAGGTGGTGGCTATTGCATGATCGGGACAGTTATTTCGGCTGATATGGATTACATCGGGCAGCTGCAGCCCAACATGGATGTAAATTTCGCTGAAGTTGATCTTGATACTGCACTGGCGGTACGACACGAACGCAATTCTGGATTACAGCAAGTTCGCGAAATTAATTAGCTGCGAAGCAAATATTGGACTATCCGAATTCGATTTGTTACTAACTCACTTACACGCGCAAATTGAATAGGTTCAAATTGCCAAACATAGGAAACGCCTTATGACACCTTGATGTTGAAAGGTGTTTTGAATCGCGCGAATGCCCGGTTGGTCAGTTTTGGGCGTGAACAGAAAGAATAGCGATTATCCAGCTTAGCTGTTACGATTGTGTTTCGAACCGCCTCTGCACAAGGGGGAATCAAATGTTGTGCCGCCGCTAGTTTGCCATTCATCAGGAGTCATTGTCTGCAGTGACAAGGCGTGAACGCCACCAGCGAGTTGATCTGCCAAAAGTTCGTTGATCATACGGTGTCGATTAACCAGCGTCTTGCCGCCGAATTGTTCGGAAACCGCAACTACCTTAAAGTGTGTTTCCGAGCCTTTGGGCACATTGTGCATTCCGCTCTCGTTAATCACGTCAAGATGGGCGGGTTCTAACGCTTCTGACAGCGTTTGAGTGATTTGTTTTTGAATGATCATGATGCTAAGAATTAATGAAATTGTACAGGATACTTCGCTGAAAAAACGACATCCTAGTGACGGCGCTTATGCTGTAGGGGTATTACAACTAATTTAGTCGGCTGAGCCAAGAGTGATAACCTGTCAACCCTGCATTGGTTGGGTCGGTTGAAGGGCCTCGATTTTCAATATTGAGCACACTGAATGCCAGCTTCTGCCTAGCCGAGGCTCTCCTCGCATTCAATCTTTGGCCAGCATCTCAGAACCGCATGTTGAAGGTTACAAAAAATGTGCGTCCCCAGCCGGCAGCACGCGGCCCGTCGGTTGAGGAGGGATCCACAGTATTCAGGGAAAGTTGCGTATCGGTAACATTGTACACACCTGCAGTTAGACGCGACTTTTCGAGTCCAAATGGCTTTTTCCAGTCGAACGTCAAATCATGGCCAGTCCAGGAGCTGAACCGTCCGCCCCCTCCAGTGTCGATCTCGTCGCGGTAGTTGAAGGCCCAGTACGCGGTGAAGTCACCACGCCCGACCGAATTCACTATGCGCACGGCATTGCGCGGAAGCGCAAGTGGTTCCTTATCATCCAGGATGCTCGCTTCGCTACTGGTGACGTAACGCCAAAACCCGCGCGTTGCGACGTGTCCCCAGTCGGTCTCGACACGGTTTCCGAACCGGGTGTTGACTCCCAAAATTTCGGTATTGACGATATTAGCGTAGTTGTCTTGGATGGTGATGTCTCCAGCCTCAAAATCAACGCAGCGACCGCTATTGCTAGTTGTATCGCAATCGGGATAGTTCAGAATCGCCCAGGTGGCGCTATTCTGTCCCGGCGAATCCGAAGTCTGGAGCCGGTACCACTCGGCGAAGAAGTAAAAAGGCCCCCTGCGAGTCTCGAAGCCGATGGACCGTCTGTCCGATCGCGATGGGTTCAGTTCGGGGTTGCCGCTCGTTTTACGCTTCACTTGTCGGAAATTTATCGTGTCGCACGTACGCTGCTGCGCGCTCGTTGGGACGCATAGGACATAAGGATGGTCCAGTCCCTCGAAGCTGTACAGGTGGCGCATGGAGAGAGGACTGTCACCCGTGCTCCACGAGCTGCGCAACGTTACAGTGTCACTCGCAAGATACTCAGCTCCAAGGCGCCACGCGCGCAGCCCGCCCACATCATTGTATTTGTCTGCCCGCGCTGCAGCTCTCATGTCCACTGAGTTGGTGATGGGTAAGGATACTTCAGCGAAAGCTCCCACTTGATCACGCTCACCAGCGTAACTAGTACCGCCGGACCCGAGCACCTCGTTTACATCGTGAGTCTCGCCGTTGCTTGACCGGAACGCCAGCAGGCTGTGGGCCTTAATGTTGCTAAATTCCACCCCTGCTGTCCATGCTGTTTTGCGCCCGCCAATGCCCGGCCCGGTTCCTTCTAACGAGAAGCGCGAGCTTAAGGTCTTCGCGCTTGAGTTCTCCTCCTCGCGTACGCTGCTTATCTCGATTGCTGTCAAGTGATCGGATTGTATTGACAGCGGATCGGTCAGGTCATACCTTCCGGCCGCGATTTCCTGTGTGATCGTCTCGGTGTGCACAAATGTATCGCCCGACACCGAACTTTCGGACCTATAAGCTTCGATACGGGCGTCGTAGCCGAGCCTTTCGGTGAGTGAACCCTTGACGCTGGCTGATACGTCGTAGAGTGTTGATTTCGACTTCCAGTCTCGGTTGCCGTGGCCAATGAAACGGTGCGCGACAGCGAAGGAGTCTCCACTCTCTGCCGTGAACGATGAATCGGTTTTACTGTTAATCGATGCGAGCAGGTTTGTGTCTGGAGTGATGGAGAAAATTCCGACCGAAGGTGCGTAGCGAAACGCCGAGCGTCCTTGCGTCACGTTTGCATCCACGTGGAGCTCGGTGTCTTCTCCGAGAGGTTGATTGAGGTTCAGAATTGTGTTTTCCTGTGAGTAGCTCGCGCTGTTCCACCAGAGGTTGCCGTAGGCGAACCCGCAACCTTTATCACCTGAGGCAATCCCCGGTGGATTACTGAGTTCACCGGTGTAACCATGTTCCGGGAGGCAATCGCCGAGCGCGACGCTTCTCAGCTCACTCTCGCTTGAGTCGAGGATGTAAACAGTGTTGCCGCCCACACTCACGTTTTTCGCCTCGGCGAAACTTCCCCCTTCCGTCCACTCTGAGCGGCTGTGCTCTCGTGTACTGCCGACGATCTCCTGGCGGTCGAGAATGTCGACGCTGACAGTCATGTGCCCGTCTGTGCCGACCTTGCCGCCCCATACCGCACTACCCTGAAGCGCGTCACCACCGTCGCGGCTCGGTAACCGTGTCACGGTACGTACGTCAAAGCCGTCTAAGTCTTTCCTCAGCACGAGGTTGAACGCGCCTCGTACTGCCGCGCCGCCCCCGAGCGTCCCTAAGCTCTCGGCTCTCAGCACTTCAATGCGTTCGATCGCTGAAAGCGGAAGACTGTCCAGATTACCCGCGGTCGTCGTCCAGGGTCGTCCGTTCACCATGACAAGCAGGTTGCGCCCTCCGGTGAAAAAGTAGCGGATGATACCGGTGTCGAGCATCTCGCCGAATGTTTGGGCACCGGAGCGCTCGATGAAACTGCGGTCGTACGTGGCGATAATTTGTGGGGCTGGTGCAAGTGCGTCAGCATTAACTTGATTTGCCGAGAGTATGCAGGTCGCAGTGATAATTGCGAGTAACCTTCTCATGGTGAATACCCAATTTTCTTCCTTGATTTACCGATTGCTCTCCGAACTGGACTTGGTCACCGATTGCGGTCTGGGCTTCCGGTGACGCGAAGATCCTCGGTTATGTACGTGCCCGAACTGTTGTGCTTGTATCGGACCAATTAGCCGGTCGAACCTATCCGGCTAACGTTGTATCGACTCTCACATTGACTCAGCTTGTACGGTATCGTCTTGTATTGGTCAGCACAGGCTCCGCGTGTCGCAGCCAAATTCGTCACCTTCTTATTCTTGGTTAAATCCAAGTTCGACAAGTTAAATTATAACTGTCTAAGAAACCATAATTGGTATCGCTCCAAGCCCTAGATCTGAAAATTGAACAGATTAATGATAGCCAGCCCAGTGATTGTTGCGTGTTGGAGCCGAATGCGGATATTGGCCGGATTGACAGCCGCTCGTACATAATTCGCGCAATTGAGTCTGTGAATCCTGCGCACTTTTGATTGAACAGAATTAAAATGTGAGGTCGCAACAGATCGTATTTCAACCGTATCCTAAAGTGGGGTTTTGTAGTATCCAAGGAGACACCCATGTTCAAGATGACCGAAACAATCCAGAGCTATGATGATGAACTGTGGGAAGCCATAGAGAGTGAACAAATTCGCCAGGAAGAGCATATTGAGTTAATCGCCTCCGAAAATTACACCAGCCCCCGAGTATTGCAGGCACAGGGATCGGTGCTGACCAATAAGTATGCCGAAGGTTACCCCGGACGGCGTTACTACGGTGGCTGCGAATTTGTTGATATTGCAGAAAATCTTGCGATCGAACGTGCAAAAAAACTGTTCGATGCGGCTTATGTGAATGTACAGCCCCATTCTGGGTCGCAAGCCAATTCTGCAGTTTACATGGCGTTGCTGCAACCCCACGATACTGTTCTTGGCATGAGTCTTGATCACGGTGGACACCTGACTCATGGTGCCAAAGTCAACTTTTCCGGAAAAATCTATAACTCGGTTCTTTACGGGGTAGATTCGGAAGGCATTGCTGATTACGGCCAAATTGCTGAACTCGCTGCCGAACACAAACCAAAAATGATTATTGCCGGGTTTTCTGCATACTCCAGGGTCATGGACTGGGATCGATTTCGTCAGATTTCTGACGACGTAGGCGCTTATCTGTTTGTTGATATGGCGCACGTTGCGGGACTGATAGCAGCGGGCCTTTATCCTAACCCGGTACCGATCGCGGATGTGACGACAACAACGACACATAAAACTCTACGTGGGCCTAGAGGTGGTTTAATTCTGGCACGCGAAAATCCTGAGGTTGAGAAAAAACTTGCCTCCTCTGTCTTCCCTGGTAGTCAGGGTGGACCGATGATGCACGTCATTGCCGGTAAAGCGGTTGCATTCAAAGAAGCGCTTGAACCAGAGTTTAAGGAGTACCAGCAGCAGGTGCTGACTAACGCACGCGCAATGGCAAAAACCTTTATGGATCGTGGCTATAAGGTGGTTTCGGGTGGAACAGACGATCACCTATTCCTACTTGACTTGATCGATAAGGACATTACCGGAAAAGATGCAGCAGCTGCGCTTGGTGACGCAAACATAACCGTGAATAAAAACACGGTACCAAATGATTCGCGTTCACCTTTTGTTACAAGCGGTCTTCGAATTGGCTCTCCAGCGTCCACCACACGTGGCTTTAAGGAAGAAGAAATGGTGACGCTTACTCATTGGATCTGTGACATTCTTGATGATATTGAAAATCAGACAGTTTCTAACGAAATCAAGACTAAAGTCAAGGAACTTTGCAGTCGATTCCCGGTTTATAGCTAATTTCATCCCAAATCTTCGCTCGGCTGGGGAGTCGATGAAGGGCTATTCGATTTTTAGCCTGGCCCGCCATGCAGTTGGTCGTCACAAGAATTGGCCGCGCGCATGGCGTGACCCGGAGCCTAGGCCTGCCTACGACATCATCATTATTGGTGGCGGTGGACACGGACTCGCTACCGCATACTATCTGGCGTCCGAACATGGTCTGTCCAACATCGCAGTGGTTGAGAAAGGTTGGATTGGTGGAGGCAACACTGGCCGGAATACGACAATCGTCCGTTCAAACTATCTGTGGGATGAATCGGCGCACATCTACGAAAAATCTCTTGTGCTCTGGGAGTCGTTATCGCAGGAACTGAATTTCAATGTCATGTTCAGTCAACGCGGGGTCCTGAATCTTGCCCACACACTGCAGGATATGCGCGATGTGTACCGACGTTCCAATGCAAATCGGCTAAATGGCATTGACAGCGAAGTTCTGACCCCCGAACAAATCAAGCAAATCGTTCCCATAATCAACACTTCTCCGGATGCTCGTCATCCAATTCTTGGCGCATCCTTTCAACCACGTGGCGGTGTTGCGCGTCACGATGCTGTTGCCTGGGGATTTGCCCGAGCTGCGGACAGAAGAGGTGTGGATATTTTGCAGAATTGTGAAGTTACCGGGATCATTCGGGAGAACGGCCATGTGAAAGGAATCGAAACCACGCGGGGCCAGATTATGGCTAATAAGGTGGGGGTCGTTGCGGCAGGGCACTCTAGCGTTATAGCCAACATGGCAGGTATACGCATGCCAATAGAAAGTCGGCCGCTTCAGGCTTTGGTCTCGGAGCCGATCAAGCCTGTGTTGCATACGGTTGTCATGTCCAACACAGTCCACGGCTACATCAGTCAGTCCGACAAGGGTGAATTGGTGATCGGTGCCGGTGTCGACGGATATCTGGGATATGGGCAGCGCGGCAGTTTCTCAACCATTGAACACAACGTTGCAGCCATTGTGGAGCTTTTCCCAATATTCAGTCGGGTCAGAATGATGCGCCAATGGGGTGGTATCGTAGATGTATGCCCGGATGCTTCACCGATTATCAGCAAGACACCGGTGAAGGGACTTTATTTTAACTGTGGATGGGGAACCGGCGGATTTAAGGCGACGCCGGGATCCGGTTGGGTTTTTGCGCATACTATCGCCAATGATGAACCGCATCCCCTTAATGCACCATTCAACCTTGAGCGTTTTGTTTCAGGTGCGTTGATTGATGAACATGGTGCAGCGGGTGTTGCACATTAGCCATTCGATTCGGGGAGTCGGAAAATGCTGTTAATCAACTGTCCGTGGTGTGGGTTGAGGGAAGAAACCGAATTCAGTTGTGGTGGTGAAGCGCATATTGTCCGACCGCTCCAACCAGAAGCCCTGACTGATGAACAGTGGGCAGATTACCTCTTCATGCGGAAAAATATCAAGGGAGATCAGCGAGAGCAGTGGTATCACAGCGGCGGTTGTCGACGCTGGTTCAATGCTGAGCGAAACACGGTTACTTACAAGTTCGGAGTGACCTATAAACCAGGCGATCCTGCACCGGGAGACGATTCTTGAGCGAAACCAATCGTTTACCTAGCGGCGGTCGAATTGATCGATCTCGGCCTGTGACGTTTAAATTTAACGGGGAGATACTCACCGGATACGCCGGTGATACTGTCGCGTCAGCACTCCTTGCAAACAACATTCACCTAGTTGCAAGAAGTTTCAAATATCACCGGCCTCGTGGAATCATGGGCAGTGGCCCAGAAGAGCCATGCGCTATGCTTCAAGTCGGGTGGGGCGCGAATGCCGTTCCGAATGGTAAGGCAACGCAGGTGGAGATTTATGAAGGACTGGAGGTTTCGAGCGTTAACGCCTGGCCGAGTGTTAAGTTCGATGTTTCTGCTGTCAATGAGATTTTCTCAGCAATAATCCCTGCCGGCTTCTATTACAAGACATTCATGTATCCGCAAAAGTGGTGGATGTTCTACGAAAAGTGGATCAGAAAAGCAGCCGGATTTGGTGTGGCAGAGTCCGAGACAGATCCAGACCGATATGAAAAAGTCAATGCCTGGTGTGATGTTCTAGTGGTGGGTGGCGGTCCTGCCGGACTTTCAACGGCCTTAAGTGCTGCCAAGACGGGTGCCAGGGTGGTTTTGGCAGACGAAAAGGGAGAGTTAGGTGGCGGATTGCTTCGTTGCAGAGACGAAAGTCGCAAAAAATGGTTGGTTGATACCCTTGCTCAGCTCTCTGAACTTCCGAATTGCAGACTGTTGCGACGTACCACAGCTGTCGGATATTACGATGCGAACTTTCTGGTTCTCAATGAACGCTTGACTGATCATTTGTCTGCATCAGTTGCTAGCCAGTCACGAGAACGGTTATGGCGAACCCGGGCAAAACAGGTGGTTCTCGCAACCGGTGCGATTGAGCGACCCATCGTTTTTGGTAACAACGATGTGCCTGGTGTGATGCTCTGCTCAGCGGTGTCCGAATATATCCATCGATTCGCAGTCAAGCCTGGCTCACGCTCAGTGATATTTACAAACAATGACAGTGCCTATCTGACTGCGCTGGATATGATCATGGCCGGGATTCAGTTAATCGCTGTCGTTGATGTTCGCAAAGATGTATCAAATGAGTGGATTGAGGAAATTCGTTCTCATGGCGTCGAACTGAAGTTCGGATTTGCAGTGAAAAGTGCGAACGGCAGGGCACGCGTCCGCGGTGTCAAAGTGCAGGCGCTTTCCGTTGACGGTACATCTTTTACTGGCTCAAAGATGACTTTCAACTGTAATTTAATTGCAGTATCAGGCGGCTGGAGTCCGGCGGTCCATTTGCATGCACAATCAGGAGGGAAACCCGTATTCGATCCGATCAATGCATGCTTTGTACCCGGTGATTCCTCGCAGAATGAAGAGTCGGTTGGTGCTGCCAATGCTTGCTTTTCATATGAGCAGGCGGTTGAAGATGGGACAAGAATTGGAACTGCAGCCGCCACTCAGTCAGGATTTGGTGACGTTGAAGTTTTAAATGAAGAGCAGGCGATCGGGGACAGTGCTCAGAACTCGCTTGCTATCCAACCTTTCTGGCGGGTTCCAAGTTCGGACTCATCACGGAAACAGTTCGTCGATTTTCAGAATGATACAACTGCCAAAGACATTGAATTGGCAGCACGCGAAGGCTATCGCTCAATTGAGCATCTCAAGCGCTACACATTGCTTGGATTTGGAACAGACCAGGGTAAGCTGGGTAATATCAATGGTATGGCAATTCTGTCGCAGGAACTCAATCAGGATCTGGCAGATACTGGGACGACAACATTTCGACCGCTCTATACACCCGTAACATTTGGAGCGATTGCCGGCCGTGAAGTCGGCCCAGATTTCTTCGACACAGTTCGCAAGACTGCAATGCATTCCTGGCATGTCAAACATAGTGCGCTGTTTGAAAATGTAGGGCAATGGAAGCGGCCCTGGTATTATCCTCAAACGGGTGAATCGATGGTAGAGGCTGTCAATCGGGAATGCATGGCTGTACGAAAACAGGTTGGAGTGCTTGATGCATCTACTCTGGGAAAAATAGAAATCTTTGGTCCAGACTCCACTGAATTCCTGAACTACATGTACACCAATGCCTGGAATACACTGAAGACTGGCAATTGCCGCTATGGCCTGATGCTGGGTGAAAATGGTATGGTCATGGATGACGGCGTAACGTCAAAACTAGGTGACAATCACTACTACATGACAACGACAACCGGTGGTGCAGCACATGTGCTGAGTTGGATGGAGCAGTGGCGACAGACTGAATGGCCGCATATGAAGGTGTATTTCACTTCGGTCACGGATCAGTGGGCGGTTGCCTCCGTCTCAGGTCCAAAAGCTCGCGACCTGCTTGAAAAAGTCACCGCTGGAATTAGTCTGTCTGATAGTGAATTTCCATTCATGTCATTCAAGGAAGGGACGGTGTGTGGTGTTGCGGCGCGTATATTCCGAATTAGTTTTAGCGGAGAACTTTCCTACGAGATCAATGTTGATGCCGACTATGGCCTGCATGTTTGGCGCGAGCTGTTTGAAGCGGGAAGGGAATTTGGGATCACGCCTTATGGAACTGAAACAATGCATGTGCTACGAGCCGAAAAGGGCTTCATTATTGTCGGACAGGATACAGATGGTTCGGTTACTCCGGATGACCTCGGAATGAATTGGATTGTATCGAAGAAGAAAGACTTTCTCGGTAAGCGTTCGCTCAGTCGTTCGGATTGTGTGCGACCTGATAGAAAACAATTTGTGGGCCTTTTAACGGAAGATCCCGATGTCGTGTTGCCGGAAGGTGCACAACTAGTTGATGAACCAACAAATTCCTATCCTGCACCAATGATTGGGCATGTCACTTCGAGTTACTGGAGCGCGACTCTAGGTCGGTCCATCGCGCTGGCTGTTGTAAAAGGTGGTCATTCCCGACTTGGTGCGAAAATCTATTCTACCCTGATGTCGGGTGAATCTATTCCTGTGACCATTTCCAATCCAGTTTTTTACGATGCTCAAGGTGAACGGCAGCATGTATGACCCAACTCAGCAGACACCACTGGCAGAGTTCTCAATCCAGAACGCAGTCCGAGCTGAGTTCAATGGCGTAAAGCTATTGGAGCTCTCAAACCTGGATCATTTCAATTTGAGGCTTCAGCCAGATAACAGTCACCTGCTGGATCAGCTGCAAGACGCGCTCGGATTTCAAATACCTCTTGAGCCCAACAATTTTGTGATTCATGAGAATATTTTGTGCAACTGGCTTGGGCCAGATGAATGGCTAATCATCGCTCCGCTTGATCAGTCTAATCGCGTAGAGGCGGTGGTGAGAGAAAACTTGATGGACCATTTTGCTACCTTGACAAATCTTGGCAGTGCTCAAACGATTATTCGGGTATCCGGATTGCACGCCATAGAATATTTATCGAGGGGTATCGCAATTGACCTTGATCCGTCCGGTTTCAAACCTGGGCAGTGCGTCCAAACAATTATGGCGCATGCCAATGTTACGGTATTGAATCACTCCCAGGAAGAATTGATTTTCGATCTGATTGTGAGGCGAAGTTTCGCTGACCACCTTTGGCGGTGGCTTCTAGATGTGGGACGGGAGGCGGAATTTCGCGGATAAACCTGGTCAGACGTGCAGTCTGATCGAAACAGTCAAGGCTTTCAACACTGAGTAGACTTAGATCTTTACTCCAGCCAATTCCATAATACCCGGGATCTTGTCTTCCCAGCCAATGGCCATGATATGGAGGCCACCTGCTGCTTGACGAAGATCTCGTACAATGTCAGCGGAAATTTGCTGACTTGTTTCCACGATTTTCTCTTTGTTCTCTTGTTGATTCGCAATTTTCTGAATCAGGTGGTCAGGTACGGTGATTCCAGGAACTCGCTCATTCATGTACATTGCCATCTTGACCGACTTGATCGGAATCACACCGGCCAGGACAGGTACTTTGATGTCACCGCACTTATCGAGAAAACGAGTGAATTCTTCGATGTCGTATACGGCCTGAGTTTGCAGGAATGACGCACCTGCTTCAATTTTGCGATGCAAATTTTCTATTTCGACATCTGGATTTGTTGAACCTGGATTAAACACCGCACCGACGCAGAAGCTGGGTGTGCCATTGAGTTTATGACCTGTATAGTCTGTACCGGACTGCAGTGCATTAACCGCATCAAGAAGTTGTGAAGCAAAGAGATCGAAGACGGGTTTTGCATCTGGGTGGTCACCGTTCTTTGGTGGATCTCCACCCATGAAAACCAGGTTTTCGACGCCCAGTGCTGCGGCACCTAGCATGCAGGCTTGGATAGCGATTCGATTTTTATCCCTGGATGTCATCTGAACAATGGGCTCTACACCGCGATCAAGCAACAGATGAGCAACCGCAGTTGGGTCCATTGCCATACGCGCTGCGTGAGATTCCGTCAGGTTAAAAGCGTGGACGTGATTTTTCAGTGAGTCGGCCCTACCCAATAATGGCTTGAGGTCTATACCCTTGGGTGGTGTCAATTCGCAGGTGACAATAAATTCCCCGGCATCAATTCGCTGTTTCAATTTGCCCATGTTTAACCTTTGAATTTAATGGCAGTTCAAAAAATTTCGAAGCTTTAACGAACCGTCTACTGATCATCTGCGTATTGAATACTTTAAATTAATCTCTCTCAGAATCGACTGCAGTTGCTGAGATGAATCTCTGCATTGCTTCAGATGAATAAATCGGTTAGTAATGAAAAAGCAGTCATTATGGTTTATTTCTCAGGGTATGAGCATACCTTCAACTGCGAAGGGTGAATTGAAAGCCGAACTCAAATTATCTGATTCAGTTTCGAATGTGCTGGTGACAGTCAGCGCGATGTTGTTTCATTGCAAATTCAAGTGCTTGAAACTAAAATCGACGGTCAATTCCTCCATCGCATTAATTCCGATTTCGATTACACCATCGTAGTTTCGCGTGAGTGGTATTTCTTGTAGCCAAATCGCAAGTGAACTGTATCTAAAAATGTCTAGGGTGATTAGCGTATATGTCATATGACGATAGATTTGTAGCGGGTCTTGAGTGGCTGTGGGGTGAAGGTTTTCTCTCACCCGGCGGCCCAGCCTATATTGCGGACATATTGAGTGGAACAGACCTGACCGGCAGGACGGTTCTCGATTTCGGCTGCGGTATTGGAGGGATTGACCGATTACTGGTCACAGACTACGGTGCCTTGCGAGTTTTGGGTCTTGATGTTGTAGATGCACTGGTTCAGCGAGCCCGGAGTGATGCGAAAAAATTTCAATTGTCTGAGCAGCTTGAATTCAAACAAATAGATTCGGAAGTTCTGGATTTTGAGGATGAATCATTTGATGTAGTCTTTTCGAAGGACGCAATCATTCATTTGCCAGAAAAACAGATCATTATCAATGAGTTTTACCGAATTTTACGTCGTAATGGCGTGCTGGTTGGTAGCGACTGGTTGGGTAGTGATGCAACTCATACTTCTGAGCGCGTGGGAGAATGGCTTGACTTTTCAAAGCTTGATTTTCATTTTTGTACTGCACTCGAATTAGAGGAGCATTTTCGGCTGGCTGGGTTTGTATCGGTTCAGACGAGGGACAGGAATACCTGGTATCAATCTGCAGTTCGAGAGGAAATTGACCGCGTGAGTGGTGTGAACCGGATAGAGTTTGTGAAGCGATTTGGCGAAGAACAGGCAGATACTCGTTTCAAAAGCTCAACTTTAAAAATGAAAGTTGTTGACGCCGGGGAGATGCGTCCGACACTGTTTCGTGCTGTCAAGCCCAAATCAATCTAGAATGTCGATTCACTGTTGCTAACCAGCAGCTTGTTCAGACAAGCTAGGCAATCGGGTGAATCAGTGTGAATTCAATGGAATACACTCTTTGAGTCTGGGTAAATTCGCTATTGTTAACGCGCTGTAACTGTAAATTTAGTTATATGAGTTCGGTACGCATCGAAAAGCCGGGCTCATGAAGTAGCCTGACCGAAGTAATACACTGTTCATCCTGCCAGGTCGTCCGCTCAATAACAAAGGCCGCCTCGCCAAGATCAGCAGCAAACAATTGCGCTTCTCTTTCTGTCAAGTTTGTTGCGCAAAATGAGATGTCTCCTCGCGTAAACATCACGTTTCGAACCAGCCATTCGTTCACGCTGATTGCTGAGAAGTCGACATCAAAAATACCGTGCAACACAACCGGATTCAGCCACCGCTCCTCGTAGATGATCGGTCTGTCGTCCGCCATGTGTAAATTACAGATATACAGCAGCTCGGTATCGTCGTTTAGATTCATTCGGTATTGAACCCGCTCCGGGGCTAAAACCTGTGCTCTCTCAGTCAATGCATGTCGGTATTTTGCACCGCGCTGCTCGACTTCCAGGCGAATAATGTCAATTTTCAGTGTCGCGTACCGCGATGGTTCCGTCGCCACTCGGGACCCGACCCGGCGACGTCGATTCAGTAAACCCGAATCAGCCAGACCGCGCAACGCTCGATTGACGGTGGCGCGTGCGCACTGAAACTCTGCAGCCAGCTGCTCTTCCGCAGGAATCAGATCACCTGGTTGCCAGATTCCATCGACAATTCGACGGCGCAGCTCATCATGAATGCTCTGCCATGACTTGCGCGTTGTCACGTAGTCAACCGCTCCATGATTCTTTTCTTGGTCTTGAGATACTTTGCTTGAATTAGTTGACGATTGATATGGCATCCTTCTCTGACGACATGACAGTCGGTTGCCCATAGGTCGGAAACCAATCTGTTATCACCAGAAAATATAAAAATGTTAAGGATTTCGTCTCTCTGACAACCGGCTAATTGTTCGGATTCGGTGTTCAGCATCAGAATGTCAGCAAAATTTCCAGCCTTGAGCGTAGCACTTAATCTTCCCAATGCCAAACTTCCGCCAACTACCGCAGATTCGAACAGTGTCCGCCCATAGACCTGATCAGGATGCGACAATAGTGCGCGCTGAAATCCATGACTGTGTAAGGTGCCAGGAGGCGGCATCACGATTCCTACCCGAAACCCTTCTGGAGGCTAATTGGCATCAACCGCTGAAATTGCGCCGTTTCCACCAACCACAATACGCAATCCGAGTGCCAGCCCTCAGGGGTTGGCGTTGCTTTCGCCCATAAGATTTGCATGGCGAATTAAATAAGACTCTGTTTTATATGCACGATATTATTATAATTATGTATAGACATAACAAATGTAGAAAGGTACGACGCTGATGACTCAGCAGGTTCTCGAAAACTTGCAACTCGCGACGATGTCAACCAACGGGATGCCTTATGGAATGGTCACAGATGGTGCCATTGTGATTGACAGCGCGACTATTGCATGGTGCGGACGCAAGGCGCAATTACCGGAAGAGTATTCTAACTGGTCGCGACGCGATCTCGCTGGACGGCTGGTAACGCCCGGCCTGATTGATTGTCATACTCATATTGTATATGGCGGTAATCGCGCTAGGGAGTTTGAACTTCGACTTGGCGGTGCGTCCTATGAGGAAATAACTGCACAAGGTGGCGGCATTCACGCCACGCTTAACGAAACGCGTAAACTCTCGGTGCCACAACTGGTAGAGCAATCGTTGTCTCGTATTGACGCGTTGATTGCTGAAGGCATTTGTGTCATCGAAATTAAATCAGGCTACGGACTTGATTCGCAGACTGAACTCAATATGCTACGCGCGGCTCGTCAAATTGGTATGGAGCGCCCAGTCACCGTTAAAACAAGCTTCCTAGGGGCACATTTGGCACCTACTGCCTACTGCGATCATCCTGAACGTTACCTGGATGAAGTCTGCATTCCGGCACTTGAAGAAGCTGCAGATGAAGGTTTAGTAGATGCGGTGGATGGGTTTTGCGAAAACATTGCGTTTTCCGCAACCCAGCTTGAACGCCTGTTCCGCCGTGCCGAGTCTTTGGGTCTGCCTGTCAAAGTCCATGCTGAGCAACTTTCGAATTGTGGCGGTGCTCGTCTGGCTGCGAAGTACAATGCGCTCTCAGCAGATCACTTGGAATATGCCAACGAGGACGATATCGCGGCGCTCAAAATGAGCGATACCGTCGCAGTACTGTTGCCGGGAGCTTTCTTCTCCCTACGGCAATCCCAAAAACCACCCGTTCAAATGCTACGTGACCAAGGTGTTACAATCGCCGTTGCAACGGACTGTAACCCAGGCTCCTCACCGTTGAACTCGATCCTGTTGGCAATGAACTTCTCATGCATTTTGTTTGAATTGACACCTGAAGAAGCCTTGGCCGGGACAACCGTATCGGCTGCCAAGGCACTCGGGCTTTCCAACATGGGTAAGATCAAACCGGGAATGACCGCAAATCTTGCTGTTTGGGATGTCGCCTCACCGGGAGAAATTGTCTACCCCATGGGGTTCAACCCGCTTACCGAACGGATATATAAAGGCCAAGTCAGTACAAAGCTCGCGCATTAAGCAACAAAACAGGGTAACAATCTAGTGACGACACCGCCTGCATTCGAAATTCAACCTGGGAATTCTCCGATTGTGCTTGCGATCCCGCACACCGGCCATCACATTCCTGCCGATATTCTTGCCCGGCTCACCGACATTGGACATCAGCGAATCGACACAGACTGGCACATTCACCGACTCTACGATGGATTAGTGCCGGATGCGACGGTGATCCGTGCACTGTTTCATCGATACGTTATTGATCCCAACCGAGACCCCGCGGGTGGTGCGTTGTACGCGAATCGAAAAGAGTCTTTTCTGTGTCCCTTGTATACCTTTGATGGACAGCCCTTATATCTGGAAGATCTTGAACCGGATAAAGAGGAAATTGTCTTGCGAACCCTTCGTTACCATCGCCCATATCACGCGGCAGTTGAACAGGCACTCCAGCGTGCGCTGGAATCGCATGGAATCGCGATTCTGTATGATTGCCACTCAGTCAGATCAGTTATTCCTACTCTGTTTACCGGTAAATTACCAGACCTCAATATTGGTACGGCAGATGGTTCGAGCTGTAGTCC
Source organism: Gammaproteobacteria bacterium (assembly GCA_022823625.1). Taxonomy (GTDB): domain Bacteria; phylum Pseudomonadota; class Gammaproteobacteria; order Arenicellales; family JAJDZL01; genus JAJDZL01. Next base: position 28,553 of record JAJEHQ010000024.1, read on the forward strand.
GCAGCTGGAAAAAGTTGTTTACCGAGTCTGTGACCAATGTCCCGATTACAGCGTCGTTCTAAATGGTGTTTTTCGCGGCGGCTGGACGACACGCCACCACGGTCAACCTGACGCGGGAATCCATGCCATTCAGATGGAATTATCGCAGTCGACTTATATGTTGGAACAACCACCTTGGACAATGGATGACCAAAAATCACAGAATCTGCGTAGTCTGCTGAAGAAGGTTCTGCACGAACTTGAGCAGGCCGCACATCTCTTACAACCCGACCCAATTACGTGAAATGACGTGAACTTTGTACCAAAAACCAAAAGAATCATTATCCCGAATACTGGCATTCGCCTTGAAGCCAAGTCCTGGTTGACCGAAGCACCATTGCGGATGCTGATGAACAACCTGCACCCGGATGTAGCTGAGAATCCGGACGAACTGGTCGTCTACGGTGGCATGGGTAAAGCCGCGCGTACATGGAATGATTACGACAAGATTGTCGAATCTCTGAAACGCCTCGATAATGATCAGTCGCTACTGATTCAGTCTGGTAAACCTGTCGGCATCTTTCGTACTCACCGGGATGCACCGCGCGTTCTGATCGCCAACTCCAATTTGGTGCCCAAATGGGCAACTTGGGAGCACTTTGACGAACTGGATCGACAGGGTCTGATGATGTTTGGACAAATGACCGCTGGATCGTGGATCTATATCGCGAGTCAAGGGATCATTCAGGGCACCTATGAAACGTTCGTTGAAGTCGGACGTAAGCACTACGGTGGTAATCTCAGCGGTCGCTGGATCCTGACAGCCGGACTGGGTGGCATGGGTGGTGCCCAGCCACTGGCCGCGGTAATGGCGGGGGCCTGTTGCTTAGTCATTGAGTGTGACTCAGAACGCATCGATTTCCGTCTGCGTACCGGATATCTTGATCAGCGAACGAATTCGCTTGATGAAGCATTGAGTATGATCGATAGATGGACGCGGGAAGGGAAGGCAAAATCGGTTGGTCTGCTCGGTAATGCTGCTCAAATCGTACCTGAGATCTTTGAGCGGGGCATTCGCCCCGATGTCGTAACCGATCAAACATCGGCACACGATTTACTGTATGGGTACCTACCGCTTGGCTGGACTATGGAGAAGTGGCATGAAAAACGAAAGTCCAACCCTAAGGCAGTAATTGAAGCTGCCAGACAGTCTGCGCGGGTTCACGTTGAAGCCTTGGTGAAATTCTGGGAGGCTGACATTCCTACTGTCGATTATGGTAACAATATTCGACAGGTCGCCAAAGATGAAGGGTTCGATCGTGCTTTCGCCTACCCGGGATTCGTACCCGCCTACATTCGACCGCTTTTCTGCCGTGGGATGGGGCCTTTTCGCTGGGCCGCACTGAGTGGTAATCCTGAAGACATTTACAAGACTGACGATAAAGTCAAGGAACTGATACCGGACGATCCGCATCTACACAACTGGCTGGATATGGCGCGTAACCGCATCAAGTTTCAGGGGTTGCCAGCCAGAATTTGCTGGTTGGGACTAGGTCAGCGCGATCGGATTGGACTGGCATTTAATGAAATGTACCGAACCGGCCAAATTGACGCACCAGTCGTAATTGGCCGCGACCATCTCGATTCGGGCTCGGTTGCATCGCCGAATCGAGAAACCGAGGGAATGCGTGATGGCTCAGATGCGGTCTCCGACTGGGCGTTTCTGAACGCCCTTTTGAACTGCGCTTCAGGAGCCACCTGGGTTTCCATCCACCATGGTGGCGGAGTTGGAATCGGCTACGCGCAACATGCTGGTATGGTCATCTGTTGTGATGGCACTCCCGAGGCCGTGCCGCGTATCCAGAATGTACTATGGAACGATCCAGCAAGCGGTGTCATGCGGCATGCTGATGCCGGTTATCCCGATGCGATCGAATGCGCCAGGAAAAATCAACTTGATTTACCGGCGATTCTATCCAATTGATTCGAACAAATCTTACTGTTCTGGCACAAACATTTACTCAATTTAATTTGCAATCAAACTAGGAGAAAATGAAATGACGAAAATTTTTAAGTCCCTGTCATTCGCAGTGTTTATGGCTCTCAGCTTGCCATTCGCTGCATTCGCCGATTCGATCAAAATCGGATTCAATGCGCCACTTACGGGCTTTGCTGCTGCTGACGGTAACTCCGCTCGTGTTGGTGCAGAACTCGCCGTGGAACAGGTCAACTCGGCTGGTGGTATCGGCGGTAAGCAGCTTGAGCTGGTCATTTATGACGATCAGGCATCTCCCAAGGAGTCCGCGCCTCTGGCGGTCAAGTTGATTACCCAGGATAACGTCGCTGCTGGTATATCAGGCAGCTATTCCGGTGCGACACGTGCGGCCGCTACGATCTATCAAGAAAGCAATGTGCCCTACATTTCCGCGTACGCCGTACATCCGGATATAACCCGGGCCGGCGACTACGTGTTCAGAACCTCCTTTGTTGGAGAAGTGCAGGGTCGCGCGGGTGCCAAGCTGATCGGTGAAATGATGGGCCACAAGCGGGTGGTCATGATCACGCTCAACAATGACTTTGGCAAGTCGCTTGCCAATGGCTTTAAGGAAAAGGCAGGCGACTTCGGCATTGAAATCGTCAATGAGTACGAATATTCAATCAAAGACCGTGAGTTTGGCGCCATTGTTTCAAAGGCCAAAAGCGATGAACCCGGAGCGATCTATGCGTCCGGGTACTTTTTTACTGCGGGGCCACTGGTCCGCCAGTTGCGGGCAGCCGGAATTGAAGTGCCAGTCATTGGACAGGAAGGCTATGACAGCCAGAAATTCATCGAAATTGCTGGGCCTGATGCAGAAGGTGTGATCATTACCACATCACTCGACCGTGACTCCGCTGATGCTGTCACTCAGGATTTCATCAGTGGTTTTGAAGCCAAAGCCGGTTACCCCTCAGACATGGTTGCAGCCTCAGCACATACTGCAGTGCTGGTGATGGCTGATGCACTGGCACGGGCGGCAGATGAATCTGCTGCTGCACTTCGCGAAGCCATTGCTGGTGCAAGTGTTATGGCATCAACGGGTCAAATTTCGTTCAATGCACTTGGCGAAGTTCAAAAAGACGTCCAGATTCAAATTGTCAAAGACGGAAACTGGCGTCACTATGCTGTGATATCAGACACGGAATTATTAGCACCACCGGCTGAGTAGTAAAGCCAATTAGACAACACTAGAAGCCTCGGCCCGACCAAATTTAAGTCAGGCTGAGGCACTTTTCTATGCTTGCAATCGAACTCGTTATCCAAGGCATTGTGCAAGGCGCAATTTATGCGCTGATCGCACTGGGTCTGGTGCTGGTTTATGGATTACTTCGTATATTACATGTCGCGCACGCGGCACTGTATACACTGGGTGCCTATATCGGTGTCATCATCGTCAACCAAGGCGGACATATCATTTTCGCGACCGCCGTAGCGATGGTGGCGGTAGGCTTCGTTGGCATTGGGGTTTACCGCTTTGCGTACAAGCCCCTTCTTGATAAGCCACCGCTCATTGCACTGATCGCTTCCATTGGCCTGTTTATCGCAGCGGAAGAAATTTACCGAATCATCTTTGGCGCCTATGGCATGTCTTTCGCACAGCCACCGCTACAGCAACAGATTGAACTGTTCAAAGGATTCCACCTGTCTACGGCTCGTATCTCGGTTGTCATTCTTTCGATCCTCTTTATCGGTGTACTGGGCTGGCTTGCAGCATCAACCCGAACAGGAATTGCTTGGCGCGCGACGGTTTCGGACGCTGGTATGGCAGCGAGTTTTGGCGTGAATATCGAAAAAGTGCGCTACATCAATTTCTTTATCGGTTCAGCCCTCGCTGCCTTGGCAGGTGTGATGGTAGCACTGCTGAACAATCTCGTTGAACCCACGATGGGCGCAGTGCCAGCTTACAAAGCACTGGCTATCATCGTTCTCGGTGGATTGGGATCGGTACGCGGCACACTGGTCGCTTCCATTGCACTTGGCATCATTGAGAGTTTTGGAACAATTTATCTGGGACACGTCATGGACCGGGATGCGATCGCGTTCACTTTTTTGATCATCGTGTTGATGATTCGTCCACAAGGATTGTTGACTCGGAGGTAACGGGTGAGCTACGAGATTGCAGTATTGACCAGCATGTCAATTGCCATTTTGTTCGCGTTGTCACTCAACCTCATTACAGGGTTTTGTGGGCAGGTGAGTTTGGGACACGCGGCGTTTTATGGCATTGGTGCATACGTCGCTGCCATGTTGACCAAAGCAGATTTGGCATTGCCCATTGCACTGATTCCAGCTGCTGTCATGGCAGGCCTGGTAGGCGTATTAGTCGGAATAGCGTCACTGCGTGTTCGGCATGACTTTTTAGCCATTACCACCATGGGAGTCGGCTTTTTGTTCGTTGGTATTGTTCGTAAACAAGATGCACTCGGTGGGGAAATTGGTATTTCGGGGATTCCTTCTGTGGCTTTCGGTCGCCCCGGACTCTTGCTGCTCGCCCTGGTTTGTATGGTGCTGTTTATTCTGCTTTCGATTTATATTCGGCGATCGTGGTTGGGCTTTGCCTTTGAATCGATTTCCGACGATGAGGATACTGCGCGTACCTTTGGCATTGATGTTTCCAAATTTAAACTCCTTGCCTTTGTAGTCGGAACCGCGGGCGCCGGAATTGCCGGTGGCCTTTACGCACATCACATACGCTTCATCGGCCCGGACAGTTTCGGTTTCGTTGAATCGATTACCGTCCTCGCAATGGTTATTGTCGGAGGTATCGGGTCAATTGCGGGAGTTGCCGTAGCCGCTGCGGTGTTGGCAACCTTACCGCTATGGCTGCAATTTGTTGACGACTATAAGTTGCTGATCTATGGCTCACTGATTTTCATTACCATGCGCTTTGCACCGACTGGTATTGCAGGCATTGTCCATACCCTGTGGCAGAAAAGACAGGCAAAATGAGTTTACTTGAAGTTCAGAATGTCAGTATCCGATTTGGTGGAGTTGACGCAGTGCGTGGCGTGTCACTGGCCGTGGAAGAGCAGCAACTGCTTGGTTTTATCGGTCCCAACGGGGCAGGGAAGACCACGATGATGCGTATTATTATGGGAATGGTACGACCGCAGCAGGGCTCAGTTGAATTCCGCGGCAAGGACATCACCCAGTGGAGTGTTCAACACCGCGTGCAGCTCGGGCTCGCGCTAGCTCAACAAATTGTCAAACCACTACACTCACTCACGCTGTTAGACAACGTTGCACTGGCAGCCGGTGCCAGGCATATGCGAAATCCGTTGCAGGCCTTTTTGAACGTTGATCGTTCCGAGGCGCGCGACCAGGCGCGTAATCTGCTTGATTTCGTCGGCATCGGTAATGTAAACAATGCATTTCCAAGCGAAGTACCGCTTGGATTTATCAAGCGAATGGAAGTGGCAAGAGCACTCGCACTCGAACCTGGGCTACTGCTTCTGGATGAACCGCTTGCTGGCCTCAACCAGACAGAAGCACGCGATTTGGCTGATTTGATCGCATCCCTGGTAACCCCTTCGCGCAGCGTGTTGTTGATTGAACACAACATCGGTGAAGTTGCTCGCATCTGTTCAGAAATCTATGTCCAGGAAAATGGTCAGCGCCTGATGCAGGACAAAGCCGAGCGCGTGATGGCAAGTGCTGCATTGCGTCAAGCCTACCTGGGCGAGCATAAAGCCTAATGCTGCGTGTATCCCAGTTAAGTTGCGGCTATGGTAATGTGATTGCCGTCAATGAGCTGTCTTTTACAGTGAGGGCAGGCGAAATATTTGGTTTGATCGGTGCGAATGGTGCAGGTAAATCTGCAACCATCCTAGCGCTTGCAGGCTTGATTGACGTGATTGGTGGTCAGGTCGAACTCGAAGGGCAGGATATTACGCATCTACCCACTCATCAGCGTGTCAACGCTGGCATCGCACTGGTGCCCGAGGGCCGGCGTGTGTTCGCGGACCTGTCTGTCATTGAAAATCTGATTGTCGGAGCAACCCGAATGGACAGACAGTGCCTTGATGCAGGATGTGAACGCGTGTTTACAACATTTCCGCGACTTGCAGAACGACGCAATCAACTCGCCGGATTGCTGTCCGGTGGTGAACAGCAGATGCTTGCCATTGCCCGTGCACTGATGGCGGAACCGAGTGTGCTGTTAATTGATGAACTCTCCTTGGGCTTGATGCCAATTGTGGTCGATGAATGCTACCGAGTTTTAGAAGCACTCAGAATTGAGCAATTGGCCATTGTGCTCGTCGAACAGAGTACTGAACGGATTCAGCAGGTTGCCAACCAGATCAGTGTCCTTGAAACAGGTAGGGTTGTTTGGCAAGGTACCGGGGAACAGGCGGCAAGAGACAGTTCGATTGTTGAGGCTTATCTGGGACTGAAATAAGGATTGTGTTTCAAAAATGACCTAGTCAGGGAATCCACACGGAGCAGAACGCCGCTCGGATTACTGCCGGGGTTCTGTAGGAATTTCAGTATATTCAGTCAGACATATAGCAGTCTAATCTACAGCTTCTCAAACGGAAACGAATTATCTATCTCAAGAGCCAAACCAAAAATATTCGAAAAGTCGTAGCGCCGTCCAAGCCTTGGAACCCAGTACCTCCCATGAGCCAACCAATTTCGATAGTTGAACGCCCCTTTTATGTCTTCCAACAACGTTGGTGGAACATTGCTGTGCTCTCTCCATCCATCAAGAATTTCATTTTTTAATGAAACGTGACTGCCCTTACTTTCGTACAACTCACGAAATTTCCTTGACAAAGGGTCTTCCATTTCGCGATAACAACGTTGCAGATAGTCAATACGAAATGAGGCTTCAATTGATGCTAGCAGCGTTAACGCCAAGGACGCATCAATCTCTTCGAGACGCCCTTCCTTTTCCCTCTCCACTTCTTCACGGGTATAAAGTCGGAATTGAGAGATAAATGCGGGATTTGATTCAGAATAATACAAGTTCATGGAATTCACGAATACATCATAGTGTTCGCCTAATTCTTCAAACTCTTGATAGCTCTCGGAAAAAGAAACCCGTCTAGACATCCGACAATTCCATAAGGGCATCACGGAATGTGTCAGCAGTTAACGCTGTTGTGGTAATGCGTGGCGGTAAAGTTGCAATATACCAACCTCTTTCGCTGATTTCGATGTTTTGGATTGGATGCCAACTGGTTTCTTCCTCAACTTTCTGTCCGATTTTGATTTTAGTCTGAATCGCTGGTCCTCCTTTCTCAAGCAAAACGAGCCGAAGCGTACCTCGTGCGCCGATTAAATCAACACGTCCTGTCGCCCCAATCATCAGTCGACCAATTGGTTTAGCAACAACTTTTTCATTTCCAATATGAAATGTAAGTTTTTCTACCTCATAATTGCCCAGATATTCTTCTGAGACTTGTATTTTTTTATGCGTAACTTGTATCTCGCCAGATTGTGTGTACTTTCTCAAGTACTCTTCCATTCTCGAGTACAAGTCTTTCAATGACTGTATCCAATCTTCCAGTGTCTCGTCCCAATCTATCTCTTTGGATGACCTATTTGATTGCGCTTCGTTTACCCTCTTCTTGACGAAATCGTCGAACGATTTTGTAGACATCGTATCTATTTCCTCGGAAGTTAAATTTGTTTAACTGTTGTTATCAGTTAAGCGTAGTATATATTGCCGATTCTCCCCAAGCGAGGTTGCCCTAGCAGACTAACGAACACCAAAACCAAAAATATTTGTTTCGATGGCGTAAACGCGCAGAAAATCTGTACCATGTTTCGTTTATCAACTCATCACAAATTTGCATGTATAGAAATGCAGTATCGAAGCATAGGGTTGTTGGTTAGCCCACCGAAGACGTAGGAGAAAATCAGGAATCAGGAGCAGGGTGTAGCCAAGGTTTTACTTGGGGGCACTGGAATTATTGGCCTAATTCCACCAGTATGCGCCTATTTCGGAACGACACAAGTTGGTTGGATGGTCGGCCACAAATTTTCCGATCGTCTCGCGACGAGTAGTGCCTTACCCATTTCAATCATTTACTATCTGGTTATTCTCATCAGCATTTTCACGCTGGGGAAACTGATTCACTGGATGAACGTTATCTACAGCGCAGATTGGTCTCTGAATAAATGCATCAGTTTAGCTGCGTACCTCCCACACCGTAGTTTCTGATTGGTGTTATTCAGCTTTATCCTGTACTTTGGTTGAACAACCTGCTCGGATTGCCTGCGCTGATGTCTTCAATCTATCTGCTTTATTCGGGGACCGAGATAGTGAAGGGATTGTCGCGTGAACGCGCCTTTTTGGTGGCTAGCACAATACTTGCAGTTTGTTTTGTGGCGTTGGTTGGTGTGATTTCAGCGTCCATGCAAGTGTCGTTCAAGCGCGCGATAGTTTACTGGTCCAGCTATCACTTCGGCAGAGTCATGAGTTATACGATTACTGGCATTGTGTTGGGAGGACTTGATTTGAGCTGGAGATTCATGGATTTTGGTCGTGTTGAAACTCCAAGTTGACTAGGTGCGGTGGTACGGTGAAGCGACGGTCTTCAGACAAATTCCTTTGACCTTGTTCTTGCACAGGCAAATTTGACCAGAACGGGATTCGAATTGCGATGCGACGAGAAATTTAGCTCTAATCCAACCGTTCAAAATCGGGACATCATTGTGAACTGAAATTGTTAAATTCAGATGGTCAATAAACAATTATTTATTTATACTGTGAATGATTATAATTCATACTGTGAATAAATAGTCAATCATTGAATGTATGAATCTAGACATTCCGCAAACTGACTTTCTCCCAAGATCGATCAAGTCTTTACTTAGTCTGCACCTTACTACGATGCCGGTAGTAGTGCTGTCAGGAGCGAGACAGACTGGTAAAAGCACTCTAGCGAAAATTATCGGAGAAGAAAACAGGCAATACCATACCCTCGATGACTTTGACACCCTCAATATTGCCAACCGCGATCCGCAAGCATTAATTGGTGGTACAACACCAGTGACGCTGGACGAAATTCAACGGGCTCCAAAATTGCTGACTGACATAAAACTAGAAGTCGATAAAAACAGACAGGCAGGGCGATTCCTGTTGACCGGTTCAACACACCTTCTGCTAATGAAGAAAGTTTCAGAGTCGCTCGCAGGGAGGGCCAGCTATATAAATTTGTGGCCAATGACCCGACGGGAGCAAATGGGAATGGGTCGCTGTGGGGTCTGGGACCGATTAATGGACAACAGGAAAGAAGATTGGTTGAGTGTCTTGAACGAAGTTGAATCAGAACCGGAAGATTGGCGCGAATTGGTACGGCGCGGTGGGTTTCCGGAGCCTGCAACTCGTTTTACTTCCAATACGCAACGCCAAATCTGGTTCGAGGCATATGTAAGAACCTACATTGAACGAGACCTCCAGCAGTTGTCAGCCGTCGCGTCATTACCGGATTTCGCAAAACTCGTTAGAATTCTTTGCCAACGCTTGGGCGGTCTTTCTAATCAGACAGATTTGGCTAGAGATACAGCGATCTCCCAGCCTACCGTGTATCGATACCTCAACTTGCTCGAAGCTTCCTGTTTACTGATTCGTCTACAACCATTTTTTGTCAACCGAACAAAGCGACTTGTTAAATCTCCAAAACTGTATTTTTGCGATAGCGGTGTCGCTCTGAATATTTCAGGTCAGCAAGAGCCATCAGGTGCCCATCTCGAAAATTTAATTCTGCACGATTTGCTGGTATGGAAAGACAGTCAATTCCAAAAAGCGGGAGTCTACTATTGGCGAACAATTAGTGGTGAAGAAGTTGATTTTGTGATTGAATCGAACGAACGTGTTCTACCGATTGAAGTCAAGGCCAGTAAACGCCCGCATATTGGAGATACGGCTAAACTACGCAGTTTCTTAAAGGAGTATGAAGATCTAGCACAGGTAGGCATCCTGTTGCACACTGGAAACGAAACCAAGTGGCTCACCTCGAACATATTGTCCGTGCCTTGGTGGCGAGTCATTTGAATTCAACGATACTTGAATAATTGTTTTTATTACAATGAGTTAAGTAATGGAGATCTTCCTCCAACATGGGCAAAATTGACCACTAGCGGGATTCGAATTGCGCTAAGGAGAAATAAGTTTTCATGACTCTAAACATGCGTAAGGTGAATTGGCACAGGAACATGATCGATGACTGCCTGAATCAAACGTCTGGGCAACTGCGATTCCCAGTTTCCGCGATTGAATCGGAATACGAATTCGTCGATGTATTCAATTGCTTTGGTGTTCTACATAATTCGTAGAACAAATATGTTGTTGAATTCACTAATTGGTGAGGAAATATTTAGAGATGAGCATAGGCGGCACAGGAAATGGAACTCTCCAAGTTCAGGTTCTCCCACCAGATTTATGGAAGGAACAAAGAAAACAGTTTTTGGAAGACGATGGAGACCTTTCTCTTGATAATCACGGAGATTTTGATGTTCAGATTCTAGGTCCACTGATAGTTGAGTCTGAATGTTCTGCACAACTGACCGCTGTAATTATTGAGCGAGATGATGAGCGAATTGGAAAACACAAGCTTGCGAATAGTGCGAGAAGATTCATTACAGATGTTTCACTTCTACAGGGTTGTGTTGAACCCGCCCTATCTTCGGTATTCCAGAGTGTTATCAGTGGAAATGGATTATTCGAATATGGAATTGGAGAATTTTGTTTGCTTTATGGTAAATTTGAAGAAAGATATCAAGTATCAAATATTGAAGCAAAAAAGAAAATGATTGAACTCTTGGGCAGCAACGGTACAGACCTAAAAGAATATTATGAGCGAGGTAAGAAAATGAGTTATCCATTGCCATACGCGGTCAGAAATATTCTGTTTCACATAGGCAGGAATACGAATACGCTTGACCCAGAGGGGAGAGATTTGACTCGATCAATTGAACTTCTCAGAGAATGGACTCAATAATCTGAGAATCCGGAACAGGAATAACAGTTGTGAAGCACTTTCAACTTGGTTCGATCAAATTTTCCGTTATTGATGGGCCCGGTTGGAATGGTGGCGACCATTGCAGCGCCAGTCAGTTTCAAGGTGGATGGCACCTTGCAGCCTTTCTGGGATTGGTTCCCAAGCAGTATTCCAGTGGCGACAAGACATGATTGCTGAGCATCTCAAAGCGCTGCAACAGTTATATTCACAAACTGATGATTCACAGTGCGAGGTCGCTTTGTACGAAGTGCAGTCTGGAGTCTGGTAAAACGCCAGCGAAGCTCAGGCGGCTGTTGCATGAAAAGCAAAAGCCAGCCAATGTTGTAGCGGTAGCGATGGTCAACGCCAATAATCGTATTTGTTCGAAAATGGGTACCAAACACAGTGCCGGCACTGCCTTAAACTACTGAACCTCATCGTTCCCAAATTCGCGAAGACCATTGGCATAGAGCAAATTGAATTGAATTACATCCCCTTTACTAAGTGTGTCCTAGTGATAGTCCACAAACAGTGCTGAATGATGCGATTGTCATGGAATGAAATTCGCGTACGAGCATCTGAATTCACCAATGAGTGGAAAGATGCGAAGTATGAAAAGGGTGAAACACAGAGTTTCTATAACGAATTCTTTGAGATCTTTGGTGTTCGACGAAGAACAGTTGCGCGCTACGAGGAGCATGTTTCAAAACTTAACGATCAATCGGGATTTATTGACCTTTTCTGGCCAGGCGTGTTAATTGTCGAGCAAAAGAGCGCAGGTCGAAATCTCAAGAAAGCGTATGAGCAAGCTGGAGAATATTTTGATGCACTCTCAGAGAGAGAGCGTCCGCGATTTATCCTTGTCAGTGATTTTCAAACATTTGATCTCTATGATTTGGATGAGCGTGAGATGGTTTCATTTGCTCTTGAAGATCTGCCTCAGTATGTTGATTCTTTCGGATTCATTATTGGAGTTCACCGTCGAACATTTCGAGATCAGAATCCAGCAAATATTAAAGCTGCGGAATTGGTCGGACGACTGCATGACTCTCTCTTTGAAGCTGGGTACAGGGGATACGATTTAGAGCGTTTCCTGGTTCGCATTGTGTTTTGTCTTTTCGCTGATGACACTGGAATCTTTGAACCGCGAGACATATTCCTTGAACTTGTGGAAACACGCACAAATAATGATGGTTCCGACTTGGGTTCGTGGCTGTCGCAACTGTTTCAAGTTCTGAATACACCTACTCACGAGCGTCAACTAACGCTTGATGAGGATATCGCAGGGTTTCCTTATATCAATGGAAAGTTGTTTGAGGACCCACTACGTATTCCAGCTTTTGATGCTGAGATGCGAAGAGCGTTGCTAGAAGCTTGTTATTTTGATTGGTCTGAAATTTCCCCTGCCATATTCGGTGCGCTATTTCAGTCGGTAATGGACCCCGTGGAACGTCGAGCTCAAGGAGCGCACTACACGACGGAGAAAAATATTCTCAAAGTCATCGAACCATTGTTTATGGATGACTTGCGAGCGGAATTCGAGAATCTAGAGTCCCGTACAGGTACTCGTCGCATTGCTGATCTTCGTCGTTTTCACACCAAACTTGGTGCTTTGAAATTTCTTGATCCCGCTTGTGGCTGTGGCAACTTTCTGATAATTGCATACAGAGAATTACGACTGCTTGAAATTGAAATCTTGAAAGAAATCCACCCGAGAGTACAAGGTCAAATACAGATCGATATTGACGCTACATCTTTGTCACAAATTGATGTTGATCAATTTTTCGGTATTGAAATTAGTGAATTTCCAGTGCGTATTGCGGAGACCGCTTTGTGGATGATGGATCACATCATGAACAACAGACTGAGTCTGGAAATCGGTCAAACCTATACAAGAATCCCGCTGGAAACGTCTCCAAATATTGTGCATGAGGATGCATTGGAAGAAGACTGGGAGAACATTCTTTCGTCGAAAGAATGTTCTTACTTATTTGGTAATCCACCATTCGTAGGTGCAAAATTGCAAACACGAAATCAACGTGCTCAAGTACGAGGAATCGCAGCACTCGGTAAGAGCGGTGGTACGCTTGATTATGTCGCTGCTTGGTTCATAAAGGCAGGAGAATATGTGAAAGCCAGCCACGCGCGAATCGGTTTTGTTGCCACCAATTCAATCACCCAAGGCGAGCAGGTCGCACAGTTGTGGCCGATTTTATTTGAGCGTTACAAGTTGGAGATTTCGTTCGCGCATCGTACTTTCGCGTGGGGCTCGGATGCGCGTGGCAAAGCACATGTGCATGTAATCATTCTCGGTCTAGACCAGAAGGAATTGACACGGCGGAAAAAGCGTCTGTTTAGCTATCCTGATATTAACGGTGAACCGGAGGAGACTGAGCATGAGTCTCTATCGCCATATTTATTTGATTCTAGTGAACTGACTGATTCTCATCTGGTCGTGCAGGAAGAAAGCGCTCCTATCAATGGTATGCCAAGACTGATAATCGGCTCGAAACCCATTGACGATGGCAACTACATATTCAACGCAGAGCAACGCGCTAAATTACTTGAAGAAGAACCTGAAGCTGTTCAGTTTCTCCGACCCTATGTTGGTGCTCGCGAATTCCTGCAAGGTAGTAAGCGCTGGATTCTTGCTCTTCAAAATGTTCCGCCGAATATTCTGGTACGATTGCCGAGTGTTCGAGCGCGAATTTCTGCTGTTCGCTTTTATCGCGCGGCCAGCAAGAGTATTCCGACGCAGAAACTTGCGGAAACGCCGAAGCTTTACCATGTAAACGTCATTCCCACTACACCTTTTCTCTTGATTCCAAGAGTGAGCTCAGAGCGGCGAGAGTATGCGCCAATTGGCTGGCTCAATCCGCCAGTAATTCCAAGCGATGCAGCTCTCGTGCTTCCAAATGCAACACCAATTGATTTCGCTCTTCTTACTTCAGCGATGCATATGGCTTGGCTGCGATACATCGGAGGTAGGCTTGAGAGTCGATATCGGTACTCCATAGGCCTCGTCTACAACACTTTCCCGTTACCTCCTAAAGTTAACAATCGATCAAAACTTGAATCATGTGCTCAGGCAATTCTTGATGCTAGAAACTATTATCCGGAAGCAACTCTAGCTAACTTGTATGACCCTGATTTGATGCCACCAGATTTACGAAAGGCGCATCAAGAACTAGACAGAGTAGTGGACCGTCTTTACCGTCGTTCAGGATTCTCTTCCGAACGAGAACGTGTGGAACATTTATTTCTCCTGTACGAAGCTATGCAAAATCCACTAAGACTTTCTACGAATTCAATGCGAAAACGAAGGCAACGAAGAGTCCGAGCCACCAAAACTTCATCGTGAATTGGGATACAGAATGCTCTCGAGTCTGGTATTTTTTCAGAGTCAACAAAAAACAATTCTTTGAAGCACCTTTCGTTGGCTTTCGCAAACGATATGCGGGAAATACCTGCGATAAGGCCCAGATGATACAATTTGTCTTGATGCGGTATTAAGCAGATGACCAGGCCGCGCAGACCGCTTCACCGATTCATCTGTGCAATTGCCATGGTGTGGTATTGCTGTGTGCGCATAAATGCCTTGACCTTGCGGTTTCGCTGGTAGCGCAACACATATCGATGGAAGGATTTTCGCGGTAATAAGTCATGATCTCAGAGAATACGAATTGTCCTTCATACCTGACGAGTATATGCTGATTGATAACTTCTCTTTTTGTGTGATGTTCAAAGCGACAGCAGACAGCGATTTATTTTTATGGTATCAATAAGATACAAAAACCGCTCTTCAAGATGGTCCAGCAATGGGAATTTATAGATGAAAGAATTCCGCGGAGAACGTACCATTGATGGCATCCGGGTTACTGTTGACGGTGAATTACTTGATCAACAACTTCACGTCAAACAGTTTACCGATTTGGGCTTTGAATGGACTTATGAGGGTGACTCGCCCCGACAGCTCGCTTTAGCAATTCTCATCAACCATTTAGACGATGGAGAGAAAGCGCTTGCGTTGTGTGAACCATTTATGAAGTCAGTTATCGCGCAACTGGATAATGAGTGGCAACTGACGAGTGAAGATATAGACAAAGCTCTGTCAAACATTGGCTGATCTCAGAGAAACAAAATGAGGACATCAGAAATTCTCAAACACCCACCGCTGGTTCTTACCAACGAGCAGCGGCACTTCTACTTTGATAACGGTTATTTGCTGCTGGAAAAAATTGTGCCGGAACAAATGCTTGAACGGCTTAGAAAAGTAACCAACGAAATGATTGATCAGAGTCGTGGCATAACGGTTTCGGACGAGGTTTGGGATTTGGAAACAGGCCATACATCGGATTCGCCGCGACTTCGTCGACTAACCAGCCCAAATGATCAGCATGAAGTTTACTGGGAGTATGCGTCAAGTGACTTGATTGGTAATATTGTTGCTGACCTGGTTGGACCCGATGTCAAATTTCATCACTCAAAATTGAATTTCAAATGGGCGCGTGGTGGTGAAGAAGTCAAATGGCATCAGGATATACAGTTCTGGCCACATACGAATTACAGTCCGCTGACGGTTGGCTTGTATTTGTACGATTGTTCGCATGATCAGGGACCGTTGGTTGTACTTCCCGGAAGTCACAAAGGAGAGCTGTATGATCAATTCAACAAATATGGACAGTGGACAGGATGCCTATCTGACTTAGATGCCTCCCGCCTTGACACCACTATCGCGGCAGAGTTGGAAGGTCCAGCCGGATCGTTGACAGTTCACAACTGTCGAATGCTGCATTCGTCAATGCCGAATCGCTCTGACATCGGGCGTCCGCTTCTACTCAATGCATACTCATCCGCGGATGCCATGCCCTATACACCAGTTCCGACTCCCTCCAAGTATTTTCAGACAATAATTCGTGGATCTGCGGCCCGATGGTCGCACCACGACGAAAGGCCTTGTCAGATCCCTCCTGACTGGTCAGGTGGATACACCTCAATCTTTGCGCTTCAACAGGAAGAGGCAATGTAGCCTGTCAACTTCTCGAGTAGGATTTGATTTACTTCATTCTGGAAACTTGGAAATTTTTGAAGCCTGATAACTCTCAGTTCCTGTCGTGTTTACACTAGTGGTCGATTGGTATTATTGAGTGATTACGATTCAAACACGAATTTTCAAGTTGACAGAAGAACGAGTGAAAATCCTTTCAAGATTCTCAAAATACTCCGTGTTGTTTCCTATACAATAAATTTTTCCTGCAATATTCGGTTCCCGGCTATTGCGACTATCACATCCCCAATTCCTCAGGAATTATGCAGATACTTTTTGCTGACAAGTTTCCCGCGAAGCAGTTACAGCAGTTACAGACTTCCGGGTATGCGACAATTTTTCAGCCTGATTTACAGGCTGCTGATTTACCAGCAAATATTGCAGGTAATGATGTACTTGTGGTGCGAAGCACCAAGGTTGACAGAGAGACAATACAAGCTGCCAACGATCTCAAGTTGATTATTCGAGCGGGGGCAGGAACCAACACAATCGACAAAGCGTTCGCAGCCGAGCGGGGAATTGCTGTTTGTAATGTACCAGGCAAGAATTCGGTGGCGGTTGCTGAGTTAACTATGGGTCTGCTGCTGTCAATTGATCGCAATATTCCCGACAATGTTCGTGAATTGCGGGATGGGCAATGGAACAAAAAACGATACTCATCCGCGCAGGGATTGATGGGCCGCACCATTGGGATAATTGGAGCCGGTTCTATCGGGATGGCTGTTGCTGAAAGGGCCAAAGCCTTTGGTCTGAATGTTTTGATGATCAACAAACCTAACCGCTCGCAGGCAACACTGGACCGAATGAAGAATCTCGGAATCAGTACTGTCGAGAGTATCGACATTCTTGTTGCGGAAAGTGACATCGTTAGCATACATGTGCCCTCTACCGATTCGACCCGTAATCTCATTAACGCTGAGCTACTGTCAAAAATGCGCGATGGGGCGATATTATTAAACACCTCTCGTGGCGACGTAGTTGACGAACAGGCTTTGCTAGATGCTATGGACAGCAAATCAATTCGAGTAGGATTGGATGTGTATCCAAACGAACCAGGTCAGGCTGCTTGCGAATTTGACTGTCAGCTTGCCAAGCATCCTAACGTTTATGGTACACATCATATTGGCGCGTCAACCGAACAGGCGCAGAATGCTGTGGCCGAAGGTGTCTTGGAAGTTGTTCAAGCCTTCGAAAACGGTACCAGGCTCAATTGCGTCAATTGATTAATATTCACCCACCAAAATTATTCAGCAACTCGAGAAACACAGGAGATTTCAGTTGAAACAGCGAGTTTATAACTTTTGCCCGGGTCCCTGTACCCTGCCACTAGAAGTTCTGGAAGAAACTCAGTCGGAACTCGTTAACTACAAAGGTACCGGAATGTCTTTGGTAGAGCACAGTCACCGCGGGCCTGAGTACGATGAAGTTCACAACGAAACCGTCAGTCTGATCCGAGAACTCTTGGAAGTTCCAGAAGAGTTCAGTGTACTGCTGATTCAGGGTGGTGCCACAATGCAATTTGCAATGGTTGCGATGAATGTTATGGCCCAGGCTGAAAAAGCGGCTTACGTGAATTCCGGTCATTGGGCGAAGCTCGCACTGAAGGATGCACAGGTATATGGTAGTACCTACGTCGCCTGGGATGGTGCTGACGACAACTATAGCCGAACCCCTGTTGCGAGTGAAATTTCGCTCCAACCAGACACCCAGTATCTACATATAACCACTAATGAAACAATCGGTGGAATTCGAACGTTTGATTGGCCGGACTTGGGTGTTCCGCTGGTTGCCGATATGTCATCCGACTATATGTCTCGAAAAATTCCGTGGGACCTGATGGATGTCGCATACGGTGGAGCACAAAAAAATATCGGCCCATCTGGTGTTGCGGTGGTTATTGTCCGAAAATCTCTCATGAATGTTTCAAAGAGAGAATTACCGTCAGCGCTGGACTACCGCCAGTATCACAGCAGTGGCTCGCGGTTCAATACCCCTCCGGTATTCCCAATCTATGTCGCTGGAAAGGTACTCAAGTGGTACAAAGAACGCGGTGGCGTCGAAGAATTTGAAAAGGTGTCGATTGTCAAATCAGGATTTGTTTACGATGCAATCGACGCGGGCAACGGATTCTATGATTGCCCGGTCACTGGCGAGAGCAGGTCACGGATGAATGTTGTCTTTCGTTTGCCGAACGAGGAACTGGAGGCCAAGTTCCTTGCTGGAGCTGAAGCAGAGGGACTGGTCAATCTAAAAGGACATCGAAGTGTTGGCGGTATGCGCGCAAGCATTTACAATGCTATGCCGATGGAAGGAGCAGAAAAACTCGCGTCGTTTATGGACACGTTCCGGGTTGCGAATTCGTAAGGTATTTCTATTAAGGAAAGGGCGTAGTGCCGCAGATCAAGAAGTTTGACGGATTACTGGTTAATCCTGAAAAAATTGACCAGGTTGTCACACCGTCATATGACGCGATGACACCGGCGGAACGTCGCACGTTCGCTGAGCAGAATCCAGACAACTACGTCAATGTGATGCGTACGCTTGAGGAATTCGATGGCAATGGTCCGACGCTCGAAGAAATTCTGGACCATAATCAGTCCCATCTCAACAAACTGCTCGGTCGTGGTGCATTCATCAAAACCGAGATTCCGGCCTATTTTCTGTATCAACTTCGGTTGGGATCACACGAACAAACTGGGGTAATCGCGACCATTCCTGTGGAAGATTACACCAGTGGCCGTCTCAAGAAGCACGAGGATACTCAGCTAAAAAAGGAAAACATGCTGACCCAATATCAGCAGACTGTGGGAGTAACGTCCAGTCCTATCTGTGTTGGGTATCCTGACCAGGAAGAAATTGATGATGCAGTGGCTCGTGCAAAACTCGCATCACCTTGTCTTGAATTCAGCGCCTGGGATGACGTTGAGCAGTCAATCTGGCGAATCGATGATGCCGAAATTTCAGCACAGCTGGAGCAGGGATTTAGTCAAATCGTATACACCTATCTTACAGACGGTCACCATCGCTGCGCAGCTGGCGCTCGAATTGCGCAATCAGCTAAAGATCAACCTTTGAACACTACAAATTCAAATAGTCGAAGGCTTTTCGTCGCGCTCTTCCCTGAGAGCCAACTTAGAATTTTCTCCTATTTCCGGTGTGTTCGTGACTTGGGCGGATTGAGCGTTGATGAATTGCTCAATGGAATTCGGAGTACTGGTATTGACGTTCAGGAAATGAATGCTGGTCGCGACAACGGACTCCTGCCAAGCCAGGCGAGGCATATCACAATGATTGTCGACGACAGTGTCTATCAGTTGCAGATTCCTGACTCAATGGTACCGTCCGATGATCCGGTCCGTTCACTGGATGTATCCATTCTCCAGGAGCATGTGCTTTCAGGCGTTTTGCAGATTCACGATGCCCGTTCCGACAGTCGTCTGAGCTACGTACCTGGAAGCGATGGCATATCCGGATTGATGAAACGATGCGCTCAGGGTTGGCAATTGGGATTCGCATGCGTTGATACAACAATGCAGGAAGTCATGGATGTCGCTGATGCGGGCTGCGTGATGCCTCCAAAATCGACCTGGTTTGATCCAAAGCTGCGCTCGGGGATATTCCTTCAATACTGCTGACAGTCATTTCTAGAACCCACTTATGCCTTTAGCAGGGCACTAGACTGTACTTCATCCCCTCACTGCGAATTTAATTCGTTTTGTACTGTGTGCTCAGCATTGAACCACTGAGTATCGTTGACTGACACCTGCGGTCCTTTTGGGACATCTTTGACATAAATTCAAGCGGTCCAATGTCGAGTGGAAGCAGCTCGAACAGGTTCTTCGAAACATTCAGGACTTTGTTCGAGTCTGTGCTCTCATGTTGCCCTTGAACGGTTTCCAGCAGACTTCATGCGAAGCTGGTGTCACAGCAGACTGCAAACCTTTGCAAAACCTTACAATATTGATCGTGTTCAGTGCCAGTCTAACTTGAGACCAAAACAGGCTGTTGGACACTAAAGCGACTGACCCATCGACGGAAAGAAGGACATTGAATCATCGCTCAGCAGACAAGCACGAAATTTTGCGCGAGGTTTTTGGCTACGATTCGTTCAGGCCAAATCAGGAGGCAGTTATAGACCAACTGGTTTCCGGCCACAATGTGCTTGCTGTCATGCCAACCGGATCTGGCAAATCCCTTTGCTACCAGGTTCCAGCACTGATGAACGAGGGACTTGCCGTAGTGATCTCTCCGTTGATCGCCCTGATGCGGGACCAGGTCAACGCTCTGAAGCTCGCCGGGGTTGACGCTGATACGATCAATTCATCCAGTGACCACGAAGCCAATTACGCCGTGGTTACACGTTTGAAATCCGGTTCGCTGAAACTGCTTTATCTCTCACCAGAAAAACTCATGACAGAGTCGATGCTGGACATGCTCGGCGAGCAGGAGTTAATCCTGATCGCTGTTGATGAGGCGCACTGTATTTCTCAGTGGGGTCCCGCATTTCGTCCAGAATATGCTCAACTGTCACAATTGCGCGAAATATTTTCGGATACGCCCATGCTTGCTACAACTGCAACGGCTGATGAAGTTACCCGTTCGGAAATAATCAAACGCCTTTTCGCAGGCAATGCCTCAGTTCTTGTGCAGGGATTCGACCGACCCAACATCAAGCTGTCAGCCGCCGCGAAGGCTGGGGACAATCGCCAGATGCTGGACTTTCTGGCACCGCACAAAGGTGAGAGCGGTATTGTCTACTGCCTGTCGCGGAAGAAAACCGAGGCAGTTGCGACGTTTCTTGCGTCGTCGGGCTATCGCGCACTGCCATATCACGCCGGCATGGATAAGGATCGGCGCGACGAAAATCAGAGTATCTTAATGACCGAACCTGGAATAGTTATGGTGGCCACCATCGCTTTCGGAATGGGGATTGATAAATCTGATATCCGATTCGTACTGCATGCAGACATGCCCGGATCCATAGAGGCGTATTACCAGGAAATCGGTCGAGCTGGGCGTGATGGAGAACCATCGGAAGCTCACATGCTGTTCGGACTTGATGACATTCGCATACGTCGGCTTTTCATTGACGAGGAAGATGCCGGAGAAGACAGGCAGCGTCGGGAACACCAAAGATTAAATGCATTGATTGGTTATTGTGAGTCGCCGACATGCCGAAGACGCGCTTTGCTCGCATATTTCGGGGAACAGATCAGCCCGTGCGAAAACTGCGATACCTGCCTGAACCCGGTTGAACTTTCTGATGGCACCGAATACGGAAGAATGGCGCTGTCGGCGATATACCGTACCGGTCAGCGCTTCGGTGCGATTCATATTATCGATGTGCTTCTGGGCAACCTGACTGCGAAAGTGAAGAAAGCAGGCCACGACCTGATTCCGACATTTGGCGTTGGCACACAGATCAATAGTCAGGAGTGGCGCGCCTTGATTCGCCAGCTCGTCAGCTCTGGATTTCTAGTTCAGAATATAGCAGCGTATGGAGGATTGCGGATTACCAAATCTGGATTCGATCTGCTCAAAGGGAACTGCACTTTCGAATACCAGCGTCCGACGGCACTAATCTGCCAGTCAAAGGCGCCGCAGTTGAAAAAGGTAAAACTGTCGGTAGACCTGGATTCTGAAGAGAAATCGCTGTTGAACCGACTGAAAGCGCTCCGACTTCGTTTGGCCAAAGAACGCAGCGTACCGGCATATGTGATATTTCCCGACCGTTCGCTTGAAGAGATGGCTCACCGCCGCCCGGCAACACTAGACGAATTTTCCAGGATTAATGGCGTCGGTGAGGCCAAACTGCATAGTTTTGCACAAGCCTTTCTTGCGGAAATTGAAAAGAGCTTGGGAGAAAGTGACTGATCCCGAGGTGCCGGCGAATAAACAGTCCTCCTTTTGCCGATCGATATCAGTTCCGAAGTCGGTAAGAATGCCAGGAATCCAGTCGGATGAAAGCAATTGAAGATCGGTCCGAGAGACGAAAGTGTGTTTCAACTGGATAAAGGATGTACGGATTGTGACAGATACTTCTGCCAAGCAGACGCTTGTCGCCAGTTGGAACTCGCAGAAGTTCAGCGACGAGGTGATTGTGTGGTGGTCTGACCCATCAAACCAAACTGTCGTTTCCGGTAAAGTAAAATCAATTCCAACTGCACGTTGACTTCGACCATGAATAATCGGAAATTTCCAATCGGCATTGCGGATTTTCGCTCAATTCGCTCTGATGACTATTATTACATCGACAAGACCCCGCATATCGAAAGACTGATCGGCCAGGGCCGGTATTACTTCCTGTCGCGCCCGCGCCGTTTCGGCAAAAGCCTGCTGCTTGATACGATGCTGGAACTGTTCGAGGGCAGCGAGCCGCTTTTTCGAGGACTTTACATACATGATCGCTGGGACTGGTCAACACAGTATCCCATCGTGCGCCTGAGCTTTAATGCAGAGTACAGCAGGCCTGGCGTTTTGGAAGAAAATGTCAAGGTCCAACTTGAGAATCTTGAAATCAAGCACGGCTTGTCAGATGGCTACGATTCGACGAATTTGCACGGATCAAATCGATTTGCAAGACTGCTGCACAATCTCCATGCGAAAACAGGAAAACAGGCCGTCGTCCTGATAGACGAGTATGACGAGCCTGAGGTGATGGAATACCTGAACGGATTTTCGAAATTCCCGGATGTCGCACAGATCTTCCGCATTCATCGCCATGTCAAACACTATAAAAAAGGCGTGGTGACAAAAACCACAGACGAAGTCGCTGTCGGCTTTACGTCACTGCCGGCTGACCGGGCGAATCCAAAGAGTCTTCTGGATTTGAACCGCCGCCATTGGACGATAGAATCGGTGCATCATGTACTTGACAGCCTGAAGACCTGGCAGGAAGATCATCTGCTGATTCGCAAAGGCAACGGACCTGAGAATCTGACCGCGCTGCGCCGGTTTGCGATTGCAGTGATCAAGCGTCATTCGAAAAAAGTTGCATCAACAATCCGCAAACTCAAATGCGATGTCCGCCTGCTTTTGGATTACTTGTGTCTGACTGAAAACACCCGGCGCAGGAGACGGGCGGTGGAACCTGCGAGTGCTGCATGCTGACGGCATCACCCAGATCGAACGTTCCGTTGTGGTTCGCAAGGAGACGAACCGGAACCCGTCTGTACCGACTGCTGATGATGATTGAAAAGCGGGTGCAAAACGCCGGTCACATCACCTGAATCGACCCAAACCGGGCAGAATCCATGGATTCATGCCCCGGTTGAACACACCTGGATTCAACCATGCAGAAATTGCAGGTCGAAACCGCCTGGCCGACCGACAACAAAATTCACCTTGGGGACCGTTGCGCCCGCATTTTTTTCGCTCAGAATATAAGCGGACTAGTCACCTCAAATGAGCCCTGTCGGCGGCAAATTGCGGCTTTGTAACGCTGAGCGCGGCATAAGGTCGTTTCAGATTCTGAACACCTGAACTTCATCACTGCTGAATTTGAGGGGTGCGATTTAAATCACACCGGGATTAAGCATGGCTTAACAACAAACGGAAAACGACATTATAATTAAGGATTACACCAAAATGCTTAATAGCGGAATGTGTTATTAAGCATGGCTTAACAACAAACGGAAAACGGCACCGTAATTAATGATAAATCAAAAATATTTAATAGTGTCTTTCGCTATTAAGCATTGCTGAATAATCGGGGAATTTATGAAACGTCAACAGACAGGTTATTTTGATACTACATCCATGGGAGGAGAACAGGTAAGAGCTTTTGTTCCTGATCCTTTACCGCCGAAAGATGAACTGGACTTCAAATATTTACAGCATTCGCTGGACAGTGCAAATTTCGCAATTGGGCGGCTGGATAGTGTAACGAGCATTCTACCTGAACCCTGGCTGTTTCTCTATGCATATATCCGAAAAGAGGCTGTGCTTTCGTCGCAAATTGAAGGAACACAATCCACGCTGTCAGATCTCTTGCTATTTGAATTGAATCAAGCCCCAGGAGTGCCTCTGGACGACGTGACTGAAGTTTCCAACCACGTGTCCGCCCTAGAACACGGAATTCGACGCATGAGAGAGGATGATTTCCCACTCTGTAATCGTCTTATCCGGGAGGTTCACGAAAAATTATTGTCTTCAGGCCGAGGAAGTAAAAAATTACCCGGCGAATTCCGACGTTCTCAGAACTGGTTGGGAGGCAAACGCCCGGGTAAGGCTCGTTTTGTACCACCACCAACCCATAAAGTCGAAGACTGTATGTCTGATCTAGAACGTTATTTGCACGCCCCCGAAAGCGGATATTCGGTTCTTATTCGCGCTGGATTATCTCATGTTCAATTTGAGACAATTCATCCTTTTCTAGACGGTAATGGACGAGTTGGTCGCTTACTCATCGCTTTGCAATTGTGCAACGAAGGTCTATTGAGTGAACCGATTTTATATCTCAGTTTGTATTTCAAAAAAAATCGAAGTGACTATTATTCATTGCTTAATGTCGTAAGGCAGCGTGGTGACTGGGAGGCCTGGCTGGAATTTTTTCTCGAAGGTATCACTAAAACATCAACCAGTGCTTTTTCGGTCGCCATACGACTTAATTCACTTTTCAATACCGATTCCGCACGAATTCGAGATGGCGCACGCTTCATGTCTTCGTCCTTGCTTGTACACCAGGCACTACAATTACGTCCAATTTCAACAATAAAAAGTATCGCTCAGCAAACCCATCTTTCGGTCCCTGCAGTTACGAATGGAGTGTATGCTCTTGAACAACTTGGAATTGCTTCTGAAATCACAAGCAAAAAAAGAAACCGTGTTTATGCTTATGACCAATACATCTCTATCTTAAATGAAGATATTGATGACTAAATGACTTGCTGCGGTTAAGGTCAAGTTTACATGTTCAAAAGTCTGGAACCAACCGCAACTCGGTCCAAGGCATTCTCGCTGCTAGTAGTCAACAACCTCAAAAAAGTGTATGCAGTATCCTGACTAACAAACACCGACTTTCATATGCTCACATTATAGAAAACAGGAACGACAAGCGATGACATCGCTCGATTAGTTGGGTGAATTTCAGTCTAATGATCGTTGTTCTGGTCGATTGTGGATGGACCTTTGCCGCGAAATGCCAGCATGATAAGGATGCTGATGGGGATCGGCAGAATAATCAATGAAACCAAAACTGATTCACTCATGTTGACTCGTCTCGTGTAGAGATAAAAATTGAATGCTGTTAAGATGCCTGGCGAAAAAGCTCCGGCTCGTCCTTGTTTGGTACACGATATGGACGGTCGTGTTCCAGTGCTGGAATCATCTGGCGTGCTTTTTCAACTTCGCACAGGTCAACGTCAGAAATTATATAGCCTCGTGATTCACCGCCGTCTGCCAAAACGCGACCCCAAGGGTCGATTATGAGAGAATGACCATAGGTTTTGGCTTTGCCGTGATCACCATACTGACAGGGTGCAACAACATAGCAACCCGTTTCAATTGCTCGGCTTCTTAACATCACATGCCAGTGAGCCTGCCCCGTAGTTCGTGTAAATGCTGCCGGCACAGTGAGAATTTGTGCCCCCGAATGGGCCAACGCACGGTAAAGATGCGGGAAGCGTAAATCATAGCAGACTGTTAGACCGACAGAACCCCAGGGTAATTGCGCCAGAACTGCCTCATTACCCGGATTGAAAATCGCAGATTCGCGATACACTTCGCCATTTGGCAGATTGACATCAAAGAGATGAATCTTGTCGTAGCGTGCAATAATTTCACCCTGTGGGCTGAGCATGATCGAACGATTGAGCTTTTTGCCCTCAGAATCCGATGCTGCAATCGAACCCAATAGAATCCAGGCATCAACTTCCTGTGCGAGAGTTTGGAATGTGGACAGGGTGGGGTGAACGGACTCTTCAAAAGGCGCTACATTCAAACCATTGTCGTCAAGATGCAAAAAGGAGAAGAACTCAGCCAAACAAATCAATTCAGCGCCGGCTTCACGCGCTTTGCGTACCAGATCGGACGTGTCCTGAAGATTGTGGTTTAAATTGTCTTTCGCACAGTTTTGGATGCACGAAACTTTAATTTTCATGGTCAACTCCTCACATGGGGACCTTATTGACAGTTGCATTGTATCAGAATCGGATTTGCGCCCCCGACATTAACGGTGTGAATGTTCCGATCTGAATTTAGTAATGTTGTTGTAAAAATTTGGCTAATTGGTTGAATTTAATGACGCAAATCACACAGGGTATGTAATAAAATATATGCAGTAAAAAATTCTTTCTTCTCTGAATTTCGACGATGTCGAACGGGGATGTAAATGGGTAGTGACTGCTCAGCTGTTACCTTGAATTTTGATAGACGCAATATTTTGCTCCATCCTATTGAATGACGATTACTTGTAGGCATTTCGTACGCTTGGCTGAGTGCGAAAGACGACTCCAACTGAAGGTGTTTCTTGACTGCGACTGGCATGCATTGTTTGAACCATGTAAATTTAGCTCGTGTCGCTCCTATTCAATTATTTAATCTATGAAACTTCTAAGTTCGTGATTGCCCAAAGTGTTGATTGGGCTTAGATTGCGATCGTCAACAGCTTACTCATCCGAAGTGGTGAGTATCCCCTCCTTTATCTATACAAGAGGTGGCGTTAAACAAATTCATTGTTTATCGCTTTGCATCTTTACCAAATTGTGCTGCCCTTCATCCAGCTTGACTAAAAATTAATTGTCATGTCAGAGAAAATCGAGAAGTGATTCTGCCTGGTATTCTAACGATCGATTACTCAAATGACTGAACCCCTTTCTCTGACAGTCGAAATGATTGCGGTCATCGGGATTTTGATTCTGACCATACTTCTGTTTGTGTCGGAAATCTTGCGCGTGGATGTCGTTGCGGTGCTGGTCATGGTTCTGATTGGGCTTACGAGCTTACTTCCAGGCTACGATGGGCTGGTGCCTGCAATTGATTTGTTTGACGGGTTTTCCAGCAATGCCGTAATCTCAATAATGGCGGTGATGATTCTAGGCGCAGGACTTGATCGGACGGGAATTATGAACCGTCTAGCCGCAAGAATATTAAATTTTGCGGGCAACACAGAGCGACGCATTATGGTGCTGGTCTCAACAGCTGTCGGTGCCATTTCCGGGTTTATGCAGAACATCGGAGCAGCGGCACTGTTTCTGCCTGTGATCGACCGGATATGTAAGCGCAGCGGTGTTACACCATCCGGCCTGTTGATGCCAATGGGCTATTGCGCGATTCTTGGTGGTACGCTAACGATGGTCGGATCAAGTCCTCTAATTCTGCTCAATGATTTGATCGAGAATTCAAACGTGAGCTTACCTGCGCACGTTCAGGAGCTTGATACTTTTTCCTTATTTTCTGTAACTCCGATTGGAATCGCACTTCTTACACTCGGAGTCATCTATTTTTTCTTATTCGGGAAAAAGTTGCTACCAAAGGGTACTTCAAAGGCATTGGGGACAGGAGCTGTAACGTCCTATATTCTGGATGTCTACGGTATTTCAGGTCAGGTTTTCGAACTGACCGTAACGAATAAAACCACCATTGTCGGCAAGACAATTGGAGAGTTGGAAGATGAAGGGGGATATGAAGAGCGAATCATTGCAATCAGAACGGAAGGTAAGGTAATCGTTGAGCCTGATCGCAGCACAGAGATTGTTGCAAACAGCGATATCGCCGTGATGGGGCGATACGAGCGAATCGTCAAAATCGCAGCGCGCATGAACCTGAAGTTAAGGGACGAAATTCGGGTTTTTCAGGAAGCATTTAATCCGACAGCTTCAGGAATTGCCGAAGTTGTTGTGCCGCCTTACTCGGCTGCAATTGGCAAAACGATAAGCGACCTTGGTTGCCGGAGAAATTACCACGTGACAATGTTGGCGCTCTATCGGGACGACAAGCCCATTCGAGACGATCTCATTGACCTTCCAATTCAGGCTGGGGACACAATGGTGGTCCATAGCTTGTGGCGGGACTTGCAGCACTTTATTGATTCTTTGCAACTGGTTGCCGCGACTGATTTTCCAAAAGAGAATGAACGGCCGGAGAAAATATATTATGCACTGGGTATATTTGTGTTCACCTTATGTCTGGTGTTATTTACGGATTTGCGTCTTTCTGCGGCTTTGCTGACAGGAGCGTTGCTGATGATCGTTTCGCGCGTTATTTCAATCGAGGAAGCGTATCGGGCGATTGGCTGGCAAAGTGTATTTCTACTGGCAAGTCTGATCCCTCTGGGTATCGCGGTGGAAAAAACCGGCACAGCTACGTGGATTGCCCAGCAGTTTGTCGGTTTATTGGATGGTGTGCCAAGCGTTGTGTTTCTATTCGCGTTTGGAATATTGGCAACGGTGTTCACGCTGGTCATGTCAAACGTTGGTGCAACCGTACTGCTGGTTCCGATTGCCATTAATGTTGCAATCGAAATAGGTTCCAACCCGTCAGTATTTGCTCTCACGGTTGCCTTGGCCACATCCAATTCATTCCTGATTCCGACGCATCAGGTCAACGCCTTGATTCAAGTGCCAGGCGGTTATCGGGTCGCGGACTTCATGCGAGCAGGATTGGCGATGACGGTGCTTTTTCTGGTGGTCGTCATTGCGATGGTTCATTTCTTTTATCATGCTTAAGTACTGGCACTGAACCAACGAAATTCACTGCCATAAATCTGCCCTCTATTGGAATCCATGCCGCTCTGAGCAACATCTCACCATTGGCAGCGTATTCATGCTATCGACTATAGGGGTGATTGCGGCCTAGCCAGTCGCCATTAGTTGTAAGACATGGCGTTGTTTCGATCAGCGCATGCCTAGCGCCTGATCCCGAAATGATGTTCGCGGTAAAAGATGAAAAGTCCAGAGCCAACGATCAACAGAATTCCAATCCAAGTTGACGTGTCGGGAAAATCAAGGAAAAACATCCACCCCAGAATTGTTGCGCTTATTATTTCGACATATTGAAAAGGTGCCAGTATGCTCACCGGCGCGCGACGATATGCATAAACTACAAACAGGTGACCCACTGTACCCAAAATCCCAAGCAATCCGAGCCAAAACAACTGATTTAGGGAGATCCAACTTACGGTTAAGGCATCAATGTTACTGGCCGTACCGACTGTCAGCGCAAGTGATGTAACCACCATTCCAGATAGACCTGCGAGAAACTGCATTCGGACAGGACTCTCAGCAGCTGACAGCGAGCGGGTTAATAGAATGTAAAAGGAAAAACACAATGCGGCTGCGACCGGCAACAGTACCGGCCACCCCACACTGGTAAATGAAGGCCGAATAACAATGAGTGCACCGACAAACCCAACTGCTATAGCTACCAGCCTTCGCCAGCCGACCGATTCACCAAGTATCACCACCGAAAGTAGAGTAACGAGCATCGGTTCAATGAAGAAAATTGATATCGCATCCGCTATTGGCAGATATGCCAAACCGCGAAAAAAGAACAGCGTTGCGCATGCAATCAATGCTCCTCTCAGGGCGTGAAATTTCAAGTTTGAAGTCTGCCACCTTCCCCGCGTCCAGTAAAGAAGCGGCAACATAAAGATGGATTGAAAGAAGAAACGTGCAAAAGACACCTGTCCCGCCGATACAGAATTCGAAAGATACTTTGCGATCGCATCCATGCCAGGGAGAATGAGCATCGCAAACAGCATCATCAGCATCGCTCGGGTCATCTCATTTTTCATCACCTTATTTTGTATGGTTTATGCACCGTACCGCATTGACGTGCCGGGCGACTAGCGGGGCGGATTTTGGGAAGAAAATTCGTTGGTTTAGTCAAGTATTCGAACCTATAGAATTTACGAGTGTCCTATTTTATTGCTCGCAACAATGAAGTCGGTAACTTCTGCTGAAATCTAATTTCATCGTAAAATGACCTTATTCACTTTGCAGTCAAATCTAGTTCAATTGGATCACCTATGACACCAAGACGCGCACGACGCTTGGCAATGGCCGCTTTAATCGTCACGGGTACGGCTATTTCATTAGCTCTGGCGCTGACTGCGTTTCAGAGTAATCTGCTGTATTTTGTGAGCCCCAGCGAGGTTCAGGCAGGAGAGGCGCCAGTTGGAAAGGCATTTCGAATCGGAGGTCTGGTTGTAGAAGGCAGTGTCGTCAGGCCTGATAACGACCTGACAGTCAGGTTTGATGTTACCGATACCGTTCATACCGTTCCGGTTCAATATGCCGGTATTCTTCCAGACCTGTTCCGAGATGGCCAGGGTATCGTTGCAAAAGGCAAGCTGAATACCAATGGGGTGTTCGAGGCCACTGAAGTGCTGGCTAAACACGACGAAAATTACATGCCGCCTGAAGTTGCGGACGCGCTGAAAGCGGCAAAGACGATGCAGTACGAATAAGGGTAATAGGTAAGGCAATGATCCCGGAACTCGGTCAATTCAGTTTGATATTAGCGCTTTGTCTGGCAGTTGTACAGACCGCACTGCCTATTTCTGGCAAGCTACTACGTTCACCTTCAATGTTTGCAGCAACAAAATTTGCTGCCCGAGGACAGTTCCTGTTTCTGTTTATTTCGATCCTATGCCTTACCTATGCATTTGTCTCCTATGACTTTTCAGTCTATTACGTGGTACAGAATTCAAACACGGCGTTGCCTCTTATGTACCGCATTTCTGGGGTATGGGGTGCCCATGAAGGCTCGTTGCTGTTATGGGTTTTGATGCTGGCAGGTTGGACAGCGGCCTTGACCTGGTTTAGCCGCGAGGTCCCTGATGATTTTCTCGCCAGAGTGCTGGCAGTACTTGGCGTAATCAGTATCGGGTTTCTGTTGTTTTTGATCCTGACATCGAACCCTTTTGAACGAGTCATCCCGGCTGCAGTCGAAGGCCGAGATTTGAACCCGTTGTTGCAGGATCCTGGGCTGGTTTTTCATCCACCAATGCTTTACATGGGGTACGTTGGATTTTCTGTCGCTTTCTCATTTGCAGTGGCGGCATTAATCAGCGGACGACTGGATGCTGCTTGGGCGCGCTGGTCTAAACCCTGGACCAATCTTGCCTGGGTTTCACTGACCCTTGGTATCGCTTTGGGGAGCTGGTGGGCTTATTATGAACTCGGCTGGGGTGGCTGGTGGTTCTGGGACCCGGTTGAGAACGCCTCTTTCATGCCATGGTTGGTCGGTACTGCACTGATTCACTCCTTGTCAGCAACTGAAAAGCGCGGACTTTTCAAATCCTGGACCGTGCTGCTGGCGATGCTGACATTTTCGCTCAGTCTGATCGGGGCGTTCTTGGTCCGATCCGGAGTGCTGACTTCTGTTCACACTTTCGCGACGGATCCATCTCGTGGTATTTTCCTGCTTGTGCTGATCTGCCTGGTGATCGGATCTTCGCTCGCGATTTACGCTGTTAGAGCACCGAGCATAAGATCAAGCGGCAGCTACACGCTGGTATCAAGAGAAGTGAGCTTGCTGCTCAATAATGTCTTTATGGTAACTGCAGCCGCTACGATCTTGCTAGGTACGCTTTATCCTTTGTTTCTTGATGCACTCGGATTGGGTAAAGTTTCAGTTGGTCCGCCTTACTTTAATTCGGTATTCATTCCCCTCACTTTACCGGTTGCCGCACTCGTTGGTATTGGGGCGATGTCCCGATGGAAGCGAGATCAGTTCGGTCGATTGATGGGTAAACTCTGGCCACTGCTCGCGGTCAGTATATTACTGGGCTGTACCTTACCAATATTGTTCGGTAACTCTTACGAATGGTTGGCTGCGGTCGGATTGACACTGGCATTGTGGACTGCTTCCTCTACACTTTACGGCATGTATGACCGAGTGAAACACAGGCGGGATAAGCTCACTGCTCTGTTGAATCAACCAAGAGGGATATGGGGAATGAGTATCGCTCATTTGGGAATTGCTGTTTTTGTCGTGGGAGTTACCATGGTCAGTCTTTATGAGCAGGAAAAGGACCTGAAGATGGTGCCTGGTGACTCGTACGAATTGGGTGGATTTACCTTTCAATTTGAGGGTGTGCGACAGCAGTCTGTACAAAATTACATCTCATACATGGGAACCGTTAATGCCCATCGCGGAGACCGCCAGGTTGCAACAATATTTCCGGAAAAGCGCTTTTATCCCATTCAGGAAGACCCCATGACAGAAGCAGGCATTCAACCCGGTGTATTTCGTGACCTGTATGTTTCGCTGGGTGAACGGTTGGATGATACGGGTGCCTGGAGCGTTAGAATTCATGTCAAACCATTTGTACGCTGGATTTGGATGGGTGCGATTTTCATGGCAATCGGTGGATTTTTAGCAGCAACTGACAAAAGACTGAGAAGCACCAGTCGAGTTCGGGGGCGCGTGGCCGCAGCTAACATGGCGACAGAGTCGAGATGAGTGAAAGGGGGCTGTTCGCGCGGCCAAAATTTCTGATTCCTTTCATTGTTTTTGTTGCAGTTGCCGGATTTTTTGCTGCAGGACTGAGGCTGGATTCAACGGTAGTACCGTCACCGTTGATCGGGAAAGTGGCACCTGCGTTCACTTTACCGGTTCTCGACCAGGGAGATCTAACATTGAGCACCGATCAACTGGCCGGCGGATTTTACGTATTGAATGTTTGGGCCAGCTGGTGTCTTGCCTGCCGCGATGAGCATGCGCTCCTAGTCAACCTGTCAGAAAAGGGAGTACCGATTGTTGGACTAAATTACAAGGATAAGGCTGAAGGCGCTCGTCGTTGGTTGCGAGATTGGGGTAATCCCTACTTTGTAACGGTGGTTGATCATGACGGTGCAGCTGCCATTGATTGGGGTGTGTATGGTGTACCGGAAACTTTTATTGTTGATGCGCAAGGCGTGATTCGCTATAAGCACATAGGACCGATTACACCTGAAGTTGCCGAGCGTGAGATACTGTCATTATGGAACGCAAGCAAACAACATTCCTGAATAAAGTTCAACATCTGTTCTGTATGCTGATGTTGCTGATATATTCGCTATCTGCAAATGCAGCGACAGAAGTACTGGAGTTTAACAGCCCTCAGCAGGAACAGCAGTACCATGAACTCATTGACGAATTGCGTTGCCTGGTGTGTCAGAATCAGAATCTGGCCGACTCGAACGCCGCACTGGCTCAGGATCTTCGTGAACGTACCTATCAAATGGTCCGAAGTGGAGACTCAAGCGATGAGATTATTGACTACATGGTGGCACGCTATGGCGAATTCATCATGTATCGC
The DNA here is from genome assembly GCA_022823625.1 of Gammaproteobacteria bacterium. Taxonomy (GTDB): domain Bacteria; phylum Pseudomonadota; class Gammaproteobacteria; order Arenicellales; family JAJDZL01; genus JAJDZL01. Next base: position 61,813 of record JAJEHQ010000024.1, read on the forward strand.
CCGCCACTTAAGACATCAACCTATCTGCTGTGGTTTGGACCGCTCGTTTTTCTGCTGTTGGCGGTGTTGACTGTTGTTCTGTTCTGGCGGCGGACTCGTCGTAATACGGGGGTTAAACTGGACGCCGCCTCGCGTCAGAAGATGCAGCAGTTGCTGGACGATTAGCAGCCCTTCTCAGATTCAATGTCTGTCATTTTTTCTTTGTTTGCCTTGTTGCTGGTGGTCTCGGCTGTATGGTTTATTGTGCCCGTCATACTGCGTGGAAGCAGAAGGGAGATTTCTGATCGGCGGCAGAAAAACATAGAAGTTGCCAAACATCGACTGGCTGAATTGGAACAGCGTGAAAACACCGGTGAAGTAGACCCTGAGGATGCTGCTCAAATTCGTGAAGAAATTGAAACTGAACTTTACCGGGATGTACACAACCTGACAGACTCCGCTGAGCCGGTTGCTAACAGCAGCACGGGAGCGACAAAGGGGGTAGCGGTCGCTGTCTCAGTATTTGTGCCACTTGGGGCTGGCGTTCTCTATTTTCTTGTTGGCGAACCCTCTGGTATTTCCATCCAACCACCAGCTACCATGGCGACAGTTCAAGAGTCCGAACAGGAAAATGATGAGACTGGTGTTGACGCGCAGGACTTAGAGCAACTCACACAGCGGCTGATGACACATTTGGCGACCAATACCGATGACGCACTCGGATGGAGCACCGTGGGACAGTTGTTTGTTGCACAGCAGAAATATGCTGAAGCTGCTGTTGCGTACAAGAAAGTACGTGAGTTGCAGGGTGACAGTGCTGAATTTCTGGTGCGCGAAGCGGATGCTCGAGCAATGGCTAATGATGGCGTCTTACAGGGTCAGCCTGAAGCACTGATTTTGACTGCACTTGAAATTGAGCCAGACAATACCGGTGGATTATGGTTGGCAGGACTTGCTGCTGGCGAGCGTGGTGAAGTGGAGGTTGCAATGGACTACTGGCAGCGAGCGGAGCAAACCACGGACAACGAGGAAATGCTCAATCAGCTTCGTCAGTTGATTGAGGCCGGAACCGCAGAACTTGAGAGGGTTGGTAAGTCAGTTTCAAGCAGGAGCGACCAGACTGTAGCTCCCGTAGTCAAAGTTCAGGTAAGTATTGAGTCTTCCATTTTGAGTAAGATTGATCCCGATGACACTGTATTTATCATCGCACGTGCTTTCAACGGCCCGCCAGCGCCACTTGCTGCTGTCAAAAAGCAGGTGAAGGACCTGCCAATTTCTCTGGAACTGGATGATTCCCTTGCAATGCTCCCCAATCTTAATATTTCATCATTTGAACAGGTCCTCGTCATTGCCAGGGTTTCCCGCTCAGGAACTGCACAGTCGCAGAGTGGCGATTTCTTCGGCCAATCTGAACCCGTTCGACCGGGCGTTGATCATGCGGTCGTTGAGATTGTGATTTCGGAACAGGTTCCATAATCAGGGCAGAAAATTTGTCGCAATAAAACTGAACCTATGGCCAATGTTTCGGTCACAATTAATGTAGCTTCAGTCGACATCAATCAATTTTCATACATTGGCAGGTGTTTTTATAATGCGAAAGGAACTGGGCATCGAAGGTGTCGCATCTCTACTTTAACTGAGGGATATTATCATGAAGAAAATAATTGGATTCGCGATCAGCATGCTGGCTCTGACAGGTGTTGCGCTGAGTGGTGGTGCTCAAGCAGAATTTTCCGGTACCTACGAAATAGATGTTCCCGTTCTCGGTTATACCGAGCGGTACGTCACAGTGACAGAAGTGAGGCCGGTTCAGGAGTGTCGAGAAGTTGCAGTGAGTGTTGGTGGTTCGACCAGTTCCGATACACCAGAGTTGCTAGGTGCCATTATTGGCGGAGCAATTGGTAAAGAAATTGATGATGACAGTAAGTCGAGTACTGTAATCGGTGCGCTATTAGGCGCCTCGATTGCAAGTGATCTTGAAAAGAAGAATGCGCAAAGTAAAGGTGGAACTCGAATGGAAACGCGTTGTACAACGGTTGAGCGGCAAGTTGAAACTCAGAAGTTGAGCGGTTATTTTGTAAATTATGAGTTCCAGGGGCATGTTTTCCGAGCGACGGTACCTAGTCGTCCGGGTTCAATGATTAAAGTCAAGATTGTTGCAATTCCCGTAGACTACGCCAACTGATTGCTGAGAGAACCGAATTCTTTTTGGTGCCAGCTAACAGTATTAGAGCAGCAGGCTAACTTTGCGGCCTTCATAGGTTGCCGCTGGTGCTTGTCTGGGTGACAGGCAATCGCCGATGACATGGAGGTCAAATTCTAATGTTTGCTGACGCAGTTCCAGTTCAAGATCATTCACCGGCATGTTAACCGTGGCGAGCACCAGACTGTCGAACGGCATTTCGGTTTCCGACTCATCCAGTAAATCCATAACTCGGGCGCTTGTACCTTGCCATTCATTAACCACGGTTTCAGGATAGAATTGGGCTCCATACTGACGTAATTTCTCACGAACCGCGTAGTCAGCTGCGGTTCGCACCAATTCCCTTCCAATGACTGCATAAGGTGTTACGATAGACACCGAGTGGCCTTTTTCCACCAGATATACAGCGGTGCCAAGAGACTTCCAGGTACCAACGTCGTCCAACAGCAGCACCGATTGGCCAAGTTTCGCTGAGCGATTCATCACATCTTCTGCGTGCCAAACGTTACCCTGGTCTATACCGGGCAATACATCCCGCGTTGGGATCCCACGTTGGTATCCAGTATCTGAGGGTAGCGATCCAGTTGCAAGAATAACCGCATCCGCCCCAAATTCAACGACATCTTCCGCGAAGAAGGGGGTGTTGAGACGTACCTCGACACCGAGTTTGTTTAACTGCCGTTCAAACCAGTCGATGTAGTCCAGAATCTGTCCGCGTCTTGGTTGCATTCCAGCGAGACGAAATTGTCCGCCAAGTTGACCTGATGCTTCAACCAATGTTACTGTGTGGCCTCGTTCAGCTGCGACTCGGGCGGCTTCACACCCAGCCGGTCCACCACCGACCACCAGAATCTTTTTCTGATCTTCGGCTTCTACAAAGCGATCGCCACCCCATTCGAACTCACGTCCGGCTGATGGGTTGATCAGACAGCTGATCCAGTAATCCTTGAATCGTCTTCCCCAGCACATCTGATTGCAGGAAAGGCAAGGTCGGATATCCTCTGCTCGTCCTTGCATGGCTTTATTGGCGAGATGTGGATCAGCAATCTGGCCGCGAACGATGCTCACCATATCAGCAGCTCCAGACCCGATCGCATAATCAGCGGCATCTGGTGTTCGAATGTGACTTTCAGCCTGCACTTTTGCGTGTTTGACTACTTCACGAATATTGGCAGCGAAAGGCATCCCAATTTGATCCTCGTGCATGGCAGTCGGCATAATCAGGTAAAAGTTGTAATACCCACCGGTACCGATGGTTACGTAATCGAATAATCCCCGGAAATCGTGATAGGCGACAATTTCCTGCATGGCCTCCATTGGCAGAACATCGGGTACGACCGGGTCATAACTGGTACAGACCCCGATGATGAAATCGTTCCCGACAGCATTTCGTATGGCGCTAAGCAGTTCTGTGGAAAATCGCATGCGATTTTCAAAGGAACCGCCGTAACAGTCTTCTCTACGGTTGTTGAATGGGGACCAGAATTGCTCTATGATGGCATTGTAGGCAGCCATCAATTCACAGCCGTCAAAACCCGCTTTTTTGGCACGAACCGCAGACGCGACAAAAGCCTCAATCACCTCATCAATCTGATATTTGGACATCGCCATGCTACCATCATGGTCATGCATGGAAGGCAGCCCCGACGGAGACCAGTTTGGCAGAAATGAGTTATCCCAGTCGCCGTGTTGCCCGACATGGTATAGCTGCTGAATCATCACGGTACCGTACTCATGACAGCTGTCGGTTATCCTGCGAAAATGGGGAATGACTGCATCATCGCTGTGGCGAAAGTTACCCCTAGTCAAAGTTGCAGGACCGTGTACCGGAACCGGTTCAACGACGATCATTGCTGCGCCACCGATGGCTCGCTCTAGATAGTAGCCGTGATGCCGTTCACCTGGCAGCCCGTCAACTGCCATATTGGCGGTATGAGCGCCAAAATTCAGCCGATGTTTGAGTGTTTTGTGTCCAACGTCGATTGGACGAAACAGGTGCTTGAACGAGGTATTTTGCGTAGACATGAACTGATTGGCGAATTGGTTTGCATCACCATATCACACACAATACTGCCCTCGCTTAAATTTATTCTGGATCAGTCTAGTGAGCGGCAGTATCAGCAAAAATATTCCCTAGAGCATGATTGAACCGATCGCACCACCATACATAGTACCGTCGTAGTAAATGGCAGCGAGAAAAATGATTGCGGATGTCGGCCTATCTTGTCAAGGCACCAACCCTGCTGAAGGTCAGGATGCTCTCGTGCTATATTGGGGGTATTCTTTACTAGCCGAACCGTTTGTTACAGCAATTTTCCATTGACCCACTTGCCCAAACAGATTGTCTCCGCTGCTGCAAGCAGGTTGGTTTTGAATTTTGCCGCTATGGTGTTTCTTGGTGTTACCTTCTTTCTAACTTGGCAAAATAGTGCCTGGCAAAACCTCTTTGATTGGGGAGGAATTGCATTTTTGATTTGTGGTCTGATTGTCTCAGGTGCTGTCATCGGCGCTGTGTCTACCCGTCTGCATCAGGGTATTGCAGCGATAGTTGTTTCTCGCAGCAACAAAGAACTCAGTTCCGCGCAAGTAGCCGTGATTCGTTGGACTGGAACGGCCGTGTTGCTGGTACAGGTTTTACTGGTCTTTTATTTGACCGCTTGGGCATTCGAAGTATGGCTGGCAAATTCCGCGTCGTAATCACGCGTCGTCCATTCTTGTGTTTGCTGTGATTGTAAATTTCTGGAGCCCATTGTCATCCCGTGCCCGTTCCAGTATCTGCCCGTCGGCGTTTTTGCAGTTTTTGCACCAAGGGGTAGCAGATTAATGCGACGGCAATTGCAATACAGACCGCAGAGATGGGGCGGGTGAGGAAAATGCTGACATCGCCATGAGAACCCAGCAGGGACTGTCGCAATGAGCGTTCAGCAAGAGGCCCAAGCACGATTGCCAGGACAGCTGGGGCGACTGGATAATTGAGTTTCCTGAGTAGATAACCGACAACTCCAAATAGCAGCATCAGCCAAACGTCGTGCATGGTTTGGGTAGGTGCATAGCCTCCGACTACGCACAGAATGTATATTACCGGTGCGAGAATGCTGAAGGGCAGTGTAAGAATCTTGACGAATAATGGGATGAACGCCAGGTTGATCAGCAGCGTGGCAAAATTTGCAATGTACAAAGAACCGATTAGACCCCAGACGAATTCCGGGTTTTCAGTAAACAAGAGTGGTCCTGGTCGCAGTCCCCAGATTATCATGCCGCCGAGCAGAATCGCGGTCGTCGGGGATCCGGGGATTCCCAACGTGATCATCGGCAACATGGAACCTGTCGAGGCAGCGTTGTTGGCTGCTTCTGGTGCAGCGACACCGGAAATATTCCCCTTACCAAAACTGTCTGGATCTTTGCTGAAGGTTTTTGCAAGACCGTAGGACATAAGTGATGCCGGGGTAGCGCCTGCCGCCGGCAGGGTTCCGACAAAATACCCCAAGGCTGAACCCATACTTGTCGTCTTGATGTAATTTTTGATGTCCTTGCAGTTGTGTTTCATCCGCTGCCAGGAAATGGTTACCTTATGAACCATTACCTCGCCTCTGGTGGTTTCAAGGGTCCAGAGCATCTCACCGATACCGTAGATACCGATCGCAAGCACCAAAAAGTTGATTCCATGGAGAAAACCGTCGATATCACCGAAGATCAGCCTTGGCTGACCTGAGATGATGTCCAGTCCAACGGAAGCCATTACCAGTCCGACCAGGATTGAGAACACGGTTTTGGGAATGTCATCTCCACCGAGACCGATAAATGTCGCGAAGGCCAAAACCATGAGTGCGAATTCTTCAGGTGGACCAAACTTAAGTGCGAAAGATGCCAAAGGCGGTGCGAACGCGGTGAATAGCAGGACTGAAATCGTACCGCCCACGAACGATGCAACAGCAGCAGCTGTCAATGCCCTGTCTGCATGCCCTGCCTGTGCCAGAGGTCGGCCATCAAAAACTGTTGCTACCGCAGTTGAAGCGCCTGGAATTCCCAGGGTAATTGAACTGATAGCGCCCCCATACATCGCACCGTAATAGATTGCAGCGAGGAAAATAATCGCTGCTGTCGGAGGCACTAGAAACGTAATTGGCAATAGAATTGCAACGCCGTTTACCGACCCGAGCCCTGGCATCGCTCCAATCAGCAGCCCCAGGGTACAGCCAGCAATAATCATTGTCAGATTGAGCGGCTGCATCGCCTCCGTCAGTCCGCCAATTAAATGCAGGACGATATCTTCCATTGCTAGATCAGGTGTCGCTTAGTGTGAATTTGAATATTCCTGCTTTCTATGGAAATAGTTACAATTCCATAAGTTCCGATATCGGTCCTGCCGATAGAAGAATCGACTGTTGCGACAATTCTTGGTTACTGACGCATCTCAATTGGAGTTTTACGAATACATTAAGTCGTAAATCGGATAGAACAAAGGTTCTGATATCGATTTGGGAAGTGGAATCTTCAATGCCCATTCAAATAGGCAGAATATGAAGATTGGAACCACGATCATCATTGTGACTGTTACCAGCCAGGAGTGTCGGCCGACAAATTTCAAATAGAATAGAAGAAACAGAAAAAGTGCGACGTAGATGCCGAGCAGGTGCGTCACAACAAGCAGAAATACAATAGATCCGGCCGAAATCCCAACCAACAGGACGGTTTCACGTGTCATAAACAGATCAAGGTTTGTCGATTCCGGAGTTACTTTTCGAAACCATCGCACTATCGTAGCTAGGCACGCAAGCAGCATACCCGTCGATAGCCAGAATGGCCAGGCACCGGATCCCGGCCCACGATCGGGTACCCAATCGATACGAAGTTCGGCACTCTTGATCATCAACCCAATGGAGCAGAGCGCCAGCAATATAGCGATTAAGAGTTCTGCGGTTCGAACTGTCATTGTCACTTACCACTCAGTTTTGTTCTGCTGTTCCGGGTTGGGAACGTCTGAAATTTGAGCAAACCAATCCAAGTCGCGTTCACCCTAGACTGTTGCCAAGCACCGCAAACCGGTACGACGCAAGTGTCGCACCGGTAAGCGTTGAAGTATGTATGAGCGAATTATTCGCCGGTAATCGCGGATGCGCCGACTGATTCAATCAAGTCCCTATGCAGTGCGATTTGCTCTTGGTGATAAGTACCGAGGTCGTCACCTGCCAGCCACTGATCACATGCCAGCCCGTCATCTGTACAAAACTGTTGCCACTCTGCCGAATCGAAGAGGGCTTTAAATAGACCAATGTACCAGTCCTGTGCTTCCTTGGACATACCCGGAGGACCGTTGATAGAGCGTTGCATGTAGTATTGCATGTCTACGCCAAGCTCCTTCGCGGTAGGAACATCAGGATAAGCTGGAAGGCGTTCTGCTGTGAACTGAACAATTGGCTTGGTCTCACCAGCTCGGTAAAATTCGTTTTGTTCAGCTGGGTTGTTGACGGTTGAATCAACATGATTGCCAACCAGGTTTTTCGCTACGGTCCCACCTCCGGGGAAAGGAATATAGGTTACGTCGTATCCAAATTCTTTTTCCATCATGGCGGTTAAGATCGAGTCTTCCTGACCGGTTCCGGTTCCACCGACTTTCCAGGTGTTACCAGCTGCTTTGACAGCTGCTATGTAACTGTCCAGATCAGTAATATCGTCGCGCGAGCTGTTCACCCAAAGCACGAAAGTGTCAATGGCCATACGACCAATTGGCGTGAAGTTTGACACATCGACACCAATACCTTTCTGGATGACAGGCGTCGTGTAGAAACTATTCAGCGTGACCAAAATGGTGTGGTCGTCTCCTTCTTTGTCCTGAAGGTATCGAAGAGCTTCAGCTCCTGAACCCCCGGGCTTATTGATTGGAATGATCGGCCGCGGAGACAGGTCTTTTTGTTCAGCCAAGCCCTGCAGCAAACGCGCAATCTGGTCTGCGCCACCACCCGCGCCAGCCATAATGATCAACTCGATCGGTTTCTTGGGTGACCAATCAGCTATAGCCGGTGATTGCAGTCCTAAGCATGTAACGACGACGGCTGCGATGAGCACGGCGGTCGTTTTCATTTTTGAAATGATTGTTACCATAAGTAAATATCCTCGTATTGGGAACTGTTTTAGGTTTAGCACGTGGTATACCAAGTGCCGCGAGTAAAGGCATTGTAAAACAAAACAAATGGAATTGTATTTTTGAGTGATGGTCTGCATCAATCGTGCCATTTTGTCCGCACTTCCGCCTTGACCAGCCAAAATTACGAAGTCGACCGATTTCGGGGTTCAAATGCAGAAGCAACCTGCACCTGTGTCAGCGACATAACGGCCAGTGCGCATACACTGAATGCAACAGCCTTTGTTGTCTGAGATGTACACATAGCATGCCGTGTGTTTACAATACGTTGTATATTGTATACGATATACCGCCTATGGCCTTGGTTTTTCTGGCAAATACCCACCTTCAACAGCGTATTTGGTGAATCAAGAAGAATACTTAAAATTCAAACGCAATATATGGGTCCGCGTGTCGTTTAAAATGAATTCCGTTATACACTCCAAGCTGATTCCTATTGACAGAGTTGACAGATGTTTGTTCATGAGTACCAGGCAAAGAAACTTCTGAAGAGATTCGGATTTTACTTTCCAGATGGTGAAGTAGCTCACTCTGCAGGAGAAGCGCGTGCACTGATAGATCGTTTGTCTGGTGACGAATGGGTAGTTAAGGCACAGATTCTGGCCGGCGACAGAGGAAGATTTGGGGGTATCAGGAAAGCGGATAGCGCCAGTGATGTCGAAAAAGAAACCAGGAATTTGTTGGGTAGCACTCTGGTTACGCCTCAAACCGGTGCAGATGGAATTAAAGTGAATACTGTCTACATTGAACAGGCGGTGAAAATTGAGTGCGAACTCTATCTTGCCATTCTGCTTGACCGCTATCAGCGCGAACTGGTGTTGCTGGCATCGCAGCGCGGCGGAACTGGAATTGAAACTGCACTGGAGGATGCCCCTGACACATTGCATCGACTAACTTTATCCGTCGATGAAGCCCCTGATGAAGCAGTTTTGCTTGGGTTGGCAGACAAGATGGGCTTGAGTGGTGAACTCGTAAATGACTACGTCGACACCTGCTCCAATTTGCATCGGGCGGTGAATGAACTGGATGCGCTGTCGATCGAACTGAATCCACTGGCTGTCGTTGAAGATAACCGGTTGGCGACACTAGATGTCAAAATGGAAATTGATGACAACGCACTCTTTCGACACGACGAGTACTCAGAAATTCGGGAACGCAATCGATTGCATGACCGTAAATTTCGCGCCCAAAGCGGCTTCAACTACGTGCAGCTGGAAGGAAACATAGGGCTATTGGTTGGTGGAGCCGGATTGGCACTGGCGACAATGGACCTGTTGAAACTGCATCAGCTTGAGCCCGCTAATTTCCTGGACCTGCCACCAATTGCAACCCGTCAGGATGTCGCAAATGCGTGTCAGACAGTTTTGCAAGGTGCATCGGTTGATGCACTGTTTGTCAATGCAGTGGGAGGCGGTCTAACGCACTGTGATACGATTGCAGAAGGGTTGATTACCGTTCACATGCAGGAGAAAATTCGCTGCCCGATTGTTGTTCGATTTGCTGGCACAAAACGCGAACACGGATTGACGCTGCTGAAGAACTACCGGGTCCCCATCGAGCATGCAGAAACGATGGATGAGGCAATCGATATTTTACGTCGCAAAAACAGGAGATGACTGAATGAGCATTCTGATCAACTCTAGAACTCGGGTGCTGTGTCAAGGTTTTACAGGTTACCGTGCCAGTTTTTTTGCGCATCGGGCAATTGAATACGGCACAAAAATTGTTGGCGGTGTGGTGCCTGGCCGCGGTGGTCAGACCCACTTGAATCTGCCGGTTTTCAATACTGTGAAAGAGGCACGCGAACAGACGAACGCTTCAGCCTCGGTGCTGTTCGTACCACCGCAAGCCGCCAAGGACGCAGTGTTCGAGGCCATAGATGCTGGAATTGAACTCATTGTCTGCATTACCGAAGGCATACCCATCTTGGATATGCTGCGAATCAAGCAACACCTGCAAAACACCTCGGCACGTCTGATTGGTCCCAATTGCCCCGGCGTCATTACCCCTGGACAGTGCAACATCGGTATTATGCCGGCATCCATTTATCAGCAGGGAAAAATCGGTGTAGTATCAAGGTCCGGTACTCTGTTCTATGAGGCGGTTGCACAGCTTTGTCGCGAAGGTCTCGGCCAGTCAACGTGTATTGGGATTGGTGCAGACGTCGTATCTGGAATGACCTTTGTCGATTGTCTCAAGCTTTACAAGCATGACCCAGGTACCGAAGCGGTTTTGCTGATCGGTGAAATTGGTGGTGCGGTGGAGGAGGAAGCCGCCGAATATCTTGCGAGCTTAAACTATCCAAAGCCGGTGGTTGCCTATATCGCCGGGCGGAATGCGCCTCCATACCTTCGTATGGGACACTCAGGTGCCATCATCGCCGCTGGCAGGGGTGGTACCGATAAAAAGATTGAGGCACTGCGGGATGCCAACGTCACTGTAGTTAACTCACCAGTTGAAATCGGAACGACTGTTCGACGGGCAGTTCGTTAGTCGAATCTGCACATTTTTGTTGATTTCAACTATCAACCCCAATTGAATTACAGGGGGCTATCGTGAAGGTACACGAATTTCAGGCTAAAGAGATTCTACGAAACGGTGAAGTCGAAACGCCGAGAGGTGTGGTTTGTCATTCACTGGATGAGGTGCCACAAGCTTTGAAGCAACTCGGAGGAAGTGTTTGGGTTGTCAAGGCTCAAATTCATGCCGGCGGTCGCGGTAAGGGTGGTGGAGTGCGTGTTGTTCAATCCGCGGAAGATGCACTCGGCGCCGCCCGGGACATCTTGCACCAGCCCCTGGTTACCCCACAAACCGGACCGGAAGGTCAAATCGTACGAAAACTGCTGATCGAAGAAGGCATCGGAATCCAATCGGAAATCTATGCGGGGCTGGTAGTTGATCGAAGTTCGCAACGGGTTGTCTTGATGATCAGCCCGGAAGGCGGCATGGAGATCGAGGAAGTTGCAGCGGCGACTCCAGAAAAAATTCTAAAAACCCAAATTGATCCCGAAGTCGGATTGACCACTGAGGATGCAAGCGCTGCTGCCCGTTTTGCAGGTGTACCTGAACCATTGATTGAAAAAGCCGCTCGATTTCTTCAGGCACTCTATCGCGCCTTTTGGGACAATGATGCCTCACTTGCTGAAATTAACCCCTTGGTCGTAACGACATCAGGCGATGTTATTGCTTTGGATGCGAAAATGACCTTTGATGAGAGCGCGCTGTTTCGTCATCCCGAAATCGTCAAATACCGAGATCTTGATGAAGAATCACCCGCTGAAATCGAAGCCTCGGATGCCGGTCTGTCTTACATCTCACTAGATGGTAATATTGGTTGTCTCGTGAATGGTGCAGGGTTGGCCATGGCAACCATGGACATCATCAAATTGTATGATGGGGAGCCCGCCAACTTTCTGGATATAGGTGGTGGTGCGACAACTGAACAGGTTGTTGCAGCGTTTAAAATCATGCTTCGAAACAAGCAGGTCGAGGCTGTACTTGTGAATATTTTTGGGGGCATTATGCGATGTGATGTGATTGCTGAAGGTCTGGTGACTGCGCTGAAGCAGATCGATACCAATGTGGCGGTTGTCGTACGTCTGGAAGGAACCAACGTTGAAACCGGACGACGCATTCTCGCAGAATCTGGATTAACTTTAACAATTGCTGACGATATGGATGATGCCGCCGCCAAAGTCGTACAGGCTGCCAGGAGTTAACGAAATGTCGATTTTGATCAACCGGAACACTCGCGTGATCACGCAGGGCATGACGGGCAAGACTGGCCGCTTCCATACAGGCAACTGCCGAGCTTATGCCAACGGTGAAGCGGCGTTTGTTGCAGGTGTGACGCCTGGTCGAGGTGGACAGGATGTTGATGGCATCCCAGTTTATGATTCAGTTGCAGAAGCCAAACGGGAGACCGGTGCAACAGTATCCGTTGTCTATGTACCACCGCCGTTCGCAGCCGCCGCAATCGACGAAGCGGTTGAAGCGGAACTGGAACTCGTCATATGCATCACGGAAGGCATTCCGGTATCTGACATGATTAAAACTCGCCGAAAAATGGAGTCGAGCAGAACGATTCTTGTTGGTCCGAACTGCCCGGGAGTGATCACGCCAGACGAAATCAAAATTGGAATAATGCCGGGCTATATTCATCACAAGGGTCGAGTTGGTGTGGTGTCCCGTTCCGGCACTTTAACGTATGAGGTTGTCGGTCAGTTGAGAAAATTGGGCATCGGTCAGTCCACCTGTGTGGGTATTGGTGGTGACCCGGTCAACGGTACCAAGCACAAGGATGTCATCAAGTGGTTCAATGATGACCCAGAAACAGATGCGATCGTCATGTGTGGGGAGATTGGTGGAACCGACGAAGAAGAGTGTGGTCGCTGGATTGCTGAAAACGCCACGAAACCCGTAGCAGCTTTCATTGCCGGTGCGACAGCCCCGCCCGGAAAGAGAATGGGTCACGCGGGTGCCATCATTGCGGGTGGTAAGGGCACTGCAAGGGAAAAAATCTCCGTACTTAGGGAGTGCGGGGTGCACGTTACCGAAAACCCGGCGGGAATCGGGGAGCTCGTCAAAAGCCTGATCAGATAATCTGTAGTTGCGGTGCGAGGGCGGCTCGTACGACAGTTGGCGATCATCAATGCCAGATATCAGGCATTTCGCCCTTACGTTTTTCCATGAAAGCCTGCAACTCCTCATCGATTGCTGGGTCCAATGGTGGCATTTCATATTCCGCTAGCATGCGTTTCCATTTGACATTTGCCCGTTGCGCGATGTCCGTTGAACCCTCTTCGACCCACTGCTCATAGGGCGGGGTTGTGAAGAGTTCAGATTCATAAAACGCATTTTCATAGTGTTCCAGGGTATGAGCGCTGCCGAAAAAGTGACCGCCCGGTCCAACCTCTTCGAACGATTCGGTTGTAAACTGGTCGGGTTCAAGTGAGACACCTTTCACCATTGTATGGAGCGCTCCCAAGTAGTCTGCATCAATGACTAGTTTTTCGTAACTAACCGTCAGGGCACTCTCCATCCATCCGGCGGCATGCAATACAAAGTGTGCACCACAAAGTATTGCTGCATTGAGTGAATTGACACTTTCGTTGGTTGAGTGTGCATCAACGCAGAGTGAGCTGGTAAAACCTCCGCTGCAGCGAAGTGGCACACCGAATCGTCTGGCAATCTGACCAACAACATAGGAAGAAGCGACCGATTCTGCCGTGCCAAAAGTTGGCGAACCTGCTCGTAAATTGACGGTTGTAATGAAATTGCCAAAGACTGCGGGTGAACCGGGGCGCACCAACTGTCCGAGCGCGACACCAACCATGACTTCGGCAAGTGACTGAACGGTAGCAGCTGCAATTGTGACGGGTCCTGTGGCACCACTCAGTACAAACGGAACAACCACGGGGCATTGATTCGCTTCTGCATAAGCCCGCAAGGCGCCAGACATGGCACCATCATACACCAATGGAGAATTCATGTTGATGTTGCCACTGATCACACAGTGGCTGTCGACAAATCCTTCGCCAAACAGAATCCGAGCCATTGCAATAGAATCCAGAGCTCTCTCTCGGGTGGTAACCGAGCCCATGAAGGGCATATCGGAATAACGCATGTGAGAGTAGACCATGTCGAGATGACGTTTGTTGACTGGCAGTTCAACCGGTTCACAAACAGTTCCTCCAGAGTGATGCAACCATGGCGACATATAGGCGATTTTGACAATATTCTGGAAATCTTCGATCGTTCCGTAGCGACGACCGCGGTCGAGGTCCGATACAAATGGAGAGCCATAAGCCGGTGCGAAAACAACATGCTTACCGCCCAGTGTGGCAGAGCGCTGTGGGTTTCGGCCATGCATTACAAATTCGCTGGGCGCTGTTTTGATCAAGCTGCGCAAATAACCCCGATCAAATCGTACCCGTACCCCCTTGACATCAGCGCCACCCGCCTGTTTCCAAATCCTCAGAGCTTCGTCATCTCCCCTGAACTCGACACCAACTTCTTGAAGCAGTTCTTCTGTCTTGTCCTCAATCAGCTCAAGACCTTCCTCACTCATCATGTCGTAAGGCGGGATTTCCCTTACCAAGCCAGCGTTGATGACTGGCGCGCTGGTGAGTGAACTTCGCCGCTTGAGTCGCCCGCGGCTGGCTACGGTTGTCTGAGGTGCAGTTGCCATTAAATGCTCGAGATTTTCTTTACCAAGTTATTCAATCACGCTACGAATTTACTAAAATGATGAAGTAGCATTGAGTATTTTAGTGGTTCTACTTCGAATATCCGAGAAGATATCCAATGCTTTGGAAGCAGTAACGGAATATTATCAATCAAGGGATTGTATACAATATACCACCCTCGGGACTAAGCAGAATCGGTTAACCTGACAGGGGCTGGCTCAAGGTTGGAGCAGTCGGTCAGGTTAGCAAAATAGAATATTATGATCGCTGATTTGAATAACTTAACGACTCGTCGACGCGGCTACGCGAGACCCACTTTTTTGCCTAAGGGCCGTCAGGTCAACCCGCAACACAGGGTTCAAGTTCAACAGCTGTTGGGATCTGATGAACTTCGACGGGACTTACTGATCGAATATCTACACCTGATTCAGGACCGTTTTGGTTGCCTGCATTCCGATCATCTGGTCGCTCTCGCATCTTTAATGCACCTTCCGATGGCAGAAGTCTACGAGACAGCGACGTTCTATGCGCATTTTGACATCATTACTGAAGACGACAAAATACCACCACCGATCACTGTTCGAGTCTGCGACAGCCTGACCTGCGAGATGTTCGGCGCTCAGGAACTGATGGCCCAGTTATCGAAAAAATCAACCTCAGAGGTGCGAGTCGTGCGAGCCCCCTGCATGGGGCGGTGCGACAAGGCGCCGGTCGCCGAAGTCGGTCACAATCATATTGATCACGCAGACGTCAACAGCATCTGCACGGCAATTGTTTCAAAAGATCTTCACCCCGTCATCCCACAATATGAAAGTTTTGAAGATTATCGCGCACAAGGTGGATATCAACTGCTTGAGCAGTGCTACAGCGGAGATAGAAGCGCTGATGAATTGGTGTCCATTCTCCAGGACTCTCCGCTTCGAGGTCTAGGTGGCGCAGGATTTCCGACTGGACTTAAGTGGAAAATCGTACGCGGTTACTCAGGTCCCAGGCTGATGGCAGTTAATGCGGATGAAGGTGAACCGGGCACATTTAAGGATCGATACTATCTTGAGCGCGAACCGCACCGTTTCCTGGAGGGAATGGCAATTGCAGCCTGGGTTGTCGAAGCTGAAACGGTTTACATTTACCTGCGTGATGAGTATCCAGCGGTGCGTGAAATATTGCTCACTGAAATTGAAAAAATGAGGCAAGCGGGACTGTTTGGTAATTCCAGATTTGAATTGCGACGTGGAGCCGGCGCCTACATTTGTGGTGAAGAGTCATCGATGATTGAGTCAATTGAGGGTAAGCGCGGACTACCGCGGCATCGTCCGCCTTACGTTGCTGAGTGTGGAATTTTCGGCCGACCAACTCTGGTGCAGAATGTTGAAACGCTTTACTGGGTGCGCGACATTGTCGAAAGGGGTGTTGACTGGTTTGCAAGTCACGGCAGGAACGGTGGAAAAGGTCTTAGAAGCTACTCTGTTTCTGGACGGGTTGCGAAGCCGGGGGTAAAACTCGCACCCGCCGGAGTCACGGTACGTGAACTGATTGACGAATTTAGCGGCGGCATGCTGCCGGGACACCAATTCAAAGCCTATTTACCAGGTGGCGCCTCGGGTGGAATTCTTCCGGCATCAATGGACAATTTACCACTCGATTTTGGCACTCTGGATCAGTATGGGTGTTTTGTCGGCTCGCATGCGGTTGTCATCTTGAGCGATCAGGACAATATGAAAGATGTCGCTCTAAATCTTATGCGGTTTTTTGAAGACGAAAGTTGCGGTCAGTGTACACCATGCCGAGTCGGTACTGAAAAGGCGGTTAAACTGATGGAACGCGATATTTGGCAGGAGGGTGTTCTGAATGACATCAGCCAGGCGATGACTGATGCCTCGATCTGTGGATTGGGTCAGGCTGCAGCGAATCCGCTGCTATCGGTCATCAAGTATTTTGAGGATGATTTGACATGCAAAACGGTGTGAGTATCAGTTTCCATCTTGACGGAGTCGAAGTCGAGGCATCTGCGAACGAAACCATTTGGCAGGTTGCCAACCGGCATCAGAATCAATTACCACATCTTTGTTACTTGCCAGAACCTGGATATCGGGCAGATGGCAATTGCCGGGCATGCATGGTGGAGATCGAAGGCGAGCGGGTTCTCGCTGCCTCGTGTATTCGCAAGCCTACCGAAGGAATGAAAGTCATTACCAACAGCCAACGGGCAAAGTTATCCCGCCAACTGGTATTCGAAATGCTGGCTGCTGACCAACCCGGCCAGGAAATTGCACATGACCCTGATTCACGTTTCTGGCAATGGACTCGCGAGGTGCAACCTGATGTGGGACGAATGCCGCAACGGAGTTCTCCTTCCCCTGATCGCAGCCATTCAGCTATGGGTGTGTATCTTGATGCGTGCATTCACTGTAATCTTTGTGTACGAGCCTGTCGGGAAGTCCAGGTCAACGATGTCATTGGTTTGGCCTACCGGGGTCATCATTCGAAAATTGTGTTTGATTTCGATGATCCGATGGGCAACAGTACCTGTGTTGCTTGTGGTGAGTGTGTGCAAGCCTGCCCAACAGGCGCTTTAATTGAGTCAGCGGTGATTGACAGGACCGGTGTCAACAAACGAATTCCGGTTAGCGAAGTCGAAAGTGTCTGTCCCTACTGCGGTGTGGGTTGCCAAATCAAATACCAAATCAATGAAGACAAGATTATTGCGGTTCAGGGTAAAGATGGTCCTGCAAACCATAACCGACTCTGTGTCAAAGGCCGATTCGGGTTTGACTATGTTCGTCATCCACACCGTTTGACCAAACCGTTGATTCGGCGAGATGGGGTCAGTAAGCATGCGGATGATAAAGTTGATCCTGCCGACCCGTCAAGCCATTTTCGTGAGGCAGAATGGGACGAAGCGCTGGATTTGGCAGCAGAGGGTTTTAGTAAAATTCTAGAACAATCCGGCTCAGCAGGTCTTGCGGGATTTGGCTCCGCCAAAGGCTCAAACGAGGAAGCCTATCTGGTTCAAAAGCTCGTCCGAACCGGATTTGGTACCAATAATGTTGATCACTGTACCCGATTATGTCACGCGTCTTCGGTCGCGGCGCTTTTGGAAGGTATTGGTTCTGGTGCAGTCACTGCACCATTCACCGCATGTGCGGATTCCGACGTCGTTATCGTCATCGGCGCCAATCCAACCGAAAATCATCCAGTAGCCGCGACATTCTTCAAACAAGCTAGGAAAAGAGGTAGTGAACTAATCGTGATGGACCCGCGTGGGACGGTCTTGTCTCGACATGCCACCCACATGCTGCAATTCAATCCCGGTACCGATGTTGCACTACTCAATGCCTTGCTCAATGTCATCATTGACGAGGAACTCTATGACACAGATTATGTAGGCCAATTTACCGAAGGCTTTGAAAATCTGAAACAACACATCAAGCCATTCACTCCTGAAGAGATGTCCTTGATCTGCGGTATTGATGCGGAAACATTGCGTACGGTCGCGAGAAAGTTCGCCAACGCGGAGCGTGGCATCATATTTTGGGGAATGGGCATCTCACAGCATACACATGGTACCGACAATGCGCGCTGCCTGATAGCACTGGCGACGATTACCGGCCAAGTTGGTCGTGCCGGAACAGGTCTTCATCCGTTGCGCGGTCAGAATAACGTGCAGGGTGCTTCCGATGCCGGTCTGATCCCAATGGTCTATCCGGACTATCAGGCTGTCGATGCGGAAAATATTCGCGCCAAATTTGAAGATGCCTGGGGCACCAGCCTTGATCCGCAAAAGGGGTTAACGGTGGTGGAAATCATGGATGCGGTTTATGCAGGCGAAATACGCGGTATTTATGTCATGGGCGAAAATCCAGCGATGTCGGACCCGGATGTCCAGCATGCTCGCCAAGCACTGGCCCGACTCGATCATCTGGTCGTGCAGGACCTTTTTATGACCGAGACTGCGTTTCATGCTGATGTTGTGTTGCCTGCTTCGGCTTGGCCCGAAAAGGACGGTACGGTCACCAACACCAATCGTCAGGTTCAAATGGGTCGAAAGGCACTGTCACTTCCTGGTGATGCGAGACAGGACTGGTGGATCATTCAAGAAATAGCCCGCCGACTGGGACTCGATTGGAATTATTCAGGTCCGGACGAAGTCTATGCGGAGATGGCCGAACTGATGCCGTCACTCGACAATATCTCCTGGCAACGGCTGGCAGATGAGAGTTCAGTTACCTATCCCTGTGATGCACCGGATGTCGCTGGCAATGAAATCGTGTTTGGTGATGGATTTCCAACTGGAACCGGGCGCGCAAGGCTTGTACCGACAACTTATACGCTCCCGGACGAGCAACCAGATGATCAGTTTCCAATGATTTTGACTACTGGCCGACAACTGGAGCACTGGCATACGGGGACGATGACCCGTCGCAGTGCAATTTTGGACGAAATCGAACCGGAAGCTGTGGCTAGTCTCTCACCGAGTCAGTTAGAGATGCTTGAAATTCAGCCGGGTGAGATGGTCAGTATTGAGACTCGGCGCGGCAAAATTGAAATCATGACTCGAAGTGATAGTGCGGTGCCAGAAGGGGTTGTTTTCATCCCGTTCTGCTATACCGAAGCTGCGGCCAATCTTCTGACAAATCCCGCTTTGGACCCGATCGGCAAGATTCCGGAGTTTAAATTTTGCGCGGCGCGCGTTGACAGATTACCTGTCGTATAGAACGCCGACTTTTCAGAGCGTCATTATCTGCAACGTTGGGTCTGAATTACTCGCCCAACTTGTCGCCAGTTTTGATTTTGGATTCCTCAGCGAATTCCTGTGCGGAGACCTTGCCTGCATTTCCACGTAAACGCCGCACTACAATTTCTCCACCTTTGGCAGCGATGTGGATGCCCTGTTCAGTGATGTCTGTCACAGTTCCGGGAGCACTGTTGGATTCGCTGGATTTGTGGCAGTCGTAGACTCTGACGACGCCATCTCGATAAATCGTCCATGCGCCAGGTTGTGGATTGGTTCCTCGAATCAGGTTGTACACTTGGTCCACCGGTTTATTCCAATCAATAGTCGCATCATTCTTTCCACACCAGCCCTCATAACTGCCAGCGTTTGGATTTTGTGGAATACTTGGTGCGGTGCCATTTTTCACCATGTCCAGCGCTTCAATCATGGCATCGACGCCAAGCGGAAACAGTTTGTTGAAATAAAGGCTTCCTAGGGTGTCGTCAGGTTTGATATTAACCTTCTTTTGCAAAAGAATTGGTCCTGTATCCAAGCCATCATCCGGCCAGAATATCGTTATTCCTGTTTTTCGTTTACCCTGAATAATCGGCCAGTTTATGGAACTTGGCCCCTTGTGGTCCGGCAGCAGGGAAGGGTGGTACTGAATCGATCCGTACTTTGGAATATTGAGAACGTAGGATGGAACGATCAGTGTGACGTATGCCATGATGCAAAGATCAGCATTGTGTGAACTCATCGAATCCGCAGCTTCCTGAGTTTTATAAGATGCTGGCTGCAGCACAGGTATGCCTGCCTGTTCAGCCGCCTGTTTCAGTGGGTCGGGTCTGCTTCCGCTATCCGGTGCGCAATAGACGGCGACCACATTTTCACCCCGTTCCAACAGACGTTCGAGGACAGACTCTCCGAACGCTTGCTGACCGTGAACTATTAATCTCATCCTGAATCTCCTTAAACTGCACCCGCCTCTCGGAGCGTTTCGATCTCATTTTCGTTGTAACCGAGCACATCGGTCAAAATTGCTTCGGTGTGTTCGCCAAGCAACGGTGAGCGTTTTACCTCAGTTGGAGAGTTTGAAAGCTTGATCGGGTTACCAACCGTTCGGTATTTCCCGCGTTCTGGGTGATCAACCTCGACTACTGTGCCAGTTTTCATCAGGGCTTCTTCTTCAAGTAATTCTTCAATCGACAGTATTGGTCCACAGGGGACATTCAGCGGGTTAAGAGTTTCCATGACTTCGAATTTGGTTTTTGTCTTGGTCCACTCTTCAATCATTGCAAAACACTGATCCAATTTTGGCAGTCGAACCTGAGGGGTCGACCATTCAGGATCGTCAATCAATTCCTCACGCCCGATGACACGCATCAGGTGAGCCCAGCCCGGAGGTTGAATGATGACGTACACGTAGTCATTCGGCCCGCCGGGTTTGGTTTTGACTGCCCAACCGGGTTGTCCGCCGCCCGAAGCATTCCCGCTTCTCGGTACGGAACTTCCAAACTCACCATTCGGGTATTGAGGGTATTCAGTCAATGGTCCGTGCTGCAGGCGCTGCTGATCGCGGAACTTCACACGGCACAGATTCATCACACCATCCTGCATGGCGCACTCCACTCGCTGGCCGAGCCCGGTTGATTGTCGATGCACCAATGCAGCCAGAATGCCGATAGCTAGATGAAGTCCGGTACCGGTATCACCGATCTGTGCCCCCGTCACGGTTGGCGGGCCGTCATCAAAACCAGTGGTGCTGGCAGAACCACCTGTGCATTGAGCGACATTTTCGTAGACTTTGCAGTCCTGATACGGACCTTTTCCGAAGCCTTTGACAGACGCGTAGATAATTCCGGGGTTGATTTCATGAATTTTCTCCCAGGGAAACCCCATTCGGTCCAAGGCTCCTGGAGCGAAGTTTTCCACGAGTACATCACAACAGCGAAGAAGACGTTCAAATACCTCTTTACCCTTTTCGTTTTTGGTGTCAAGAGTAATTGAGCGCTTATTGTGGTTCAGCATCGTGAAGTAAAGACTGTCGACATCGGGAATGTCTCGCAGTTGACCGCGAGTCGCATCACCGACACCGGCCCGTTCCACCTTGATTACATCTGCTCCAAACCATGCGAGCAGTTGGGTGCATGTTGGACCCGACTGAACATGTGTCATGTCCAGGATTCGAACGCCTTCCAAGGCTTTACTCATTAAAGTTTCTCCCCAAATTCAATTTGAATACAAAAAATTATTTATACATCGTTTGAGCCTTGGTCCCGGGAGCATATTCAGAGGGATCAACCCAGATGTTGATCACAGCAGACAGTCCGGATTTGTGGACTTGCTCTCTTGCGCGAAGCAGGGCAGGTTCAATCTGACTGGGGTCGTGTACTTCTTCACCATAGCCACCCAGCATTTCGGCAAAACGGGAAAAGGGTACGTCACCCAACAGGTTGCCGACATCTCCGCGTTCGACCCCGTATTTGGCAATTTGACCATATCTGATCTGATTCATCGCACTGTTGTTTCCGATCACTGCAATATAAGGCGCACCAAACCGATTGGCTGTTTCCATATCGAAAGCGGTCATGCCAAATGAGCCGTCTCCGTAATAACAGAGCACCTCTTTGTGCGGATGGGCAAGTTTGGATGCCATTGAAAAAGATGTTCCGACGCCCAGTGTTCCAAGCGGTCCCGGGTCCATCCAGTGTCCCGGTGTACGCGGTTGCACGGCCTGGGCAGATATCGTTACGACGTCTCCACCATCGCCAATGTAAATTGTGTCTTCAGTGAGAAAATTGTTAATCTCCCAGGCCACCCGATACGGATGAATGGGGTTGCGATCCGACATAAACAGCGGCATGAGTTTTTGTGTACGCTCATGTTCTTCCGCTCGCAGATTGTTCAGCCAGTTTTTTCGTCCTGTGGTATCGGCAGCTGTGTTACTTCCTGCCGCTTCGATTATGGCGCTAAGAATAGTGCCAGGATTGCCAACAAGTCCGAGCGATATGTCGCGATTCTTGCCAACTGTTCGGTAGTCCATATCAATTTGAACAACAGTTGCCTCGGAACGAAGCCTTCTTCCGTATCCCATACGAAAATCAAAAGGCGTTCCCACAATTAGAATCAAATCTGCATTGTTGAATGCTGATCGTCGTGTTCGGTGAAAGTGGTTGACATCACCTGGAGGCAGAGTGCCGCGCGCGGAACCGTTAAAGTATGCTGGCAAATTGAAAGCACGAATGAATTCAATGGCGGCATCGGTTGAACCGGAAGTCCAGACTTGGGTGCCAAACAGGGCACAGGGACTCTTGGCATTGGCTAGGAGACCGGCCAACTTGTCAATATCTGCCGGATCGCCTAGTGCACTGGTAGAAGCGCGGTAAGCGTTTGGACTTGGAATTCGAGCGTCTTTCAGATCAATCTCTGCATCAAGAATGTCGCGAGGAATTTCGAGATACGACGGACCAGGTGCGCCATTGTGGCTTTCCCTGGAAGCCATGGAAACCATATCGGCGATGCGTTCGGTGCTGCGCACACCCGCAGAGAATTTGGTGATGGGTGCCATCAAATCAACATGCGGCAAATCCTGCAAAGATCCCATTTTGTGCTGGCTGAGTGCGCCTTGGCCACCGATATGTAGAACGGGACTTTCAGCTCGAAAAGCATTGGCAATGCCAGTGACTGCATTGGTACAGCCAGGTCCGGCTGTGGTAACGACACAACCTGTTTTGAGCGTCTGCCGAGCGTACCCATCTGCAGCATGTGCTGCGACCTGTTCGTGTCGGACATCAATGATGCGTATGCCTTCGTCGATGCAGCCATCGTAGATGTCGATGATATGCCCGCCACAAAGTGTGAAAATCGTGTCAACCCCTTCATTCTTCAGGGCTTTGGCGACCAGATGACCGCCTGTAATTTTTTCCGAAACCGCAGCGAGTACCGGTTGTTCTAAGGTCTCGCTTGCTACTGCTTGAGCCATTATTCTTCCCCCTAATTTTGTGAATTTTTTAGGCTTCTATTGGATTGTATACAATATACCACACGCATGTGTATCAAGTCAACATTGTGTCTTGCTTTAATACATAGAGGCAAATCAAGTAGCCAATTCGGTTGTGATGAAGTGCATTGTATTTTGCTCGATTGGGGTGAGCTGTCTGAGAACCTGGTGCAGTCGGTAGTGGTTGTAATGGCGCTAGTATCGTTCCAGTTACAGATTGAGCAATTCAACGTTCGAATCACCAAATAAAACGGGTAGAATGCGTAGCGGCTGGTACCGCTCGCACGCCATACAGCCATTCAAATTAAACGATTTTGGTGGCAGTGAGTAAAGGGGGGACGTTCAGACAATTTGCTGCCGCCATTGTCCAAAATGCTCATATGGTTGATTCAGCTCATCGGACCGGGCTTTTGGGACTTGACCGCGTCGCGCGCTAGCTTTGGGTATGGCGTTTTTCTATAACGGTTTGATTTTTTTTAAGAAGTTGCGAAGTAAATTACCCGCTATTGTTTTACTCATAGGTCACGATTCAGGGACAGAATTGTAACATCATCTCACAACGCCGTACCTTAACCCCCAAAAGATTCCTATGCAGCAGACCGCAGTCATCCAGCCGAGGCTCATCACGCTCATTCTGCTAAACGGCCTTGCAATTTCTTCGCTGAACCTGTTCCTCCCCTCCCTTCCAGGCATCTCGGCGGAATTCGAGACCAGTTATGCTCTCGTCAACCTTTCGATTGCAGGCTATGCGGCGATGACAGCGATCCTGCAACTTGTTCTGGGCCCCTTATCCGACCGTTTCGGACGACGGCCGGTCATCCTGTCCGGACTTCTGGTTTTTTCCCTCGCCTCACTCGGTTGTCTGCTGGCGACCGACATCGCCTCTTTTCTGTTCTTCCGGATGATGCAGGCCGCTGTCATATCCGCCCATACAGTATCCTATGCCGTCATTCGCGATTCATCCCAAGAACGCAAAGCCGCTAGCCTCATGGGCTACGTCGCTATGGCGTGGGCCATCGCACCCATGCTGGCACCGGTGTTCGGCGGAACATTGGATGAACTTTTCGGCTGGCGCGCGAGTTTCTGGGCCTTTCTTCTTATCGGAACCGCGATTTTCGGACTGTGTCTGTTCGATTTGCACGAAACCAATATCCACCCCTCGGAAACACTACATGAGCAGTTCCAGACCTATCCGGAACTGCTTCGCTCCCGGCGGTTCTGGGGATATGCACTTTGTATGGCATTTTCCACTGGCGCGTTTTACGCCTTCCTCGGCGGAGCACCGCTGGTGGCATCCACGCTGTTCGACATGTCCCCTGCAAGGCTCGGCCTCTACATGGGCAGCATAACAGCGGGGTTCATATTCGGTAGTTTTCTTGCCGGTCGTTATGCCGCGCGATTTCCGCTGACGACCATGATGATTTCCGGTCGTTTCGTGGCCTGCGCCGGATTGCTTGCAGGGCTCGTGGTCGTGTCAATGGGCTACTTGAATGAGTTTGCCTTGTTCGGCGCTTGCGTTTTCGTAGGCATCGGTAACGGAATCACCATGCCGAGTAGCAGTTCCGGTGCCTTGTCGGTCAGGCCGAAACTCGCGGGTAGCGCTTCGGGACTATCCGGGGCACTCGTGGTAGCAGACGGGGCCGCCGTGTCAGCCATCACCGGCTCGATTCTCACGGCGGGAAACGCAACCTACGGCCTGCTGGGTACGATGCTTGTGTCATCCGCCCTGGGACTTGGTGCCGCACTATACGTGCTGTATGTTGATCGGCTCGAAACCTGACTTGTCCCCTTGAAAATTCGCGGTATTTGTCTTTGTAGTGAACAACAAACGCAGTCACTCGCACAATCTGTCTAATTTAGCTGACTCCATCAGGGTAGCATCCGTAACATTTCTCAGAAAGCAAAGCACTTGCATTTGATGTATCCAATCAAGTTGTCGTCGAACACGAAATGACAAGTAACTGGAATGATTGACTTTACAAGTCTAGTCTAGACCAAATGGCCTAAATCTACATTTTTGTGGAAAGCAAGGTCCGGGATTGAAAACCCATTGTTCTAAAACCTTTAATCAATCTCGACGAGCGATTGCAGTCTTTCTATCGTTGCTCGAACCTGTTCACTGGCAACCTCGTTGTTATTCAGCAACTGCTCGCGTTCCACCTCCGAGTCAGCTATCTTCTGCTTTAGATTTGAATTTTCATCTTTTAGTTGTTGACAAAAAGCAATCAGTTCAGAGACCTTCTGCTCTAGAAGTGCTAGATCTGTAGTTGAATTATCCATAGAATTTATTTTTTTATCCCATTGCCATATCAGAATACGCACTACACCTGAATTTGTCAAATCGAATATAAAAAATTAAGAAGTTGCTGTGCAGAAACGCAACAAAATCTGTATTTGGTAACCGATCGGGCCGGTATGAATTCATAGATCAATGTTGCTAAAACTCTATCATCAATTGCCGCCAATCATCGCGGGCATTACATTGGCAAAGGCAGTTGCATTTCTCGCTGGAATCATTGTTTTTTTGCTGCTTCCAAGGTTTGTGCCTGATATTGACCCGCTCGCTCGCTGGGCTCTGCTCTTCTGGTACCCCACGATCGCTGGTGTTGCAGCCGCATCTAATGTTGCTGATTTTATTGACATTAAATTTATGCGGTGGCAATGGTGGCAACGTTCAGTGCTGATCGGAGCATGGCTGAATCTGATTGTGACACTATTTGCTTTCGACACCATGCAAGACTACTCGATGCTGGCTCATTTGAGTTTCGGTTTGTTGAGTTCTCAATTCTGGTTTGTTGGCGATGGTGCAATTATCGGACTGATTGCAGGATTCACTTCAACCAGGATCCAACAGCGCGACGGATGAAAACGCAGTTGAATTAGATGTTTAATAACTGGAGTTCAAGATTGTCTGTGGCCGAAAGTCTATTCATGAATTAACGGGAAATGACTTCGAATGCAGATGTTGCAACTTGTCATCGACAATAAAATGTGTATTGAATGATTTCTGAACAACTGAATGAATGAGAAACAGTTGCCCCGATTAATTCCGCACACTGTACTAGTTGTATGCACAAAATTCAGGAAACCTCATGAATCTGGTTTATATCGAAGTCGAACAAACGCTCAAACACTATGAGTCTGATGTTGATCCTGCCTATTTTCACGGCATGCTGTCGGGGCTGATTTGTGCCGGAGTTGAGGAGGACGAAATTGATGACTGGCTACCAACACTTTTTTCCGATCGGTTTATGAAACAGTCTGACTACGAACGATTTGCGGAGGATGTTCTGATGACGTTTCAGAGCTTGAGAGCGGAACTGGATCAGGATGGATTCGGATTCGAAATTCTGCTGCCAGATGACGAAAATTCACTCGTTTACCGGGTCGGAAAGATGGGGTCGTGGTGTCGTGGCTACCTAGTGGCGTTTCTCGACTATGCTGAAACTGCTATAGAAAGCCTGCCGGATGACTGTGCGGAATTTATCGATGATGTTGAACAAATTGTAGACATAGAAATTGACGATGATGAGCCGGACGAAATTCTGGACGAATCATTTGTAATGCTTGAAGAGCACCTCAGAATCGGTGTTCAACTGGTCTATGAACATATGAATCCCTTGCAGCATGACTGACATCTCTGATCACTGGACAATAGAACCATGACTGCCAATCGACGCACACAAGTACTTGCGAGCATTGGAGATGGAATTGGAATCATTCCAACCGCGCCACTACAGCGTCGTAACTCCGACGTTTTGTACCCTTTTCGACCTGACAGCGACTTTTACTATTTGACGCACTTTCCAGAACCAGAGGCGGTTGCTGTATTAGCCCCGGGCAGTAAATTCGGTGATTACATTCTCTTTTGCCGCGAACGCGACCCAAGGATGGAAATTTGGGATGGCCGTCGCGCAGGTGTTGAAGGAGCTGTAGAACACTACAAAGCCGACTGTGCCTATGCGATTTCCAAGTTGGATGAATACTTGCCACAATTAATGGAAGAACGCGAACGTATCTATTACCCGGTAGGTCGCTATGCTGAATATGACGAGATGGTTGTCAAATGGTTGAATGCAGCTCGTCGCCGAGGTCGTGCCGGCATTCGATCGCCAGGTGAAATTGTCGATATCGGCCAGATTCTTCACGAGATGCGACTCATCAAGCAGCGTGATGAAATTGAAATCATAAACCAAGCGGCAGAAATCTCTGCCAGTGCGCACCGACAGGCGATGCTGACAAGTAAGCCAGGAATGACAGAGTATCAGGTGCAGGCTGAGATTGAGCGCTGCTTCAGGCAGCACGGTTGTGAACCGGCTTATCCGAGCATTGTTGCCTCTGGTGAAAACGCCTGTGTTTTGCACTACATAGAAAACTCTGATGAGTTAAGGGATGGCGATTTGCTACTGATCGACGCCGGTGCGGAACTCGATTGTTACGCCAGTGATATTACTCGCACCTTTCCGATCAATGGCCTGTTCAGCGGCCCTCAAAGGGCGGTTTATGAAGTGGTCCTTGAAGCTCAAAAGCGCGCTATAGAAGCAGCAAGACCCGGCAATCGGTACAGCGATGTCAATGATGCTGCTACCGAAGTGCTCGTTGATGGGTTAATTTCGCTCGGAATTCTCAAAGATTCAAAAGATGAAGCGCTGGAGAAAAAAACTTACCAAACTTACTATATGCACAAGATTGGACACTGGATCGGTCTCGATGTACACGATGTGGGGACTTATCGCGATGATGTCGGGTGGCGCAAGCTTGAGCCTAATATCTACATGACTATCGAACCCGGGCTATACCTGTCGCCTTCTGAAGAACTCGATTCCAAGTGGCACGGAATTGGCATTCGAATTGAGGACGATGTTTTGATCACCGAAACTGAACCCTTAATCCTGACCTCTAATGTGCCAAAAGAGATCAGCGAGATCGAGCAGCTGATGTCGGATTAGCCAGCAAAGGTGACTGAAACACCAATATCGATGAAAACCGACAAATACGACCTGATAATCAGTGGTGGAGGCATGGTCGGAGCAAGTCTCGCCTGCATACTGATAGGGTACGGATTTAAGGTTGCACTGGTTGAGACTACGGCGTACTCCAGCACCAATCAGCCCAGTTTTGATAGTCGGGCACTGGCACTCACCTACAGTTCTGGTGTTATTTTGCGAAATCTCAATGTCTGGCAAGGGCTGAGCACCACCGAGGCAACGTCGATTCGACAGATTGATGTCAGCGATACAGCGGCCGGTGGTCATGTCCGGCTTACAGCTAAAGACGTTGGACGAGAGGCACTGGGCTGGAATGTGGAAGCGCGTGCAATTGGCGCTCAATTGCTTCAGGCTCTCGAATCAAATGAATGCGTTTCGATATTGAGTCCGATGATTCTCAAGCAGGTCGAGATTAAAGACGCGGGTGTATTGGCGTTAGCAGACGACTTAGAGGGGGGAACCGGTCACCCGCTTTCTGCCAAATTGCTGGTCATTGCTGATGGTTCAAATTCAGCACTTCGGGAACAGTTAAAGTTTACGCCACGCAGCATTCCATATCGGCAGCGTGCACTGGTCTGCCGGGTCGAGACCGATCGCACAAACCGAGGCGGTGCCTATGAGCATTTCACCCGATCGGGTCCGCTAGCACTACTTCCTTTTGGTGAGAATGGTTATTCGGTTGTCTGGACCCAGGAACCCGAAGATCTGGATGAAGTACTGCAGTTGTCCAGAAGCGAATTTCTAGTCAGATTACAGACTGTTTTTGGCGATCGTGCAGGACAATTCAAACAGCTTCTCGGAGAGCGCAAGGTGTACCCTCTGACACTTAGCCATCTGAAGAATTTTGTCAAACCGCGTGTCGTAGTCGTTGGCAATGCTTCGCATACAGTTCATCCAGTGGCGGGACAGGGGTTTAATCTGGGTTTGCGAGACATTGCGGCATTAGCGCAAGTACTCAGAGACTCCCGCAATCGAGGTTGGGACATTGGAAATATCGAGGTACTGTCGAAATTTGAACGCTGGCGAAGCCAGGAAGGTGAATTTGTCACTTGGTTTACTGATGGGCTGATTCAGATTTTTGCCAATGAATATCCGTTATTGACACCTGCACGAAATCTGGGTCTGGAATTGCTCCAATTATTGCCACCAGCGAAGCGATGGTTGCTGGCAAGGACCATGGGTATGCATGGCAGACAGCCAGATCTTGCAACGAACGAGAGGGAAAACAGCGGCAAATCTCGATGACTCGATTCGATTTTGACATCATCATCGTTGGTGCCGGATCTGTTGGTCTGGCATTCGCTGCTGCTATGCGTGAATCCAACTATCGGATTCTGATACTCGATTCAGGCGATTTGCCACGCTTTGACGACTCCTCTTACGATCTCAGAGTAAACACACTGAATCTGGCGTCGGAAACGTTGTTGAATGCCGTTGGTGCTTGGTCCAATATGCAGACAAAACGGGTCAGTTCCTTTGACCGAATCAAGGTTTGGGATTCAGCGGGCGGGCGGATTCAGTTTCTGGCTGATGAAATTGGTGAACAGCATCTGGGGCATGTGGTGGAAGCCGGTGTGGTGACGACATCGCTGGTTGAGGCAATTGAAGGGTATGCCAATATTGAATTAAGGTTCGATATTCACCTTCAATCCGTGACACTGAGTGAAGACAGGGTTGAAGTGATTCTCGCGAACAACGAACGAATCAGTAGTCTGCTTTTGGTTGGTGCCGATGGTGGCAATTCGACCGTTCGCGAATCCATTGGCTTTAATGTGTCCATATCGAGTTACGACCAGAGAGCTCTGGTCGCACAGGTGGAAGCATCTGAACCTGCAAGGCAAACGGCCTTTCAGGTATTTCTGCCAACTGGACCGTTGGCATTTTTACCGCTCGCTGATGGTAGTTATTCCATCGTATGGAGTGCAGAAACATCTTTTGCCGCTCAACTGATGCAATTGACTGAAACAGGATTCGAGCAGCAATTGTCGGCTGCTGCGGACTATGAGTTGGGTGATTTACGTCTCATTAGTCAGCTTGCCTCATTTCAATTGAGAAAGCTTGAAGCAGACAATTATTTTTCCGGCCGAGTTGTTCTAGCTGGTGATTCGGCACACATCATTCACCCCCTTGCTGGGATGGGCGTCAATCTTGGCCTGATGGATGCTGCTGTGCTCAGTGAAGTTCTACAGGAAGGTGGGTTAGAATCCAAGCCAGATCCGTTTCAGGATTCAAGACTGAGGCAATATCAGCGCTGGCGGAAGTCTTCAAATGTTCCGACGGCATATATCATGGATGGATTTGACTGGGGATTTCGACACCCTTCAAAACTGATTCAGACTGTTCTGGGAGCAGGATTAACGCTAACGAACCGAATGGATTTCCCCAAGCAGGAAATCATCCGATTTGCATGTGGATTGAGAGGAGACTTGCCTTCTATCGCCAGACGAGTTTGACTTTAATCACACAAGCTTCGGCTTGCTCAAAATTCATCTTCGCGAAAAGTTACCAGGCTATGAAGTGGAATGGGTGAAATTCGATCTCGACCACCCAAGTCCGTCAGTTCAACGACTACCGCACAAGCGACGACACTTCCACCGAGTTCATTGATCAACTTAACAGTTGCCATAGCCGTACCGCCAGTGGCGATAAGATCGTCAATGATCGCTACACGGGATCCGGTTTCAAGCGAATCGATGTGTATTTCGAGACGATTGGTCGCGTACTCCAATTTGTAATCGGAACTTATGGTTTCTCCAGGCAGCTTGCCTTCTTTTCGTACCAGAAACAGTGGCAGATGAAGTTGGTATGCGAGTGCTGATGCGAAAAGAAACCCGCGTGCATCGACCGCAATCAGACCATCCAATTCAGTGCTGTGAAACTTCTGATACAGAAGATCGACGCTATAGCGAAATGCTTCCGGGTAGCATAACAGTGAGGTTATGTCCCGAAAGCGTATCCCTGGCTTTGGATAGTCAACGATTGTCCTAATGCTGGATTTCAGGTCCATACCCGACCTCTAAACGCATTTCGCAATGCGCTACAACGCGTTTGATCAAAGAACTGTTGTACCAGTTCTACTGGCACTTCAGAAACAGGCGAACGCTTACCCCACGCCCAACACATCAATTGTAGCGGCGCGCAAAATCGCGGTCAATCGGTCAATTTCGGAATTTTCAATCACAATCGGTGGGGCTAGGCAGTAAACATCGCCACGCACTCGACTGAATAGACCGCGTTCTATTGCCGCATTCAAAATCTTGTCGCCGACTTTGTCAGCTGGATCAAAGGGTTCTTTGTTTGCCTTGTCTTTGACATATTCAACTCCACACAGCAGTCCCAATCCACGGATGTCGCCGACGTGGGGGTGGTCACCGATGGCGCTAGCTAGATTGTCCTGCAGTCGCTGCCCCTTCTGTGCAGCCTGTGAAGGGAAATCTTCGCTTTCGACCAGGTCGATCATCGCACAAGCGATTGCACTACCGATTGGATGTGCACTGTAAGTATATGCGTGCATGAACGGCTCCGTACTGGCATCCATCGTACTCGCAATTTCGTCGCTGACACCAATGCCTCCGAAAGGAAAATAACCTGATGTAACCGCTTTTGCGAATTGAATGATGTCGGGCTGTACGCCCCAATGTTCCAGCGCGAACATTTTCCCGGTTCTGCCAAATCCGGTAATCACCTCATCGGCAACCAGCAAGACTTCGTACTGATCACAAATTTCGCGAATTCTGGGAAAATAGTCATCCTGTGGTGGAATCACTCCGCCAGAACCTTGCACGGGTTCCGCAATAAACATGGCGACAGTTTCCGGTCCTTCTTCAAGAATTCGTTTTTCAAGTTCATTTGCTGCCGCTACACCTTGGGATACGTTTGGGTCGCTTGACTCGTATCGATAGGGATAGGGAGACGGAATATGGGAGAATCCTGGAATGCGCGGCTCGAACATCGGCCAATAGACGGGCATGCCAGTAGCGCACATTGCAGCGAAGGTGACTCCGTGATATCCGAGCATTCGAGAGATCACTTTCGTTTTTTCGGACTTGCCTTTCAGTTTCCAGTAATATCTGGACATCTTGATGGCTGAGTCAGTTGCTTCACCGCCACCAGAGGTCAAATAGAATCGGTTGATTTGCGGATAGCAGACGCGTGCAAGCTTTGCCGCAAGTTCAATCGCCCTGTCGTTTGAACTTCCGACGTAGCCAGACGCGTAAGGCAGTTTGGCGTACTGCGCTGCTGCTGCATCAATTAGCGATTGAGCACTATGCCCGGCAGTGTTATTCCACAGTCCAGCCAGACCGTCAATATACTCCTTGCCATTTGTGTCAACGAGTGTAGAGCCATAGCCTTCGGCCCAAATACGAGCGTTATCGTGTCCTCCCTGCACGTGCAAGGGATGGATCAAGTGATTCTGATCAATTGCCAACATTTCAGCACTGCTTGTATTCATCTCAATTTTTCTCTTGTTTAGAAATCAGTCCGCCCAAAGCACTACCAAAATAGCAGTGTTTTGGGCGAATACAGACTTACTGGTTTATTAGTATTTGTGAATTATTCCGAAATTTCGATTGAAGCGATTGGGCCACTCCAGCCATGTATTTCCGGGTCTAGCGCAGATCCGGCTTCCCCCGAAATTCCGGGATGTCGGTCCACAGCGCCTTCAGCTTTAACACCGGAGATCCCGTTTGCGTTCATATCGGCCTTACCGCCCGGGTCCGCAGGAATGCCAGGCGTATTCGGTGCGCCACCACCGGTAACTTGCTCATCATTAGCTTCGGTGCCTGCGTCTAATGCATACAGAAATTGGGAGCCAGTGTGTAAATTCGCATTATCAAGAGCAATAAAACCGTCGTTGGTGGGCAAAATCATTGTTATCAGTGAAATTCGGGTGTTGTCTTTGGATAGAGTAAACGTGGTCATTTCGCCTGGACCGAGCAGATCACCTGCTGGATTTTCAACGACCTCGGCACCAGCGTCTTCAAATTGAGTTGCCAAGGCTTCAAAATTCCCGCCTTCTGCAACCGCCTGTACTTCTTCAGATGCAGCCTTTCCAAATGCGAACATTCTTGTTTGCTGATCGCTGTGTCCAACTGCGAGAATCGGGGTCAGATAAGCACCTGAAGTCAGGTTGGTGACTGTAATGGTGTATTGATCGGAATCTTTATCCCAAAACTTTAATTTGGCTACAGAATTTTTCACAGAGGACATGCTAAAGTCCGCACATCCTGCAAGCGAAACACTGAGCAGGAACGTCAAAAGAACTGCAATTTTTTTCATACCAGGCTCCTGAAATTGGAAATAACTGAATTTAGATTACAACGACGGGTAGAAAACTAATGAGAGCAAAAACATCATCAAATTTTCGCTGTGCAATTCAATAAATATAACATGGTGGGGGTGTGATTCATCACCAAATTATGCGCGAAAGTTGTGTGCACTGCTCTATAACTAAATCTGTTGGGTTCAGGTTGCTTGAGTGGTAACCGAGGCCGACGAAATCACAGGAATCTGTTGAGAGTACAAGCAATATAAAACTTGATGTTGTATGATTGAGAGAGATGAATTTCATGGAGTGTATTTGCTTGCAAATATAGTGGAATGCTTTAACCAAAAACGAAATGAAGGAGAGTAATATGAAAAAACTGATTGCATTTTTTCTGACATTGAGCATGCCGTTTCTGTTCAGTCTGCCAGTTCAGGCAGATGAAACTTGTATG
Source organism: Gammaproteobacteria bacterium (assembly GCA_022823625.1). Classification (GTDB taxonomy): domain Bacteria; phylum Pseudomonadota; class Gammaproteobacteria; order Arenicellales; family JAJDZL01; genus JAJDZL01. Next base: position 95,747 of record JAJEHQ010000024.1, read on the forward strand.
TCTCCATATATTGCAAAAATTACCGGACAGGAAGACTATGTGTATGTCTGGACCCTAGGTGTGGAAGGCGTAGGCGATGAACAGGACAAGCTGGTTACGATAGGAGCCAATCCAAATGCCGATAATTACGGAAAAATTGTTCACGTACTTTCCGTTGGTGGCCGAAACGAAGCCCATCACTCTGGCTTAAGTGATGATCGAAGATATCTTTGGGCTGGCGGACTAGACACTAACAAAATCTTTATTTTCGATATTCATACGGATCCAGCAGCGCCGAGCATCTCGAAAGTAATCACTGATTTTGCCGATGTGACGGGTGGATTGGTCGGGCCTCATACGTTTTATGCCTTGCCTGGTCGCATGATGGTGACCGCGTTGTCGAACAATGTCGATAATGGCGGACGTACCGGTATGGCTGAATATAACAACGAGGGCGAATTTATTGCCACGCACTGGATTCCCACAGATGAAGACCTGCGAGGTGCTACGAAATCGGGCCAGTTTGCTGACGGATATGGCTACGATGTGCGAGTCAAGGCTGATTTGAACATCATGCTGACATCATCTTTTACCGGCTGGTCCAACTACATGATGGATTTCGGTGCAATGCTGGGTTCACCCGAAGCCATGCAGCGCTTCGGTAACACCATGGTTGTTTGGGATATGCATGCCCGTAAACCACTGAAAGTTCTGGATGTGCCGGGTGTCCCGTTAGAAATACGCTGTGCCTGGGATCCAGAAAACAAGTACTGCTTTACCAGTACCGCGCTGACTTCCCAAATATGGCTGATTTATGAAGACGATTCAGGGGAATGGCAGGCCAAAGCAGTTGCCGATATCGGTAATCCTGCTGAAGTTCCGCTGCCAGTTGATATTTCAATCACTGCAGATGATACCGGTCTGTGGGTCGATACCTTCCTGGAAGGCAAGGCGCGATATTTTGATATTTCGGATCCGCATGCACCTAAGCAGGTGTACGAGCAAGTGATCGGCAGTCAGATTAATATGGTGTCTCAAAGCTGGGATGGAAAGCGTGTTTACTTTTCAAGTTCACTGCTAGGGAACTGGGACAAAACCGGCGATGCTGATGAACAGTATGTCAAGCTTTATCACTGGGATGGTGAAACACTTGAACATCAGTGGTCAATCGATTTTTATGAGCACGGCCTTGGTCGCGCGCATCAGATGCGTTTTGGATCTTATGCCATGTACGGAATGCTAAATCCATATGTTGACAGCGTGCAGACAGCCGAGATTCAGAAAAACAAAGAAGAGACGATTAAGGTTCAATCTGATAGTTGAAGCCTATCGACTGAAGATCCAGTTCAGATCAGTTTAATTTAAAGTGCTCGCGAAAAGGTCGGTGCATCAACTGGCAAAAATGCTCACCACCTTGAATGTGGTGATCACCTGTATTTGCCTGCCTGCTGTGGTGAATGCGTCGACCTCGACTCCTCCTAGAGCACCGGGTTGGGGTGAGTTAGCCTATATACCGCCAGCACCGGGAACTTATGAGTTGCCAGTAATAAAACTTGCAACGGATGGAGAGGTGTTGACGAACGATAACTCTCCATCCAATTTATTTGATCTGATGTCGGGAAAAATTGTTTTTTTGAGTTTTGTCTTTACTCGCTGTACTGATGAAAATGGTTGTCCTCTTGCGAATGCTGTTCTCTACAAGGTGCAGGCTCGTCTGAACCAGAACCCTGACTTGGCGAACAAGGTTTCTCTGCTTACCGTGTCTTTTGACCCGGAATATGACACGCCGGAAGTACTTTCAGCGATGAAAAACTTTTACAGTGAGGGATCTGCGAGTTGGCAGTTTCTAACAACCCGCAACTTGGATGCATTACAGCCAATATTAAATGGTTATGGGCAATTCCCGGTGCGGGTTGATCAGCATAATACACACAACGAGGGAGTTGTCGAATACATTCATTTACTTCGCGTCTATCTCATTGACTTTGAAAAGCGGATCCGTAACATTTACAGTGTCTCGTTTCTGCATCCTGACATTCTGATGAACGATCTGGAGACGCTACTGATGGAGTCTCGCACCAACCAGTAAGTGCCAATGTGGCGCAAGACACAAGTCTTTGGATTTGCAGCATTCGTCTGGCTGATCGTACTTTTTGTCGGCTTGGAGGTACCCGCACAGACCAGTGGCACTCTGGAATCGGGTCAGCAGTTTGATGCCAGTCAGGCTTTTGGACCGGGTGATGTCAAAGAGGGATATGAGAGTGCTGACTACCAGACACAGTCCCGTAGCCTGCTCAGTCGTCGAGGCCTCAAGCAGGATCTCATTCAAATCGTTGAAAATCCTCCGCTTGGGTTGCCAGCCGTAGCATTTCCAGCCGATAATCCCATCACTCGTGCCAAGATTGATTTGGGGCGTCTGTTATTTTTTGATCGCAGGCTGTCTATCAACAACACCGTATCTTGTGCAAACTGTCACATTCCAGAGCAAGGATTCACAAATAACGAAATCAGCACCGCCGTTGGTGTCGAAGGTCGACTCGTCATTAGAAACGCACCGACACTCTATAACGTTGCCTATCTGCAGCACATTTTCCTGGATGGGCGCGAAATAAGTCTCGAAAATCAGGTTTGGCAACCAATCACCGCACGTAATGAAATGGCTGCACCTTCGATTGGTTATGTAATCAACAAAATCAAGCGGATAAGTGATTATGATGGACTATTTGAAGCGGCATTTGATGGTCGTTCCGCGGATATCGCGACGGTCGGATACGCGCTTGCCAGCTATCAACGTACCTTACTATCCGCAGATTCACCCTTTGACCGGTGGTATTTTGGCAGGAATGAGGATGCGGTCAACGAGTCTGTTAAGCGGGGATTCGCAGTATTTGCGGGTAAAGGGCAATGTTCAGTCTGTCACCAGATCAATGAGGATTACGCATTGTTCATTGATCATCAGTTTCACAACACTGGTCTCGGATACGCAGTGTCTACTGGTAAAAAAGATGCTCAAATAAAAAAATCTACCCGTGTTCAACTAGCGCCGGGTGTGTTTGTTGACATGCCGAACGAGACAATTCAGTCGGTATCAAGGGTTGAAAGCTTCAATGATCTCGGACTATATCGAGTCACTGAAAATCCAGCGGATCGCTGGAAGTTTCGTACCCAGACGTTGCGCAACGTCGCACTCACCGCACCGTATATGCATAACGGTCAGTTCGCGACACTGAGAGAAGTGATTGACTTTTATGATCAAGGCGGAATTCCGAATGAATTGCTGTCCCCATTTATCCGCCCACTCGGTTTGACTGAATCTGAAAAGATAGATCTTGAAAGATTTCTCGAATCGCTGACCGGTCAAAATGTCCCACAGATCGTCGCTGACGCATTTGCTGCACAAATTGGAGAATTGAGTAAAGATGATCCCAATTGGGCGCACCAAAACACCTTGGGATTTTGATGGTTGATTTATGTAGAAATTAAATGTAAAAGGTGCTAATATTAGCACTAACATGACAGAACTGAGTGCGCAAACACGTATTGCATTCTCTAGGTGATTAATCTTGAGAATTTAGAGATGATGCAATGCGTTTTTTATGTGCCTCTCTCCATCCCGCTTCAATCATCCAAAAGTAATTTTTCTGGACTCAAACTTATGCAAGAGAATCATACTGAGGAACTTCAATCAAGGATAGAAAAACTAAAAACAGAACATCGGGATCTTGATGACGTACTGAAACGTCTAGCTGTTGACCCCAGTTCGGACGAGTTGCAAATTCGCCGCCTGAAAAAACGTAAACTACAGCTCAAAGATTCCATAGTAATGCTGGAAAACCAGGCATTGCCAGATTTAACAGCCTGAGCTGTATCCCGAAAAATGGTTGGATTGCCCGCTAGGAGGCAATCCTTTGATCAGTACCGGTAGTAGTCCGGTTTGTATGGACCTTCTACCGGTACACCTATGTATTTTGCCTGCTCTTTTGTCAGCTTGGTCAGTTTAGCGCCAACTTTGTCCAGGTGCAGCTGTGCGACTTCTTCGTCCAGGAATTTTGGTAGAACGTAGACATTGGTTTCGTATTTATCCGCGTTTTTCCATAACTCGATCTGTGCCAACACCTGGTTAGTAAACGAATTCGACATCACAAAACTCGGATGTCCGGTTGCACATCCCAAATTAACTAGCCGTCCTTCAGCAAGCAGAATTAACCGCTTTCCATCCGGGAATATGATGTGATCGACTTGTGGTTTGATATTTTCCCAATCCAGTTTTTTCAACGATTCCACATCAATTTCGCCGTCAAAGTGACCAATATTACAGATGATGGCCTGATCTTTCATGGCTTTCATGTGGTCCATTGTGATGACATGCCAGTTGCCGGTTGCAGTGACAAAAATATCTGCGATCGGTGCGGCTTCTTCCATCGTTACAACACGATAGCCTTCCATTGATGCCTGGAGTGCACAGATCGGGTCGATTTCGGTAATCAGTACATTGGCACCTTGGCCTCGCAGCGACTGAGCACACCCTTTACCAACATCACCGTATCCACAGACGACCGCAACCTTGCCGGCTATCATGACATCGGTTGCGCGCTTGATGCCATCCAAAAGAGATTCCCGGCAACCATAGAGATTATCAAATTTACTCTTGGTGACTGAATCATTGACGTTAAAAGCGGGGCAGAGTAATGTGCCTTGAGCCATCATTTCGTAAAGACGATGAACTCCGGTGGTTGTTTCTTCCGTTAGTCCGCGGATGTCATTCATCAGTTCTGGATGTTTTTCATGCAAAATCAGAGTCAAGTCGCCACCGTCATCAAGCAGCATGTTAGGTCGCCAGTTGTCCGGACCAAAAATTGTCTGATCTATGCACCACCAGTACTCTTCTTCTGTTTCGCCCTTCCAGGCAAAAACTGGCGTTCCAGTTGCTGCGATAGCTGCTGCTGCGTGATCCTGAGTGGAAAATATGTTGCAAGATGACCACCTGACTTCGGCTCCAAGTTCTTGGAGCGTTTCAATGAGTACTGCAGTTTGAATAGTCATGTGCAGGCAACCAGCGATTCGAGCGCCTGTAAGCGGTTTTTCATTTGCGTATTTGCTTCGCAGTGCCATAAGGCCTGGCATTTCAGTTTCAGCGATCGCAATCTCCTTGCGTCCCCAACTAGCTAATTCAAAGTCAGCGACCTTATAGTCCTGAGTTACAGATTTCAATGCTGTTGGCATCGTTTCTTTCCTTTTGATTTACTTTTAAATTTGTAGTCGTTTACCTTAACTGGCAGCTTGCAGCAGTTCATCAACCTTGTTTGTATGCTCCCATGTGAATTCTTCTTCGGTTCGTCCGAAGTGCCCGTAAACTGCGGTCTGCTTGTATATTGGTCGTAGCAGATCAAGCTGATTGATGATGCTCTTCGGCTGTAAGTCGAAAACCTCGTCGATGATCTGAGCGAGTCGACTATCGTCCAGCCCTGACTTGGCTGTGCCAAAACTGTTAACCATCATTGATACTGGCTTTGCTACACCAATCGCATAAGCGATTTGAATCTCACAGCGTTCGACCAATCCGGCTTTAACCAAATTCTTGGCCACATGCCGTGCAGCGTAGGCTGCTGAACGGTCGACCTTAGATGGATCTTTTCCTGAAAATGCACCACCACCATGTCGAGCCATTCCACCGTAGGTGTCGACAATAATTTTGCGTCCGGTCAATCCACAGTCAGCTTTCGGACCGCCTTCAATGAACTTGCCTGTCGGATTGATCAGGATACTTTCGCTTGCAGAGGGCATCCAGTCGTCTGGCACTATGGGTCGGATAATATGTTCGACCACACCTTCACGAATAGTGTCGCGATCAACTGAATCGCTGTGCTGGGTCGAGAGAACAATTTTGTCTACTGAAACGGCTTTACCGTTTGCATAAATGACACTGACCTGTGCCTTTGCATCGGGACCTAGCCAGTCGAGCGCGCCGCTTTTCCGAACCTGCGACTGCTGCTGTACCAATCGATGTGATAATGTGATTGGCAGTGGCATGAGCACGTCAGTTTCGTTACACGCATAGCCGAACATTAGCCCTTGGTCACCTGCCCCCTGTTCCTTGTCTTCACCTTCACCTTCGTTAACCCCTTGCGCGATGTCAGGTGACTGCTCGTTTAACAGGTTGGTGATGTTTACGGTTTTCCAGTCAAAGCCCAGGGCGTCACTGTCATATCCAATATCCCTGATGGTATCCCTTACGATTTGCTCATAGTCAATATCTTTGGCTTGGCTTCCGATTTCGCCGGCGAGAATCACGTGGTGAACTGGAGTGTTGTCACGGGTGGTTGATTTGACCAGAGTTTCGCATCCGGCGCGGCTGTTGCGGTCCTCAGATATCAATGCATCCAGGATGGCATCAGAAATCTGATCACACATCTTGTCAGGATGCCCCTCTGACACAGATTCAGAAGTAAAAATATAACGATCGGGCATTGAACCTAATCCTTTAGAAGTGCTGATAATGAATGGACTGAGTGAAATCTTGCGTTATTTTACCAATTTGTTCGACTTCTGTGAGTCAACGGATCGTAGTCGTTGAAGTGTTAGTCGCGGCTTCAAGTTTTCGTTAAACCTTCTTCATAGTGCAGAAAAAGAGATGGGTATGTTAAGTTGAACTGGAGGGCTCGCACACATGCGATCAACATGTTTTTGGTGCAAAACCCTCAAAGTTCTAGTAAGTTCACAATCCAGTTGTCATCGACTTCATAAATCGTAGTTGTTTGGTATTATGTACAGAAATTATGTATATGTAAGTCATTGAGAAGACAGTGGTGAAAACGATTACTGCAACAGAATTCAAAGCTAAATGCCTCAGGGTAATTGGGCAGATGGTAAAGGACCGTGAACCAATTACAATTACAAAACATGGTCGGCCAGTAGCGATATTGGCACCTCTGCCACAAGCGCATGAAACAGCGTCAATCGTTGGCGCGATGCCGGGTTCGGTACTCGCTTACAGTGAACCGTTTGAGCCCGTTGCCGATCCTTCCGACTGGACTGCATCCCGTTGATCATTCTTGATACGCATGTTTTGATTTAGGGCATTTCCGATGAAGCTCAGTTGGGACAATCTGTTCGACAGGAAATTGATCCTCTGCGGACCGGAATCAATTGTAAAAACAATCGATTTAATGGATTTTTCAGATAGTAGACAACTTTCCCAACTGACCTGTCTCGCACCATTCACTTCTTGATTGTTTGTGGTCTGTATGGTGCAGATCGCGGATTACGCACCCAACGGAAAGGGTTAATGAATTCCGTCTACTGCATCAGTTGCAGAAGAAATTCGCCAGTCGCCCATGCTTCATTGGCGATGGCACCATGAATTGGCAGTTCGCCATCTTCAGTTTGAGCATTTTCATCCGCACCGTACTGGATGAGTAGCTTCGCCACTTCAAGTGAATCATGCCATGCCGCCAGATGTAGCGGGGTGATGTCATTCACGCTTTTGGCGTTTACATCTGCTCCACCATTGATTAACTCCAATGTGACATTTGTCGTATTGCCGATAGCAGCCCAATGCAGAGGTGTTGCATCAAATTTTGCAGTTGCATCGACATCAGCTCCACTGTCAATCAGTATTTTCGCCAAGTGGAGTGCATCTTTTGACACGGTCCAATGTAGCGGTGTCGCACCATCCTTTTCTTTCGCATTGATGTCAGCATCACTGTGAATCAGTACGAGCATGACTTCTACAGAACCGGCATAAACTGCGAGATGGAGCGGGGTAACTCCGGAGACGGTTTTGGCATTCGTGTTAGCATTCAGACGGACAAACTCTTGCGCCGCGGACATCGAGTTGCTCCAGGCTGCCCAGTGAAGTGGTGTGTATCCTAGACTTGCATATGTCGCTTCATCATCTACCAGCGGGGTCTGCCATCGATTTCGCGCTTTTCGAATCCCAATCGCGACTTCATCAGTGAATCGAACTTCATCAGATTTGGTTCTGATGTCAATCGGGAGTCCCAGAGTCGCAAGCTGCTGGATGAGTTGAGGCAGATTAAGGGTAGCCGCCCAGTGCATGTCAGTCCAGCCGTTTTCATCAGCGAATTCAACTATAGGACAGCGACCCACAAAATCGAAAAACGTTTCAATTTCCTCTATAGGCAGACCTTCTGCTTCAACTGTATTTAGACAAATTGACGAGTTATTCTGGGAATCAGCATGGATTAGGGGTGAGATCAGCAGTGTAAGAATGATCAAACACTTTTTCAGTTCCCGCATTGGATTTTTTTCCAGCTTCATATTTAACAAAGATGAATCGTGGCGGCAACGCAATAAAATTTGACACCTTGTAAAAGTGTAGAGTTACAGTTCTTTGCTCTTTCGAGCTATTGTGTTTCTACCCCAGCCCAGAATTTCAGCAGCTTTCTGTTTGGAGCCATCGGTATATTCCAGCACTGTTCGTAACATCGCCCGCTCAACAAACTCCCTGAGTTCTCCCTCTTTAATTTCAGAGGATTGATTCAAAACCTGTTTGATTGCACCCTGCAACACTGTTTCGGGATTGAGCGGCATTTCGTCGATTGGTTCAAAGCGGCCAAATACCTGAGGTAAGTCATTCAGCAGCACAGTTTGCGCTGGAACCATAGCGGTGACTGATCGACAAAAATTCTCAATTTCCCGGACGTTGCCTGGCCAACCATAGCTTTCAAGGTAATGTGTAACATCATCCGACAGCAATTTTTGTTTGGTGTTCAATTGCGCAGCGGACTGCTTCAGGAAGTGCTCCAGCAATTCAGGAACATCCTCGCGTCTCGAACGAATTGGTGTGAGAGCGATTCGCACAACATTCAGACGGTGATACAAGTCCGTTCGAAATTTGTTCTGCTTGACCAGTGCTTCCAGGTCCTGATTGGTTGCAGCGATTATTCGAACGTCAACGGTTACCTCAGAGGTGCCACCAACCCGATAGAACTTGTTCTCAGACATGACTCTGAGCAGGCGACTTTGCAATTCATGAGGCATGTCGCCAATTTCATCCAGAAACAACGTGCCTCGATTTGCCTGTTCAAAGCGGCCAACACGTCGTTGATTGGCTCCGGTAAATGCTCCTTTCTCATGTCCGAAGAGTTCAGATTCCAACAAATCGGCCGGAATTGCAGCAGCGTTAATCGCAATAAATACCTGATCACGCCGAATGCTGTTTTCGTATAAAGCCCGTGCAACCAGTTCCTTGCCGGTTCCAGATTCACCAGTAATCAACACATTGAGATCAGAGTTTGACAATCGACCGATCGCTCGGAACAAGTCCTGCATTGCGGTAGATTTGCCGATCATCTGAGTCGCTTGAGGATTATTGGATGGTATGGTTGGGGAAATGCCGTTTGACTCTGTCAGTACCCGCTGAACCAGTGAAACAGCTTCATCAATGTCGAAGGGCTTTGCAAGATACTCCCTGGCTCCTCGCTGAAATGAATTTACAGTCGTGTCTAGATCGGAGTAGGCGGTCATAACAACCACCGGCAAATCAGGTCTAACTTTGTGAACTGATTCCAGAAGATCAAGTCCACTACTGCCTGCCATGCGAATGTCCGTAACAATTGCCGTTGGTTGCTCGCGATTAAACATCTCAAGTGCATCGTCAGCATCACTGAACTGTCGGATGTTGAGCCCAGCCTGTTTAAGTGCTTGTGCGAGTACCCACCGTATTGACTCATCGTCGTCGACAATCCAGACGCTAGATTGATTTGCCTGTACCATGGTTTGTATTATCGATTTATGAGTTGCATCTGCTTGAGCCAGCAAACTTAAGGAGAGTGGTAAACACGGTTCGATCGGGTCGGCTCTCGCAACTGACCTTACCTCCATGGCGAGTAATGATATGGTGAACGATTGATAACCCAAGCCCTTCTCCCCTTGGATTGCCGGAAATCATCGGGTAAAAAACCTGATCAATGAGATCGAGAGGGATGCCGCAACCATTGTCTTCAACATCAATTCTAGCAACACTCATATGCCGCTCCTTTCCCAGCGTTACCTGTCGCTCAACGCGCGATCGTAACTTGATCAAACCCGAGTTTCCGCATGCTTCGACTGCATTAAGCATCATGTTCATAAATGCCTGAATCAGTTGTTCACGGTCTCCAATTACCAGCGGAAGGCTGGGATCGTAATCCTGTTCAATTCTGATACTACCCGAAACTTCAACCAGAGTCAGGTGGCGTACATGTTCCAGAACTTCGTGGATGTTGATGTTCTCGAACTGCATGGGTGTGTGCGTGTGAGACATGCTGTCAACCAGCCCGCACAGCCGATCCGTTTCTCGAACAATGATGTCTGTGTACACTTTGAGTTTGGATTGATTCCCGAGTTCGCGCTCAAGCAGCTGTGCTGCTCCTCGTAATCCACCCAATGGGTTTTTAATTTCGTGGCCGATCGCACGAATAACAGCAATGTTAGCGTGTTGCCCAATCTCCATGGAGTCTTCTTCAGTTTGATGCACAGCCCGGTTGATTTCGTTAATTTCCAGAATCAGGTTATTCAAACCCTCGGTTTTTATCGGGCTAATGATGCAGTCTACCAATTTGGCCTGGTGACTGGATGACAATATTTCAGTACGACGCAGTGTAGTCGCTTGTGAGGTTGCGAGGCATTTTCCAATAATCGTTTCAATGCTTTCAAGATTAAGAAAGTTAAGGACACTCTCGCCTTTTGCCTGCGATTCACTGAATTCAAACAGAGATTGAGCAGCAGGGTTGGTGTACTGGATGATCAGGTCTGAACTGCAGTAAATGATCGCGGTATTCAGTTCCTGAAGCAGATGTGAAAGTCCTTTCGGTTCATCACCGTAGAAAGGACTATTTGATTGAATGGAAATCTCTGCCGCCACTAGTGGACACGTGGGCTAAAGAGATAAACGAACTTCCTGGAACTCTCGTATCATCGAGAGCTTGGCAAACTTGGCGGCCAAATTCGACCGCCAAGTTGTCCAGTAGTTTGCAGCCAGTCAGCGTCAGGTGTGATGCCGGTTTCGTTTACCGAAAATCGGCGATTCACCCTATTCGGACTGTTATCTGCTGTAGTACATCTCAAATTCAAGAGGATGTGTAACAAGCCGGATAGCCTTGACATCTTCATTCAAGAGTTCAATATAGGCATCTATGGCCGTATCAGTGAATACGCCACCTTCCTTCAGAAAATCACGGTCATTGTCCAGTGCAATGAGCGCCTGATTCAAGGATGGCGCGACGTGAGGAATTTCCCGTTCCTCGGCTGCGGTCAACTCATAAAGGTCGCCTTCCGCAGGTTCACCGGGATCAATCTGATTCTTTATTCCGTCAAGCCCCGCCATCAGCATGGCTGAAAAAGCAAGGTACGGGTTCGCCGTTGGATCCGGGAAACGGATCTCCACTCGTCTGGCAGCATCCGTGGTGAACGGAATTCGGCAGGATGCCGATCGGTTGTACGCGGAGTACTCCAAAAGAACGGGCGCTTCATAGCCGGGTACCAACCGTTTGTAACTGTTGGTTGTCGGATTGGTGAACGCATTGAGCGCTTTGGCGTGCTTGAAAATTCCGCCAATGTACCACAAGGCTTCCTGACTCAGTCCGCAGTGCTGATCGCCTGCAAACATTGATTGACCATCCTTTATCAAAGACTGATGGACATGCATACCCGAGCCGTTATCGCCGACCAGTGGTTTCGGCATGAATGTAGCCGTGTATCCATGTGCATTTGCGACGTTTTTCACGCAATACTTGTAGATCTGCGTTCGGTCGGCCATTTTCACCAGTGTGTTGTACCGAATGCCAATCTCTGCCTGACCGGCTGTCCCGACCTCGTGGTGATGTTTTTCAACATCGGCGCCCATGTCGAGCATTGCCTGACACATGGCAGAGCGGATATCGGTAAAAGAGTCAATTGGCGGAACTGGGAAATACCCACCCTTGACGCGTGGCCGGTGTCCCAGATTCGGACCCGCATCATAATCCTGCTTGCTGTTCCATGCACCTTCATAGGAGTTAATTTCATAGAAGCAGCTTTCCATGTGGGTGCTCCATCGAACCCCGTCGAAGATAAAAAATTCAGGTTCAGGCCCGAAATAAGCAGTGTCAGCGATGCCGGATGTGGCAAGATAATCCTCAGCTTTCTGACCGATGCTTCTAGGGTCTTTTTCGTACCACTCGTCTTTGCCTGGGTTATAAATGCTGCAGCGGATAGCCACCGTCGTTTCCTGCAAGAACGGGTCAATGACACTGGCAGTGGGGTCCAAAATCATACACATATCTGATTCGTTAATCGGCTGCCATCCCTGAATTGACGAACCATCAAACATGACCGGTTCATCAAACATTTTTTCTGAAAAGTTAGTAATCGGCCAGCTGAGTTGCTGCACCGTCCCTAAAGTATCTGTAAAGCGAAAGCTGACCCATTTTGCATCGCTGTCCCTAATCAGCTGCATTGTTTCCTCAACAGCTTTTGGATTGCGAATTGCGCGAATTGCATTTTCCACTGACATTAGATATTCCTCCAAGAATTTAAAATGAACTACATCCTGTTTACAGCAATTTCCATGCCAGCGCAAAGGGAGATTTGCTGGGAAATTGCTTAACAAAACGCGCGATTATAGTGCGCGTTGATCATTGAATGCACCTAGATGGCGCGTGATGGCGTTAGTTGGTTGAAGGCAGTCTTAACCCGACGTATGGAATGCGGTGGTTATTTGAGTTAGGAATCGCAAATCTGCAATTGAACTATGGCTTCATCGCCTACATTCTTGGCTGAGATAAGTTTGTGACCGTGCACGCGACACCAGGCAGGAATATCCACCAGTGCGCCTGGATCAGTACACAACACCTCCAGAATTTGACCATTTTCCAATTCGCTGACAGCCTGCTGAGTACGGATGACAGGCATCGGGCAAATCAGATTCCTGGCATCCAGGGTCTGGTCTATACGTACCATTGCTGTTGTACTTCTACGGGCTGCATGGGTGCGACTGATAGCATACGCTGCTGACCATTTTTGTCGGTGAACTGAACATCGACTTTCTCAGCGCTTCGCGAACTTCCAAATCGTGCGACAAGACGTGCTGCCAGTTCAACATCGCGACCCTGAATCGGACCATCAATTAAACTCAATGGACCGGAGTGACTGGTGATGGACAGGTGTGCAAATTTTGACCGATATCCGCGCAGGTATTGGGTTTCACCGGCATCACGTGCAATAATCAGTTTCCAATCGGTACCTGGACGCATGTGTCGGCCCACTTTGAGCAACATGATGTCGTCGAATTCGTAATCTTTGTTTTCTCGATGGTTCCAGAAATCTTGAAGTTTCCGGGAGTAAGATTCATCGGTCAAGAAACAGCAGCCGCCGGCGGGTTGTGCATAGTCTTCGATACCAAACTCTTCCGCCAGCGATATCTGGACGTGACGTCCCCGACCTGCAATGCCGTATAGTCTTTCCCGGTCTACCCAACCAGCTCTTTCCGGCAGCGTTTCCGGGAGTAGTTTGGCACTTAGGGGTCGAAGCAGACGGTCAAATGCACCAGATTCTCTGGCGACCACAGGAAACGTGCTGCGTCTTTGTGATTTTGGGCGCTGTCCAAGCACTTCTCCAGTAATGATGAAATCAAACCCATTTTGCTCCATCCATTCTCTCGCCTTGCCGACCATGAACCCCTTGCAGTCTAAGCAGGGATTCAGATGTGCGCCATATCCGTGCTTCGGATTGAGAACAATTTCTTTATAGGGTTCAATTGCTTCAATGATATGCAGTTTGATACCAATCTGTTCGGCAGACCATAAAGCATTGTTTCGCTTTTGTCGATTCTTGTCTCGATTACGTATGGCATGGGTATGACCTTCCACACAAAATCCGGTGAAAATATTCAACCCTTCAACATGAATTCCTTGCTCTAGCATGAGACGGGCAGCCAGCATGGAGTCAAGGCCACCTGATATCAGAGCGATTGCTTTTCGTTTTACTGCCATTTGTCCCTGATTGAAGTCAGTAAAGTACGCGGAAATGATATTGCTTAGTGTAGTCAAATCTGATAAGTTTTTTTAGGGTCTCACAGATAAGAGACTTAATACCCTTGTCTCCAGTCGCATTTGCGTGCCTGAATCGTTGATGCTTATGTGGTGGCCGAAGTTGAGCCGGATGCGCTGTTTGACTTTACCGTCGGCTCGTTAGTTGCTGACCAGACGGATGTTGTAGCGGGGTGCGCCGTATTTGTCGGTACCAGTTTTGGTTTATCTGGCGAAGATGGGAGTAATTTACGGGACAGGGGAAGGCCAGTGGAGTCAATATCTAAAAGATTGGCACTACAATTACGCCAATAACCGACCGAATCAGGATTGAAATAACTCGAAAAGGAGCGAAATCAGGAAATTGCTGATTTCAGTAGCGGTAGAAATGTTAGTGATTGGCTCAGAGCCAATTTTCTAATTTCAACCCATCAAAGTTCTGAAAGTCTCTTTTGTTTAACGTAACCAGAATCAGATTCTTGGAGAAGGCAACAGCTGCAATCTGACTGTCAGCAAATGAGGGTGTCAAACCAGTGGAAACTAATCGTGCCCGTTCACGCGCCTGCCATTCTGCAGCGACCCAGTCGTATTCCAGAATCGGAATACAATTCAGCACAACATCTTCAAGGTAGTGTTCGATTGTTTCTCGCCGGCTAGACTGCTCAAGTCGGAAACATTCAAGCAGCAGTTCGTGCCAGACCAGATTAGGAATTGCGATTTCGTATTGATGTTCCTTTAAGCGCAGGACAATGCTTACGTTTGGTTCCTGTCGCAACGGTTCCGAAACAGTATTCGCATCCAGCAAATATTTCACCGATTAGAGATGAATTTCTCGGCCTGCAGTTGCTTCTCGCACATTGCTGAACAACTCATCGGGGTTAAGATCAAGATCAATTAGGTTAGAGGTTTTCCTGAAATTCCGATACGCGGTTGCAAAGTCACCATGAGTTGATTTAAGTAGTTTGAATGCCTTAACGCTAATCAACATTGCTACCGGTTCGCCTCTACGAGTCAGTTCAACTTCTTCGCCGTTTTCGGCTTCACGAATAATCGTTGGCAAGTTGCGGCGCGCATCGGCGATCGAATATCGATTTGTCATTGGTTTATTTGAGATGTTCATCTTAAAGTACATTATCTCAGAATTCGCGAAGGTGTGGATGGTGCCGATTGCCTGCGTCAGCCGTGCGCGGCACTCGGGATTGACTTACAAAGTCCACTACTGGGCATGTCGGACGATCTGACCGGCCTTTGCGTAGTAGCGCCAGCGTACCGTGATGACGCGGGGTCTGCCACAATTCTTGGGTAGCATTGCCACTCTTTCAGACAAAAATCAATCAGGTCGTGTCAGGTATAATTTTCATTGTCGATAAACACAATCACAGCGTTTCGCACCCTCGTTTGGACTATTCAGGCAGTTCGACAAATATCTGCTAGTATGTCTTTCTGTTGCTTCTACACGCGTAAGTAACCTTTGAACTTCCAGCAAATCATTTCCGCTCTCAATCATTACTGGGGAGAGCAGGGCTGCGTTATTTTGCAACCCTATGACATGGAAGTTGGCGCCGGCACATTTCACCCGGCAACATTTCTCGGCGCGGTTGGCCCGGAACCCGCCCGCTCAGCTTACGTTCAGCCATCGAGACGACCAACTGATGGCCGTTATGGTGATAATCCCAACAGGCTGCAGCACTATTTCCAGTACCAGGTTGTACTAAAACCCTCGCCGGTTGATTTCCAAGATCTTTATCTGGGATCACTCAAATCACTCGGTATCGCCCCATTGCTAGACGACATTCGGTTCGTAGAGGATGACTGGGAATCCCCAACACTGGGAGCATGGGGCCTGGGCTGGGAGGTCTGGCTAAATGGCATGGAAATTACCCAGGTCACTTACTTTCAACAGGTTGGAGGGCTGGAATGCCGACCGGTAACTGGAGAAATTACCTATGGACTTGAACGGATTGCCATGTATGTTCAAGGTGTCGACAGCATTTTTGACCTCGTTTGGAACGATGATGTCAGCTATGGCGACCTCTACCATCAAAATGAATACGAGCAGTCCAAATACAATTTTGAGACAGCCGACACGGAAACCCTGTTCCATCAGTTCAATGCTGCAGAAGCGGCCTGTAATTCACTGACTGAAATTGATTTACCACTGCCTGCCTATGAACAGGTGCTGAAAGCGTCTCATCTGTTCAACCTGTTGGATTCAAGACGAACGATTGGGGTAACTGAACGAGCTGTTTATATTGGTCGGGTGCGCGCCCTCGCTCGTAATGTTGCACTTTGCTATTACGAGAGCCGTGAGTCAAAGAACTTTCCGCGGCTTCGAGAACCTGCAGTTAAATTAGCTAGTGAATCAAACCCTGATTCCATACTACCTGCTGATGTTTCAGATACCGCATCAATGCCACTGTTGTTTGAATTGGGCACCGAAGAACTTCCACCGCAAGCAGTCTCCAAACTTGGTCAAGCGCTTGAAATTGAACTTAAGCGCGAACTTGTACAAACTGGATTGATTGAATCAGTTGATGCGGCATCAAATTGGTATGCGACACCCCGTAGAATTGCAGTCATCATTGAAAATGTTCTGACTCGCAGTCAGGATATAGAGAAAGTCAAGCGGGGTCCATCTCTAGAGCGGGCGTTCGAGCAGGATGGTTCACCTTCGAAGGCAGCACATGGGTTCGCAAAAGGTTGTGGCGTTACCGTTCAGGATCTCGATACACTGGAAAATGAGTCAGGTAAGTTTTTGGCCTACCGGTATAAGGAATTCGGTAAATCGGCCCAGGAAATGATTCCCAGATGTGCAGAGTCTGCTCTGTCTCGATTGCCAATTCCAAAGCGCATGCGTTGGGGAGATTTCAGTCACGAGTTTGTTCGTCCTGTCCACTGGGTGGTGATAATGCATGGGAATCATGTCATTCCCTGTCAACTCCTGACTATTGAATCAGGTTCGTTGACATTCGGACATCGATTTCACGCTTCTGATCCCATTCAGCTTAAAGAAGCAGGAAGCTACGCAACCGTGCTATTGGAACAAGGACGTGTAATGGCAGATCGGTCTGAACGCAAACAGACAATTCAGAATCAGTTGCGAGAGCTGGAAAATCGTTTCCAGGGAACTGCCATGAAGGATGATGATTTGCTGGATGAAGTTACCGACCTGGTGGAGTGGCCATTTGCGTTTTGCGGCACTTTCAGCACCGAGTTTCTGAAGTTGCCGCCTGAGGTTCTGATCTCATCCATGCGAAAACACCAAAAGTACTTTCCTGTATTTGATGAAAAGGGAGTCTTACAGCCAAAATTCTTCGCGGTTGCAAATATTGCACCTACGAATGAAGAGCGGGCAAACAGAATTGTTGTTGGCAATGAACGGGTCCTTCGGGCGCGGCTTTCTGATGCCAAATTCTTTTATGAGCAGGATTGCAAGAAACCGCTGCAGGACATGCTGCCTGGCTTGCAGCATCTGGTATTTCACCGCAAGCTCGGCTCCTATTCCGAAAAGTCTGAGCGCATCCAAATGTTGGCAGTTCGTATTGCCGATCAGGTGTTTACTGCGAGTGACAACTTTCGAGACGCATCACGACTTGCAAAAGCCGACTTGGTTAGTGAGATGGTCGGGGAATTTCCAGAACTGCAAGGCATTATGGGACGATATTACGCAAAGCTCGATGGTTATCCAGATAGCGTCTGTCGTGCAGTTCAGGAACACTACATGCCAGTATCAGCTGCAGGTGAGTTGCCTGAAACGGATGTCGGAATAGTTGTCGCAATTGCCGACCGGATTGACTCACTTGTCGGACTCACGAGTGCAGGCGAAGTTGCTAAAGGTGACCGTGACCCATTTTCATTGCGGCGCATGGCACTGGCGGTCCTTTGCATCATCATTGAGCGCAATCTGAATCTGGATCTCCGACACGTATTGCAAATCTCGGCAAATATCTATCAGGAACAGGCGGAAGATTCGAAAATTGCTGATGCGCAGATTCCAACGAAAGATGACTTGACGCATATTTTTGAATTTATGCTCGAACGATTACGGCACTACTATCTGGAGCAAGGTTATGCCACGGATGAATTCAATGCGGTCATAGAACTCAAACCCAGTAGTCCTTTGGAAATTGAAAAAAGAATGAAGGCTGTGAGAAGCTTTCGGGAAATGCCAGAGTATTCCGACTTAATTGCTGCGAACAAGCGGATTCGCAATATATTGAATCACGTAGACACCTTGAATGCTCGAGAAGTTGATTCCGACCGGCTGCAGG
Organism: Gammaproteobacteria bacterium; assembly: GCA_022823625.1. GTDB lineage: Bacteria > Pseudomonadota > Gammaproteobacteria > Arenicellales > JAJDZL01 > JAJDZL01. Next base: position 114,006 of record JAJEHQ010000024.1, read on the forward strand.
AACCGGCTGAAGTAGCACTGTATAACAAAGCGAAGCACCTTGCTGTGGAGGTTGAATCGCTAAGGGTGTCCTTCGGTTTTGATGCGATTCTTCGCATGCTTGCTCAGCTCAGAGATCCAATCGATGATCTTTTCGACACTGTAATGGTGATGGATGAGAATATTGAACTCAGAGAAAATCGTATCGCTTTGGTCGGCTACGTCTACAACTTATTCTGCAAGGTGGCAGATCTGTCAAAACTTCAATCATCAAAGGACAAGTCATGAACCGCGATTCATATGACGAAATGCTGTCTGCTGTGCAGGACTTTCACAAAAAACACGATATGCAAAATACCGGTGGGCATGATCTCAAATTTCGAATCGCGCTGATGTGTGAAGAGTTGGGTGAAGTGGCCGCTGCAGTTACGAAAGGACAGGGTTCCGAAAAAATCGCTGAAGAGTGCGCAGATCTCTTGATATTGCTGCTTGGAACATCAATCGCTGCAAAGTTTGATTTGAATCAGGCATTTTGGCAGAAAATGGAAAAAATCCAGCAAAGAAAGGGCAGGATAATTGACGGCACGTTACGAGTATCCGATTTCGATCTTAAGTCGAGCAGTTAACCGGATGAAAAATTCGGAATATTGTCCGTTAAAGCTCCGCGTATCACGATGATCAGGCTTCGATCAATTCTCTTTATGACTCTCTTGATCTTGCTGACGCTGGTATATTGGCCAGTGGCTGTCGCAGTTTATTTCTGTGAACCGCATTTTCGCTCGCGCGTCATTGGTGGTTGGGCACACGCCAACATCTGGCTGTTGAAGGTGATATGTGGATTGCGTCACGAAGTTGAGGGACTTGAAACCCTTCCGGATCAGCCGGCAGTTATCTTTTCCAAACATCAGTCCGCTTGGGAAACAATTGCTTATCAGACAATTTTCCCAGCACAAGCCTGGGTGTTGAAGCGATCTTTACTCTATATCCCATTCTTTGGCTGGGGACTCGCTGCAACACATCCGATCAAAATTGACAGAGCTACTGTTAGAAAGGCACTTGAACAGGTTGTTAAGCAAGGAATTGAGGTCTTAAAGGAAGGTCGCTGGGTTGTTGTGTTTCCAGAAGGTACTCGAATTCCACCAGGTGAGCACGGTACCTATCACGCCAGTGCTTCGTTACTTGCAGTTCGTGCCGGTGCACCACTGGTGCCAGTGGCACACAATGCTGGTGATTTTTGGCAGCGTCGGGCACTTACCAAACGTCCCGGTGTCATTCGCGTCAGAATCGGTGAGCCCATTTACCCAGAACGAATGAAACCCAGGGAAATGAACCAGCAGGCTGAAGCATGGATTCGAAAGACGATGCCGGAAATCAGCGACGCTTACTCTTCGGAATGAGTTCGATTTTGAACGAATTTATATACGAAAGTCACATTTTGACTTGATTTAGCCAGCGTGATTGTTTATACTATAGTCACATTCGACGCTATGGGAGACGAATAATAGTTTTGAAAAGAGCGCTAGGAAAATCGTGTCGAAAGGGTATGACGCTTGTTCAGTTAAACAATTTGTTCCCTAATGATGAAAAGGCTCGTGAGTGGTTTGAAAAGCTGATATGGCCGGATGGCCCAAAGTGTCCTTATTGCGGTTCTGAGGATGTTCAGAGCAACATCAAGCATCATTCCATGACTCATCGTTGCAGGGTTAAGGGATGCGATGGCAAGAAGAAGATGTTCTCTTTGAAGATTGGCACGGTCATGCAGGGTTCAAAGCTCGGTTATCAAGATTGGGCAATCGCTATCTATCTTCTGACTACCAGCCTTAAAGCCGTCTCCAGTATGAAGTTGCACCGAGACATTGGCGTTACGCAAAAGACAGCGTGGCATCTGGCGCACCGTCTCCGCAAAGCCCACGAACTCGACAATACCGAACTAGTCTCTGGCTTTGATGCAGGCTAAACTGTTAGCATGAATATCAAGCGAAAGCACGGACAGTATTACACACGAGGCAATCCATTTGCACTTGACCCGTTTCTGGAATGGTCGAACAATGTCGATCTTGCTTCAAAGCGAATTCTTGAGCCATTTGCAGGCGCAAATAACATCATCAAAACGCTGGAAAGAGACGGCTTATGCAGTCAGTTCAGTTCTTACGATATTGATCCGGCAAGTGAGCATGTCAAAAAGAGAGACACAATAGAGTCCTTTCCAAAAGGCTTCGATACTTGTGTGACCAACCCACCATGGCTGGCAAGGAATTCAGCGACTAGAAGGCAACTGCCTTATCCTGATACGCAATACGATGACCTTTACAAGCACTGCCTGGAATTGTGCTTGAATGGTTGCCCGCACGTAGCAGCCCTGATACCTGCCAGTTATCTTCAAAGCGGACTATTCAGAGAAAGACTTCACGCCTATGTCCTGTTGCATGACCGAAGCATGTTCAACGATACGGACAATCCTGTTTGTCTGGCCTTGTTCAATGAACAAATTAGTGAGCAGATAAGCATTTACTACGATAACAGGTTCATCGGGATTTTGGATGACTTGGAAAGCAAGTTGCCTAATCCAATGAATAAGCTGAAAGTGCGATTCAATGACCCCTCTGGAGAATTAGGGTTCATCTCCTTTGACAATACTCGTGAACCGTCCATAAGATTCTGTGATGCCTCCGAGATTGATGATTACGAGATTAAGGTGTCCTCAAGGTTCTTTACAAGGATCAGCGGAGAGTTTGAGAATATTCCCAGGCTCATAGCGCGGCTAAACAGGATGATTGATACGCTCCGAGAGGAAACGCAGGATGTTTTCCTGACACCATTCAAAGGCATTAGGAAGGACGGTTACTATCGAAGACGAATGGAATTTAGCTTAGCAAGGAAACTAATCAATGCCTCATGATTACGAAAGTGCCTATAAGGAAGCTTATAAAGTAAATACTGACGATACACCAAGAGCTGTTAAAGACGGTGAATTGGATGTGAAGATTGATAATTTCTGTGAACTACATGGTTTCGATAGAGATGCTGTAGCTAAAGAAATTCAAGAGAACCGAATACTTAGTGCGATATTCGCTAAAGATCCAGCTAAGCAGAAGTTTCACGAAAAGGAAGCTGCGAGACTCATAGAGACCATTGATAACGTAGAGAACTTCACAGATCTGCATAATTGCAAGTTGTATTTGGTTGGCGGTGCTGTGCTTGATAGAAATGTGATTGAGTCAGGTGCATATCCAAATGCGAAAACGATAGACTTTGAATGGGTGTACAGAGGCTGTCGATTCTACGCTTCACATAAATACACGAAATCCAGTGGTGGTTCTCAGGGTAGCGCGTATAAGGACTTGCAAATGTTCATTATCGAAGCTAATCTTACAACGCTTCAGCAGACTTTCTTTATTGCAATCGCAGATGGGGCGTTTTACCAAAAATTGAATGGTAAAGCAAATACAACTCGAATCCAGAGGCTTAAAGATATGGCCAACAAAAGCAAAGTCTTTGCCTGTGAGATTACTGAGCTGGAAAGCCTAATGGACAATCTGACCAATTAAGAGAGTCAATTATTACGCTGACAACTCAAATTTCCACTCAAAGAAAATTTGTAGTTGAATAGAAAAATGGAAAGGAATACAAATTCAATGTGACTTGAGTTTGTGAGCCGGATGATGAAAACTCCCATAGAACTATGTATGACGATCAATGAGCTTGAACAATGACAAGGCGAGACAAACCTTCAAAACCAACCATCGAAATCAAGCCCAATCGCTACCAGCCAACGCGCCAGGAATTGCGCAAAGATAACCGTATTCCAGCCACTCCTGAAGCACTTGCCAGAGCAGTCGGACAGCAGGTCAAAGTCAAAGAAGTCAAAGACTGAACTTTTCTAATTTTAATCAACTAGGAACGAGTTGATTCACAATTTAAAATGTGACTTTCTTATATATAGCCCATTTTGAAAGCTTGAATGTTGCAACCAGAAACTTGTCGCTATTCGGTTATCTGATGACACATTGATTCAATCGGAAAAAACAGCTCTGCAGGCGGAATTGCACGAATGATGTATTGTTCGTTTTCGTACTCATAGATCAAATCGGCAGATTTTTCTTCAGTTTCAACAACCTGAGCAGAATCGAGGTCAACTGCGAATCCAGGTGTAAGGTAAATCGAAGTTGCTCGAACCGGTGCGTAGCCGTCCCTTACCCGACCAAAACTGATTGATTCGGTTATTTCAAGTGGAATGAGCCGTTCTCGAATACTTGGAGCCCATGCGTACAGAAATTTCCCGGTGGTATTCTGATTGGTCCTGAACACTGCGATCCCAGAATTTTTTCGTTCAGACCGAAGCTGGAAGTTGTTCTGCTGGTACTCAAGATATTGCTGTCTTGATATTGAGTCATTGATGTTGGTGACGTATCGTTCAGGGTCCATCAGAAAATTTGCCAGCATCAACTGATCAAATTCATCATAGACAACACTACAGTCAAAGTAGTTTGCTCTAGCTGGTAAAACTGCTAGCGAAATAACAAATACCAGCGCAATGAGGGCACGACTAATCATGATGAGTCAGTACTTTCGTTTTACTCCCTGAATCTCTCGCAACAGCGCATTTTGCCAATTCAATATAGTCTTCGACATTCAAATTCTCAGCTCGTAAACTAGCATCAATTCCGGTTTCCTGAAACATGGCAACATCAATAACACCATTCAAGGAATTTCTCAGCGTTTTGCGACGCTTTCCGAACGCTAGCCGTACAAGTTCGGAAAAGAGGCGTTCGCTGTCTTCATCTAATGCTAACAAGGGCTTTGGTCGCATCACAATAACGGACGAACGCACTTCTGGCGGAGGTGAAAAAGCGTCCGGTTCAACATGAAATACTGTTTCTACTTCGAAAGCACGGGTGACACAGACCGTCAGTCTACCATAGTGGCTTGTTCCACACTTGGCGGTAAGCCTCTCAGCGACTTCGTACTGCACCATGAAGCACGTATCTTCAATAATATCAGTAAATTTGATAAGGTGAAGCATCAATGGCGTGGATATTGAATAGGGCAGATTTCCCACAATTCGCAGTCTCTGATCCTCGCGTTTGACAGAAGAGTAATCAAATTTGAGTGCGTCAACGTGATGAATTGTTAGAGCATCACGGCTGAATAGTTTTTGTAGCTCCTGGACCAGACCCGGGTCAATTTCAATGGCATGCAATTCAGCTGGATATCTGATGAGATGACTCGTGAGTGCTCCGCGCCCTGGACCAATTTCAACGAGTGTCTGATTGATCTGCGGCCTGATCAGCATGAGGATTTCGTCGATCACTTGTGTATCAACCAGAAAGTGTTGACCCAAGCGTTTTCTTTTGCGGCTTGCGCTCAATTCTGACTTCTGGCTGATAGCTGGCTGGCGAGTGCCAGCGCTGCTTGAAGACTGCCGGCGTCGGCACCACCGCGGCCCGCAATGTCATAAGCGGTACCGTGATCAACTGATGTACGTATGATCGGCAGCCCCAAAGTAACATTGACAATCTTACCAAATGCACTGTGTTTAATGACCGGTAGTCCCTGGTCGTGATACATTGCAAGAACCACATCAAAATTCGATAGCTGATGAGAGGTGAAAATGGTGTCAGCGGGGAATGGACCTGAAGCATTGATTCCCTCTTCGCGCAAAGAGTCTATTGCCGGGATGATATCGGTGATTTCTTCTCTACCGAGTTCTCCGCCTTCACCTGCATGCGGGTTGAGACCGCAAATTCCGATATGTGGTGAATCAAGTCCAAAGCGTTCCGTAAGGTCTTTGTGCAAAACCCGAACAATTGCAACAATTCTTTCACGACTGATGTATCTCGGAACCTCACTGAGCGGAACATGAGTGGTTACCAGGGCAACTTTGAGCGACTGATTCATCAGCAGCATGACCGGAAGCTCCGCACCTGATTTTTTTGCGAGATACTCGGTGTGTCCCGAGAAGTCGAAGCCGCCTTGCATCATCTTTTCTTTGTTGACGGGCCCAGTGACCAGCGCATCAAATTCTCCCGAAAGACAGCCTTCAACCGCCCGATTGAGAGTGTTAATGAGATAGCTGGAATGGCGATGATCACCTTCGCTAGGTGTAACTGGAAATTGGCAGTCAATATGAATGATCTCAACCCCTGGTGCGCGCTTTTCAGGCAAATAATCGCTAAAACTGGCATTTCTACCTAAAAGCTTCGCTCGTTCGGTCAGTACATTGTGGTCAGCGATGACAACAATCCGATCGACTGTACGTGAATTGGCCAGCATAGCAACAAGGTCAGGCCCAATGCCTGCCGGGTCTCCAGGGGTCAGCGCCAGTGTGTGGGTTTTAGTCATCCAACTCCGCAGGGCTGGATAGAAGTGATCGAAGTGACTAGCTTTCGAGCTATGCTACGATAGGGAATTGTGGGTACCATCACAAAACGGTTGTTTATTGGTGTGTTTGCAGCCACAGAACCAGTACTTACCTTCTTTGCCAATTTCCACTTTGACTGGTTCGAACTCCGTTCCCGCATGAGATCCATCACAAAATGGCTGTTTGCTTGACCGGCCGCATCGGCACCACCAAACTGTTCCGGGCTTTAGTTGCTTCTCAAACGGCGCTTTTTGCGCCACGACTGGTTCTGACATTGTTGACTCCTCAATAGAAATATTGACAAATTTGTGTCGCACTATTCAGTGATCAGTGAAGATCAAAGTATGTTTAGCTAAATTGTATCGGTTTAGAATGGTGTAATTCATGCACCGAATCAGTCCGCAGGCGACTAACGCTGATGATCTAAAATTTACATAGTGATCCGATTCTACTTATTTCAACAATTTCAACGATGACAAAGATAGATACTTCTCGAGATTTCATTCCAGTTTCAATTGCGGTATTGACCATCTCCGATTCCAGAACTGAAGACAATGACAAATCAGGCGGACTGCTTGTTGGTAGAGTGGAAAAATCGGGTCATCGCGTCGCTGACAAGAAGATCGTGCCCGATGACATTCATCAGGTGCGTGCGCAGGTCTGTCAATGGATTGTTGATTCAGAAATTCAGGTGATTTTAACGACAGGGGGCACTGGTGTTACTGGCAGAGACGGCACACCGGAAGCCATTCGACCGCTACTGGATAAGGAAATATCCGGATTTGGTGAAATGTTTCGAGTCTTGTCTTACGAAAAAATAGCAACCTCAACACTGCAGTCTCGAGCATTTGCCGGAGTTGCCAATGCAACCTATATCTTTTGCCTGCCTGGGTCCGCCAGTGCTTGTGCAGATGCCTGGGATATGTTGATTGAATTCCAGCTCGACTATCGAAGCCGCCCATGCAATCTGGTTGAATTGATGCCGCGACTATTGGAGCATCTGGTCAAGAAATAAAAAAATCGCTCCGCTTTCGGGGAATTAATGTCCGACGATGGTGCTGAACTAGCCGCCGACGTAGGACATTTCCACCTTGGGTAGGCTGACGGTGGCATTCGAGCGCAGCTCTGAGTATCGATCAGATCGTCCGGACCAAAGATTTCGAACCAGCTCGGTGAGCTGATCAACGTCAGCGCCTTCCCTGATGTGTTTTCTAAGATCAAATCCGCTAGTTGCGAAAAGACAGGTGTATACCTTGCCTTCAGCTGTAAGTCTGGCACGGTTGCAGGTGCCGCAAAAAGGTTCCGTTACAGACGATATAACGCCTATTTCACCGCCACCATCTTCGTATATCCAGCGTTTAGCGACTTCGCCGCGATAGGTTGGTGAGACTGCCTTTAGAGGAAACTCGCGATGAATGATGTCGAGAATTTCTCTGGCTGAAATGACTTTATCCATCTGCCAGTCATTGGTGTTTCCGACATCCATGAACTCAATGAATCGCAAGATGACATCGGTGTTTCGAAACTGTCGAACCATTGGCAGAATTTCATTCTCATTCATGCCCCGCGCAACTACCATGTTGACCTTGATGGGAGACATTCCCGCCGCTTGAGCGTTTTCAATTCCGCTTAGTACCCGCGCGACTGGAAATTTAACATCGTTGATCGCACTGAACACTTCGTTATCGATGGCATCCAGACTAATCGTTATTCTGCGAAGTCCTGCCTCATACAGTTTTTCAGCAGCACTATGTGTAAGCAGCGATGCGTTGGTTGTCATGCTCAAGTCTTCAACACTTGGAATCACCGCAAGTCTGGCAATCAAGTCAGTGAGGTCACGACGCACCATCGGTTCACCACCCGTAATTCGGACTTTTTTTACTCCGTTCGCAACAAATGCGTACACTGAACGCTCAATTTCTTCGAAACTTAGAAGTTCCGCACGATGCAAGAACGCATGGTTTGAGCCGAAGAACTCTTTCGGCATACAGTAGACACAGCGGAAATTGCAGCGGTCTGTGATTGACACGCGCAAATCCCGAATTGGTCGGTTAAACCGGTCGGTAACAGGAGTCGAGAGGGAAGTAATCACGATTATAGTGCAAATTAGTTCAGATGGTTATTGCATATTTTAGTGGAATGGACAAGATAGCAAGAGGCGGGTGCGTTAAATATCACCAATTGTTGATTCATTCATGCGATGCGTATCAGTAATCAGCCAAGTTGAGCGTACGAAAGAAACTGCAAATTATCCGATAAGTCAATCCCCAGATGATGCGGTTATCCTCATCACCGATTCGAAACCCTGAAAATACCCCATCATAATCTGGAGGTCGATACTCGGCGGTATGACTTTCGGGACGTAGAAGATAAGCAATTGGTATCCAGACCAGGTCGTGGACTTCTTCATTGGGGTCGAATTGTATTGGTCTTCGCGCTTCAAAAACGTGGCAGGAAATGATCAATCCGTGAGCGTGACTTAGTCTAGGCGCTACCAAATCATCTATTCGGCTGATTCGATTTTTGGCATCCAGATGAAAGCCAATTTCTTCGGCAGTTTCTCGAATGGCGGTTTCCAAAACCGATTCATCCTGGAGTTCGCGTCGTCCACCTGGAAACGCCATTTGTCCTGACCAGGGATCACCTTCTCGGTGTGCGCGTTCAATCAACAGCAGCTTTGCTCCCTGATAGTCCTCACTGAGCAGCAATGAGACTGCCGCCTCGCTACGGTCGCTAGTTTCGACTAATGCAGGTTTGCTGTCACGAAGAAGCTTCCTGATGTCAGCGAGATGAATTGACTGGTTAAGCGAATCGCTCATCAATGTGAATTCAGCAGTACTTAAAAATTGAATTTCGAGCTGGAAAGTGTAATGTACGAACTATGCTTTTTAGATTAGATGTCAATTTTTCGTGGAAACAGTTTAGTTTTCCTATAATCCACTAGTCATTAGTCAATGTATTCTTATTGAGTATTTCATTGAGACCTGTATTGCAATTCCGCAGAACAGGTCAACTCATCTATGGAGGTATATAAATTATGCTATCCCGAAAAGTAATGGCAGTCATTGTTGCTGCCTGTTTTACCTTTGCCGGACTCGCTTCAACACCAGTTTCGGCGGACAAAGTTCGCTGGAAGATGGCAAGCTGGTTTGGACAGAATCTCACACAGTTGGGAACGCTTGGTCACCACGTAACTGGAACAATTGATCGAGTATCCGGTGGTGAATTTGAAATTAAATATTTCGATCCTGGTGCACTTGTCCCACCGGCCGAGTGTTTTGATTCGGTTGCTTCCGGAGCAGTGGATGCATGCTGGTCGACGCCTGGTTACTGGTATGGAAAAAATTCCGCTTTAGCCATGTTCGCAGCTGTCCCATTTGGTCCCCAAGCCGGTGAATATGGTGCGTGGATCTATTTTGGTGGCGGACAGGAATTGATGAATGAGATCTATGCCGAACATGGTCTTTATTCACTGATCTGCGGTGTTATCGCGCCTGAGGCGTCCGGATGGTTTCGAAGTGAAATTACATCTGTTGATGATCTTAAGGGGCTGAAGATGCGATTCTTTGGCCTTGGCGCAAAAGTTATGGAGAAAATGGGAGTTTCAACCCAGTTAATTGCTGGCGGTGACATCTTTCCAGCACTTGAGCGCGGTTCGATTGATGCAACAGAGTTTTCAATGCCAGCTATCGATTTGAATCTCGGCTTCTACCAAGTTGCAAATCATTACTATTTTCCTGGCTGGCACCAGCAATCCACGTTGTTTGAAATTTTGATGAACAAGGAAAAGTGGGATGCTCTGTCTGACCAACAACAAGCCTGGCTTGAATTGTCCTGCGGCGACAACTTTCGTTATGGCCTGCTTGAAGGGGAAGCCATTCAGTCCCCGGCACTGATCGAGCTGCAGGAAAAGGGTGTGAACATCCATCGCTGGCCACAAGAAATTCTGGATCAGCTTGAAGCTGCGTGGCTCGAAGTGGTTGCGGAAGAAAGTGCAGCCAATCCTGATTTCAAAAGAGTTTGGGATCATCTGCAGGCATTTAGAGAGCAGTATTCCGTTTGGGCTGAACTCGGTTACCTGTAAAACCAGGATTCTCACCTGATTGGTGACTTTTCCAAAAACCAGGGATGCCTGAGTGCATCCCTGGTTTGAATTTTTTAGCTGGCCAAAACCTGAATCGGCATGAAATTCTTACTGCGACTTGATGAGATTACCGAAGCTTGGATTGTCTGGATCGGTAGAGTGACCGCATGGGTCGCGATCGCGCTCATGATTGTGATCGTTTTTGATGTCATTACCCGTCGCTTTCTTGTGCTTGGCTCAACCAAACTCCAGGAACTTGAGTGGCACATTCATGCAGTCCTTTTTCTGTTTTGCCTGGGATATGCCTATCTCAAAGATGCACATGTAAGAATTGATTTGGTTCGGGAACGACTCAGCAGAAGATCGCAACTTTGGATTGAACTGATCGGTTGTCTGTTCTTTCTTATCCCCTATTGCATCATCGTGATCTACTACGGAGCAGACTGGTGGCATCGTTCATTCGAACAGAATGAAATGGCCGCCTCTGCGACCGGGTTGCCCTATCGCTGGATCATCAAAGCGGCGCTACCTATCGGGTTTGTAATTCTGTTACTTAGTGCCGTCGGTATGGCTTTTAGAAAGATTGTCCAGATTTTTGGAACTCCCGATTTGGTTCAGATTGTTGACGAAAGAGAGAAGGCTGAGACGGTCCACCTGGATGAGGTGGAACTACCGGTCAATGGAGAGCGATGACGGAGCGAATTAATGCTTGACTTCTTCATCGACTATATGCCGCTGTTCATGTTTCTTGCACTGGCGATACTGTTATTTTCCGGCTATCCGGTAGCCGCGGTGCTTGGTGGTATCGGTTTAGGATTTGGCTATCTCGGGGTTTACCTGGATGTATTTGTTCCGATTGAGTTTTTTAACATCGTTGGTCGAATATGGAGTGGTATAGCAGACAATCTGGTTTTGGTGGCCATCCCAATGTTCATATTTATGGGGACCATGCTGGAAAAAAGCGGGGTCGCGCGCGATTTGCTCTATTGTCTTCAGGTTTTACTTAGACGGGTGCCCGGTGGTTTGGCGCTGTCCGTTACAGTTATGGGAACCATTATGGCTGCGACGACCGGAATCATTGGTGCGTCTGTCGTCATGATGACACTCATGGCTTTGCCCATCATGCTTCAGCGGCAATACAACATACCTCTCGCTACCGGTACAATTGCGGCATCTGGAACATTGGGTATTCTGATCCCGCCAAGCATCATGCTCGTGATCATGGCTGACCTGCTCGGTCGCTCAGTAGGCAATTTGTTTGTTGCAGCAGTTTTTCCAGGACTGCTACTTGCCAGCATCTACGCAGTTTATATTTTTGTGATTTGTTCGATCAAACCCGAGCTTGCGCCCCCACTGCCGAAAGACTTGGGGCCACAGGACACCCGCGAATTTTGGAAAATGATTTTCAATGGCCTGATACCTCCAGTATTACTGATCGTACTGGTGTTGGGATCGATTGTTGCGGGATGGGCAACACCGACAGAAGCATCTGGAGTAGGTGCCGCGGGTGCGACTTTGATGGCGGCAATGAAAAAGAGGTTGAATTTTGCGACGCTGCGATCGGTAGTAGAGCGATCTGCATTGACAGGTGCCATGTTGTTTTTCATTTTCATCGGTGCAACTGCGTTTTCCTATGTGTTTCGATCGCTTGGCGGCGACGATATCGTCATCGAGATCGTTGAAAACAGCGGTTTTGGTGCATGGGGAATTCTATTTACACTGATGGCAATCGTGTTTGTGTTGGGGTTCTTTTTTGACTGGATTGAAATTACTCTAATCGTTTTGCCAGTGTTTGCCCCAATCGTCCAATTGCTTGACTTTGGTGACCATGTTGACAAAATTGACCTGGTCTATTGGTTTGCAATCCTGGTTGCCGTTAACCTGCAGACCAGCTTTCTGACACCGCCCTTCGGATTCGCGCTTTTTTATATGAAAGGGGTAGCTCCGCCTGAAGTCAAGATTCAGCAGATATATCGGGGTATTGTTCCTTTCGTTTTACTGCAGGTTGTTGGACTGACACTCGTGATTGCGTTTCCTGAGATCGCATTGTGGTTGCCTAGTAAGTTGCTAAACTAGCTCTTCACCACAATTCAAGCTAAAGTGGCTGAAACAGTCAAATCATCTGGAAAATCTGTCGGGCTGTTTGCAACGTGCCTGGTCGATCTCATGAGACCTGAGGTTGGATTTGCCTCTGCAAAACTGATTGAAGATGCAGGTTTTGAGCTTGACGTTCCCCGTTCCCAAACCTGCTGCGGTCAACCACTTTATAACAATGGAGACTTTCAGGGCACTCGAAATATTGCCCGCCAATTAGTCGAAACATTTTCTGGATATGATTTTGTCGTCGCACCATCCGGATCCTGTGCCGCGATGATCAAGATTCACATTCCCGAATTATTTTCTGAAGAAGCAGACCATCTTTATAACAAAGCGAAGGCTATCGCTGACAAGACTTATGAGCTGACTGAATTCTTAGTTGCGTTTGGAAGCTCAGATATTGTGGCATCTTATAAAGGCGCATGCACCTACCATGATTCGTGTTCAGGGTTTCGAGAGTTGGGCATTCATACTTCGCCACGTGAACTTCTCGGAAAGGTTGAGGGCATGACACTGACCGAGTGCCGGGAATCAACTGCCTGCTGTGGGTTTGGCGGTACGTTTTGTGTGAAATATCCAGAGATCTCAACGCAGATTGTTTCGGAAAAAGTCCAAAACATTCAGGATACTGGAGCTCAAACGGTATTGGGTGGTGACCTTGGTTGCCTGATGAATATTGCCGGTTTCCTCAGTCGGAAAGGCAGTGACATTCGCGTATTACATGTTGCAGAAGTATTGGCGGGTTGCGGAGATAATTCAGCGATAGGCAAGCCGAGGAATTAATTATCTGGGGCAGTTGTGGAAGTTGCATCACCGAAATTCAAGTCAAGTGCCCGCGAAGCGCTTTTGAATGAAAGCCTGCAAGGCGCTTTAAAGAATTCACGCGGTGGTTTTGTCGACAAGCGATTGGCAGCTGTTGAAGATTTCCCGCAATTTGACGAATTGCGAGACCGAGCTGTTGGTATCAAAAATCATGTTCTGATCAATCTTGATTACTATCTTGGCCAGTTTGCCGATCAGGTTGAGGCCGTCGGAGGACAGGTTCACTTTGCGGCAACACCTGAGGATGGTGTTGAAACAATCATCGATATTTGCAAACAGGCGGGTGCAAAGCGCGTTGCAAAAGGAAAATCGATGATTGGTGAAGAGATGGCCCTCAACGATGCACTAGAGAGTCAGGGTATGGAGGTCATTGAAACTGATCTTGGTGAATATATCATCCAGCTAGCCAAGGAAAATCCAAGCCACATCATCGCGCCCGCCATTCACAAGACGCGTGCTGAGATTACTGACCTTTTTCACGAACATCACGGGAAGTACGGATTGACGGAAAGGGTGGAAGAAGTAGAGACGATTGTCAATGAAGCGCGAACAGTATTGAGGGAGCACTTTGTCAGTGCCGATGTTGGCATAACTGGAGCAAACTTTTTGCTGGCAGATTCTGGGGCTTCGGTATTGGTGACGAATGAAGGCAATGGTGATTTGACCAGTACTTTGCCACGTGTGCATATCGTTACCGCTTCGATCGAAAAAGTAATTCCCTCGCACAAAGACCTCTCAGTTTTTGTACGAATTCTTGCACGAAGTGCCACTGGCCAGGAAATATCCTCATATACCAGTATTTACAGTGGCCCAGCACAGTCATGTGACATGGATGGTCCGGCTGAGTATCATGTTGTTTTACTTGATAACGGACGCTCAAAAATGTTGCAGGGTGAGTTTTGGGAGATGCTACGTTGCATTCGGTGCGGAGCTTGTATGAATCACTGCCCAGTTTACCAATCTATCGGAGGGCATGCTTATGGTTGGGTCTATCCCGGGCCCATGGGTTCAGTCTGGACCCCATTGCTAGTCGGTTTGCAGAATGCAGCGAATCTACCCAACGCATGTTCGCTGAACGGGCGCTGCGAGGCTGTATGCCCGGTCAGAATTCCACTGCCGAAATTATTGCGAACACTGAGAAACCAAATTTTTGAACGAGGTCTGTCAGACTGGCCGTCACGTAGCGGACTTGCGATGTGGGGATTGGTAGCCAGGCATCCGAAACTGTTCCGGTTGTCAATCGGTATGGCTTCCTGGTTTTTGAGTCAACTGGGCCGTCGCAGGGGTTCAATTCGAAGTCTACCGTTGGCCACTGGCTGGACAAAGACTCGAGATCTTCCTTCACCAGCAGGTAGGGGATTTGTTGCTCGATGGAATTCTCAGAAATTCGAATAGACTCTGACTTGTTTTGCCATCCAGTAATTCTTCACAGCAAGATTGACCAAGTCACTTGTGTTCCATTTTGAGAACTGAGATATCAGGTGAGGGGTTTTTCAGCTATCTGGATTGAGTTTATTAATTCCGCTTTCCTCCCAGTTGATCGAAATAGGGGCACACAGATTCGAGAGGAGGCCTATTTCACCAAAGGACGTGTCATTGTTGCAGATAAAAATACAAAGAGAGTTGAAGTGAAATTTGCCCACTACATGCCAATACTTGAGTCCGTCGAGCCACACTAATCAGCGAGTATTGCGATGGAAGAACCTAAACCACTTGATAGTTGCTTCGAAAAAAAGCTGTTCCGAATTCCCGACTACCAGCGCGGTTACGCGTGGGGACGCGAGCAGTTGGATGCCTTCTGGGAGGATCTTACAAACCTGCCAGACGGTCGCTCCCACTATACCGGCGTGCTCACTCTGAAAAATATTCCGACCACGGAAGTTCGACAGGATGACAAGGAGTTCTGGCTGGTCGATGACCATTCCTACAAACTGTACCACATTGTCGACGGCCAGCAACGGCTAACGACCTTCACGCTGTTTTTGCAAGCATTCGTCGAGTTGATTCGCAGCTTGCCCGAAAACGAGGGTCAGGTGGACGAGGAGATCTACCTGGCGGACACGCTGAGCATCGCGGATGTTGAAAAGAAGTTTCTGTTCAAAGTGAAGCCGGCTGGGGATGCCTTTCGAACTTACAAATTCGGCTACACGGTTGACAATCCTAGCTACGAGTACATGCGGTACCGCATTTTGGGTGAGTCGGATAGTGGTACAGTGTGTGAGACGTTCTATACACTCAACCTTAGCAATGGGAAGCAATATTTTAAAGAGCGACTGCGAGCCTGGCACGAAGAAAAAGGAAGCTCAGGGCTCCGAAGCATATACCGTACGCTGACCAAACGGTTTCTGCTCAACGAGTACATTATCAAAGACGAATTCGATGTTTTCGTCGCCTTCGAGACGATGAACAATCGCGGTAAGACGCTATCAAATCTCGAGTTGCTCAAGAATCGTTTGATTTATCTTACGACGCTCTATACTGATGCGGAGTTGGATCCTGCGGAATACAAAGATCTCCGAGACTCAATCAACGACGCTTGGAAGGAAGTTTATTTTCAGTTGGGGCGCAACAAGTCGAAGCCGCTGAACGACAACGACTTTCTGCGAGCTCACTGGATGATGTATTTCAAGTTTTCGCGGCAGACGGGACGAGACTACATCAAGTTCCTGCTGGAGGAGCAGTTCACTCCACAGCGTGTTCATCGCAAGATTGTTCAACGGGTGGAACTAGAGGAAGCCGAAGAGCAGACATCTGATTCGGACCTAGAAGTGGACGACGAGAACGGATTGGACGAGGTCGAAAGCAGCAGGCCGGTGATTGAGGCTGAGTTGCGTCCGAACGACATTCGCGACTACGTCAAAAGCCTCAAAGCATCTTCGGTTCATTGGTTCCGCACGTTCTACCCATCGATGTCTGACGATTTGACGTCGAAAGAAATTGAATGGATTCAACGTCTGAATCGGTTAGGTATGGCGTATTTTCGCCCACTATTAATGGCGATTCTAAAGAATTTTGAAGATCCGTGCCAGCGTATTGGTATCTTCAAGGAGATAGAACGGTTTGTCTTCGTTTTGTTTCGGTTAACCCAAGCCCGTTCGAATTATCGCAGTTCGGAGTTCAGCAATGCTGTCCGCGCAATAGACCGTGGCGAGTTAGGTTTGACGGAACTAAAGGAGCGACTGCGACGCCGGATGAGTTACGCGTTCACGGATGATGGTCATTTTGCACACGACGACTTTTATCTGTTGCTTCAGAAGAAGTTCGAGAACGGTCAGGGCTACTATGGCTGGTCCGGCTTGCGCTATTTCCTCTACGAGTACGAACTGGAGTTGCTGCCTAGCGGTCGCCCTAAGAAAGTCTACTGGTCGGATTTGCTCAAGACACCGAATGACAAAATTTCCATTGAGCACGTTTATCCGCAAACCGAGACGGCGGCGTGGCGGTTGACCTTCGAAAGTATCCGTGAGCAAGAGAGGGTGAAGTACTGCAATAGCCTTGGTAACCTGTTACTCCTTTCTCTTGCGATTAACGCTTCGTTGCAGAATGACGAATTCGCTGAAAAAAAGAACCCCAAATTAAACCGTGATGGCACTAAAGCTCGTAACGGTTATGCAGATGGGTCGCATTCGGAAATCGAAGTCTCCCGTTGCGAAACTTGGGGACCCAATGAGATTCTTGAGCGAGGCATTCGGCTGATTAGATTCATGGAGAAGCGCTGGGATATCCGTTTCGCAGATGACCAGGTACGGGAAGCACTACTGTTTATCGGAAGTAATAATGGCGAAGAACCCGATGGACAGGATTTAGAATCAGATTCATAGGCAAAACGCCGAAGCACTACATATTGAGAATCTACAAGAGTTCTAATAGTTGCCCATGCATGCGAACTTACCATCTAAGCTCGAAATGCTTCTGGCCTAAGGATAAATTGTAGCTAGCTGAATAATTGATGGAGAAATTAACTTGAACTTACTAACGGGCACCTTCGAAAAAAGGCTTAGAAAAAGTATTTCGTTTGCATGGCAAATTTTCAGGGAAAAAACAGGCGCCAAGCTGTTACCAATCAACAAAGAAGCATCAATGCAGCTTCATTACACCTATATCTTGCAACAGGTGATTCCTCTTATTTGTTTTCATGAGGATGAAAATGTGAAATTCGAATTGGAGACAGGTGTGAGGGTTAATGACAATTACCGTGTAATTGATCTGGTATTGAAAGGAAAGAACTCTCACGGTCTTTACCACAATGTTGCTGTTGAGATGAAGTGCTATCGGCAAAAAACTTCGTCAGGTGGGCAGCGTGAAGCATCAGATATTTTCATGAAAGACGTCTATGGCGATCTACACTTACTTGAAGAGTATTGCAATTATGGAGAGTTTGATCGAGGTGTTTCTCTCGTCATGAATGATTTTATAAGGCATGTGCATCCCAAGCAAAAGAGTGGGAAGTGTTGGGACTATGACATTTCACATGGTACTAAAGTAGGAGATATACACCTGGAGACTCCGATAGGCGGAAAAAAGATCGATATTAGACTTGAAAAATCATATGAATTCAATTGGGTTCAATGTGGTCAATTTTGGTTTCTGGAGATTGAAGGACATTAGAATTTCCTGAGTTTATCGATTCGTATTGATAACATGTTGATTTAGTTATATTCGTTACAAATAATACTGCATTTCGAACCCCTGCAATTTTTCGGTAAATTCTGCTGTTATTTCAACTCGAGTGGTTGCTTGTCCCAATCAAGCCCAATCATCCGACAGATATTCTACGCAAACAAAGTTTATGAAACAAAACCAAACTAATCGAGAAGTAATTTCACAAGCAATTGAATTGGCGGCTGAAATGGGACCGCAGCAGACCGATGGAGAGTGGTTGGAGAAACTTATTGAAGACACGGCAGAATTGATTAAGGACTGGGATATAGCGAAATGCCAGCCGTGGGCAAACTGGGACGACCGCAAGCGCCACTTTCCAGAATCGACTGAAAAGGACTTGGGCATTGATCTAGTGGCAGTCCGTCGTAGCGACGGTGAATTCATAGCTATTCAGAGTAAATCTCGTCAGCTAGACGAATCAAACAGTGGGAGTTCGATTAGCTTTGATGAATTAAGTACTTTTATTGGATTGTCCGCGACGGATTTTTGGGCTGAACGCTGGGTTGTCACAAATGGGAACTGTCGATTTGGTGACAACCTAAAACATGTTAGCTCAATAACTCACAAACCAATCAAACTAGTCAACATCGTAAATGATCTTTTGCAACAACAAACTCCATATACAGTCGAAGTATGCGCTCATTGTGAGCCTCACACTGAAGGAGAAGAATTTGCGAAACAAACAAAAACCTGTATGCAGTCAGAGGCTATCGACACGAGCGTACGCCTGCTTAGGAAACATGCTCAGTCAAAAAGTGGAGGCCTTCCGGTTGGTCAGGCACGTGGCAAGATTATTCTTCCATGCGGCACAGGAAAAACTCGAATTTCATTACGCATAATTGAGCAATTGACACCTCAAAGGGGCTTGTCAATTGTTATGTGTCCCTCAATCGCACTTGTTGCTCAAATCAGGAGTGAGTATCTACAGAATGCTGAAGTTAGTATTCGTGCACTTGCTGTATGCTCAGATAAAACTGCAGGATACGACCCCCAAAAAGAAAGTTCTCGGAATACGGCAAAAGATCCTACATTGGACAACAGCAACGTCAGTGCGTCGGATGTAAAAGGTAAAGTTACGACAGATTCATATGAAATTGCACAGTGGATCAAGCAAGGAATTGGTACAAATCAAGTTAGCGTAGTTTTCGGAACTTATCAAAGTGGAAGAGCGATTGCAAATTCACTCGAAAAATGTGGTGAATCGATTGACGTTCTTGTGGCGGATGAAGCACATAGGACAGCCGGAATAAGACGGAAACGACGGACTATTAGTGCAAAACTTACAGAAGAGGAAGAACGTATTCGTGACTTCACGCTGTGCCACGACAACAAAGCCTTTCCAGCTAAATTTCGAATTTATCAAACGGCAACTCCTCGCATATTTGACACTAGTAAAGTTACAGCCGATAAAGAAAGCGCTTGGATTGTCCGAACGATGGATGATGAAAACATATTTGGTGTTGAACTTTATCGCAAGAGTTATGTAGAGGCTGTTGAAAACGGTTGGCTATCTGACTATCGAATTATTGCGCTGGGTACTAATGACCCGACTACTTACAAAGCTGCCTATAAGCTAGCTATAAGCACACAAAGTAAAGGTCGACGCCGCCTAACTTCCGCTGACTACCTCCGAGGACTTGCATTCACCTTGGCCATGGGTGGCGCCACCCAGAATCAAAAAGAGGATGATGTTCACATTCAATCTTGCATTGCATTTATGAATACGGTAGACAAATCAAAGAATATGGCGGAAGACCTGCAAACAGATGTAGTGCGAAATTGGCTTCAGAATTGGATGGACGAAAATCAGAGTGGGAAGCAGGCATTGCAGTTCTCACTTGAGCATCTTGATGCTACTAGCAATGTAGTGGCACGAAAAAATGCAATACGTCGTCTAGGAGAAGCTCACCCAGACAAACCGTATGGAATAATTAATGTCGGCATTTTCGGGGAAGGAACTGACTCTCCGTCATTAAATGCGGTAGCCTTTCTTGAATCTAGGAGGAGTCCAGTTGATGTCGTACAGGCAGTAGGTCGTGCAATGCGAACCGCTCCAGGTAAGCAATTTGGCTACATTATTTGTCCTATTCTTATCCCACCAAATGTAGTTCCGGAAGATTGGATAAGCTCCAGTGCTCCTGAGGAAGGTTGGCAGGAATTGGGACAGATATTGCGAGCTCTACGTGCTCATGACAGTCGTATTGAAGATGAACTGACTGAATTGATGCAACTCTATCTCCCAGCATCGCCAGAGGAGATACACACCATTATCGCGATCGCTGAGCACGAAAAGAAACGAATCAAATACCGCTTGCATGTTGGAGCGCCGGGTGATTCACAAATCGCGGTGGAACGCGTGTTGACGGGTCAAACTACAGTAGATGAAGAATTTCTGCCGATTTCAGAAGTGAATTCGTTACCAAAACCCTCTGGAGTACAGACTGCCATCCTTGAACCAACATTGGTTGTTGCAGGCAAGAGTAATGAAGACAAGAGTATCGAAGTAAGAATGGATAGTGTCGCAAGAGACAAACCCTCATCTGATGGTATGCCGGGTAAAGTAGACATGGATAAAACCAAGAAGAAAGCCAGGGATATGATCAACAAAGGCACCGGTACGCGATTACCAACTGGAGAAAAGAAGGAAAAAAGGAAACGCAGGACTCACCAGGAAATTGTAGAAGATTCCGCCCAGCAAATGCTAAAGATGACTCGTCTTGATAAATTTGGGGATTCCATTAAGATGAATTTACTGTCGAAATCGGGACTGATTCACAACCGAATAGTCAGAGACCTCAACATTTTGGAAGACAGCATCAAGGAAGCTGCCCTGCATCTGCGGGGAGACGAACTTGCGCCGACATTAAACCGACACTTCGGGTTGACAAACTTAAAATCAGCGGCACAAAAAAAGCAGGCCGATGGTGTCACAATTTCCTCATTATTGATGATGAACGCAGCGATGCTACATCAGCGAATCGCGCATGGTCACTGGTTAAGTGGAGTTAGCGATTTATCTTCCATAAAGAACGATGTCAATGTGGTAACAAAATTGCGCCGGGAGTGGGAACGGATAATGCGGCATGATTTTCGGCCAGTTTTAGAGCCAGCAGTTGGAATCATCGAAACAGTAGAGGATACTGGGAAACTAGCGGGAATGGAGCGAGCACTTCGTCATATTGCATCTGAGGCAGAACGAATAGCCGAGACCTACGCTGATATGGGTGCTGACCACGCAGGTCCACTGTTTAACCGAGTAATGGGCAATCAGGCTAGCGATGGAGCTTACTTCACTAGACCCACTGCAGCATCCATAGCTGCGCGTCTGACACTTGATGCTTATGGTAATGTCGATTGGACCGATTCAAATGTTTGGCGAAATTGTAAGATTGTTGATCTTGCTTGCGGCAGTGGGACATTGCTGGCTGCTATCTTGACTCAAATGAAACACCGTGCAAGGGAAAAGAAAGTTGACGAATTTGAGATTGCTGGTCTTCAGAAAATTGCAGTTGAAGACAGCATCAAAGGGCTCGATATCAATCCGGTTTCACTACAGTTAGCTGCATCGCAACTGACCGCGGGAAATCAAGATATTCGCTATCGGTCAATGGGATTACATCTGATGCCTTACGGTCCTTCAAAAGACAATACTGCTGTCGTGTCAGCTGGCACACTGGAGTTACTGGGACAAAAGGCAATAGTACCCAGAGTTGGAGAAGTCAACCTTTCGGACGAACAAATCGAATCGCAACACATTTGGGAGGTAAATCGGGACGCAGAATTAGAAGATGCAGTGGATGCTGTCAGCAATGCTCAAATCGTAATCATGAACCCACCTTTTACTAACCGAACGAGTATGGGTGAAAAATTTCCAAAAGGCGTTCAAAAGCAGTTGCGTTCTCGAGCAGACGCTATGGAAAATGTTTTGGTGGATAACGATTCACAGATGGAAAAATTTGTAGATAAGAACTCCATTAGACCGCTTTTCGTGGCATTAGCTGATAGGTGCCTCGATAAATTCAATGGAATTTTAACGATGGTAATTCCGACTACTGCACTCTCAGCGCCATCTGGACTACACGAAAGGGTGTTGTTGGCTCAACGGTACCACATTCACAGTATTGTTACCTGTCATTTGCCAGGTCAAATAAACATGAGTCAAAATACCAATATCAATGAGAGTATTGTCATTGCTAAGAGAACTACAAAAAACGATTCAACTCCAACCAGGATCGTTAATCTCGACCGTTTTCCAATCGATGAAAAAGAAGTTACCGACTTACACAATTGCATTCTTCATTGTGGTGTAGGTGCTATTGCTAATGGTTGGGGAGAAATTTCGGAATGGCCTGCTGAGCGGATTAATGTCGGCGACTGGTCTGCAGCAATATGGCGCTCGCCAAAATTGGCTGAAGTAGCCGCGAGGTTTGCGAATGAATATAAATTGAAATCAATCTCCGAATCTGGATTCTCACCTGCAGCAACTGGTCAAACGCTGCGTGGGTCTTATCAACATGTGGATGCTGGGACCCCAGGTAGTTTTCCAATATTAAAGTCTAAAGGCGCAGAAGGCCAAACATTTATCGAGAGTCGGCCAGATGAATTTTGGATGCCTAAACCCAAAATTGAGCAAGAGGAAAATGAATACTTATATGGCCTGAACAAATCAACTCCTGAAAATGACAAGATCTTGGAAAAGGCCAGTCATCTTTTGGTCACAGCTGGGCAAAGAAATAGCACAGCGAGACTGACTGCTACAGCGAGTAATGAGAAATATGTTGGCAATGGTTGGATTCCGGTTGAAGGGTTAACTCCCGATGAAGGCAAAGCATTAGCAGTTTTCATTAACTCAACTATTGGTCGTCTGCAACTGATGCGCTATCCTGGTAGATCATTGGAGTTTCCAACATACAGTACAACTGAAGTTGGAAACCTTAAGATTCCCGATATCAGAAATGATCGCATCCGACGTTTATTGCTAAACTGTTGGGAACTAACAAAGGATTTGAAGGTACCTCAATTTCGAGATGGTGAATGTGAAGTACGTCAGCTATGGGATGAAGCGGTTGCTACCGTACTAAATTTGGACTTACAAGAATTGGCAAAATTGCGAACACTGTTAAATGACGAGCCGCACGTACGAGGTCGAGGTTATAACCAATTCACTGATGAATCTGAGTAGTTTTCGTATAAATGAATATGAGCGGTGCTGGGGTTAACCGAAAGTTCTTGAATTTTCCGTCAATGTCAGCTTCCTAACGGTTTTCTTGTGAACGGCGAACTGAATCCCATAGTGTAATCTACGGGGTTAGTGATTTCTTTATGCATTTAATCATTGCACCCATAGATGATGGCGGCATTCCAGTCTGTCGTTTATACGATGATGATTGGAGTCCTGTAGAGTGACTACGCCTATTCGCGACCCGATTTTCATCAACCACGCAAATCCGGAGGACAATACATTTGCTATATGGTTGAGTTTGCGACTGACCGCGGCCGGATACGAAGTTTAGGCAGACGTGTTTAGATTGCGGGGTGACCAAGACTGGCAACGACAACTGGAAGACGTACTTCGCACTACATTTGACAATATCTCCGCTATCTATGAGGGGTTCTATTGAAATCCGACACCAATCTCGTCCACTGGCTGGAAACCAATGACTTCTTGCTCGAAAATTCTCAAAACAATACGATTCGAACGAATTTGAAGCTGATGCGGTCGCAAAAAGACTGTTTCCGCGGATCTCGTCTCGATCAGATTGTGCATGCCTGTTGGCCACCTGTCGAGATTCTGCACCCATGGCCGAATACTCGGTTTGCCGTCAATCACTCAAGGTAGGAGCCGTATGCGTTAACGCGCACGTACGGATCTGTGCGGGGACTTCCTACCATTTTACAAGTCCGATATGGCGGTAAAGTATCCGTCAAAATAGCGAATTCCAAAACTGCTGGCTGATTCGACATTGATATAGGTCGGGGTCTCATAAGATTAAGCAGCAATGTTAAGATTTTTCGAATCCGCATTGAATTCGGTTTGATTTCTCAGCATTGCGCATGCGACATTGAGGAGCCGGTCTCCAACACTTCTGAGCGCCCGGGCATGCGAATGTCCCCGTGCACGCAGTGTGGTATATTTGGCTTTGCTGATTTCCTCATGTTGCGAGGCGCTGTGCGCCCAATAATGGATGGCATTGCGCAGCCGGTCGTTGCAGGCGAGCCTGCGAATGACCCGATTGGATTTTCCCGAACGTTTGGTCACCGGGGCCACGCCACACAGGCATCTGAGTGCCTGAAAGTCGCGCCGCTGCAACGGATTGAAGGCTTCGGCAAGCAGCGTGGCGAGGACGATTCGTCCGACCCCTGGAATTGAGGACAGGATGGCCACGTCACGCTGCCAGTCTATTCCCGTTTCATCCGGTGGTGACCGGGTCAACTGTTCGATCAGCTCGTCTATGCGTCGGTTGATGTTCTGGGTCTGGTTCTGATTCAATTCAAGCTGATCAAAAGCAACCTTGAGACTCGTACACACCGCCTGCTCGGTGCCGGCTGCGACCTGGATGGCAGGGTCTTTGAGGATGTTCAACACCTGCTGAGTACTGATTCTGCGGATTCGGTGCTTTTTCAGCAGTTTTTCAACGGTCGTCTTTCTGAGGTGCCTGGCGCGTGCCGGCGTCGGTGCGAGCTGCCACAGCTGTCTGATCCACGGCCTGGACAGATCTTTTGCCAGATCAAGGAACTGCGGATAGTAGCGCCACAGCAGCTGGCCGATCCGGTTAACCAGGCGAACCCGGTCCTTGGTCAGCTCATCTGCGATGCGGCTCAGCTCTCGCAGCTCAACTATTTCGGCTGAGCTGGGCTGCAGATAACGGTAGCAATGCCTATCGGTACGAAGGCTGATGGCCAGCACCTGCGCATCGAGGCGGTCATCCTTGGCACCGGCCGGTGAGATGCGGTCGCGAAACCGGTCCAACTGCTTCGGATTGATCGAATGCACAGCAAAACTGCGCTCCATCAGGGTTTCCACCACCGGGCCATGAGGGATCTCAATGCCAACCGCAACTGCCGCATCGCCCGTGTTGTTCGAAATCCACTCTGTGAGCTCGTTCAATCCTTTACCGCCGTGCGAAAATCCACGTTCTGCCACGATGGCACCCTCACCATTGATCAGGCAGGCCTGGTGCAGCTCTCGTCCCCAGTCAACGCCAACGAAAAATTCGTACTCATTCATGATCCTCTCTCCTGAATAAAGCAAACTGAAACATCCACCAGGCTCGGCTGCCACAGCGCTTGATCCGGTCCCTGTACTGGTGCTCCAGGCACAAACTTCCTACTGGGCTTCCACTGCGGCGAACAATCGAGGCACAGGTCCCCCCAAGGTGCTCAACAAAGGCACAGGGGGAGTAGGTTGCTCTCGACTGTTGGCCTGCATCAGTTGATATTTCAACATTGATAAGGTTGTCAATACTGAAGTCTGACACCAGGCCATTTCGCTTTCCACTTCGTGCTCCGCACTCCGTTCCAAGTGAAATGGCCTGAAACTTCAATAAAGGTATAACTGATAATGGTAAGTCGATTAGTACCGGGATAAATGGTACAGGGGAGTGTGGCAACATGCTTCCCTACCGCGACTCCTTTCGCGCCCACCAAGACACAACATGAATCGAAATCCCCAGTACATTAAGCACAGTCGAATCTGTCGGAGTAGTGATTGTGGGCTACCCATTCGTAGGTTGCAACGGACTGCGAATGCGCATGACGTAATGCATAATGCTATCTATAATTGAAAAGTCGTGAATTCCATGAGAGCGAAACGAAGGGGTGATTGTCAGCTTTGCAAACAAGAAAACGAAGGTCTTTTACGACGGCATGCGCGTTGCAGCGTACTCTGGTTTCGCACGAACTGCTTCACGCAAACTGGATCAATTGGATTCCGCGATCAGTATTAACGACCTCGATAGGCCAGGTAATCATCTTAAGTTACTCAAAGGGAATCGTAAAGGACAATGGAGCATTCGCATTAATGATCAGTGGAGGCTTTGTTTCAGGTGGCCCGAAGACAGCTCAGGGCCGACGGATGTTGAAATTGTGGACTATCATTAGAATTGAGGAAGCTTGCTATGCGTGAACCCATCCATCCCGGCGAGACGTTGCGAGAGGACCTTGACGAGCTCGGTATGAGTGCGGCCGAATTGGCGCGTCAGATTGAGGTTCCAGTGAACCGCATCACTGAGATTCTCAACGGTCGGCGTTCAATAACCGGTGATACGGCCTTGAGACTAGGGCGATACTTTGGAACTTCTGGAGAGTTTTGGCTCAACCTCCAAAAACTCTACGAATTGCGTTTGGCACAGGAAAAAATTGGAGCAGAAATTATCCAGTTGCCGACGCTTGATGCGAGTAAGGGTCTGCGTGCGGCAAATTGAAAGTGAGACACACCCCTAGCGATTCAAAATACTTGTAATCTCAAACAGGAACCCCTATGCCTTTAGAAGCAGGCGAATTTCGAATTTAAATTTGAGGGTTGCAGAGGTTCTGATACGTTGCGACCGTGCCTACCAGTTCTTCAAGTTTGCTGCCAATTGAAGAGCCAACTACACAATCATCCGTCGTATTTTTGATTGCTGGATTCTGATCACTTGAAGTTTTCAATAATGTTATGATTACTATATAATAATTAACTAATATATAGTAGAAAGAACATCAAGTCTTTTGAAACGAGAAACATTGCGAGATCGGGCTTTGGGATTAGCACTTAGCGGTGAGATACTGCGGGCTAAAGACTTTTATGCTGCAGGTGTGCCGCATACGTATCTGCGGCGGCTTCAGGATGAGGGTGTGATATTGCGAATAGGACGCGGTATCTATCAATACGCAGAAGCAGAAATATCCGCTTCGCACAGTCTGGCAATGGTGTCGAAAGTGATTCCACACGGTGTAATCTGCCTTCTGTCAGCACTCCAGTTCCACGTGTTGACCACTCAACTGCCACACCAGGTTTGGGTGTTTATTGAACATGGCAGATGGACTCCTCTGAGTTCACCCGTGTCGTTGCGGGTCATTCGTTCCAGTTCTGAATCACTTTCGGTAGGTTTGGAGCGCCATAGGATCGAAGGGGTATCGGTGCCAATTACAATTCCAGCCAAAACGGTTGCCGATTGTTTCAAGCATCGAAACAAGGTGGGGACTGATGTTGCGATTGAAGCACTGAAGGAATGTCTATCTCGTAAACAAGCCACTGTCGACGAAATCTGGCGGTTTGCGGAAATCAATCGAGTAGCCAGTGTTATGAGACCGTATTTCGAAGCCATCGTATGAAAGGTTCAAACAAGAACGATAGTGAGTGGGTTGTTAGGAACCAACTAGTTCGATTGGCTAACGATTCCAGCAAAGATGTCCAGTCGACAATGATTCACTGTGCGAATGAGCGGTTTCTAAATCGGAGCGGCGTTTCAACTCACGAAATATGCTGATACCGACAGACATTCCGCTGGCTTTGCCACGGGAGTTCGCAGACGATCCACTGAAGCGCACGCAGTAGCAAGGATTTCTGCGGAAATCAGAAGACGGCTCTGTGCCTGATTCGCTAGAACAGCTGCAACAGCAATTGGGTCAATTCATGTTGCCGCCTGTCAGATCAATCGTTGCAAATAAAAACTCCGATTAGGTTTGGGAACCTGGGGAGGTGTGGAGGTTAAATTAACGCGTTATTGGATAGTCGACAGGGTTCAAATACACTCAGACCAGGCCCACCAGATACTATCTCCTACTGCATAAGCTATATGTTGCTTCAAACCAATTTATCGAGGCAAAAGAAATTTGTGTCAGAACAAAATGACCCCGCCATAGTCGAAATAAGGTGAGTAAGATGTATTGGCGGCAAGCGAATTACGGGTTAGCTGCTCCAAGATGGCATTAGTGCTATGGATGATAACGATCTAGTGCTCAATCGACAAGTATGTGGTAGCAAACAATAGAACTACTGTGTTGTCTTTTGTGACGGTCGGACTTTGAATAGAAAATTGAAGATTGCAAAGGTTCGGATACGATTCGACCGTGCCCGCTAATCAATTTCATGAAAGTTAAGCTACATAGGTAAATGTGTGATATTGACTATAACCCATGGTTCAAATTTTTGCGACCAACGAATGTGTAGGTGAACTAAGGCACAAATTCGAACAGGAAGACATTTGGGGTTAAAATAATTACAGATGTAGATTGATCGTTCCTGTAACTTTTAGAATTTTGCTGCATCCAACCAGACCAATATTTATCTGTAGCAAGTAGTCAAAACGAACCCACTTGCTCGTCATTGATTATTTTTTTTGCCATGACTATATGGGAAATAACGATACCAGAAACGACTGATCGTGCAGTCCGGGACTTTCTTGATCGCAATGGTGAAGGTGCTCAGAATCTGTCCGAATTTGTTAATGCCGCTGTGCGCCGCCGGGTTTTTGAATTAACAGTTTCAAAAATCAAAGAAAGAAATGCTAATTTTGATCAGAACGAAATTCAGGCATTGATTGACGAGGAGGTTCGCACCGTCAGTGAGACTCGTTCTTGATACGAACATCCTCATCAGTGCCTTAATCACTAAGGGAACTTCGCCTGACAGTTTGTATCAAGCGTGGTTGAACGGTGAGATAGAAGTTGTAACCACAAATGTGCAGATTGCTGAACTCAGGCGCGTATTGGCACGACCTAAACTGAAAAGGTTTATACGTGCCGAGGAAGTGGCCACAATGCTTCAACACATTGACGGATATGCTCATATACTTGCTGATGTTCCGGAAGTAGAAATATCTTCCGACCCTGATGACAATCCAATTGTGGCTGCTGCTATAGCTGGAAATGTTGATATGATCGTGTCTGGTGACAAAAAACACATGCTTGTACTCGGCGAGGTTCAGGGAATACCGGTTATGAACGCTCGTGATGCGGCGAAGAAACTCACTTAAAACAGCTAAAACATAAAATTCAATTCGATAGAAATTGTCGCTCAATCGTGGTGGTAAAATCTGACATTCCTTCAATTGCAAGGGGTGAGCGGCTGGCCTTCAAATTTTCTGTTGCAATTAGACTTCGTGTTTTGAAGTAGAGTTTCGCAGAGGTTCGAATAATTTCCTTTAGTGCCCTCCGAAGCCAATGAAATCTGGTTTCATCATCATTGATGATGCCACACCCCAAAATCGAATACAGTAAATTGGGATTATCCTGGCGCATACAAGGTGCGCATCCAAACCAAATCCTATAATCTATCGTTGGCAGATTACTATGCTGGCTTGACTATCGGAGCGTCAAAATGAAAACTATTGCCAAATCGGAACCTGACAGGTTGATGACACTTGATCAGGCGGTTTGGGTGGATCCTGTACGGATGAGTGGCACTCCCTGCTTCCGCGGCAGTCGTCTTCCTGTCCAGCAGTTGTTTGATTGGCTTGCAGACGGAGTATCACTTGACGAATTCGTCCGCGAATTTCAGATTGATCGGGAAGCTGTTGTTACAGTGCTACGCTATGCCGGCAGTTCTATTTGTGCCAGTCCTGCTTCTTTGCCAGATGATCAGCGACCGGACGTTAGTGCCTGACTGCGTATGAAGGTACTTCTCGATCAGGGAGTATCTCATCGTCTGAGACATCCTCTGCAAGAAGCACTCAATCGTGTGCCAGTGGAGTGACCTAGACTCTCCATTACAATCCTTAGTTCCACATTGACATTCGCTAGAATGGGAACGGCTTGAATTACCACTATCATTTACCAAGAATTCAACATGAACAAAAATTAATGCGATTAAATCTGTGCAATGTTAGAATTTCAACATCAAACCTCACCTGTTCTAATTTCGGTCACTGGAGAATTGCATGGTTAAACCTAGACTCCCACTGCCATCTTGCAGAACTTTACTCGCCAATAGTCTGGCTGCGCTTCTCATCATTGCAAGTTGGGTGGTTTATGCCGAGTCGCCACAGCCGGTACACGGACTTGCGATGCACGGTGAGTTGAAATACGGCCCCGATTTTCAGCACTTTGATTATGTGAACCCCAATGCCCCGAAAGGTGGCATGCTTCGAACCGCTGCACGAGGTACGTTTGACAGCTTCCATGGACATATACCCAAGGGTAACGCAGTGTCCACGCGATCAATTGAAACTTTACTGACCACCAGTGATGATGAAGCATTTTCCGAGTATGGTTTGATCGCAGAGTCGTTGGAGGTTCCAGAGGACCGTTCCTGGGTAATTTTCAACATCCGGCCAGAAGCCCGTTGGCATGATGATGAGCCAATTACTGCAGATGATGTCGTTTGGTCTTTCGAGACGTTGACAACTCAAGGCAGGGATTTTTTCCGTCGGTATTACGCCAGCGTGGCCAAGGTGGAAAAACTGGCTGACCGACGCGTTAAATTCACTTTTGACGAAGAAGAAAATCGGGAAATGCCCCTGATTGTTGGACAAATGCCAATTTTGCCAAAACACTATTGGGAATCTAGGGACTTTGCAAGCACGACGTTGGAGCCACCGCTCGGCAGCGGACCTTACCGTGTTAAGGACTTTGAAGCTGGACGTTTTGTGGTTTACGAACGGGTTGAGGGCTATTGGGGCGCTGATCTGCCTGTAAATCGCGGTTTGTACAACTTCGATATCGAGCGCATTGATTTTTATCTGGACGATACTGCAATTCGATTGGCATTGAAAGCACAAGATATTGATTTTCGGAGTGAAAACCAGGCAAAAGCATGGGCATCGGATTACAACGTTCCTTCAGTTGAGAAAGGGTTCCTGAAGAAAGAGTCGATTCGACACCGTTTACCTACGGGGATGCAGGCATTTATTTTCAATACACGACTTCCTAAATTTTCCGATCCAAGGGTCCGCAAAGCTCTTGGATATGCATTTGATTTTGAATGGACCAATAAGCAGCTGTTTTACAGTCAGTACACCCGGACGGAGAGTTATTTTTCAAATTCCGAGTTGGCGGCAACGGGAGTCCCTGAGGGAGAAGAACTCGAAATTCTCAGCAAATATCAGGATAGGCTGCCCCACGAAGTCTTTGATGAGCCTTATCGTCCACCTTCAACCGATGGAAGTGGACATGCCCGCCGCAATTTGCGTACCGCTTTGAACCTGTTGGCTGACGCAGGATGGACCGTTGAGGACCTGAAGCTGGTGAACAGTGAGACTGGAGAACAGATGAAGTTTGAAATTCTGCTCGTAAGCCAGGCATTTGAACGGATTGTTCTACCGTTTACCCGTAATCTGTCACGGCTCGGAATTGATGCCAAGGTGCGTTTGGTCGATCAGAGCCAATATATCAACCGAATCAGGGCCTTTGACTTCGATATGATTATCAGCGGCTGGGGCCAGTCAGACTCTCCGGGCAACGAGCAACGCTCTTTTTGGGGCTCATATACTGCGGATGTGCCCGGTAGCAGGAATTTTGCAGGCATTAAAGATCCGGTAATCGATGAGATAATCGAATTGATTATTCAGGCACCTGATCGAGAATCATTAATTGCGCGGACGCGGGTACTCGATAGAGTACTGCGAGCAGGATATTACGTTATTCCAAACTGGCACATTCGAAGTGACAGAATTCTGTACTGGGACAAGTTTTCGCGTCCAGACACGCCAACCAAATCCGGAGCGATGCCTACTCGCTGGTGGTTTGACGAAAACAAAGCCAGAATTCTCGAAGCAAACCTGTCGGGAGCCTCTGACAGTTAGACCAAATGCAACTCAACGCATGCGGTTTAGTGCTGTTCTTTTGATGAATCGGATGCAGCGAACCTGATGAAGCAGTAGTCATGACCACCTACATCATACGTCGGTTGTTACTGATGATCCCCACGCTTTTCGCGATCATGGTGATCAATTTTGTAGTCATTCATGTGGCTCCAGGTGGGCCTGTGGAGCAGGTGATTGCAACATTGAGCGGAGTAGGGGGTGACATTACTGAGCGAGTCACCCGAACGGGGACTGGTGAGGTTATCGATCAGCTTAGCGACCAACAGTTGGGCGTCGATACCGGTGCGATTTCTAGCAAATATCGCGGCGCGCAAGGATTGGATCCGGAGTTTATTGAGGAACTGGAGCAGCGCTTTGGGTTCGACAAACCATTGCACGTACGTTTTTTCCAGACCATGAAAAACTACCTGTTTTTCGATTTTGGAGAAAGCTTTTTCCGAGATCAAAGCGTAACCGATCTGGTGCTGGACAAGATGCCAGTATCCATATCGCTGGGGCTCTGGACAACACTTTTGGTTTACCTGATCTCAATTCCCTTGGGTGTCATCAAGGCCACTCGGGATGGTACACCATTCGATGGCTGGACGACTGTGGTTCTGATTATCGGAACCGCGATTCCCGGATTCTTGTTTGCAGTCTTTCTTTTGGTCATTTTTGCTGGTGGAAGTTATCTGGATTGGTTTCCGCTATCCGGATTGACATCCGACAATTGGGCTGAGCTGTCCTGGTTCGACAGAATTCTTGACTATTTCTGGCACATTACACTACCTGTAATTGCCATGGTTATTGGAGGGTTTGCTGGCCTCGCAATGCTGACAAAGAACTCATTTCTCGATCAGATCAATCAGCAGTATGTATTGACTGCACGATCGAAGGGGCTGCCCGAGCGGCGTGTGCTTTACGGTCACGTGTTTCGAAATGCCATGCTTATTGTAATAGCTGGATTTCCTGGAGCATTTGTTGGGATATTGTTTACTGGATCGCTGCTGATCGAAATCATTTTCTCGCTTGATGGATTAGGGTTACTGGGTTTTGAGGCTGCATTCAACAGGGATTATCCGGTGATGTTTGCGACACTGTACTTTTTTTCGCTGCTGGGTCTCCTGATGAACTTGCTTGGTGATTTAATGTACACAATTGTTGATCCTCGCATTGACTTCGAATCCCGGGAAACGTAGTATGGCAGAACTGCAGGATTCGTTGCAATCATCCAGATTTCTGGGAATGGAAGTTTCGCCTCTAACTCGTCGGCGAATTGACAGTTTCCGCGCGAATCGGCGAGGTTACTGGTCTTTGTGGATTTTCATTTTTCTGTTTGTCATTTCGCTATTTTCTGAATTCGTTGCCAACGACAAGCCCTATCTGATTAGCTATGCAGGTGAGTTCTATTACCCCATTCTTCAGTCGTATCCGGAAACGGTATTTGGCGGTGAATTTTCTACTGAAGCGGACTATAAGGATCCATACGTCGGTGAACTGATCGAAGAGGATGGTTGGATGCTGTGGCCACTCGTTTCTTACAATCACCGAACGGTCGCCTGGGACTTGCCATCGCCGGCGCCATCACCACCGGATGGTGAGCATTGGCTTGGTACGGATGATCAGGCACGAGATGTCGTAGCAAGGCTGCTGTATGGATTTCGAATATCAGTGCTGTTCGGATTCACACTGACAGTGATCAGTGCCATCATTGGAGTAGCCGCCGGTGCGGTTCAGGGCTTTTTCGGCGGGTGGACCGATCTGCTTTTTCAGCGTTTCATTGAAGTGTGGGCTGGATTACCAACACTGTATCTGCTGATCATCCTGGCGAGCGTGGTAGAGCCGAACTTTTGGTGGTTACTGGGACTACTGCTGCTATTCTCCTGGATGGGATTTGTTGGTGTCGTTCGAGCAGAATTTTTGAGAGCTCGGAATTTCGACTACATCACTGCGGCACGCGCATTAGGTGTCTCGAACACACGAATCATGTTCAAACATGTGTTGCCGAATGCTTTGGTAGCCACGATTACATTCATGCCGTTCACATTGGCGGGTTCAGTGACAGTGCTCACTTCATTAGACTTTCTCGGAATAGGCCTACCGCCGGGTTCAGCTTCATTAGGCGAATTGCTGGCACAGGGTAAAGCAAACCTGCAGGCACCATGGTTAGGCTTGACCGGATTTTTTGTCATATTGATTATGCTTAGCCTGCTGATGTTTATCGGCGAAGCCATTCGCGACGCATTCGATCCCAGAAAATCGTTTGAATGAGAGAGAATTCAACTAGTCCGAATCAGTCCGCCTGTCTGGTACGGGTGAGCAATCTATCGGTATCGTTCAAAACGGTCGCCAGCGTTACCCATGCTGTAAAAAAAGTTTCGTTTGATATCCATCACGGCGAGACTGTAGCAATTGTTGGTGAAAGCGGTTCTGGAAAATCAGTTTCAGCACTATCAATCATTCAACTTTTGCCCTATCCAACTGCATACCATCCCAGTGGAAGCATCACCTATGACGGCCAGGAGCTTCTAGGTGCTGAGCGCAATGTTCTTGAAACCTATCGAGGTGACAAGATTGGGATGATTTTTCAAGAGCCACAAACATCACTCAATCCTCTGCATACCCTCTCCAAGCAAATCAGTGAGTCGCTGATTCTTCATCGTGGTATGAGCAAGACGGATGCTCGAGACCGGTCATTAGAGTTGCTTGAATTGGTCAAGATCCGTAATGCCAGACAGCGATTGGACTCTTATCCACATCAACTTTCAGGCGGACAGCGCCAGCGCGTAATGATTGCTATGGCGCTAGCAAATGAGCCGGGATTGCTTATTGCTGACGAACCGACCACCGCGCTGGATGTCACCATTCAGGCAGAAATTCTGGAACTGCTGCTAGATTTACAGCAGCAGTTAGGCATGTCTATGCTGCTCATCAGTCATGACCTCAATATTGTGCGCAAACTTGCCGATAGAATCTGCGTTATGCGGAACGGTAAATTCGTGGAAACAGGAATCAAGAAACAAATCTTTGACTCTCCTGAGCACGACTATACCAAGATGTTACTGGCGGCAGAGCCATCAGGTAGTGGTGGACAACCCGCTGAAACTGCATCAGTTGTTGCTGAGCTTGACTCACTGAGAGTCTGGTACCCGATACGTAAGGGAGTATTGCGAAGGGTGGTGGACTACGTCAAGGCAGTGGATGATGTCAACATTACCATTCGGGCCGGAGAAACCGTGGGTGTTGTAGGTGAATCGGGCTCTGGAAAAACCTCATTGGCACTGGCCATGTTGCGGCTGATTTCAAGCCGCGGAAGTATTCGGTTTCTGGGTAATGAAATTCAGGGACGAACGACAAAAGAGCTGCGTGATCTGAGAAAAAGCATGCAGATAGTATTCCAGGACCCATATAGCAGTTTGAGTCCCAGAATGACAGTCGCCGATATCATCGCAGAGGGATTGAAAGTGCATTTTCGGGAGATGACCAAATCCGATCGTGATGATCGCGTTATTGAAGTTCTAAGAGAAGTTGAACTGGATGTGGACACCCGGCATCGATATCCCCATGAGTTTTCAGGTGGCCAGCGACAACGGATAGCGATTGCGAGGGCGATGATTCTAAGACCCAGGTTTGTTGTATTGGACGAGCCGACATCTGCACTCGACCGATCAGTTCAGTCACAAATCATAGATTTATTGAGAAATCTTCAAGAAGCCCACGCACTGGCTTATCTTTTCATCAGTCACGACCTTTCGGTAGTGCGTGCAATGTCGAGTTCTGTGGTGGTCATGCAGTTCGGGCGGGTTGTTGAACAGGGAGCCACAGAACAAATCTACAACAACCCGCAAGAACCGTACACAAAAGCACTGATCAGTGCTGCGATGGATCTTGAAACGAGCGATGTGGAATACGAACCTATCGACTGATTTCCTGCTCAGCCGGGTTGCCGAGTATCAAAAATTTATGGTGTACAATTGAATCTGATGAGTTAAATCGGGGCGAATCCCTGGCGTCTCCGAGATTAATAATAAATGATGCAGGGAAATTCAAGTCGTACGCTTGAGGAGGTAGTAGGCTATGGATGACCAATTAGGAGCGCTGATAGTAATCTTTACTGAGTTTTACTATTGGCTTACGGTTGTCATCATGTTCATGATTCACATTGGCTTCTGTATGTATGAAGTCGGCGCGTCTCGCCGAAAAAACCACATTCATACATTGATGAAGAACACAATGCTGATTCCACTGGTGACAATTACATTTTTCTTTTTCGGCTGGTGGATCTATTTCGCCTTTCCCAACGGACCTTGGATCACTGGTGGCATCGTAGAGTCTCCGCATGCCGAACCCTGGAGTCAGCTGATGGGAACTCATATGGGTGCTGGTGCTGATGGCTGGGAGCGCATCAACGGCGTGTTCTGGGCAGCATTTTTACTGTTCTCCTGGACAGCGGCTTCGATTGTATCCGGTTCGGTCATTGAACGAATTCAATCGGGTGGATTCTGGATTTTGGCGGTGGCTATCGGTTCTGTATTCTGGATCATTGACGCTGCCTGGGGATGGCACTCCGGTGGCTGGATGGTTCAGTTGCTGGGTTATCACGATGCCTATGCGTCCGGAGTGATTCATGCAATCGCAGGTGGTTTCGCCTTGGGTGTGCTGTTTGTACTCGGTCCACGAATCGGCAAGTTTGCTGCAGATGGGACGCCTCGCAACATTAACCCAAGAAATCCGTGGTTGGTTGCAATCGGACTGTTTCTCATCTATACCGGATTCTGGGGTTTTTACGTTGCCTGTAATGTACCGATCTGGGATATTCAGGCAGGTGACGGTGAATTCTTCTCCGCGACCAACATCTATCTTGCCCCAACAACACTGAGTGCGATTACGCTTAACTTCCTGATGTCTCTGTCAGGCGGACTGTTGGCTGGATATTGGGTCTCAAAAGGTGATGCCTTTTGGACTTATTCATCAGGTCTCGCAGGTATTATCGCGGCATCTGCCGGAAACGACTTGTATCACCCAATCCAAGCCATGTTCATCGCAATCGTGGGCGTGATCTTCATGTACAAGATGCACTACTATGTTGAGCGTAGGTTCAAGATTGATGATGCAGTCGGTGCGGTTGCCGTTCACGGCTATGCCGGATTCTTCGGTGTGGTGGTTTGCGGTTTCATGCTCTGGGGTTATCCATCATCTCCCGACCCGAGTTTTGCGACGATCAATCCAATTGGACAGATTCTTGGTGCAATCATCATGTTTGGTGTGCTCGGATTCTTGCCAGGTTGGGTTCTCGCCAAGATTTTGAATGGTCTGGGCATACTGCGGATTCCACCATCTGTTGAAATTGCTGGATTGGATACCGCAACGCAGGAATTGATGGATGCCGAAGAAGCGGCAATCATCGAAGCAGAAAACGCTGCCAAGAGCAGCTAACCTTATCATTGGAGGTACACTGATATGACCACAGGTGATTTTACGGACTGGGCAGGCACTATTGCTGAAATCGGTCCGGTTTATCCCTTTGTAGGGACTGAGTTCCTGTTAGTAATCGCTGGCGTCGTTTTCTGGGTTGCCTGGCACATAGCCCAGTTGCGTAGCGAGGCTAATCGCCTTAGGGAGGAGGACGACAAGTACAGCTAAATTGGCTGACAGGAACCGTCAGTTTTTGTGAACTGACGGTTTAACACAAGTAAAGAATCCCCTGTCAAGGATTGCTCGGCAGGGGATTCCTCTTTCAATAACGATTGCTCAATTCGCTAGAGATCGTTACTTCACAAGCGGGTTATTGGTGAGAAACTGTATCACCCAGTGGGGGTCGGTGTCACTTGGAAAGATGGGATAGTGAACCGCTTCAATTGATCCATCATTGGCAATTAATGTAACCCTCTTCATCAGCGTTTTCCCCTCAACTGAGAATGTCGGGATATTCAGCGCCGAAGCAAATTCAAGCTGATGATCGCTCAAAACCTGATAGGGTAAGCGGAGTCTTCCCACCATTTCAAATTGGTAATCCGTCGATTGGGTGCTGATGCCAAATACATTTGCTCCAAGTGTTTCAATTTCATCATGATGTTCCCGGTACGCCAGGCTTTGAGGGGTACACCCCCTAGCTCCTGGAATGTCATCCCATCCATCAGGAAGTGCAATGCCGGGTACTCCAGTCATTGGGTAACAGTAAAGCACCACTCTATTGATTATTGATGCGAGGTTTACCTTTTCCCGGGATGTTGACCTGAGTGGCAAGTCTGGAAGTTTCATATTGAGCAGATGATCACAAGCGCCGTCATCGATCGGAATGGGCAGATCATCTGGCAAAGATTCAAAACCGTCAGGCACTTTATTCATCGGAATCTAAAAATTAGTCAGGAAGGCTCAAGAGTAACTTGCAAGTGGTCGAATTTGTACTGATCAATCATGCAAATTGTAGAAACTGGAAACACGATACAGATCGCAATGAAAGCCATGCTTTCTGGTGTTCTGCATTCAACAGCCAATGACACTGGTGTAGCTTGTCGAACTCGGTCGGTGGAAACTCTAATGCGATCTATGGATACCCTACTGATCGAATCAAAGAAATGGAATGCTGCTGTGTGGCACGACAATTATTGGCACGCCAAAGTTATTCTACGGTAACAGACTTGGCTAAATTTCTGGGGTTGTCGACGTCAGTACCCTTGATGATTGCAACGTGATAAGCGAGAAGTTGCAATGCAATTGCGTGAACGATGGGTGAAGTATAAGGACCCGCTCGAACGACCTCAAACACCTCAATCAGCTCATCACTTTTCATTTCAGTGCCAGAATCGGTAAACACATAGAGTTTTCCGCCCCGGGCTCTTACCTCCTGAATATTGGATTTGAGCTTGCTCAGCAGATGATTATTCGGCGCCACCGCTATGGTCGGCATTTTTTCATCAATTAATGCCAATGGTCCATGTTTTAACTCACCCGCGGGATAAGCATCTGCATGGATGTATGATATCTCCTTCAGCTTCAATGCGCCTTCTAGAGCAATTGGAAAATGGGTGCCGCGTCCCAGTAGCAGCACGTGATCTTTATTCGCGAAATTTTCTGCAAGTCTGGCAATC
Organism: Gammaproteobacteria bacterium; assembly: GCA_022823625.1. Lineage (GTDB taxonomy): Bacteria > Pseudomonadota > Gammaproteobacteria > Arenicellales > JAJDZL01 > JAJDZL01. Next base: position 152,825 of record JAJEHQ010000024.1, read on the forward strand.
TGACTGTCCATTTGCAGCACTGCTTCAATTCGAGCAGGCAACGCACGAAGCTCATGAACAATTTCCGCCTCCTGCTCAGCAGTGAATCCTCTGCGTCTGGCAAGGGCAATCGTCAGTAGCATCAATGAAACCAGTTGAGCCGTAAACGCTTTAGTTGATGCAACAGAAATTTCAGGCCCGGCTTTCGTATGCAATACAAGATCAGTCACCCGGGTCAATGAACTCGCGGGTGAGTTGCAAATTGACAGGGAATATTTGTATCCCAAATTTGCCGCGTGTTCCTGAGCGGCAAGAGTATCGGCAGTTTCACCGGATTGAGAGAGGAGTACTACCAGACACTCATCCGGAACGAACGGTTTTCGATATCGAAATTCGCTGGCGATTTCAGCTTCGCAAGGAATATTTAGTGATTCCAGCCAAATTTTACCGATCATACCAGCATAGTAACTGGTACCGCAGGCGAGGATGCGAACGGCTCTGACTTTTTTAAAAATTGCAGGTGCTATATCACCAAACGTAGCGATTTCATTGATCCGATCATCGGTGATTCGTTCAGAAAGGGTGTTCGCTACCACCGAGCCCTGTTCAAATATCTCCTTATGCATGTAATGAGAGTGATGAGCTAAATCAATCAATTCCGCCCGAATTGGAATTAATTGGTCTACTCGATGGACCTCATTTCCGTCCTTGTCAAAAATGACTGGCCCGGACGTCCTCGAAACAACTGCTGTTTCACCATTTTCCAGCACAATGATCGTCTTTGCAATTTTTGCGAGTGCGATGGCATCAGACGCAATGAAGACTTCATCGTTACCAAGACCGATTAGAAGCGGGCTGCCGCGCTTGGCAACCACTATTTTTTCAGGGTCTGCAACAGACAGCGCAGCGAAAGCAAATGAGCCTTCCAGTTTCGCCACTGTACCAGAGACTGCAGCATGAAGATCAAGTCCGCTGTTGATGCCACCTAGAATTTCGTGGACGATCACCTCGGTGTCAGTTTCGGAGTCGTAAACGACTCCATCGATCAGGTGCTGATCCTTCAACTCCTCATAATTTTCAATAATGCCATTGCAGACGACGGCAATTTCATCTCTACACGCGATAGGATGAGCATTTCGCTCTTCAGCTGCGCCATGTGTTGCCCAACGCGTGTGTCCAATCCCTATTGATCCACTCAGTTGACTGCCGTTGCTTAGCGATTCGGCAAGTTTCTCAACTTTGCCAACACATCGACGCCGGTCCAGGTCACCTTCAGGGTTTATGACTGCAATGCCCGAAGAATCGTATCCTCGATACTCCATTAACCGCATGCTGTTGACCAGGGTTGGTACAACATTGGAATTGGAAATTGCTCCAATTATTCCGCACATTTGCTGATTAATCTCCCCAGTTAACCTGCTGATTTTCCAGATATTCGGGACTTACGCCCATTTTTTGGTGCATGTCTGTTCTTGATTCTTCGAACTTCACCGCGCTCAACAACCAGTTCACCCGAGTTGACATTCCTTGAAATTGTCGAACCGGCACCGATAAACGCATATTCCTGAACTTCAAGCGGTGCAACCAGTGCGGAATTTGATCCGACAAACGCATGATCACCAATATATGTTTGATGTTTTCTTTTTCCATCGAAATTACAGGTTATTACACCGGCGCCAATATTTACATGATTTCCGATGTGTGCATCTCCAATGTAGGCAAGGTGATTGATTTTGGTATCTTCACCAATGATCGATGCCTTAATTTCGACATAATTTCCGACTCTGGAGTTCTTGCCGATGACTGTACCTGGACGAATTCGAGCAAATGGGCCCACGGTACAGCCTTCACTAATCTCAGCGCCTTCAACTGAAGAGAATGGTTTTATTTCCACCCCAGGCCCTAACTTGCTGTCTCGAACCACACAGTTTGATGCAATACTGACGTCGTCGTCCAGCGTCACATCACCTTCCAGTAGGACATTTGCATCAATACGGCAGTCTTTCCCGGCAGTGCAGTTTCCGCGCAGGTCGAATCTGGCGGGATCGACAACATGCACGCCTTCTTTCATGAGTTGTTCAGCGTTTCTCATTTGCAATGCTCGTTCGAGTTGAGCCTGGTCCAACCTGCTATTTACACCAACAGTTTCAAGCAAGTCATTAGCCTGACATAATGCAACAACGATACCTTCGGAAACCGCATGTTTGATAATGTCTGTCAAATAATACTCGCTTTGTGCGTTTTTGTTATCCAGCAATTTCAGCCAACGCGCTAGTAACTTCGCTTTGACAGCTAGAGGTCCAGCATTGACTTCCTTAATCTGCCGTTCCTCAGGTGCTGTATCTTTCTCTTCAACAATTCGCTGCAGCACACCCGCGTCATCGCGCTTGATACGTCCGTAGCCTGTCGGATTGTCGAGTTCTACTGTTAGTACGGATAGCGCGTGCGTGTTTGCTAGTTCAATTAGCCGACTTACAGTATTAGCTTGAACTAGAGGGATGTCACCGTACAGAATGCAAACCGTAGACTCAATGTCGATATGAGGGATGGCCTGTTGAACGGCGTGTCCGGTGCCAAGCGGTGCTGACTGCAGTACCCAGTTAATGCAGTTGTCAGGAACACTCTCCCGAATTTGGTGGCCGTTCTCCCCATACACGATATGAATTTTGTCGACACCTGCGTTTTTTACGCTGTTGACGATATACCGAATCATGGGTTGTCCACCCAATTCTTGAAGAGATTTTGGTCGATTGGAGTGCATCCGCACTCCCTGACCGCCCGCAAGAATGATGACTTCAGTCGATGTCAATCAGGACTCCACGTCGCCAAAGGTTTGAACAATGACGAATACTCTGATCTGAGGTAATTTTCGATCGCTATCGAGCGGTTTTTCGAAGCTTCTCTACAGCCCGCAATTGCGCAACTGCCTGGACCAGTTCTGCTTTGGCTTTTGCCAATTCCATTTCCGAAGTTTTTTCCTGCAGGTCTCGTTCTGCCTGCTTTATGGCTTCCTGCGCTTTCGCTTCGTCAAGGTCAGCTGCGCGAAGAGCAGTATCGGACAGGACCGTTACGACATGTGGCTGAATTTCGAGCAAGCCACCGGAAACGTAGAAAAACTGTTCTTCTCCATTTTCCTGCTGTACCCGGACTTCTCCGGGCTTTAGTCGAGTCAAAAGTGGTGCATGCTGGGGTGCAATTCCGACTTCACCCATTTCAGCGGGCGCATAGACCATAGTACCGCTCCCGGACCATATGGCCTCTTCTGCGCTGACTATTTCTACTGCGATTGTTGACATTTCTCTATCCAATCAATTTGTACTGACTGACTATGCAGCCTTCTGATGCGCTTCAACGACTTCTTCAATTGGACCGACCATGTAAAAAGCCTGTTCAGGAATTTGATCGTATTCACCATCAACAATGCCCTGGAAACCTTTGATGGTGTCTGCCAATGAAACGTACTTTCCAGCACTGCCAGTAAATGTTTCTGCAACGAAGAATGGTTGAGACAGGAAACGCTGAATTTTGCGTGCGCGCGAGACAGTCTGTTTATCCTCTTCGGACAACTCATCCATTCCCAAAATCGCAATGATGTCGCGAAGTTCCTTATACCGCTGCAAGGTCCCCTGTACTGCACGAGCTGTGTCATAGTGCTCCTGCCCGACAACCAATGGATCCAACTGTCGGCTGGTTGAGTCTAACGGATCAACCGCAGGGTATATTCCAAGTTCAGCAATCTGTCGAGACAGCACCAGCGTTGCATCAAGGTGAGCAAATGTGGTCGCTGGCGAAGGGTCGGTCAGGTCGTCTGCCGGGACATAGACAGCCTGGAACGAAGTAATCGAGCCGGTTCGAGTGGATGTAATGCGTTCTTGCAAGATACCCATTTCCGCTGCAAGAGTGGGCTGATAACCCACTGCGGATGGCATACGCCCAAGTAGTGCTGACACTTCCACGCCCGCTAATGTATAGCGATAGATGTTGTCGATAAAGAGTAGTACGTCGCGGCCTTCATCCCGAAAATATTCAGAAATGGTCAAACCTGCCAGACCTACCCGCAGACGGTTTCCAGGTGGTTCATTCATCTGACCATAAACGAGAGCCACTTTATTGAGGACATCGGCTTCTCGCATTTCGTGGTAGAAGTCATTGCCTTCACGGGTCCGCTCACCTACACCTGCGAACACGGAAAAACCGGCGTGTTCGATCGCAATGTTACGAATCAGTTCCATCAGTGTCACGGTCTTACCAACACCAGCACCGCCGAACAGTCCAATCTTACCACCCTTGGCGATCGGCATGATCAGGTCGATCACCTTAATTCCAGTTTCGAGAATTTCAACAGCGGTTGCCTGATCAGTGAATCCAGGTGCTTTGCGGTGAATTGGCCAGTGGTTTTCAGATTCGACGGGCCCCGCCTCATCAACCGGTTCACCGAGCACGTTCATAATTCTGCCGAGAGTCGGCTCACCAACTGGTACCAAAATGGGTTGACCAGTGTTGGTTACCGACAGTCCGCGCTGCAAACCGTCGCTAGACCCCATCGCAATCGTACGCACAATACCGTCTCCCATCTGTTGCTGAACTTCCAGCGTTAAATCTGTCTGGTCAACTTTGAGTGCATCGTATACTTTTGGAACTTCCGCGCGTGGAAATTCCACATCAACGACGGCTCCGATAATTTCAACAATTTTCCCCTGTGTCATGATGTCCTCTTATTTACTGGGAATGAATCGTAATTTTTCTGCAAAATTTTAATGCATGTGCAACTGACTACACTGCCGCCGCACCGCCAACAATTTCAGAGATTTCCTGTGTAATGGCGGCCTGGCGCGCCTTGTTGTAAATCAGTTGTAATTCGTCAATCAGGTTGCCGGCATTATCCGTCGCAGACTTCATTGCTACCATTCTTGCAGATTGCTCGCACGCAATATTCTCAACGACAGCCTGGTAAATGATCGACTCGATGTAGCGGAGCATCAGTGCATCAACAACTACATGGGATTCAGGTTCATAAAGATAATCCCAATATTCCGGCAGTTTCTCTTCCAATTCTACGCCTTTGATCGGCAGGATCTGCTCAATTTGCGGGCTTTGAGTCATGGTATTGACAAAACTGTTGCTAACCAGATAAAGACGGTCGATTTTTTCTTCTTCATAAGCATCTAGCATGACCTTGATTGCTCCGATCAGTTCGGAAATTTGCGGTGCATCCCCCAGGTGAGTCGCCTGGCACAGGATATTGCCTCCAAATCGCCGAAAAAAACCAAGCCCTTTGTTTCCAATGATGCCAAATTTAGTAGATACTCCCTTTTCATCCCACTCCGATATTGATTCCAATGCTGATCGAAACAGGTTGATGTTTAAACCACCGCACAGACCACGGTCAGAACTGATGATGATGTATCCAACTGATGATACCTCTCTTTCGATTGAATAGACGTGCCTGTATTCCAGCCTGGCGAGTCTGACGTGAGCCATCACCCGTCTGACTGATTCAGCATAAGGTCGAGCGGCTCGCATTCGCTCCTGAGCGCGCCGCATTTTGCTGGCAGCGACCATTTCCATAGCCGAAGTAATCTTTTGAGTATTTTGAATACTTTTAATCTTAGTCCGAATTTCTTTAGCGCCAGCCATGTATCAAATCCGCTTGATCAGTTTCAGAATATCAGCCTTACCAGGAGCCGTTTTTCACAAAGTCGTCAAGTGCATTTTTCATTGATGCCGCGACCTCGTCGTTAAATTCAGGGTCATCGTTTATACTGGCAAGCAGGTCTGCGTAATTGGATCGCATATACGCCTGCATTGCCTGTTCGAATGGCACAACCTGTGGAACTTCCATGTTGTCTAAATACCCTTCGTTAGCAGCAAAAAGAGAAAATGACATCTCGGCAACCGATAGCGGTTCATACTGAGGCTGCTTCATCATTTCGGTCACTCGCTGCCCCCGTTCGAGCTGTTTACGGGTTGCTTCATCAAGGTCTGATGCAAACTGAGAGAATGCCGCCAGCTCGCGATATTGAGCGAGTGCGAGTCTGATTCCCCCGCCGAGTTTCTTAACGATCGGTGTTTGAGCGGCGCCGCCAACCCGGGAAACCGAAAGACCCGCATTAATAGCTGGTCGGATATTGGCATTGAACAAATCACTTTCAAGGTAAATCTGACCGTCAGTTATTGAAATCACATTGGTCGGAACAAATGCAGACACATCACCTGCCTGTGTTTCAATAATGGGCAACGCTGTGAGCGATCCGGTTCTGCCCTTGACTTCCCCATTTGTGATACTTTCTACGTATTCAGGGTTAATTCTTGAAGCGCGCTCCAATAATCGTGAATGCAGATAAAACACATCCCCCGGATAGGCTTCACGACCCGGTGGTCGTCTGAGCAGCAAAGAAACCTGTCGATAAGCCCAGGCCTGCTTGGTTAGATCATCGAAGATAATCAGCGCGTCTTCGCCACGATCTCGAAAATACTCACCCATGGTGCAGCCGGAGTAGGGAGCGATGTACTGCATGGCAGCACTCTCTGCTGCAGATGCCGACACTACGACGGTGTGTTCCATGGCGTCGTGCTCTTCAAGCTTTCGAACCACGTTCGCGATGCTCGAGACTTTTTGACCAATTGCCACGTAAATGCACTTAATACCGGTGCCTTTCTGATTGATGATCGTATCCAAAGCCACTGCGGTTTTACCGGTCTGCCGATCACCGATGATTAGTTCGCGCTGTCCGCGGCCGATTGGTACCATTGAATCAATTGCTTTGAGACCGGTCTGAACGGGTTCCGACACTGACTGCCGAGTAATCACGCCAGGTGCGACTTTTTCGATCGGTGCTGAACCCTTCGATTCAATCGGGCCTTTGCCATCCAGCGGCCGGCCAAGTGAGTCAACTACGCGTCCAAGCAAGCCTTCACCGATCGGTACTTCTAAAATTCGTCCGGTGCAGCGAACCGTATCGCCTTCGGTGATATGTTCATAGTCGCCAAGAATCACCGCGCCGACGGAATCTTGTTCAAGGTTCAGTGCAAGACCGAATGTATCACCTGGAAATTCCAACATCTCGCCTTGTAGTGCATCGGCCAATCCGTGAATTCGGACGATACCGTCCGTCAGCAATACGACAGTACCTTCGCTTCTCGCTTGTGGGGTTGCATCAAAGTCCGTAATCCGAGCCTTGATCAGCTCACTGATTTCGGACGGGTTTAATTGCATCGCCATTTGGTTCGTTCCTCTTTGTTCAATAATGGCAGTTCGCTTGATTCACTGAATTACACACCAAGTGAACTGGCGAGTTTATCCAGTCGGGCTCGAATGGAGCCGTCAATGACCCAGTCACCGGCACGTACCACAACGCCACCGATCAGATCTTTGTTGATCTTGCTTGTCAGCCGGACCTTTCGGCCCATTCGCTGTTGCAGTGCTTCGATCAATTGTGCCAGCTGCTCGCTATCCAATTCATAAGCAGCTTCAAGTTCCGCTTCGATCACGCCTTCATCCTCAGCTCTCAACGACTCGAACTGTCTGGCGATCAACGGTAGTGCAGACAGCCGGCGGTAATGACTCAGGATTTTGATAAAGTTCTGGGCCTGCTCGTCCAGATGCTTACCGGTGATTTCTAGTACCACACTCAACACCTGCTCGCGCGTAATTCTCGGATCGCTGACCAGAGAATTGAAGTCCGGATGTTCGGCTATCTCCGACAGCATCTCTAATTGATTGCTCCAGTCTTCAAATCGTCCGGTTTCTTTGGCCAGTTCAAAGACAGCCTGTGCGTAGGGTCGTGCGATGCTGGAAAGATCACTCATTTTGAATCAGGTCGGTTTTCAAAGATTACCAGCAAGGTCAGAGAGCATTTGCTCATGTGCTTTGGCATCTACTTCTTGAGACAGAATCTGTTCCGCCCCGGCAATCGCGAGTGTAGCGACCTGAACCCGCAACTGTTCTCTGGCCCGATTGGTTTCCATTTCGACTTCACCGCGTGCGGCTGTAATAATACGCTCACCTTCAGTGCGCGCTTCGTTCTTGGCTTCGGCTACAACTTCAGCCCCGCGCTTTTCAGCCTTGGCGATAATTTCCTGGGCTTGTGATTTGGCTTGCTCGATCAGCTGTTCCGCATCCTGGTGACCGCGCTCGCGTTCACGCTGTCCTTCTGCTGCTGCGGCCAGGCCGTCTGCGATGGATTTACGTCTTTCATTCAGCGCTTTCATAATCGGCGGCCAAATGAACTTCATGCAAAACCAGACGAAAATGATGAACGTGATCGTCTGCCCAATTAGCGTCAGATTAATATTCATTGCTATGCTCTAAAACAATTGATTTGAACCGGTCGAATAATCGACCGGTACTCGTTAGGCAACCGCGAACAGAATATAGAATGCGATACCGACTCCAATCATCGGAACCGCGTCCACGAGCCCCATCATAATGAAAAATTGAACTCGCAGCATTGGCAGCAGTTCAGGTTGTCGCGCGATGGCCTCAATGAATCTCGCGGCGAGAATTCCAATGCCAACCGCGGCACCGACTGCGCCCATGCCGAGCAGTACGGCACCCGCGATAAAATACAGTGCTGCTTCCATAATGTAATCTCCGTTTTGACAGCCTTATATAGTTGAAATCATAGATTAATGTTTTTGGTGAGCCATGTCAAGGTAGACAATGGTCAGCACCATGAAAATAAACGCCTGCAGCAGCACGATCAGCACGTGAAAAACCGCCCAGGCCCACTGCAATACACCACCCAACGCTCCCAGCACAATATTGGTGCTGTATAAAAGAGCGATCAGGATAAAAATCATTTCGCCAGCATACAGATTGCCAAACAACCGAAGCGAATGTGATAACGGTTTGGCAATCAGGGCGATGCCTTCAAGAAATAGGTTGACTGGCATCATGTACTTGCCAAATGGTTGCAATGTCAGTTCGCCGAGAAAGCCACCAAGTCCCTTGATCTTGATACTGTAGTAAATCATCAGGGCGAAAACCGAAAGCGACAGTCCGAATGTGATATTGGGGTCGGTCGTTGGCACGACTTTCATGTATTCGACACCAATCAGCTTGGCGAACTCGGGTATCCAGTCGACCGGTACCAGATCCATCAGATTCATCAGCAGGACCCAGACAAACAATGTCAGTGCTAGCGGTGCGATCAGATCGTTTTTCGCGGAAAAAGAGCCTCTGACGTTGTCTTCGATAAAGTCAATGATCCATTCAATGAAATTCTGGAATGAGCCTGGTGTGTCGCTGGTTGCACGCACTGCCGCTATGCGAAAAACGAGCAGGAACAGGGCACCCAATACGATGGACCAAAACAGGCTGTCGAGGTGAAAGGCTATAAATCCCATTTCACTGGCTTCTTGAGCACTGTGAGCGATTGACCAGCCGTTTTCCGGATGATTTCCGAAAGTCAGGTTCTGCAAGTGATGCTTAATGTAGCCTGAAGCTGTTAAGGGTTCGCCGCTAGCCATTGACTTCGAATGTTCCGGTGAAAGTTAACAGAGGTTGTCAGCGAATACGAAGGCCCGCCTCAATCCAGCCAGCAAATGTTACCACGGTAAATACGGAAAACATGGCGATTGGATTGATGGAACTGACTAACCAGAAAATTGCTGCAAAAACGCAGGCAGTGGTAGCAAACTTGATCATTTCGGCCCGAAGCATGATGCCGAATATTCGCGGATCATTGGGGTGAACCGCGCGGTTTTTTCCAAAGACTCGCCAGATTGCATAGGCATTTGGAATGATACAGGCGAGTCCACCCAGTAAAGCTGAATAAAACGCAACAAATCCAAAGACTGTGCACACGATGGCGCCTACAGAGGTTACGACCGTTTGGGTAACCAGAATGCGCCCGGTGTTTGCCTCAAACGGAAGTTTCAGATGAGCCAAACCAAAATTATGAATAAATTCAGCCAAGTTCGGAGTAATTTGCCGAGCAAAAGTAATAGGATTTTGACGAGATTATTAATTTGAAGCCGGTATAGGATACCGGCTTCTTTGTATGCGGATAATATAGCAATTTATTCTTGTACTTTGTGCCAAAAATTCCGAAATACACGCGATGTGGGCGAAGACATCGTTCAGTAGTGCTGATACAACCAGGTTCGGAATGGCCACTGACAAATTGACCATGAATGGGTGAAAGTTATCTGGAAATGATTGTGAATGATTCTGGGTTTTGCAACAACTGGCATCGCGTAATCACTCACAGGAAAAATTCAATTTGAGATTACGACAGTCTGGTCAAAGCTGATTTGCTGACCGCTAGTCTGAGGTCAGTTTCTGCTGCCTCCATTTTTGGGTGTGCTTTTCAATGAAGTGTGTCAGCAGCCAGTGAACAATTCGTACGCCCATTGCTGTATACACAATCATCATGGCCATTGCGGCAGCTGGTGCAACGTCACCAGCATCATCCATATTGACTACAGCCACAGCTGCGATATTGGTGTCGTGTCCGTAAAGAAATACAACAGCAGAAACTGTTGTAATTGCCGTCACAAACAGATAAATCCAAATGTTTGATAGTGCCGGAATACATATCGGCAGGGTCACATGCCAGAAAGTCTTGTAGAACGGAACCTTAAGGGAAGCAGATACCGATTCAAATTCAACGTCTAGCTGCTTTAGGGCAGTTGTTGCAGTCAAATGGGGCACTGTATAGTAATGCACGATATTAGCTAGAACCAGAATAATCATGGTCTTGTAAATGAAGTTCAGTGGATTCAAAGGATCATTGAAAAAGAATAGATAAGCCAATCCCAAAACCATTCCCGGTGTGGCCAGCGGGACAATGGAAAGAAAGTTCAGGGATGAACGTAGTCCTCTGTACCTTCTTGTTTTTTCGATGAAATAAGCGCTGCAGAATATGACTGCTGTTCCTATGAATGCGGTATACAACGACATAACCACACTGTTGCGATATGCCTGCCAACTGCCACCATCCATCAGATTGAACTGATAGTTGGTGAGGGATAGACTCAGGTTATATGGCCAGAACTTGACGAAGGATGCATAAGCGGCTGTTCCCAGAATAGCAAACAAAATGATGCTCACAGCAATGCAGTAGAGCAACATCAATAAGTCAAACCGTCGATTCGGTTTTGGCTGGTAGGGTACAGAACCCGGTGTGATTTGAGCGGTTTGCTTACGCTGCACTTGCCGCTGTGCAATGAATGTCACGACAACTGGAAGAAGCAGAATGACGCTGACGACAGATCCAAGTTGAAAGTTCTGCTGGCCAACAACCTGCTTGTAAATGTCAAGCGACAGGACGGTAAACCATCCGCCGATTACCTTGCAGGCTCCAAAATCCGTAATTGCATACAGAAACGCGACAAAACAAGCACTCATCACACCGTATTTTGCGGCTGGCAGTGTGATCTTAAAAAAGGTTCGAATACTCTTCGTACGAAGAACTTTCGCAACCTCGTAGAGCCGTCCATCCGCAGTCGATAGTGCTGTTGACAACAGAATGACGACGTGCGGAAAAATCCAAAATACCAGGGAAATAACGATTCCAATCGGCCCCCTGATTTCATAGCCAAACATCAACTCTTTCATGTAACCCTGATTGCCAAACATGTAGATGAGTGCAATTGCCGGCAGCAGAGACGGCGCTAATAGAGGAATGAGCGAAATCGACCGAAACAGGTTCTTGTAGGGCATGCAGCTTCGTGTCAAGGCATAGGCATAGATGAATGCCAGAGTAATGACGATGACCGTTGTGACAACCCCGATTATGATGGTGTTGTAGATGGAAGCAACGAGTGCCGGAGTTTGGAAATATTCAACATAGTTCAGTATTCCGACAAATTGTCCATCTCTGTTTTCGACACTCTTAAGAAAAATCGTAAAAAGTGGCAGCAGCACCGCAACTGCAACCACCAGCGCGATCAATACAAGAATTCCACCTTGAAACTTGTCGTCACGGCTGTACTTGGTGACGATTGCCGATGCAGTAGCCATTTCAGGTACTAGGCTAGATAGACGTGCAGCCTCTCGGGTGGAAACTTGATGGATACATTTGCACCACTCTCAATTTCCAGTGAACGCATATCGGAAGGCGGTAACTCAGCAATGAATTCTGTCGAACTGCTCTCTTCAAAGGCGAGGCGAACCCGAAAAACAGATCCGAGAAATTCAGTATCGATAACAATCGCATTATTGCAGTTGATTTCATTGTTATCGAAATCCGAGTTATAAATAACGATGTCTTCAGGGCGGATGCATAACAGTACGCGATCGCCCAAAGACAATGTTTCAGTGGCTTGGGCACAGTCGAAACTGAACTGATTGACTGCGACTTCACCGTTGCCCGACGCGATACCATCAAGAAAATTCATTTTTCCAATGAAGTTTGCTACAAAAGGAGTTGTCGGGTTGCTATATATCTCCTGTGGAGTGCCGGTCTGTGCGATCACTCCGTGGTCCATCACAACGATCCGGTCGCCCATCGTCAGTGCTTCTTCCTGGTCGTGGGTAACGAGTACAGTGGTAATACCAATCTTTCGCTGCAGATCAAGGATCTCTCGACGCAGTCGTTGTCGAACTTTTGCATCAAGCGCTGAAAGCGGTTCATCGAGCAGCAGCAATCCGGGTGATGTCGCAAGAGCTCTTGCCAAGGCGACTCGCTGCTGCTGGCCTCCTGACAGTTGTCCGGGATATTTATCACTATGGCCCTCAAGTCCCACCGTAGCAATCAATTGCTGGACTCTTTCCTGGATTTTCTGTTTCGGCAGTTTACGATTTGCCAGACCAAATCCAAGATTTTCATTGACGGTTAAATTCGGGAATAGGGCGTAGGACTGAAAGACGATGCCAAAGTCTCGGTCCTCTGGCGGTAGCGATGTGATGTCCACACCGTTTTGTACGATAGTGCCTACAGTTGGGGTTTCCAGGCCAGCGATGCAACGCAAGACTGTTGTTTTGCCACACCCTGACGGGCCTAACAAACAAATGAGTTCGCTTTGATCGACCTCGAGAGAAACCTGACTTAATGCTTCAAACTCCCCAAAGCGTTTCGTCAAATTTTGAATAAGCAGATATGAATCGGAACTTGACATCCCATTGATCCGGTGTGTCAAGAGATAATTCCGAGGGTCAGTGAATATCACTGCCCCCGAAATTTATCCAATAATGTAGATTGTCGAATAATCGACAACTAGGTCCTGGATTGCTCTAGGATTTTGGTTCCGATTTTGCGCCGTACCGGTTTTGCCATTCGGACAGAATCCTTTGGCGATTTCCAGCGGCCCATGCAAAATCGTTATTGATCATCTTCTCAAGAATCATCGGCGGAAAGTTCTCGACTTCTTGAGCGACACCAGGCATTGCGACGACTGCATATTCACGGTTGTAAATCTCATTCGCCTTTTTGGTAACTGACCAATCTGCAAGTGCTTGTGCAGCTGCCATGTTTTTGGCACCCTTGACAATTCCAAAGGCTTCCAAGTCCCAGCCAACACCTTCTGCTGGAGCAATCACTTCAACCGGTGCGCCTTGATTTTTCAGTTTTGCACCACGGTATGCGAAGGAAACTCCGACAGTAATTTCTCCGGCAGCAGCCTGCTTGCACGGCTTGGAGCCAGAGTGTGTGTACCAAGCAATATTTTCATGCAAGGAATCCATGAATGCCCAACCGTCTTCTTCACCCCAGATTTGGAGCCAACTCGACACATCGAGAAAACCTGTACCGGAAGAATTTGGATTCGGCATGACAACATGGCCCTGATACTCAGGTTTGGTCAGATCCTGCCACGATGAAGGTTGAGGAACCCCATTCTTTTCACCTTCAACGGTGTTGTAGCAGATTGACGCGATCCAGGCTCTTTGGCCAACCCACAGCGGTGGGTCCATAGTCGGATCAACGTACTTAGGATCCAGCATTTCTACACCCTTTGGAGAATAACCTTCAAAGTAATCTTCATTGGCGAGAAACACCAGGCTGGTTGCAGCCAGTCCCCAAACGATATCGGCTTGAGGATTGTCTTTTTCAGCTAGAAGTTTGGCAGTAATAATACCTGTCGAGTCCCTAGCTCCCCATTTCAAATCAATGTTGGGGTTGTCAGCTTCAAATTCTTGCTCAAACATGGCAAGTTCATCCGCTTCAATTGCCGTGTAGACAATTAACTCATCCTGCGCAACGGCAGTACCTATCAGAGCAACCATTGCAACCAAAGAGGTTATGATGGTCCTTAGTCTGAGATAGTAGTTCATAAAAGCTACCTCCATTCTGTATAGGGTGAATCAAACTTTATACTTCGATTCGGGAACCTAATATTAACTTAATTTAGAAAACATATTGTCAACTTCCAATTATCCACACATTTCGCAAATCGCAAAATTTTATTTTTATGAATAGTGATGTTAAATAAAATCAGCTAGTTAGGTGTAATGCAACTGATTAAAGCGATTTGTATAAATTGAATAATTTGTCTGATTTTGAAGGAAGAGGGTGCAAAAGCTTTTTGGAAGAATAAGCTTGTCCCATCGTGAATCTACTCTGTTAATTTCAATATTGCTGTGTACGCTTATTCTTCATTGCATATAAACAGAAGCACTGAAAACGTTGAGAGAATTACACCGTGAATATCAATGAAAAATCTGACACACTGCACTCTGAAGGGGATACCAACCTGTCTCTGGAAAGAGCCTCCTGGCGTCAGCAGATTGACGATCCTGAAACGTTGGACTGGCTGGAAAGAGATGAGAAATTGTTCCTGCATCAATCACTATCAACGCCATGTCTTGATGTTCTAGTTGGTGCTCAAGGGTCTGAAGTTACAAATATTCGAGGGGATCGGTACATCGACTTTCACGGTAACAGTGTGCATCAAATTGGATATCAGCATCCGAAAGTTATTGAAGCAATTCGAAATCAGTTGGATACGCTACCGTTCTGCCCACGTCGATTTACCAATGTTCCGGCCATTGAACTGGCGCAAAATCTGATTGACCTTACACCTTCTGATTTGGGTCGGGTGCTTTTTGCCCCTGGCGGTACCAGCGCAATTGGCATGGCTTTGAAAATTGCCCGTATGGTGACTGGTAGATTCAAAACAATATCCATGTGGGATTCATTTCATGGTGCATCTCTTGATGCTATTTCGATAGGAGGAGAAGCTGATTTTCGAAAATACGCCGGTCCCTTATTGCCGGGTACTGAACATGTGCCACCACCCAATCCTGCCACTTGTCCTTTCAAATGTAGCGGGAGCTGCAATCTGCAGTGTGCGGATTATGTGGACTATGTACTGGGAAAGGAAGGCGATGTCGCGGCAGTTGTGTCCGAAACTGTTTCCAGTGTGCCGTATTTTCCGCCGGTTGAATACTGGCATCGGATTCGAGAGGCGTGCGATAAACACAATGCTCTGCTGATTCTGGATGAAATTCCTCATTCGCTGGGACGAACTGGAACCTTGTTTGCTTTTGAGCATTATGAAATTACTCCTGATCTGCTGGTTTTGGGAAAAGGGCTTGGTGGAGGAGTATTCCCATTGGCTGCTGTCATTGCAAAAGAGGAATTTAACGTTGTTCAAGACCGTTCTATTGGGCACTATACCCATGAGAAAAATCCGGTCGCCTGTGCCGCAGGATTGGCTACATTGGAAATCATCGTTGAGGAAAATCTAGCGGAACGTTCCAATATTCTCGGACGAGAAGTCCGGCGTCATCTTCAAGCAAATCTAAACAAATTCAATTGTGTTTCGGATATTCGTGGGCTTGGATTGCTGCTTGGTATTGAGTTGGATGACCAGCAATACGATGGTAAAAAATTGGCCAGTGAAGTTCTGTACGCCTGCTTGCAATCGGGCTTGAGTTTCAAGGTATCGATGGGAACTGTGTTGACGCTAGCTCCGCCACTAAACATTTCTCAAAAAGATTTGGACAGGGCGCTAGACATATTGATCAAAGCGATTGGGGTTATTTCTGCGAGAGCACAGGACTCTTGATCAAGTTCAAGTTGTGTACCCATTGATATATTTATCATGCAACAATGCGAACAAATGGCGGCTGAGTCTATAAATCTATAAAATTTCCCCATCGATAAATTAAAATTGCGCTCTAACCGATACCCCGTTGGAACTTCTTGCGGATACCCAACAGGGATTTTTTGCTTTTCTGCGGTCGGTTGGAAATTTTTTAAGATATTTGAGTAGTATTCGAACTCGTTAGAGGCAGCAGCACATGAAATCAGAGTACGTTTATAAAAGAACATATCAGGGCAAGGTTAAGGGCCTGATTCTTGATTGGAGTGGAACAACAGCAGATGCGTTTGTGATCGCACCGGCTATTGTATTTGTGGAAGCTTTTGAAAAACACGGCGTGGAAATCTCTATGGAAGAAGCACGCGGTCCGATGGGCCTTAGGAAGGACTTGCATATAGCAGCACTGATGGAAGTACCGGAGATCAGAGACAGATGGACAAAGGTATACGATGCCGAACCAACTCAAAAAGACGTTGATGCAGTGTTTGCTGATTTTGTTCCGATGCAGCTGTCCTGTTTAAGTCGATATACGAAACTGCTCCCCGGGGTCGCAGAATTAACCCAACAGTTTCAGAAAGATGGAATCAAAATCGGTTCGACTACGGGATTTACAAAGAGCATGGTGGAAATTTTGGCTGCTGATGCAGCCAAACAGGGTTACAAGCCTGATGTTACCGTCGCTGGCGATGAAGTTTTCCACGGTGCCCGTCCCAGACCTTTTATGATTTATCGAAATCTCGATATGCTGGATGTGTGGCCGATCGAGTCAGTTGTCAAAGTCGACGATACGGTAGGCGGTGTAGGCGAAGGTTTGGCAGCAGGCTGCTGGTCTGTCGGAATTGCAGGATACAGCAACTACCTGAACATCAATACCATTGAGGAAAGAGAATCAATGTCTGACAAGGAGTATGCTCGAAGACTCGCTCATTGCAGAGACGTGCTTGAAAAATGTGGCCCTCACTACGTCATTAACGAGTTTACAGAACTGCCTGCCGTCATTGATGACGTGAATGCAAGACTGGCACGTGGAGAAAGGCCATAAGTCACGAGCGACAGGCATCTTGACAAAGATCTAGTGTCGTATGAAAGTGTTTCAATTTGCTGAGAGCAGTCTGAGTGAAAAATTACCACTTCACTTCGAGCTCTCAGCAGACTCCAGTTCAGCATGAGACTTTGACTTGCGTGACCGTTCTTTTCCCGGTGAATCTCTGTGCACAGCATGCGGTGGCCACAAATCACCGAGACTGAAAGTGATTGCCTCAAATGGCGGCAGTGAAACTGGTTCATCATCAAACAGTTTGTCGATCAATACCCACTGCGTTTCGTGCAGCCTGAATGCCTCTAATGAGCGGTTATCTGGGTCCACCAACCAAAGATAGCTGACACCCTCGCGGGCATAAACTGCACTTTTTTCACCCAGTTCAAGCTTACGGGTCGACGGGGAAAGTACTTCGCACACCCAATCCGGTACTAAGGTGAAGTAGGCGGTAGTCGGAATCTTGGACATTCTCACGCGCCGCCATCCTGCAATATCTGGCACCACAATGTCCTCACTCAGGTGGAGTTCAGGCTCGTCGATGATCCACCAGCCGCCAGGTCCACCGTCGCCAAAGTGAAAAGGATTGCCGATACGACTCCCAAGTCCCGAACTGGCTATTGCATGAAGAGGTGCCGGTCTGGGATGAGTGTACAGTTTGCCGCCGACAATTTCTGCAACCTTATGTGGTGGTGCATTCAATACGTCCTGATAGGTTGCCCGAATTGAATCTGAATCAATTTTTGCCGCCTGCTTTTTTTTCATTATGCCTTGAAACTTTGACGGTATTGCGGTTTGATTCCAATTGAAAAGTGAGTGCTGATCAATGACTCAATTATCTAAGTGACGATTTTACCCAATCAAATATAGAAAAATCTCAAACATCAAAGATTACTTCACATCAGATGCTCACGCGATAATCTAGCGTCTCGAATTGTTTGATTGAATGACTTGCAAAATTTCGAGAATCTGGAAGTGGATTTGGATAATTTCTGCGAGTCTTGCTTAATCAAACCGCGAACATTGTCATCCTATGTAGCGTAATTTGAAATTATTAGATTTTGATCAAATAATTCGCTTGCCAATCGACATAGTTAGAACTCCATTAACCGTCCCTAGATGAGCATGGGTCTAAAAATGATGAAATATCGAATTGACAATCAAATCGCATTACACAAACCACCAAAAGGCCCACTGGCACTCTTGCTTAAAGACATTGTGGAGACATTGAGACAGCGCCAGTACACACAAGTTACGATTCAAGAGACGCTTTAGGGTATTACCAAAAACATGCACACATAAGCTTACGCCAAGTCAGGTTTTCGAAATCCAACCTCGTACAACGACTCAAGGTAGAATTCGAACGCGGAGCAGGGCCATATCAATCGGGTGTAGGACGCATGTACTGGCAGGATGCACTTTGGTAGGCTGAGCTCTCGGGCAGTGGATGCTTGGTAGTTGTCCACTTTTTGCTAAGTGAGCGCTTTGGCTAATGTCGATTTCCGAGAAAAATCCAGATGCTGAGAGCAGCGGTCAGGTCCGTCGTCACCGTCGTCGGTGGAGCGAAACCCAGAAACTGCAGATCGTGGCGGAGATGCGGAAGCTCAGTTGCTCGGTGGCGCGGTCACTAATCGCACCCTCTCTGCCAACGCTTCGTTGGTGGCTGCATAGGCGGGCTCGATCCAGTCCGAGTTCCAGAACCAGAGGCCGATGCCGCGGTCCACTTCGTGTTGAGTGACATTCGTTCCGCCATCTGCGGGCTCCAGTAGCCAGCGATGGTCGAAGGTCAGAATTCCGGGGATGCCCCCGGACTGGCGCAGCTCTTCGTTCGGGAGAAAGGTGTCCACCGTCGCAACCATCTTCAGGATGGCTCCACCTGGATCACGGACCCTGTTTAGCACTGTCTCCCCCTTCGCATAGGTGCCGTCGACTTCGACAAAGACCGGGTTCCACTGCGGGTAAGCTTGGGTGTCGATCAGAACCTCCCACAGTACTTCGGGCGGGGCGGGAATCCAGATCTCCACGAGGAACGTTTTGCGGGTGGCGAGAGCGCCGATCACCGCGACAATCAGGACAATTGAAACAGCAGTCGGGACACCCCATTTGACAAGGGACCGGGACTTCGACATCTCACACAGCCTCGTGCGTGTTCTGATCCATCATCGCAATCAGCAATTCCGCGTCAACGCCCACGGGATAGTTGATCGGCGCATCGCCCGCGAGGCACTGGAAGGTTCGGGCGGGCGGTTTGTCGAACCGTTGGAGCACCCAGTGATGAGAACGATCTGGATCATGGCGCATCCTTACATATCAACAGGTTTTGAAGTTTCTTCATTATGGAACAATCTTGAGAAGTTTCGCAGAATTTATATCTATGAGCGGCTACGGCAAATTTATCTGGAGCGCATTCGGAATTGCTTTCCTCGTTCTTGCAATCAATGTCGTAACCGCAGTTAGGCGACTTCGTAAATCAAAAGAAAACGGAGGCTTCAACCGCTGTATTAAATAAAAGAATTGATTTCGCTACCTTAGCGAGGGAATTGTATTAGCGACAACACGGTTGCGTGTTTCACTAACTGGCCTTTCAGGGTTTAGGTTTGGGCGAGATAACTGATTCGAGCAGATCGATCAATTCCGGTAGTTCTTCTCGAGCGGTCTTCCAAACAATATCAAGATTGATGTCAAAATACCCATGGACGAGCCGATTGCGCATTCCAATGATCTGCTCCCACGGCAACTCTGGCAAACTCTGGCGTGTGGGTTCGGTGATCCGATTCGCTGCTTCCCCGACAATCTCGATATTCTTAATCAGTGCAAGGACCAATTGGCGATTTGTGTTCAAGTCGCCTCGTGTGCTTTCTCTTACGAAGGAAGTTGCCTCCCGTGCAGCATCCAGCATGTGTCGTAAACGAATTTCATCATCACTGAGCATACTGGACTTCCGCCTTATCGAGAACGTCTTGGCGGAAATAGCTGCTCAGATCGTCCGGGGTACGCAGGTCCACCTTTTGGCCGCCGAACATTGCTGAGAGTTCGATTTCCATTCCAGCAATACCCAGCAGACCCGGCATGCGATCTGGTGCAAATTCGACCAGAACATCTATATCACTATCCGAATCGAAGTCCGCTCGTAATGCTGAACCAAAAATCGCGAGACGCTGAATGCCATGCGCCTGACAGAAATGAGCCAGTTCGCTCTTCGGAATCGACAGTTGCGGTTTCATATTGAAAAACTCGGTTCGTATCGATGATAAGTTCTGGGGTCAATAATTCCCTTATAAGTTTCGTCTGCAAGCGCACCGAATCGGTTGGGTTGGTATAAACCACGCAGTCGAGAATGTCAGATGATTCTCGGACTTCTCGATAGTTGTAAAGGTTCCGGTTCGTGCAGGAATGCTGTTTCGAACCTCAGTATATCTGAAAATTTATCGTGGTCCCTTCGCTCCTTGCACTACTATTTCTATCAGAATACGAGGAATTACCTACCAATTTAACTAGTGGTCGGCTTTCAGTGCCTCAATACTCTGCAAAAGTTCTTCGGTTCCCACAATTCCCTTTTCAGTCAACAATGTTTCCAGAGCTTTGATCCAGTTTTCGAAATATGGCGCCTCGTTGTTTGACTGAAATGCTTGTGCCAGTTGGTGGCTCCATTCTGTCCAACTGCAAGGTAAACCTTTATATGAACACAGAATAAACCTAATCTGAACGTGAAAAAAAATTGAATCTGAATGCGATGTGCGGTGATTTTAAGGACGTTATGGGCGAGTTGTGTGGCTTGATTGAGCAGCTGCGCGATCAGGCACTGGTAAAGATTTACAATCTCTGCGAGAATGTCGGCTACGATGGCTTATGTTGCATGCTACATGAGCCAACAAGGATCACTTTTACGCATCTGTTGGATAATCAAAGTGACGAGCAATCGTTGCAATTTCTTCGTCATTCCAGACTACGGACAAATTCACATCGACCGTTAATCCAGTGTCCTTTGCTTCGGAGTAAAGTGAGCTTTTGATTCTGGCAATTCCATCACTGCGAAAGATATTGATTTTGTGTTCAACTGTGCAACTTAACGAAACTGCCTCATTTGTGATTGCGCGGAAGTGCATCGAGGTTTCAAGTGAAATGGCAATTTCTTCATCACCAAATCGGAATGTACATTGCGGCATTTTCCAGGAATACTCGAACTGACCAGCACCTAACTCTTCTCGTTCCCTTTGCAGTTCACCCTCAGATTCGAATGTCCAACTTGGTTGATTTGGCAGTTTTTTAGCGCTAGGGAACGGTGTCGACAATTCAGTTCCAGTATCAAAACGCGGCAGTTTCAGACTTGATTGCTCTGATGAGATTCTTATGCAAGCAGGCCGTGTAGTAGCCCAGACAAGAGGCCAATAGGATGTGCCGAAAGCCAGCCGAATTCGATTTCCGCGAGTGAATCGATAGGCTGTTGACGGCAGTTGGATGCGATAGCGAATCGGTTTGCCGGGAGAAAAGTGTGAAATTTCATCCAGTGATTCGTCAAGCGCGAGATTTAGAATCTGTCTGTTAACCAGATTGGAGTCGCCATCGCGAGACACTTCGCAGAGTCGGCAGATCAGCTGAGCTGCGCGCTTATCTCTAATTACATCAATTGACAACTCCGCGTGACCGTTCAGAATGAGATCTTGGGCAAGCGGCTCGGAGTCGAAGCAAAGCGTGCGTTCATCGTCAACGCGCTGATTAAGCGGAAGTCCGCCAACTCGGCCAAAATATCCGGTATCCCCAGCATATTCGCCATGCTGCAGATTATTCGGTACATCGAAAAACTGAATTTCTGTAGAAGGCTGATCGGTCAACTTATCACGCTCAAGATATAGCGTGGTAAGATCCGACTGTTCAAAATCATCGATCTCGATCCATTTTCCATTTCGTTTCTTCAGCCGGTCTTGAGGTGAATCGAATTCACGTTGCCATATCCGCAGGTGAGGCCAGTCTAAGTCTTTTCCCGGTTCATTCTTCAGCCAGTGGTCCCACCATTCGAGTGAAAGGTCCTGAAAACTGATCGCTGGGCCGGGTTCACCTTGGTCGGGATAGTGATGTCCCCAAGCCCCTACAATGCCCCAGCAAATATCGGGTCGCAATTTGACCAAGTCCATCACCATGTTGGAATATCGGTCTGACCAGCCGCCAATTGCAAGAATTGGACAGGAGAGCTGTTTCGAACAGAAAGCAACTGAACCGTGCCGCCAATACTCGCCTCGAACAGAGTTTTGAATCCATTCACTGAGCGGAAAGGCGAGCTTGTGCAGTCTTTTTTTCCACAGATCAAACCATTCTTTACCGACCGTTGCGAGATCTGGCGGGGAAGCGAGAATGGCGGGTAAAGTAGCGCCCCATTCGAAACTGTCAGTGAGTAAACAGCCTCCCATCCAGTGAATGTCATCATCAAATCGATTGATTGTCGCACAATTGGCCACAATTGCTTTCAATGGGCCCGGAGCATCTACTGCTGCCTGCAGGGCTGCTGTTCCGCCCCAAGATGTTCCAAACATTCCCACACGACCTGTACACCAACTCTGAGCAGCGATCCAGTCTATGACATGTCGTGCATCAGTCAGTTCATCATCCGAGTACATATCCGGCATGTGCCCCTCACTGTCACCTGATCCTCGCATATCCACGCGCAAACAAACGTAACCGTGCGAAGCAAAAAAGGGATGGTTGCGTTCATCTCGGGCACGGACCATGTCGCGTTTTCGATATGGTAAGTACTCCAGAATTGAAGGAAAGGGTCCGTCTCCCTTCGGCCACCAAATCCGGGCAGACAATCTGACGCCGTCAGGCATTTCTATCCAGAGATGCTCAGTTACCTTGAATGCATTTGGCTCTCTGCGATGATGCTTGTCGGACATTAGATCCAGTCTGTTGAGGATTTGATCGATCGATTTGCCCATAATTTTGCAAGAAATAAGCAATAAATTAATTTCTAAATCTTCATAATTTAATATGCCTTTGTTTGCGCACTACTCGAGAAAGTTCGTAGATGGTTGTTTCATTGACTGATTTCCTCTGCATTTTCAATAAGATAGGTGTAGTGGTTATGCTACAATACTTATTCATGTGTAGAGGTATTTAACTTTTTTACTCTTCTTGGAGTCCGCAAATTACGTCTGCGACGAATCTACCAAGCTTATGTAAATCCATGTAATTGTGGTGACAAAAGGTGTCATTGACTATTTGGAATTCGGTAATACGAGATTGAATGATTCGTTGAATTGGCGGTTATCCACATCAACCGTTTCCATCTGAATTACGAACCGGAGACATTCTATGCAACCAATTCCCCTCACTCGAATTTTCACCCTGTTGATCAGTTTGATCTTTACGCTCACTTGCACTGCAGCGGATATTCCAGCATCTGATCAGGAAAATCTGGCGGTTGAGCAGACATTCACCTACAGAATGTCTGCTGAAATTCCTACACTTGATCCCCAACTAAACGAGGATTCAGAAGGGTACGATGTACTACGCGATCTTTTTGAAGGTTTGCTCAATCAAGATTCAACAGGCAAACTGGCACCTGGTGTTGCCAAGGAATTTCAGTCGAAAAACAACAACCAAACATTTACATTCCTCCTTCGGAATGATGCGCGATGGTCGAACGGTGACCCGGTTACCGCTCACGATTTTGTTTATGCCTGGCGTCGCGCTGTCGACCCAAACACTGCATCGCCGTACTCTTGGTACATATCGCTTGCGACAGTCAGAAACGCGGATGACATCATCGCCGGAAATAAACCGCCGAAAGAACTCGGAGTAAAAGCTGTTGACGATTTTACTCTTGAGGTTCAACTTGATCAGTCGTTGCCGTATTTCCCGGAAATGACTACCTATGCAACACTCTTTCCCGTACACAAAGCGACTGTCGAAAACCATGGCATCAAGTGGACAAGACCTGAAAACATTGTCTCAAACGGTGCTTACGTATTGACTGAACACATTCCAAATGAATATCACATGAGAAAGCGCAACTCCATGTACTGGAATAATGAAGCAACGGTCATAGATACTGTAATTGGACGCGTCATCAACGATGTGAATCAAGCACTTACCCGTTATTTCGCAGGTGAGGTCGATTACACCGAAACGCCACCTGGACAGTATCCTAATTTGGTCAAGAAGTATCCGGATGAGGCGACATCAGTGCCAAATCTATGCACCTACTACTATGCAATTAATCACACCGAGAGCGCTAACCCTGGATTGCATGATGTCAGAGTACGAAAAGCATTGTCATATGCCATAGATCGAAATTTGCTGGTCGATCAAGTGCTGAAGGGTGGGCAATACCCCGCATACAATTTTGTTCACCGGGCAACAGCTGGCTTCGAAATGCCGGTGATTGAATATTCATCCATTCCCCAGAACGAACTTGATGCGAAAGCAAAAGATCTTATGATCGCAGCCGGATACAGCCCTGAAAATCCGTTGACATTGAAGTTGATCTACAACACTTCTGAATCACATAAGCAGATTGCCACCGTTGTCTCGCAATTATGGAAACAAAAACTTGGGGTACAGACCGAACTCGTAAACTACGAGTGGAAAACTTATCTTCAAATTCGTCAAACGCAGGAATTTGATCTCGCGCGTGCCGCCTGGTGCGGAGACTATAACGAAGCGTCCACATTTCTAGATTTGATGACGACTGCTTCAACCTCCAATGCCGGACGATTATCCAATCCGGAGGTGGATCGACTCATGGCGGAGTCGAAAACCCTGGAAAATCCACAAGGCAACTACACAGCAGTAGAATTGATTCTTGCTGATGAAATGGCGTTGATTCCGATCTACCACTATACCAGTGTGTTTATGCTGAATTCGCAGATTAAGGGATGGCCATATGATAATGTTCAAAAGAACTGGTACTCGAAAGATCTCTATCGCATAAAGAATTAATGTAATTCGATTTTGTCTTCATGGCGTTTTACATCACTCGAAGGATATTAGTTGCCGTACCGACGATCCTGGCACTGATCGTTTTTTCGTTCATCATCATGTATCTTGCTCCTGGCAGTCCATTTGCTGGAGAACGCCCATTGCCAGAAGCGACATTGGCCAACATCGAGGCGTTGTACGGCCTGAATCGCCCGTTCTACGAACAGGTTTTTCGGTACGTATGGAATATCGTGGTGCACTTTGATTTCGGGCCCTCACTGGTTTATCGCGATCGTTCAGTCAGCGAAATCATTGCGCAAGGGTTTCCGGTCACCTTGACGTATGGATTTCTTTCATTTATTGTTGCGGTCAGTGTGGGTGTCGTGCTCGGAGTAGTTGCCGCACTCCGTCAGAATTCATGGCTTGACTATCTTGCGGTTGGCGTCTCCATCGGTGCTCAGGTGTTGCCAAACTTTGTTATGGCGCCAATTCTCGTATTGACTTTCACCCTGTGGCTCGGTTGGTTGCCTGGCGGCGGATGGCAAGGTGGCGAACTCCCTTATCTAATCTTACCTGTCATTGCGCTTTCTACAAGTTTCATGGCATCAATCGCCAGAATTACACGATCATCGATGTTGGAAGTGTTGAACGCAGATTTCATTTTCACCGTCCGCGCCAAGGGACTGCCTAAACGACGTTGGGTGTTGCGTCATGCACTGAAACCGGCGATGTTGCCGGTCATTTCATATCTTGGTCCAACATTCGTCGGTTTGATTACTGGTTCAGTGGTGATTGACATTTATTTTTCCACCGGTGGCATTGGCCAATACTTTGTGAACGCGGCGATCAACCGTGATTATTCCCTGATCATGGGGATCACAATTTTGACCGGTACACTCACTGTGGTATTCAACCTTCTGGTTGATATTGCTTATGCGTGGATCGATCCTAGAATTCGTTACTAATTAATCGATATGAATTTGATTCAGAGAACTAACTTTGAATTTTCTGCAAGGGATGAAGATCACCGCTCACTTTGGCAGGACGCACTCATTCGATTTCGCCGGAACCGGGCAGCTTCAGCTAGTGTTCTCGTACTTGCCTTGATTGCAATCTATTCGATATTCGGGCCAACACTTTCAGGGTGGACAACGGAAGAGATAGATTGGAGCGTCATTGGATCTGTTGAAACAATGGGTAAGCCATCTGGAATACATTACTTTGGAACTGATGAGCTTGGTCGGGACCTCTTTACACGTACCGCTATCGGAACTCGAATTTCACTTATTGTGGGCTTGATCGGAGCTCTCATTGCCGTTTTCGTCGGTACCCTTTACGGCGCGATCGCAGGGTATTTCGGTGGCAAATTAGACAATGTCATGATGCGATTTGTGGATGTCGCAATGTCCATTCCGTATATGTTTGTTCTCATTCTGATGTTGGTTGTGTTCGGACGATCTATCGTACTTCTATTTATCGGCATAGGATTGGTTTCATGGCTTGATATGGCACGTATCGTACGAGGACAGACGCTCAGTATTAGAACTCGGGAGTTTGTCGAAAACGCAGTGGTTAGTGGTGTACTGCCTTTTTTCATCATTCTGCGACATATTGTCCCGAATCTGCTGGGTATAGTTATTGTCTATGCCACACTATTGGTGCCAAATATCATCCTCTATGAGAGTTTCATTAGCTTTCTTGGACTTGGTGTTCAGGAACCAAACACTTCACTCGGTGCATTGATCAGCAGTGGTTCGTCTCAAATGCAATACGGAACGTTATGGCAATTGGCGTTTCCTTTGTTCTTCTTTGTGATCACGCTGTTTGGTTTTTTCTTTGCGGGAGACGGGATGCGCGATGCTCTCGATCCAAAAGACCGCTTGTAGATGAATCTTCTCGACATTCGTAATCTTCAGGTGGTGTTCAAAACCACAACGAAGCCGGTGCACGCGGTTAACGGTGTCAGTTTTCATCTCGACGTTGGTGAAATACTGGGCGTCGTCGGAGAAAGCGGTTCAGGTAAGAGTCAGATGACTTTCGCAATGGTTGGGTTGCATTCAAAAAACGCCAAAGTGTCGGGACAGGCTCTATTCGAAGGCGTCGATCTCCTCGAATTGAATGAAGGCGAGCTTGAGCGTATTCGAGCCACCCAGATTGCAATGATCTTTCAAAACCCGATGACTGCACTTAACCCATATCTGCGCATTTCAGATCAAATGGCGGAAATTCTGACTTTCCATCAAGGCATGTTGAAGTCTCAGGCATTGATGCACTGCATCCATATGCTTGATGTCGTTCAAATTCCAGATGCCAAAAATCGTTTGAGAATGTATCCTCACGAATTTTCAGGGGGCATGCGTCAGCGTGTACTGATCGCTATGGCACTATTGTGTCAGCCTAGGATACTGATCGCAGATGAACCAACAACCGCACTTGACGTCACGGTTCAAGCTCAGATTGTTGAACTTCTCAAGAACATCCGTCAGGAGTTTGGAACAGCAATAATTCTTATTACACATGATTTAGGTTTGGTCGCCGGTATGACTGATCGTATTGTTGTGATGTATGGTGGACAGGTCATGGAATCCGGGACAACGGAATCCATTTTCTCTTCACCTGAGCATCCATATACTACCGCTTTGCTTGATGCTGTCCCACGTCTTGATCGAGACTCTGATTCGTTATCGGTCATCGCTGGAGATCCGTTAGACGTAAGAGACCGGTGGAAGGGTTGTCCGTTCGAGCCCCGCTGTGAATATCACTTGCCGATGTGTTTGCAAACACGACCTCCAATTGAAACTGCAAACGGACGAATCCGTGCGTGTCACGTAGACCGCAACTTGATTGGCAAATGACACCTGTTCTGACAGTAGAAAAGTTATCGGTCGAGTTTGATGTCGCCACGGATGGAAATTGGCCATGGATTCCGAAACGTAAACTGACGGCTGTCAGAGATGTTTCATTTGAAGTCGGCAGTCAGGAAACATTGGGATTGGTGGGCGAAAGCGGTTCTGGCAAAACCACACTGATTCGAGCGATTGCAGGAACAGTTCCGCTCAGCAGCGGGCGAATATTATGGGAAGGCGAAGATCTTACACATTTTGACCGTCGCTCGAGACGCCAGGTACGGAAAGATATGGCGATGATCTTTCAAGACCCTCTTGCAGCATTGAACCCGCGCATGACGGCTGGACAGATTATTGCGGAACCAATTCGGACACACATGCCTGAGTTAAGTAAAGCTCAAATTGTGACCAAAGTTGGTGAGATTATGGAAAAAGTTGGTTTGTTACCCAATCTTGCCAACCGTTATCCACATGAATTCTCTGGGGGACAGTGTCAGAGAATCGGGATTGCTCGGGCGCTGATTCTCAATCCAAAACTAGTAATTTGCGATGAGCCTGTCGCAGCACTCGATGTTTCGGTACGAGCACAGGTCGTCAACTTATTAAAGGAACTACAACGTGAACTCGGAATGGCAATGATTTTTATTGCGCATGATTTGAGTGTGATTAAACACATATCCACTCAGATTATGGTGATCTATCTTGGAAAAGTCATGGAATTGGCACCAGCGAAAGAATTGCTGAGCCACCCGATTCATCCCTACACCCGAGCACTCATTGCATCGGTTCCGATTCCAGACCCGATAGAAGAACGTGCGCGACCGCGTGTGATCCTAAGTGGTGACCTGCCGTCGCCTCTTGAAATTCCCAAAGGATGTGTATTTGAAAGTCGGTGTCCCGAAGCACGCAAAGAATGCGCTTCTATCCAGCCCAAACCTGAACTCTACCGAACAGGACATCAAGTGGCTTGCCCATTCCAAATCACTGAAACAGGCATCAGTTAAATTCCAAATATTCTCAATTATCCGCAAGTGAAAGAATGGTTTCGATAAGTTGAAAATTAATCTCTTTAAATTCAATTACATTACTCTACAAGTGATTGAGTCTAGAGCTGAATTGAGATATGGCCAATGGTTGCTTGAGTCAGTTTTATTGGCAACTGATCGTCAATAGTGGTCTCTGCTAAACCTCTGAAGTTCGGATCTGTGATAAACCTGATTCTCCTGTTCCCAAGCCGTCACCTCGGATTCAAGATAAAAACTTTCCGTGTCCGAATAGAGCGTAGTGCTTGTCAGAGTTCTCACCTGCCAGGTGTCACCTCGACCGAATTCCCATTCCCATTCGTATTTTGCGTTTGCAGATAGCGGATCATCAGCTTTGATCGCGTATGTCTGCCAACATCTTGATGCCATTTCAACCCCATTCTCTTCAAACCTGACCTTACCGTTATCAGAAAAAATCTTGAGTAGATACATTTGAGTATCGGAGTCTACATTCACAGACCGCTCCTGCTTGAATTCTCTAAGTTGACTGGTCGGCAGCTCTTCACAAACAACAGGGTCTGCAAAATCAGTCAGTTTTCTCGCGCATTTGCTTTCTTGTCGTAAAGGAAGATTCAAGTGGCTGCCTTCTGTCGAAACCACGACTTTTGCTACCCGAGGGGTAGGCCAAGCTATCGGCCAATAACTTGTCGACACAGCAAGGCGAAGTCTGTGCCCTACGGGTACGGCATATCCTGTATGATTCAGGCTGATATTTACTTTGTAACTTTGATCTACAACTAATTCTTGCGGTTTAATTTTTGATTCTCTATAACAAAGATTCAGTAATCCGCGGGTAATGAGTGTGCTTTCACCATTCGGCCAGACATCACATAGACGAACTGCCAGCAATGCCGCGGGTTTATCACACGTCAACCTGACTCTAAGCTCTGGATTCCCAAGAATTTCCAATGGTTCTTCGAGAATATCAGTATCAAAACAAAGGGATCCTTGATCTTCGATTTGTTGATCACCCGGCAGTTCATCAGCAACTCCAAATGCGAACCACGGCATGTATTCACCTGATTCCAATCCGACAGTTTGGGGTGATGTGATTGGAAGTTCCACTGCCTCCGCACTTGAGGTCATCAGACTTCCGTTTCCGAGGTGGAACCGCTTGTATTTCACGAAAGGAGACGGCCAGGAGGGCTCGCTAACCCATCTCCCGGGACGAACATCATAGTATTTTTTTGGACGAACACTGTCTTGCATGTAGACTTGATAGGCATCCTCTCGCATGATGCCGGTGTCCTCACCTTTTAGCCATTCGTCAAACCATCGTTTGGCATCTTGCAGAAAGCCTACCTGCGGGCCTGGAATTCCCAAGTGCGGGTACCGATGACACCATTGGCCCTGTAATCCGCGTTTGCTGCACTTTAAGTTTTCCAGTAATCGGCTCACTGTGTTCGGCCAGCAATCGGCGTGACCACTGACTGCATAAATAGGAATTTTGATGGCGGAATAATCGGCACCCACTGTCCCTCGCAGCCAATAGCTGTCTTCGCGCTGGTGCTCCAACCAATGGGTCAGATAGTGCGGTGTGGTACGGATGCGCTCCAGCCACAATTCTCGCCATCGTTCTCCGATCAATGCTGGGTCGGGAGGGCGAGTGTTGTAGCCGAACATGATCGCTCCCCAACCGATTGTTTGGCCGATCATGCATCCCAGATAGTACCCGGCGTCATCGTAATAACGAAATTCGCTAGCTCCTAATGCGATGACTGTTTTCAAGGGTTCAGGATTGCGGCTTGCGAGCTGTAGCCCGGTCACACCTCCCCAAGAAATCCCGATCATACCGACACTTCCATCACACCAGGGTTGTTTTGCCAGCCAATTGACGACTTCTACACCGTCCAGAATCTCGATATCGGAATATTCATCGTACATTACGCCGTCTGAACTTCCCGATCCGCGCATATCAACACGCACACTCACATAACCCTGTGTGGCAAACCATGCGATGGTTGTGGAGTCTCTGA
The DNA here is from genome assembly GCA_022823625.1 of Gammaproteobacteria bacterium. Taxonomy (GTDB): domain Bacteria; phylum Pseudomonadota; class Gammaproteobacteria; order Arenicellales; family JAJDZL01; genus JAJDZL01. Next base: position 183,609 of record JAJEHQ010000024.1, read on the forward strand.
TCGCGGTGAAATCATCCTTGCGATATGGAATGTATTCAAGTACGACTGGCAGCGTTTGCGATTCGTCGTAATCGGGCATCCATATTCGAGCGCCAAGCCGCGCTCCGTCTTGCATCTGAATCCATGTATCGGTAACGTTTATCTTCATCTTAATTCTCACACGTACCAGGTTAGACTGGTCACCTGGGGAAATAGCAACTCAATGCCTGGCTTTCACTCACCGCCTCAAACGGTGGAGGAGATTCGGAACAGGTCTCTTTCACAAATGGGCATCTTGTATGAAATTCGCATCCTGACGGCCGATTAATCGGGCTAGGTATCTCCCCTTTCAGTTCGATTCTGTCGGCTTGCATGTCAGGATCAGGGCTAGGGCTTGCCGACAGCAAGGCTAGGGTGTATGGATGCCGCGGCCTGGAGAATATTTCAGCAGTATCACCCTGCTCTACAATACGCCCTAAATACATAATCGCAATTTTGTCGGACGTATGTCGCACAACATTCAAGTTGTGTGTAATGACCAACATGCTGATTTTCAGTTCATCCTGCAATTGGTTCAACAGATTGAGAATTTCTCCCTGCACGGAAACATCCAGCCCGGCCGTTGGTTCATCTGCCACGATCAGCCGAGGATTCAGCGCCAGTGCACGCGCAACTCCAACCCGTCGCGCCTGCCCGCCGCTCAACTGATGAGGGTACCGGTCTCCAAATTCTTCCGATAGTCCGACTAGATCTAGAAGTTTGCTGCTTAGTTCGCGTGTATTAACATTTGGCACTCTGTGAATTCTTGCGGGCTCCGTAATTAGAGAACGTACGGTCATCCTAGGACTGAGCGACCCGATCGCGTTCTGCCACATGTAACCGATTCCACGCCGATATTCCCGTATCTCGTTTGCCTGCATCTGCGAGATTTCCCGCCCTTCAAACTGAATCGATCCCTCTGCGATTCGCTCAAGTCCGGTTATCGCCAGTGCCAGAGTTGACTTGCCGGCACCGCTTTCTCCAACCAGTGCCAGCGTTTGCCCTTCTTCTAAGGTAATACTGGCATCGCGCACTGCATCAAAGCTCGCAGGACTGGTTCGATCAAATAAAGCGCCCATAGCAGACTTGATGCGGAATCGAACACACACGTTCTTGAGTTGCAGTATGTCTGTCATGCTGACAACAGGTGACAATTGGCTGAATGACCCGATGTAACTTCCCGTCTTTGCGGAATGTGGGTCTCACAATCCGGTAAGACACAATGGCAGCGACTGCTAAAAATGCACCCGCCGGATAGGTTGACGAGATCTGGAATTTCGCCGGGAATCACGGGTAATATTCTTGTTTTTGTTTGGATCCCGGCCGGATCACATTCAAGCAGTTTTTGCGTGTAGGGGTGAGCGGGATTATGGAAAACATCCCGAACTGTTCCTTGTTCTACCACTTCTCCCGCATACATGACGACCACATAATCGCACAGCTCCGCGATAACGCCTAAATGATGCGAGATGAACAAGATTGAACAACCGAATTCTGCTTGAATATCCTTCAGCAGGTGAATGATCTGCACCTCCAGTGTCGCATCAAGCGCAGTTGTGGGCTCGTCGGCAATCAGTAATGAAGGTTGTGCCTGTAAAGCCATCGCGATCGATATCCGCTGCAGCATACCGCCCGAATACTCATGCGGATACTGCGTGATGCGCTTGCGCGGGTCCGCAATCCCGACACTTTCAAGCATGGCGAGAGATTTGTTGAGTTTGTCGGACGTGGACCTCTGGTCGCGATACTGTATATGCGTCATCTGCTGCTCGATTGACAGCACTGGATTAAGGCTGGTCATGGGGTCCTGAAATACGATGCTGATTCGAGTTCCTCGCATGGTTCGCATTTCATTTTCACTGAGGTCTAGCAGATTGGCGCCCTCGAATTCAATTGTTCCATTGCTGACTGAAGCGTTATGCGGCAATAGTCGAATAATTGATGAGATCAGCGTCGACTTGCCACAACCGCTTTCGCCGACGACTCCGACGATCGATCCTTTTGGCACATCGATATTGATTTGACGCAAGGCCTGCAATCGGCCTGTATCGATCCGATAGTCGACCGACAAATTCCGGATGGTGAGTAGAGGTTCGGTCAAAAGCTTTTTCTCAGCTTTGGATCGATGAAATCTCTGAGTGACTCACCAAGATAGGTAAATCCCAGAGTAATCAATATTAGCGGTACGCTACCAGCGATGATCGGCCAGGGAGTCACGCGTATCAGCGAGAAACCGTCATTGAGTATGCTGCCCCAGGATGGGGTTGGCGGCTTCACTCCCATTCCCAGGAAACTCAAGCCCGCTTCCAGCGCGATGACCGTGGGAATATCCATTGATGCGAGTATCATCAGCGGCCCGACAATGTTCGGCAGTATGTGTAAGCCGAGAATACGAGTAGTCTTTGCACCCATCACCTGTTCGGCCTTGATGAATTCGTTGGATTTGATAGACAGTGTCTGCGTTCGTACGACACGTCCGTAAGTTGGAATCGTGGTCACAATGATGACGGCGATAACCGTCTGGAGAGATGGTCCGACGAGAGCAACTGTCGCGAGTGCGAACATCACGGTTGGGAAAGAGCGGATCGTATCAAATAATAGCAAAATAGCCTTGTCCAGCCAACGCGGGCCGAATCCCGCCAGCATGCCGAGCACGATACCAACGGCCAATGCCACACCGATTGCTGTCAATGCAACACCCAGTGCGACTCGACCCCCATGCAATACCCGGGAAAAGAGGTCACGCCCCAGTTGGTCGGTTCCAAGCAGATGAGCTTGAGACGGCGATTGCAAGCGGTCTGGAATGTTCAGTGCGATCGGGTCGTACGGAGCGACTACTCCGGCTAAAAGCGCGCTGACAACAATCAGCGTAACCAGCAACAACCCGAACAGGCCGGTCGGTTCTTTGATTACCCGTCGAAGTATCGCAATCACAGTGTCTTCCGGGTTCTCGGGTCCAGCCAAGCGTTGATCAGATCAGACATCGTCGTACTGAAGACAAAGAGGATTGTGCTGACCAAAACTGATCCCATCACTACGGGATAGTTTCTTGTGATGACTGAGTCGTAGATCAATTTACCGATGCCGGGGCGGGCGAAGACGATCTCGGTCAGAAGCGCTGACGACAAAAGAAATCCCATTCCGACTCCGATCACCGATACAGTCGGTAAGATTGCCAATTTCAATGCGTAGTGATAGATGACCCTTCGTTCGGAGAGACCAAAGGCACGCGCGGTTCGAATATGACTTTCCTGCATGACTTCAAGCATCGAGGCGCGCACCAGTCGCGCAAGATAGCCCACCCATGCCAGGCCAATTGAGAAAACGGGTAGAACGAGATGGACTGCCTGATCCAACAGATCGCCCTTGTCGCCGGCGCCAACTGCCGGAAACCATTTCAACGCCACAGCGAATATCAACAACGCGTACAGTGCAACCACGAAAGACGGCGTCGTGATGAACGAAACGGAAACAAATCCGCTGATGCGGTCAAACAGAGTATTTCGATGCAATGCCGAGTAGCATCCCAGCGGGATACCGATCAGTCCTGCAAACACAATCGAAAGAAAGATCAGCCACAAGGTGTAAGGCAACTGTCCTAAGACGATTTCCACAACCGGACGATTGGTGATGACATCCATCCCAAGGTCGCCGCGTAGCAGATTTGCGAAAAAGCGCGCAATTTGTACCGGAAATGGCAAGTCCAAGCCAAGTCTCACTGACATGGCAGCGATCAGCTCTGGCGTGGCTCTCGGCCCCAGGATTATTCGTGCCGGATCACCAGGTATTAAATGAATCATACAGAATAGCAACGCCACTGCCAACAGGACGATGACAACTCCCAAGGCAGTGCGTTTGACTATGTACAGAAGCAAAGAGACCTCTCTGTAGTTCCGGTGATGACCTGAATGGGATAAATTAGTGCAGGAATGCTAAATCATGCAAATCAATGAATGTGAATGGAGATTGTTTATACAACATAACTAACATTGAACACATCCCGATAAGGATGTCGGATGGCACTCGACTCTTGACGCGCATCTGGGGATAGATTGAAGGTGATCAGGGTATTCACTCGCCTTGATATCACCTATGAATGTGGCTTGAATTGGTGATATAAAAATCAATTCTTACTCACTAACTGTAACTAGGAGAAAGATGTATGAAAAAACATGACATTCACGGTTCGCATAGCAGACGCGACTTCCTTAAAACTACCGGTGCTTTAGGGGTTGCCAGTGTTGCTGGCAGCATGAGTCAGATAGTCTATGCTCAGGATAAAACCATTCTCAAGGTGCGCGCATACTCAGACATGAGGAGTCTGGACCCGGCTCACTCGGTCGGTGTTGTGGACGAGGAAATTCATAGCAGTATCTACAGCAAGCTGATCCAATACAAGCCCGGACGCGAGTGGGGATGGCAGTTGGATGCGGCTGAATCAATCGCTCAAGTCGACGATACGAGCATTGCTTTCAAGTTGAAACCAGGAATCATGTTCACCAACGGTTATGGCGAAATGACTGCAGAGGATGTGAAGTATTCGTATGAGCGAATACTTGATCCAGACGTAGCATCCACCAATACTCCTGATTGGGGAACTTTGAAGGAAGTGGTTGTAGAAAGCAAGTATGAAGGAGTGATCGTTTTCAATGAACCTTATCCGCCTGCATGGACCATTGCCATGCCGTACATTGTCGGAAATATCGTCAGTAAAAAGGCTTGGGAAGAGATGGGCGGCAAAGTGGATACCACAACGCCGTGTGGTTCGGGACCTTATAGTCATCACGAATGGCAACCGAAACAGAAAACCATACTTGTTCGTAATCCGGAATGGCACGGTGGGACTGCTGCTTTCGATGAAATTCATATTTTCCCAATTGATGATGAAAATACTGCTCAGATTGCATTCGAGTCAGGCGATATCGACTATACGAGAGTGTCGCTGAGTTCTGTCGCGAGTCTGAAGGATTCACCACCTGAAAACTCCACAGTCTCTGAATACCCATCGCTTTACTACGTATGGGTCGGGATGAACGTAGAAAACGAACAGATGTCGAATGAAAACTTGAGAAAAGCCATTCAGCATTGTATTGACGTTCCGTCCATTCTTGAGGCCTCTTATTTCGGTGCTGCCGAAGCAGCAACCGGCATTATTGCTCCAGGGCTGTTAGGACATCGTCCTGAAAGCATGGTACCACCACAGGCGAACATCGAGAAAGCGAAAGAACTTCTGGCGATGGCTGGAATGGAAGGAGGCGCCAGCGTTACGCTGGATATTCTGAACAAGGCAGCCAATGTGACGACGGCACAGGTCATCCAGGCAACGTGTGCTCAGGCAGGTATTGACGTTGAAGTCAATCTTCACGAGTCGGGCGCATTCTGGTCACTTGGGGATCAAAGCGCCGGCGAGCAATACAAGAACATTCAGTTGATTCTGAATCGATACTCGATGGGACCGGACCCATCCTATGCGACCGCGTGGTTCGTTACCAGCCAGAAAGGAATCTGGAATTGGGAACGCTTCAGCAACGAAGAGTTCGATAGCCTTGAATCGATGGCGAAAGCAGAAACTGACACCATGAAACGCGGTGAAATGTATCGGCGACTGCAGGACCTGATGGAGGAAAGCGGAGCATACCGATTCATCACGCATGAGGCGACACCTGTGATTTACCGAAACACCGTCAATCCGGCGTTTCGTCCTGACGGGCTTCCGCTGCTTCGGTATTTCACTCCCGCCTGATTCAGCTGGTTTACCAAGTCAATCAGTTTGACTTGGAATCTTAGACATGTTTGGCGGGGAAAATCCCCGCCAAACAACCACAATCACTAGTGTCCCGCTTAATAATCGAACAAATTCAACTGTTTAGGTCCTTCAATCGGTTGCTCTTTGTATCCGTAATCCGTAAATAATTGATATAAAGGCTTTTTATCGAACAGTGTGGTATCGATTATCTGAGAAATT
>JAJEHQ010000011.1 GCA_022823625.1 Gammaproteobacteria bacterium
TGAACTCGTAGAGGCTGACTCGTTTCCGATCTTTCTTTGATTTTGTCATGCTATATACTGCCAGCAAATTTCTTATTTCCATTGTTAGCAAGTATATCCTAAAATGTTGGTTTTGTCAACTCAAATGGATAATTCCCAAAATTAAGCTTCGACAAGGTTAAAAATTGCTTCTGCGATTACTCCATAAACTGTATCAAAATCGTTATCCGACATGCAGTAGGGTGGCAGTACATAAATCGTATTTCCAAGTGGTCTTAGCAAAACACCGCTCTTCTGAAATCGAAGGTAAAGTTGCGTGCCGATTTCAGACAGATATCCGCTATCAGATACTTGAATATCCATCGCTGCGATGGTTCCAGTCTGTCGCAAATTCGTAAGTGATTCAAGGGTAGCCATCTCCGTGAGCTTTTGTGTCTGTCTGGCAGCGGTCGCTCGAATTTGCTCCTTTACCTTATCTTTCTGCCACATTTCGAGGTTTGCGGCAGCTACAGCACAGGCGATCGGATTTGCAGTGTAGGAACTGGAATGGAAAAAAGTCTTGCTTCTGTCAGTTGAATAGTGCGCATTAAAAATTCGTGAATGACAGAGGGTAACTGCAAGTGGCAGAAATCCGCCGGTAATACCTTTGGAATAACAGGCAATGTCCGGCACTATGTTGGCCTGATCACATGCAAATAGGCTACCAGTTCTGCCCCAGGCAGTCATCACCTCGTCAGCAATGAAAAGCACATCGTACTTTTCACAGATTCTTTTCATTTCCCAAAGAGTATCAGCACTGTACATAAGCATGCCTCCGGCACCGAGTACCAGCGGTTCGACAATGAATGCTGCAGCTTCAGGTTGTTGCTTGCATTTGGACTCAAGAGTGTCGAGCGTGACTTGCTCTTTGGATGCGGTTGGAAAGGGAATCGTTTCGACAGAGAACAACAAGGGATTGTAGGGTTGATTGAAAACCCCTCGCTCACCAACTGACATCGTTCCAATGGTGTCCCCATGGTAGCTGTGTTCCATAACAATCACCCGATTGCGCGTGATATTTTGGTGATGCCAATAGCCGAGAGCCATCTTCAGTCCCACTTCAACCGCAGTTGAACCGCTGTCTGAAAAGAACACGTAGTCGAGCCCTGCTGGTGTGAGGTCGATCAGCATCTTGGCTGTCCGCTCTGCGGGCTCGTGCGTGTAGCCAGCGAAGATTACTTGGTCCAATCGCTCCATCTGCTCTTTGGCCGCCTGTTGTAGCCTGGGATGACAGTGTCCGTGCGTAATCACCCACCAGGAAGAGATCGCATCAATAATCTGCTGACCGTCATTGGAGTAGAGGTAAGCACCATTCGCGTATTCAATTTCCAGAAACTCAGGAAATATCGCATGCTGAGTGAATGGGTGCCAAACAGGTGAGACAATTTTGTTCATAAAGAATCTCGCGGATTTGGAAATTTGAGTTGATCAGCAGTTTTGCAGACCGATTAATCAAGACGGCGTATCTACAATTTGTTCAATAGTTGTTCGGACTGGAACTTATTGCAGATACACGAAGAATTTTGAAATTCAATGATATTTCAAATGACTTATTTGAATTTGAACCCGATTGAGTCAATTTTGGGTATACGGATATCTGATTTAGGGTTTCGTTTTTGGTTAGTTTCGTGATGGGGAGTGTCGATTCAACAATCACATTCCAAACTCTCCTTTTAGACTCACTCCAATTGGAAAATACTCTGACTACAAACCTGAAATCAATAATTCTCACTAATGATGGATGAAGACAACTTCAATGAATGATTATTTCCATTAATGACCTAGACCGATGAGAAGGAAGTCAGGTGAAGCACTGGCTGCGAACTCGACCATTATTTACACGGGATCATTTACTTGAAAATTGACTGATGGATTGAAGTCTGTATTCTGTCAATACAACGAAATATGTTGTGGTAAAACTTCAGTACGCTGAGTGCATCATAGCGACACTCTCGCGATACTACTGCCAAATTCGAAGACAAGCACAGAAACGACGCTTTGTAAAATGGTAACAAATATTGAAAGGAGAGTAACAGGTCTAAATAAGTCAGGATTTTTCACTCTCTTTTGTTTGTGTTGCTGACTGTCAAATTCAAAAGAGCAGTTGGTCACATAGAGTACACACCAGTCAGCGGCAAAACCCGGGAAATAGTTACGAATTCCAATTACCATCTTTATTCTCGTATTACCAAGGGAATGCAATGAGTATGCCAGTCAAAACCTATCAACCACAGGCTATCACCGGTAGTTTCAGGGGGTATGCCCAGTCTCAGACGTCTGCGGCTGATGAGGAAATTGCTAGAATTGGCCCTAGTACGCCTGCCGGCGAATACCATCGCCGATTTTGGCACCCTGTCTATATCACTGAAGAATTGGGCGAGTTGCCCGCAGCCATCAGAATTCTCGGCGAGGACTTGGTTCTGTTTCGCTATGGAGAGCAACGAGATCAAATAGGTCTGGTTCACAAACATTGCATCCATCGTCGAGCTTCGCTGGAATACGGTAAATGCGAGGATAACGGAATACGCTGTTGCTATCACGGTTGGTTATACGCACCGGATGGCGAAATTTTGGAAATGCCGGCTGAAGATTCCAAAACGGCAGAAAGGCTGCGCAAAAGTACTCGTCTTGGCGCTTACCCCGTCATTGAATACCGCGGGTTGGTGTTTGCCTATATGGGTCCGCCTGACCGACAACCGGAATTCCCAATATATGACGCATGCGTCTACGATGACATGACTAGCGCAACCTACAAGGCGCCTTACAGATGCAACTGGATCCAGGTACTGGATGCGATTATGGATCCGACTCACACGACATATCTGCACAGTCGGAATAGTCACCCTCAGTTTTCAGAAGGCATGAAGGCAGAGGGTGTGCTGAATTTCTATGATCGGAATGACAATCATTTCCTCGGCTCTTCGACTCGACGTGTCGGTGACAATGTATGGGTTCGGGTTAATGAGCTCATTCTTCCCAACTTCACGCAGGCTGGTTCAGCTTTTGCTGTCGACGGCACGCGGCAATGCTATTTTGGACGTTCCTGTTTCACCCGATGGGTCGTACCGGTGGATGATGAAAATTCGATTGTTTTCGCCTGGGCCAACTTCGGTAGTCGCTGGGACCCCCATGAATACAACACCAGGGAAGGGCATGAGATGATTGAGCAGGGTGAAATTCTTGATCGCAGCTTCGAAGAGAGGAAGCGCTTTCCGGCAGACTCCGAGGCAGTTGAGGGTATGGGTAGCATATCAACACATAAGGGTGAAAATCTGATGCCGACTGATCGTGGTATCGCCCTTTACCGCAAGCGCTTGAGAAAGCAGGTTCGCGCTCTGACCAACCAGGTTGAACCGCCCCAACCGATCAAATCAGCCGGCAGTTGTATTCGAACCTATGGACAAGACACCGTTTTAAAACTGCCGTCGAAGAATGGCGAAGACGATCAGATGTATCTGGACCGCATTGGTGCAATAGTGATGGAAATGCAGTTCGATCTGGAGGACTTCAATGAAGGGAATCGAGACGATGAAATCGTTTCGCGTCTCAAGAAACTTGAAGCAGACGGAGTTGATTGAACGGAGTTGTTCTAATTGAAGGTACATGTCAAGAACAATCGCTGGCGACCAGGTTCTTTTCCTAACACGCCCGAGGGCGAGGCCGTCTTCACCATCACGCGTGAGCGAATTGATGCTGCGCTAACAGAATTTCCAGATCTTGTCGGTAAGGTCGATTACTCTATCGACTGGGATACCGACAACTTTACATCGTCCATGGCTGACTCGGATATCTTGTTGACCTGGGATTTGCCAACCGAAAATCTGAGTGATGTTGCCCCTCGTCTGCGTTGGATTCACTGTATTGGCGCTGGTGTTGAACATCTGCTACCGATGACATGGCTGCCGCATCAGGTAACATTGACCAATAACAAGGGCGTTCATGCTGCTAAAGCAGGCGAATTCGGTCTGATGGCCATATTGATGCTCCACACACACATTCCCGCAGTAGCATTCAATCAGCGCAACGCAGTTTACGATTCCCTCTACTCTACACCAATTGCCGGGAAAACGGTGTTGATACTGGGGACAGGTACGCTTGGCGGCTCTGCTGCCGGAATGGTAAAGCAGTTGGGAGTAAAGGTAATTGGCGTCAACCGTTCTGGAAACCCGGTGGTGGGATGTGATCGGGTAGTGAAAACTGCTCAACTTGATGACGTGTTGTCTGACGCTGATTACTTGCTTATTGCGACGCCTGATACCCCACAGACCCGCGGCCTTATGTCGCGTGAACGACTAGATCTGATGAAACCAACCGCAGGAATCATCAATATTGGACGTGAGTCAGTTATGGATTATGACGCGCTATGTGACAAATTGGATGAAGGTTCGCTCGGTTGCGCCATACTGGATGTTTTTGACCCTGAACCTATTGAGGCGGATTCACGACTTTGGAGCACCAGGAACCTGATGATTACACCTCATATTTCGGCTGACGACGGGGATTCATACGTACAGATGACATTGGGATTGTTTTTTCGAAATTTGCAACTCTTCCTCGCAGGCGAACCATTGCAGAACCCGGTAAGACCTGAACTGGGCTACTGATGTTGGTGACGCAATTCGAAAAAGCGCCATAGCATATCACGGTCAGTAAAGGGATGCTGACGCTTGATAAGGACTACCGAAATTAGGACTTATGACTAATTCGTTGAGTTCATCTCCAAAGATGACTGTATCGTTCACCCGCATAATGAATTTCTAGATCATCTTGAGGTGTATGGAAATTTCATTCAATTTCCCTGTCTTCTATGACACAAACATTTGCCAATGATTCATACAGAATGCTCAAGTCTTGGTAGTAGCTACAGTGCTATTTTCGATTGCTGGAATTCTGCGGACGAGTAACAGAACTCCCCTGATTTGGCGGAGAGGGCGGAGGGGAGTTAGGGGGCGAAGGTTTAGGTTGATGGCCGCGATGGCGAATCGGCTCTTTTCGTTCTACATTTTCGGTCTTCATAATTTGGTTCCTCGCGCGTGTGTTCATATTACCAAAATTCTATCGTTTTTACCTGTCCAGAGGCAATAAGAATTCCTTTACTTCCAGATTCTTTCCATTCTTTGGTTTGCGAATCAATTAGAAATAACTTCTCTATATAGATATCTCTTTCTGATGGGTCTGATGAAATAAATGATTCCGACCCTAGATACCCTGCCACCTCTGAACCATCAATTAGTGTAACCAAAACCCACTGTTTATCGACATTGCTAAACGTCCATTCCCAAGCATTTGGGATAGGATGAACTAGTCTCAGTCCGAATTTTACCAAGAAATCATGGATGCGACCCCAAAGAGCCGCAAGTATTATCCCAACAACGGCTGGAATTACGAAGAGCCAAAAAATCCAACTCAGCGAACTAAGATTGGACAGACCTAGTTCTGGCTGATAATCAACAAATGGTAGCGTCAGCCCAAGATAGATGGCGGATACAATCAGATAAGAAAGAAGTCTTTCCGAAGGTGGTGGTAAGCGTCCTGTCGTCAATTGTGACCGGACAAAAAGAATTATCGCTCCCGGTACAAAGAATACCAGCCAAATATATGGCGCTGTGCCTGTTATGGCAGTCATTCCAGACATTTTCGAATAGATTTCTCCAGCGAAATATTATTACTGTTTCATGTTCGTTATTTTAATACTGTGACTACTCTTCCCACTCAATCAGTGTCGACTCGCTGCTATCTGCACTAACGACTCAGACATGTCTAGACTCGGTAATCGTTTCGACAATATCGCAATACAGATGCAAAGTAAAGACATTTTCAAAAGATACTCGGATTTTGATTTGAATCACTTTAGTCTCAGTGAACTATGTACTCGTGTGTCAAATCAAAAGCGAGCATCATGGATTGATATTCCGAAAAGATCTGGAGTCTATATTGTCCATTTCGAAGGGATGAATGCGCTATCTTTTTCAAAATCAACAGGTCAAGCCAAACACTCAGACCCTGTACCTGTTAAAGAACTTGAGACTAAATGGAACAAATTAATCGCTTGCGGTCCAACTGACATTGTGTACATAGGTAAAGGAGATAGTTTGCGAATACGAATTCGCCAACTAATTCGTTTTGGGCTTGGCAAAGCTCACAATCATGGAGGTGGTAGACGGATGTGGCAGATTAAGCAGATAGATCATGCGAAACTTTCTAGTATCACCTGCGACAATCCTAGGTCAGTCGAAAAATGCTTGCTTCTTCAGTTCAAGGAATTTCATGGAAATTACCCTTTGGCAAACGAGCAAAGCTAATTTCGTCTAACCTGCAAACTATTTCAAAGAGTTCGTATCATGAGTTTTGGAATAGTTGTGTCATCAAATTTGTGGTTATTTTGCAACTGTCACTAGCTATGTCGAACTATCTGAGAAATTCAAGTGTTACAGCGATTTCAAGTAAGTTCGAATTTTTTTACCCTTATACGCGATCACGCATCATCCAAGCCCTAAAAGTTTCTGACCTGTGAACAACTGGCGCTAACTGAAATTTGATGGAGGAATCATCCGACAGATTTTTGCGAAGGTAATTCATGAATTAAAAACAAACACATCAAAAAGACATTTCACGAGGAGTTAAATAGGCGGCTGAGATGGTTGTCGTTTGACTCAAATTCAAACTTCGCTCAAAAATCGTTCAGATGGAAATTTTCTTCAAATACCTTTGATAAAGAGTTCTGATCAAGCGGATTTAAAAAGGGTAAGCGACCCAGGTGTTTGACATCGCCAAAGCGCGGAATGATGGATTCGTTTTCTTCATGCGCGTCGCCAACAAAGATGACACCATGGATGGGTACTCTCCAATTACGAAGTGCAGCGAGACTGAGGAGAGTGTGATTGATTGTTCCAAGTGAGGTTCGAGCGCAAAGAATGGTGGGTAGCTGCCATTTGGCAAACACCTCGATAAACAATACCGAGTTCGTAAGTGGCACCATCACGCCACCCGCCCCTTCCACAATCAGGGGATGTTCGGATTTTGGCAACTGCAGACGATCGATGTCAATCTCAATCCCTTCCATTGCGGCAGAGAGGTGCGGTGAGGCAGGCTCTTTCAGACGATAACTTTCTGGAAAGAATCGATCATTCGGCATTGCGGATAGGTCTCTGACAACATCCGTGTCTGTTGGTTCGTCCAATCCTGCCTGAACAGGTTTGAAGTAGGAAGCGTTCAGTGCACGCACTAACATCGCCGAAACGACGGTCTTACCGATGCCTGTATCGGTACCGGTAACCAAGAAACCATGGGTCAATTGCTTTGGGTCGAATGTCATGGGGTGAATTAACGATTAACTGATGTCTAGCGACTGTTTCACTGCATATAAAGTGTCAAAAAACCGAACTATGTCGCTTTCTTCAATATTCAAAGTAATCGAGATTCTAAGGCGGGCGGTACCTTCCGGAACGGTTGGTGGGCGAATGGCCCTCACATCAAATCCTGCATTTTGCATGGTTTCTGCCACTTGAATCGCATGGTTGTCTGCACCAACAATGAACGGGATGATTTGACTCCCACTACCTTTCAGTTCAAATTTGCTCTCCATCTCGTGATTCGCCAGCGCAATCAATTCGTGAAGCTGTTCTCGCCGTTCTGTTTCAGCATCAATCAGGTCAAGTGCCGCACTGACAGCGACCGCGTTAATTGGAGGTGGTGCCGTGGAGTAAATAAATGGTCGAGACTTGTTGATTAAGAAGTTGATCAGCGCAGCAGATGTACACACTAGTGCACCTGCCGCACCCAGCGCTTTACCACAGGTATGGACTGCAATCACATTGGGATGGTTTTCGTGGGGTTCCGTCAGGCCGCGACCGTGTCTACCCCAGACACCAGTAGCATGTGCTTCGTCAACTAGCAGCATTGAATCAAAACGTTCTGCAATTGCAATCAGTTCGGTGAGCGGTGCAAAATCGCCATCCATACTGTAGAGACTTTCCACTGCAACCCATGCCAGTGAGTTTCGGGAGCGGGTAGAATGCCACTTGGATAGAGTCCCTTCTATTGCATCGACATCGTTGTGTGGAACTTTGACAGATTTGGCGAATGATGCTGAGATGCCTTCCCGAATGCTTGCGTGCGACAGTGCATCAAATACGATCAGATCGTGTCGTTTGGGAAGTGAAGTGAGAAGCGCAAAATTCGCACTGTATCCATTCGCGAAAAATAATGACTTTTCACAATTAAAAAAAAGGGCAGCCTTCTCTTCAAGTTCGATGTGCGCTGCATGATTACCGCGTAGTAGGCGAGACCCACCCGCCCCGAGTGGCACACCGCGGTCAAGTGCATCCCTTACTGCTTTACGAATAGAATCTGACTCACTTAGAGCCAAAAAATCATTTGAGGTGAAATCAATCCCCTCACCCAGGGACAGCTTTCTGGTGCGACTTTTTTGGCGCAGCGCTTCGATTTCGCTTTGATATCGTTCCGAATAAGATGACATATGAAAACGTTAGCTTCAATTCGTTACTGGTAGTACAGCGACCCAAAGTACAAAAATTTCTAAATTCAATATAGAATGTATCGTACTACTTCAATCATTGAAAGAGGTCGCATTATGCGTATTTTCAAATACCTTGCTGCTGGTTTGTTGATGCCAGCCGTATTCTCAATTTCCACGCTTCAGGCTGATTCGATGCCAGGAACAGTCGCTTCGGCTGAAGAAGCAGAAGCCGTGTATGCTGCCCGCTCAGATTTTATGAAAGGCATGGGTGGCAGTATGAGAGCATTTTCCAATTACTTGAAACGAGACGAGGGCGAGCCATTGGAATTAGGTGGCATGGCCGCTGAAATAGCCGCAAGAGCGGGTGAAATTCCCGGTCTGTTCCCCAAAGACACCGGTTTGGAACAAAATTTGGAAAGTGAAGCAAAATCAAATATCTGGGAAGAATGGTCTGATTTTGTAGCTGCAGCAGAAGGGCTTGTCGAGCCTGCCAAGGCCGTTGAAGCCGCGTTTGATTCCGGTGACAAAGGTGCTATCGGCCAAGCAGTCAAGAGCTTAGGTGGAGACGGTTGTAAAGGCTGTCATTCTCAATTTCGACAACCAAAGGAATAACTGACTCTATCCATACTGTACATAAATCCAGATCATAATCGCCGCGACAATTGCTACCACAATTAACCCTCGCCATGGTGAGGCAAGTCGCGGCGGGTCTTGGGACTTGTCTTTCGGCACTGATCGACTGCCGGTAAACATCGGTTTGATCAGATTGTCACGCTTGTAAAAATAGTAGAACAGGTTCGCCGCAATGTGCAGCACGATGATCGAAATAAGCCAATCGACATTCTGTAGGTGCAGATCACTCGCGGTTCGGCTAAGTTCGTAACTGATATAGTAAGCAAACGGCCCTTCGACTAATCCATCTACATCAGCTGCAAACAGTCCTGTTGTCAGCTGAAACACCAGAAAACCCAGAATCGCAATAACAGCCAGTGAACCAATTGGGCTGTGTGCGAGACTGTATCCGGGTTTTCTTTGAGGCAGTGTTTTAATGTAATTGATGTACGCACTGGGTTTGAAGACCAGGGCAGTGAACCGGGCATTGGAACTTCCCACGATTCCCCAGATCAGCCTGGCGATCACAAGAATAACAATAGTTTTTCCTGTCGTGATGTGGATGTCGAAGTACCCGAAATTTGCACTCACCAGCATAACCACGATGAGTACCGCAAGCAGCCAGTGAAAGATTCGGATAAACAAATCCCACACATTGACTTTGACTAAATTTGATTCGTTTGCTGTTGATTTCACTTGAAACTCTTACAAATCGGTCCGATTTAATAGATATTCTAGTATCCGTAGTCTAGGTATAATTTAGCACACATCCAAATTTGCGTATCGCCCCATCGATTTCACGCAAGCTGTTTCAATTTCTGAGGTAAATATGGCAAGAATTACAGTAGAAGATTGTCTGGAAAAAGTCGAGAATCGCTTTCAGTTGGTTCTGATTGCAACCAAAAGAGCTCGACAATTGGCCGGTGGAGCCGAGCCCATGGTTGACCGGGACAATGACAAGAATACCGTGATCGCTTTGCGTGAAATAGCCGAAGGCTTAGTAACCGCTGCAATTCTAGACGAAGATGACACGCCAATCGTGACTAACCCGTTTGAGTTGCCTCCGTTGGAGGAAATTGCTGCTGGGGACGCGTCTGAAGAATCAGGTGAGACTGAGGAATCAGAAGAGACTATAGAAGCAGTGGAAGCGTTGATGGAGATGGAGGCGTCCGAAGAGGTGAACGCGGAGGCAGAAGTTGAACCCGAGTCGAGCGTCGAACAAGCAGCAGACGAGACGGACCCTGATAGCGAGCACTCTGAGCAGAACGTCCTGGAATAGCTTCACAGCGCTTCGAAGTGCAATAGGCATTCCTGAGCGAGAAGAAGCTCAGTTTGGAAAGCTCGTAAAAATGCTGAGAGAGTATCTCAGCGAGCCCCACATTGAACAAATAAAAAAGGCCTACGCAGTTAGTGCGGCTGCACACGATGGTCAACGCCGCTTAGAAGGTCAAAAGTACATCAACCACCCCCTCAGTGTAGCGGCGCTTCTCGCTGAGAAAAGGCTCGACAGCAGCACCATCATTGCTGCACTGCTTCACGATACGCTGGAAGATACAAAAATTACCAAGGAAGAACTGGCTCAGGAATTCGGTGAAGAAATTGCCGGGCTAGTTGCCAGTGTCAGCAAGCTGGATCGATTAGGCTTTGAGTCACCTGAGCACGCCCAAGTCGAAAATCTTCGCCGCCTGTTTTTCGCTACTGCAAACGACGTCAGGGTTATTTTGATCAAAGTGGCAGATCGAATGCATAACCTTGAGTCGGTGACTGTTCACCGTCGGGAAAAGGTTGAACGCATCGTAAAAGAAACCGAGGACATTTACATTCCGATCGTTCATTTGCTTGGGATTGGCAGTTGGCGGCGCGATTTGGATAGATTGTGCTTTAAAGCACTGAATCCGAAGCGCTACAGAGTCATCAATGATGCAATCAAGAAAGGGTTCAAGAATACTTCCGTTGAACAGGCTGTTTCCAATCACATTTCCACGATTGAACAAGAGTTAAACAAGAGACAGATTGAAAGCGAAGTAACCGGGCGGGTCAAGGAAATTCGGGCAATCTACGAAAAAATGCGGAAAAAAGGCAATTCACTCAGGAACGTGTCAGACGTATTTGCCTTTCGGATCATCGTCAGGACTGAAGATGACTGCTATCGAGTTTTGGGACTGATTCACAAGCTGTTCAAACCAGTGGCCAGCGAGTTCAATGACTATATCGCCATTCCCAAAATCAACGGCTACCAGTCGCTTCACACAACAGTACATGGAATATTCGGGCGGGCTATTGAGTTTCAAATCCGCACTGAGGGGATGCACAGGGTTGCGGAATCCGGTGTTGCATCCCACCTTGCCTATAAAGGTACCCAAACCATTAAGGATGATACCAAGTTGCCTAGTATCCAATGGTTTAAAGAGGTTGTTCATTCACTGGAAGAGCACAAGTCCCCAGCGGATTATCTTGAAAATCTCAATTTAAAACTGTTTTCAGACTATGTTCATGTTTTCACACCGAAAGGTGACGTAAAGCAGTTGAAGAAAGGTGCAACAGTCATTGATTTTGCCTATTCCATCCATACAGCTGTGGGCAACGGTACAACATCAGCAAAAATTGATAATCATCCGGTGCCACTACATACCGTTTTGAATAACGGAGACATGGTCGAAATTCACAAAAGTCGTTTTAGTCGACCAGATCCAGCATGGCTGGAGTTCGCTGCAACGGGTGACGCAAGATATGCGATTCGCCGCGCATTGAAGGATATGTCATCTAAAGACCTAGTCAAGATGGGCGAACGGCTATTCAAGGCAATGCTGAAGAAGTTCAAAATCAAGCAAAAACAAGTTACCGATGAAATGAAAGATGAATTGGCAGCGCGATTTGGTGCCGAATCATGGAACGATATCCTTTCGGAGATAGCCACTGGTGAACGATTCGCTGCGGCAGTCATTGGTCAGTTATTTCCATCTACATTTCTCAATTCCAATTCAAAAGCATCTGAAGTCATCTCAATTCAGGGCACAGAAGGGCTAGGTGTACAGTACGCCAAGTGTTGTTCTCCAGTTCCTGGTGAACCGATCGTAGGTGCATTCAACCGTGGGCGGGGAATTGTGGTCCACACCCAGAACTGTTTGAACGTACGACACTCCAATCTCGCCCCCGAATTCTGGCAAAAGCTCAATTGGGCAGCTGAGCCAAAGGGCGAGTATCGTGTTACGCTTCGGGTCAACTGTCAGAACGTAACGGGAGTGCTGGCCAGTATTACCAGCAGCATCTCAAGCCATGACGCAGACATCGCAAGTTGTAATACATCGACATCGGAAAACGATGCAATGGTGATATGTGATATTCAGGTCAGGAATCTTGAGCACCTCAATGCTATCGCAGAGAACATAGAGAGAAACAAGCGCGTCAACAGTGTTGAACGGGTAAGACTCAACTGACCTTGATCGCACTGCGTACTTTCGACTAGTAAACTCAAAAATATATAATTCTCCTTATTCAGGAATTCACTCGGACTGCTGCTTCCGGCTGTTAGTGGTTCGTGATCAACCGCTTTGTATATTTGTTACCTGGTATGGGTGGAAGGATGTCAATTCGACAAATCGTTACAACAGACAATGCGCCTGCCGCAATCGGTGCTTATTCTCAAGCAGTGAAGCACGCGGGGACGCTCTACATTTCGGGACAGATTCCGCTAGATCCGAACACTCAGGAAATCGTATCAGGTGACGCCCGCGCGCAAATCGTTCAGGTCTTCCGCAACCTGTTAGCGGTTGTTGAAGCAGCAGGCGCTAGTTCCGATCATATTGTTAAATTGATGGTTTATCTGGTTGATCTAGGAAACTTTCCCATTGTTAACGAAGTAATGGGTGAATTTTTCAACGAGCCCTATCCGGCCCGCGCCGCAGTCGGAGTTGCGTCGCTACCCAAAAACGTTGGAGTTGAAGTGGAAGCTATTGTGGCTCTCCCGGAATAGGTGGAGCAGGTCAAGAATCCTCATCCTGAAGAAGACCCGATCTCGGTACTTCCGCGAGTCGGGCCAAAAGTTGCATCGACCCTGGAGAAGCTCAATATTTTTCAGGTAAAGGATTTACTGTTTCATTTCCCTTACCGTTTCCAGGACAAAACCCGAATTACACCGATCAATTCCCTAGTTGACAGGGAGTTCGCTCTGGTAGTTGGTCGGATTACTTCAGTAGAAGAAAACTTTCGACGCTCCCGCACTCGTCAGTCTTACCGCCCGAGCCGATCGCTGACGGTCAAAATTCGGGATGACGCCGGCAGTATGAAAATGGTTCTTTTTCATTTCTCCAACCAGCAAAAATATTATCTGGAACGCGCTAGTTGGATCAAGTGCTTCGGCGAGGTTAGGCTTATGGGGCGGAGCCTTCAAATGACTCATCCTGAATATTCGGTTTATGAATATTCACCAACAATACCGCAGGCTGATCGCTTAACTCCGGTTTATGGCCTGACAGAAGGAATAGGGCAGGGGATGATGCGTAACATCGTCCTGTCGGCTTTGGAGTACTGCAAGAATCTGACCGTTCCTAACCTATTGCCCAAGGCAGTAATCAGGGCAAATGGATTGAGCGACATGGAATTAGCGTTCGATGATATTCATACGCCCAAGATCGATGATCATCAGGAGGGACAGGACTATTCCAGCCTGCCTGCAATGCGGCGTTTGATTTTTGAGGAGTTGGTTTCGTTCCAAGTTGCCAGACGTCAGCAGAAAAAGATCAGGCAGGCTGCAGACGCGCCAAACATGAATCCGGAGGGAGATCTTTCGAAACAACTACGCGATTCCCTGAAATTTACGCCAACAAAATCTCAGCGAACGGTGATTCGAGAAATCATCACTGATTTACGAAGTGCTTCGCCGATGTTGCGCCTGGTTCAGGGTGATGTTGGTTCTGGCAAGACGCTGGTGGCTGCTGCAGCTGCCGCCTGGGTTGTCGACTCCGGACATCAGGTTGCGATTATGGCACCAACGGAACTCTTGGCAGATCAGCACTTGAAATCTTTTTACGATTGGTTCTCGCCGTTAGGTATTGATGTGCAGGTATTGACTGGACGATTAACTCAAAAGGTGAGAAAACAGGTCGAACGAGGAATGAAGACTGGTCAGGCCAATATCGTAATCGGTACTCATGCTCTATTTCAGGAGGGCGTGGAATTTAAAAGCCTGGGGTTGGTCATTGTTGATGAGCAGCATCGATTTGGTGTAGGTCAGCGATTTGCACTGCGAGAAAAGGGTGTGATGGATAAACAGGTTCCACACCAGTTGGTGATGACGGCAACTCCGATACCACGGACTCTTGCGATGGGATTTTATGCAGACCTTGATGTATCAAATATTACTGAACTTCCTCCGGGTCGTATACCGATCAAGACTGAGATTTTTGCCAGCGATCATCGCGCGAATGCGATCCAAAGAGTTGATGCGGTGTGTGCGTCCGGGCAGCAGGCGTATTGGGTTTGCCCTTTAATTGATAAATCAGAAGTACTTGACGTCGAATCCGCAGTTGAGGCTGAGAAATTTGTTCGTCAATCGTTACCAGGCCGGCGTATCGCATTGATTCATGGTCGAATCAAGAGCGACAAACGCGACAAGATCATGACCAGGTTCAGGAAAGGTGAGATTGATGTACTAGTCGCAACAACGGTTATTGAAGTAGGTGTGGATGTACCGAACGCAAGTCTGATGGTTATTGAGAGCTCTGAACGGCTTGGGCTTGCCCAGTTGCACCAACTGCGGGGGCGGGTCGGTCGCGGTGCCACACAAGCGCTGTGTACACTGTTGTACAAACAACCTCTTTCTGATATGTCGCGAAGTCGGTTACAGGTCATGCAAGAAACGACGGATGGATTCAAGATTGCGGAAAAAGACCTCGAACTCAGAGGTGCCGGTGAACTTCTCGGCACTCGACAAACCGGTGCCCAGATCTTTCGAATTGCAGAAATTACACGCGACCGGAGCCTGCTCGGTGATGTGATCAAGGCAGCTGACTTGATACTGGAGCAACACCCCGAGTTGATTGATCCTTTGATTCGGCGCTGGACCATTCGAGAGGGACAGTACAGTGCTGTCTAAACGACTCGGTGCCTATGCTCGATTGATGCGGCTGGATAAGCCCATCGGGAGTCTATTGCTTTTGTGGCCCACTTTGTGGGCACTATGGATTGCGGGCGATGGGCAACCGCAGCCTCGAATTGTATTGATCATGATCATCGGTGTCTTTGTGATGCGCTCTGCCGGTTGTGTAATCAACGACTTTGCAGATCGTAATTTTGATCCCCATGTGGAACGGACAAAAGACCGGCCGCTTGCGACGAAGGAAGTGTCGGTCCGAGAGGCACTGATTTTGTTTGTATGTCTCAGCCTAGTCGGATTCATACTGGTTCTGTTTCTTAACCGCCTATCCATTATTCTGGCATTTGTTGGGCTTTTCCTCGCTGCCTCCTATCCATTTCTGAAAAGAGTATCGGGTTTGCCGCAGTTCTATCTCGGCATTGCGTTTGGCTGGGGAATTCCCATCGCATTTGCAGCGCATCTTGATACAGTTCCGATAGTTGGCTGGCTGATTCTTTTGGCAAATATTGCCTGGGCCGGTGCTTACGACACTTTTTATGCGATGGTCGACCGAAACGACGATCTACGGATCGGGGTCAAGTCACTAGCCACACTCAGCGGGACAAGTGATCGTCTGGTGATTGGGCTTTGTCAGGCAGTAACGCTAATCATGCTGGGGGTGGTTGGATACCTGGAGAACCTTGACGGCTACTACTATCTTGGCCTTTGCGGGGCATTACTTGTCGGTATCTGGCACCAGTACTCCTGTCGAGAGGATAACCGAGAAAAGTTCTTTGCCGCATTTTTGGGTAACAGCTGGTTTGGCGCGATGGTATTTGGCGGGATTTTGCTGGCTTATCTGTAATATGTGGTGCTTTTTTCATCAGCTCTACTCAAGGCAATGAACAGGATGAGTCGGAGTAAGTTCAATTGCATGAAGTCGATCGCCGAAGGTGCACACAGCCCGTGCATGAGCGTAACCGCGCAAATCCTTCGGATCTCACAATCTTTCCAAATTCAAACTTTTACAATTAAAATCACAAATTACAAAGTTCTGTAAATCAAAGACGAATTCAAAAAAGACGGAAAATCTAACTTCCAGTATGCAAGATATAATTGTTTTTGTGTAAATTAATGATCTCGTTCACACTTTCGCCTTTTCTGCCGGTTCTTCATGATTGACTTGAATGGCGAGTTACCTAGTTTCGACTGTCCGCCACTTACCGAGGTCGTTGTCTCCGTTCAATTTGATCAACTACCTAAATTGAAGATTCCTCAAATTGGGTTGTTGTGGTCTCGATTCAAGAAGCAGTTCCCAAAATCGGAGCATCTTCCACCACTGGGGCATTTTGTTGAAAGATTTGACGACAATTACAGACCAAGTCCTCAAGTTAGTGTTTCAACAGTGCCGCCAGTCGCACGCTGTTGTTTTTTGAGTGAAGATGAATCAGAATCAATTCAAATTCAATTTGATCGATTTGTTCACACTTGGCGAAAAATCAATCCCAACGACGAATATCCAAGATATTCACACATTCGCAATCAATTTCATAAAAATTTAGATGAATTTTCTTCATTCTTGAGCGAAGAAAATGTGGGTGAAATTAAAGCCAATCAATGTGAATTACGTTATATCAATACGATTGACTCAAATGAAATATGGAGTGATCATAGTCAGCTTAGTAAAGTACTAACTCTTTGGAATCCAATCAATAGTGAAAAAAATCTACTTGAATTTGAAAATGTTCAAATTAATACTCAGCATATTGTTTTAGATGATGACGGCAACCCAGAAGGTCGAATGTACATATCGACTGAACCAGTGGTTCAAGTTGAAGATAACAGGCCCTCATTTCTAATCAGTCTGTCTGTGCGAGGAGCACCTCGACAGGATTCATGTGAGAGTGTATTGATTTTCCTTGATAAAGCACACAAGTTAATTGTTAATGGATTCGTGTCCGTAACTACAGATGAAATGCACAAATATTGGAAACGCACAAAATGAATCACTTTCCTGCCTATGCCCCAGCCAACGAATTGGATCAATTCGAATCAGATCGACTACGAATATTTAAAATTCACTCGAATTTTCCGAAGGTACCTGAAGATCGACCAAAAGTCGAGATCAAAATGCAAGAGCAGCCTACAGTAAGCACAGTTCTTATTTATTTAACTGGTATTCATGAACAACCAGATACTTGGCTTTGGAAGACAGTCGAATCATTTAACACACTTTTGAAATTGGAAGAGAATTGGGACTCATACGGGGCAAAGCGAATACTTCCGGAAACAATTGCCGCCACACTTCAACTATTGTTCGCCATCATGGATGACAAATCACCAAGTGCCTCTATCGTTCCAACCGCTAAGGGAAACGTGCAAATTGAGTGGCATCGTTCCGGAATTGATCTCGAAATTGAGGTAACAGCAGAAGGGAAATATTCTGTCTTGTATGAAGACCATACTGAGTTAACGGATTTCTATGAAGATAACTCTTTTCAGCAAACTATTTTCAATCCTTCGAAACTGATTCACTTCGTTGAGAACATTACAGAGCGTGCGGAATCTGAAGACCGCGGGCTTTAATGAACTACGATGAAGTCGAGGATGATGTTTCTATACGAGACGAGTGTCAGTTACTTCGTCGAATTCCGACTATACTGAATTTCACCATAATTTGGGACGACAATCTTCGGCGTTGGCGCCCAAGTTCAGCATCGTTTGAAGACCATCCCAACGGTACACCTATGTCCGTCGTATTAATGGATGACTTGGAAAGTGCAGGTAGAAATGTAATTGAAGTGACAAATAACCCTGAAGAGTTTGCTCTCGCCGCTATTACAGCAGGGTGCGCGCGTATGAATAATCAAAAAGTAGTCAGAGACCCTCTTCCAGAAGAACCTGCACACGCACTTGTAATCGGCAACAAAACTAGATCTTGTCGTCGAAATTTCGCGAAGGAAGCGATTTGGATTATTGAGCCAATATTACAGACTGAAGCAGATTAATTCAGTACAACCAATTTTATACATGCAATCGCAACTAAACTTCAGTCTATCACTACATCTAAATCGTCGGCACTGAATAAGGCGATTATCAAAAACGTTTGGTTACTGTTGGTGTTGTGAAGACAAATTTAGAAGCTGGTCAGCGATTTCAATAATCAGCTCGCACATGGCTAGTTTCTTTCGCCAGCGCTTGGGAATCTCTTCAACACCATAAAATGCACCTGCGAGCTGCCCATAAATTGCGCCTGTAGTATCAGCGTCATTTCCGAGATTTACTGCACGGAGTACACCTTCCTTAAAACTGTCAGTATTCCAAAAGGCCCACAGTGCTGCCTCAAGCGCATGGACGACATAACCGCCGCCAATAATCTCAGGTGGTTGCTTTTTCTTAAACGATCCTGCCGCAATCTGACCGATTCTCGGTGATAACTTGTTTCGCTGCCAATAGGCATCAACCGGACTGAAGTAACTGCTTAGCAATTCGTCCTTAGAACACCCCTGACACGCGCCGCCGATCAATCCCGCATAGTAGCGACACGCATCAATCGGCTCGTACGCGCCGTGTGTTGTTCGAGAACTCTCTCCAGCATAATGAATAGCTTGTTCGGGATCACCCGCAAATGCAAGCGCTACAGGTGCCAGTCGCATGAGTGAACCATTTCCTCCAGCAGCAGGGTCCGTTGAACCGGCAAAGGGATTTGAATCGTTCTCAAATCGCTGCAAGGCGCATCTGACTGTATTTCCAATATCAAAGCACTCACCCGTACTGCTCATGTATCCCGTGCGATACCAGCGTACGTACCGCTGCATTTGATCTTTAGCATCAAATCCGCCTTTCTCAATCAGGCTCTCAGCCAGACATAATGCCATTGACGTATCGTCAGTCCACTGCCCTGGCTTAAGTCCAAACGGTCCGCCACCAACCACATTGTCAATCGGTTTAAAGCTTCCCGGGTTTTTAAATTCGAGAGTCGTACCTAGTGCATCTCCAGTTGCCAAGCCCAGCATAGCGCCTCGATAACGCGATCTCAATTTGCTCCTATTTTCCATAGACACAGATTCATTTCATTAATAACAGGCTGCCGAAACGGTCAGCACACACAATCAGTACGATTTGAGCAATTGAAGTGACGATATTTTCACAGTTGCATCACTTCTCTTGTCTATACTGAACACGAATTTTGCTAGGAGGTTTTTGATGTACGCTCTCATGGTCGGTACTCATATCGCGTTTGCGCTCAGCGTGGTAGTTCTGGGTATCTTTATTTTGAGCATGACTAAGGGTACACCGCGTCACAAACTCATGGGAAGGATATGGGTTGGACTGATGACTTTGGTAGCCGTCGGTTCATTTAGCCTGCGCGATCTCAACCATGGAGAGTTCAGTGGAATTCATGCACTCTCTGCTTTCACACTGTTATCAATGGTATACGCGATTATCATGATTCGCCGTGGAAATCGTCGAGCACACTTCTTTGCCATGATTGGCTGCTTTATCGGAGCTGTCATTGCTGGGGTGTTCACGCTTAATCCGGACCGTTTGATCGGCAGTTTTTTCTTTAGTTCTTGAAGAATCCAATTAACGCGCAGGATCTACACTCCGAACTGTTCTGCTGCTCACAGTTCTGACACATTGGGCCTGAACCAGATTGTCATCTCAGTGCCGCAAACGATCGGTCCATCGATCGGACAATTTCAGGCACATCTTGGGTTGACAGGCATAGAGGTGGAACCAGTCTCAATACACTTCGATCCGGCCCGGCTTTACTGGTTACAAGCCCGTTAAATCGAGTTTCCTCAAACACGATAGCCGTCTCTTCGGGTGCGGGCTCTTTAGTTTGCCGGTCTTTGACGAGTTCAACTGCAATCATGAGTCCCCTGCCGCGTACATCACCAATAATTGGATGGTCGTGCATGAGACCAGTTAATCCGTCCAACAACTGTTTGCCAACTACCTTGGCGTTTTGCTGTAACTGCTCCCGTTTGAGTACCTCAAGAACTGCTCGTCCGGCAGCACAACTCATCGGATTCGCACCGTAGGTATGAAACAGGAATTTTTCCGCCATGGGCTCTGCAATTTCCTTTTGTGCAATAACTGCGCCCAATGGATAACCATTGCCGATACCCTTAGCCGCAACAACAATTTCAGGTACTACGTCATGTTGTTCAAAATTCCAGAAAGAATCTCCAGTCCGGCCAAATCCCGCTTGCACTTCATCTAATATCATGATGCCGCCCGCAGCGCGTATTCGCTCAGCAGCACCGGTAATATATCCTTCGGGCATCGGAATGATTCCAACGTATCCTTGTACCGGTTCGATCACCATCGCGGCGATCTTACCTGAGGTGTTGTATCGAATCGTGTTTTCGAGCGATGTCAGATAACGCTCGGTATCGTCTCCAAACTCGCTTCGATAGGGGTTTGGTGAGAGAGCAAACTGCACGTGGCCCGGTAAATTGACATTATGTCGAAACCCTGATATTCCTGTAATAGACTGGGCGCCATAAGTTGGTCCGTGATATCCACCCTGTAGGGAAACTATGTCGCTCTTTCCGGAATAAGTTCGTGCCATCATCAGTGCCAGGTCAATCGCTTCAGCGCCGCTATTGGTAAAGTGCACAACCCAATCGTATCCATCAGGCATAGTTGCCGCCAATTCCTCGGCAAAGTGAGCTGGCACCGGGTGATAGAACATCGTTGTGCAGTGTGGCAGTACGGCTGCCTGCTCACTTGCAGCCCGAACCACGTCCGGATGAGCATGACCAACTGAGATGCATACATTCATTCCCAAAAGATCAATCAGACGGTTGTCGTCCTCATCCCACAAATATTGCCCCTTTCCGCGTTTTACGATCAGTGGCTTACGATATGGCTGAAACTTTCTTTGCGAGGCGGCGTAGTAATTTTCCCGTCGTTGGACAACCGCATCATAGGACCAGTCGATTTCAAGTGTCATTGGATACCTCTGTGTTGCGTGCGGATTTCGTTAAGGCGTCGCAAGACAAATTCATCAAGAGCCTCCGCGATATCTGATTGAATGGGTGGTGGCTGATATTCATTGAGCATCTTTTTCCATGTTTGATTGGCGCGCTGGTGCTGCCAGCTTGATCCCTCTGCCTGCCACTGCTCAAACGATTTGTTGTCTGCAACGGATGACTGAAAAAAAGCGGTTTCGAAGTTTCGCTGCGTGTGACCTGCTTCCAAAAAGTGATGTCCTGGCTCGACTTCTTCAAATGCGTCCCAAGCCTGAGCTTCGTCCGACAGGTCGACTTTGTCTGCAAATGCTGCCAGCATTGCGCAGCGGTCCGCGTCCATAATGACTTTTTCGTAGCCGACAGTCAACAGACTTTCCAAGCAACCTGTGGCGTGAATGATAAAGTGTGTGCCAGCCATGAAGGAGCCAATCAATTGAGTTGCACTTTCGTATGCGGCTTGCGCATCGGGGACTTTAGATGCAGTGAGTGCGCCAACTGAGTGCAGGGGTACGCCTAGGCGGTCAGCAAGCGAACGAGCGCACATCTGAAACTGCATGCCTTCTGGTGTACCGAAGGTTGTAGCACCGGACTGCAGGGAAATTGGACTGAAGAAAGTTCCAAATACGGCAGGTGCACCAGGCCTTATCAGTTGAATGAGACAAAGTCCAGCCAAAACTTCGGCCAGTACCTGCGCGAGTGTTGCTGCAACTGACACTGGGCTCATAGCACCGCCTAAAACAAACGGAGAGACAACGACCGCTTGATTGGCTTTGGCGTAGACTTTGAGTGCTTCGAGCATGGTTGCATCGAGCACGAGTGGTGCGTTGGTGTTGACAACGCTATACAGACAACAGTTTTCATTGACAAATTTCTCACCAAATACGATTCGCACCATTTCAACGGTATCAGCAGCTCGCTCGCGTGCTGTCACCGCACCCATAAATGGCTTATCACTAAGTTTCAAATGAGTTTTAGCCATGAAGAGGTGACGTTCGGATACTGGTAAGTCGACAGGTTCGCAAACGACTCCACCTGAGTGGTGAACGCTGTCCAGCATGTAGTGAAGCCGCGTCAGATTCTCAAAGTCTTCGCAAGTCGAGTACCGCCTGCCGCGATCCATGTCGTGGACAAATGGTGAGCCAAAGCTTGGACAGAACAGGGAGTTTTTGCCACCGATTTCGACGGACCGGACCGGGTTTCTGGCATACTGGGTAAATTGCCGGGGTGCTGAATTTTGAATAACCTCGCGGCAAAATCCAGGTTCAAATCGAACTCGCTCACCTGATACTCTGCAGCCAGCCTGACTAAAGATGTCTAACGTTTCGGGGTCATCTCGAAAGTCCATGCCGATCTGATCCAGAATTCGATCAGCATTTTTCTCAATGAGCGACAGGCCAGCGTCGTCTAGCAGACCGATTCTTCCGACATGGCGTTGAATGTAGGGGCTGCTATTGCCAGAAGCGTTGCCATGCCGACGTCGTTCGTGTTTGGACTGACGTCCTCCCATCCTGCGACGCGCGGCTTTTTCCGTCGTACTTTTCACGTTCAGAATTGTATATGACAGGTTGTTGCAGGACGAACTTGTGAGAATTTGAGCCAGGTTCATATCTGCAAATTTTGGAAGCACTAATTCTTGAGAATTGCGAACCGGTACAGACAACCGCTTAAATAAAATGGCGATGTTCATTAGGGATACTACATTGAAATTTCATCAGTGAATGGAAAAATTGATATCGTGATTATTGGTGGCGGTGCAGTAGGGCTCTCGCTCGCCTACCATCTGCTTCAAATCGGTGGCTGCTCAGTTCGACTATTTGAAGCAAACCAAATCGGAAGCGGTACTTCTTGGCATGCTGCAGGTATCGTAGGACCGCTGCGATCCTCCCTAAACATGACAAAAATTGCGATGTACGCGACACACCTGTTCCCGGAACTCGAAAATGAGACGGGACAGTCAACGGGATTTCGGCAAACCGGTGGTCTTTGGCTGGCACAAAATCAGGAAAGACTCACTGAGCTAAGAAGGATTCATGCAATGGGATGTCGAGTCGGATTAGGGGTTGAAATGATCAGTCCTCAGGAAGTGTTGCAAGTAGCACCATATCTGCGCGTAGATGACTTGGCTGGAGCGCTCTGGGTTGACGAAGACGCGCAGGTTTCTCCGGTGGATTTATGTGCTGCTTATGCTGCTGCAATCAAACAGCTGGGTGGGCTGATCGAGGAGGGGCAAGCCGTTGAACGAATTGAGACTAATAATGGCAGACTCAAAGGCATCGCCCTTTTGAACGGTGAGAGAGTTAACTGCGATCGGGTTGTATTGTGTGCTGGCCTGTGGTCTCGAACTTTGGCTGCGAACGTTGGTGCTAATGTTCCTCTGCAGGCTGTTGAACACATGTATGTGGTGACAGAGCCGATTGATCAGTTGCGAGAACCCATACCTGTAATACGTGATTTGGAGTGCGGTGTGTATCTCAAGGGAGATACAGGAAAAATGGTGATTGGCGGATTTGAAAAAGATGCCAAGATCTGGAGTCCGGAGTCAGAGATTCCTGCAGATGATGGATATCTGATGTTTGCTGAAGACTGGGATCAGTTTGAACCGTTTATGCAAGCTGCCGTCGAAAGGATGCCGGTTTTGGAGTCAACGGGAATCCAGATGTTCATGAATGGACCGGAGAGTTTTACACCCGATACAAAGCCATTAATCGGTGAAACACCCGAACTTCCCGGGCTGTTTGTCGCAGCAGGATTCAATTCGGTTGGAGTGATGTCATCGGCGGGAGTTGGGCGCGAACTGTCAGAATGGATATTGAACGGTCGTCCCCGGTTCGATCTGTGGGAAGTTGATATTCGTCGTGTCAGCCCGAAATGGAATAAAACCAAAAACCTGCGCCTACGCATGCAGGAAGCGGTTCATACCCAGTTTGCAATGCACTGGCCTCTCAAACAGCCTGAGCCGCGAGTGGGGCTTCATCGATCTCCTCTATATGAACGTTTAAAGTGTGCAGGTGCAGTGATTGGGTGTTTGCCGCACTGGGAGGTGCCATTGTGGTACGCGGAATCAGAGTCGGAGCGCGGAATTATTCATACCTTTGGCGAACAGTCGTGGTGGGATATCAGCCAACGCGAGGCCGAACAAATGGCTTCTTCTGTTGCACTGATTGATTTCTCGCAGTTTTCAAAATTTGACATTACCGGAAAACGATCCCTTGAAGGTTTGCAATACCTGTGTGCTGGTGATATGGATATGCGACCGGGGCAGTCAAAATACACAGTGATGCTAAACGAACGGGGCGGTATTGAAGCCGATGTGACAGTCAGTCGGCTTGGTTCCAACTCCTTTAGAGTTGTGAGTGGGGCTAGCACACGCTATCGAGACTTATCCCGGATGCGACAATTTTTAGCAGATTTTAATGGCGTATTCATTGAGGATCGGACTCAGGATGAAGCAGTACTGGGAGTAATGGGACCATTGGCTAGAGAGGTGTTGCAACGCGTGTTCTCCGAAAATCTACAATCGGAAAGATTTCCGTTCGGAGACTTTCGAAAGGGAAATATTGGTGGAATGGAAGTAACAGCTCTGAGGCGAAGTTATGCAGGCGAGTTGGGATGGGAGATATACATGCAGGCGGATGATGCGGTGATGGTCTACGATTTGATCAGAGAGGCAGGTGAAGACTTTGGAATTTCGCATCTTGGAATGCTGGCATTAGACGGCTGTCGAATGGAAAAGGGTTTTGGACATTGGAGTCACGAATGGGGCCCTGACGTGACACCAATCGAAGCTAGGATTGAACACACACTAGGAACGCGTTATCGCGGCTATTTGGGTTATGGCGCGATACTGCGGCAAAAGGAACAGGGTGTCAGCCAAAGACTTCTTTTATTGGAAGTCCTTCTTCAGACGTCGGAACGCCCACTGTTGCTACATGATGAGTTGATTTTGTGCAACGATGAAATTGTGGGGTTGACTACATCTGGCTCAGTCGGCCCTAGAACAGGGAAACTGCTGTCTTTTGCACTCGTCGAGTTTGAGCCTGGTGAATCATTTTCAGCAATTTGTGACAAGTATTTACAGATTGAAGTGGCTGGAGACTTATACGAAACACGCGTGTTGACTGAGGCACCATACGATCCAGACGGAATGCGAATGAGAGGCTAGACCATGACTGAGTATGCAAGTGTTTTAGTTATTGGCGGTGGGGTTATGGGAACCTCCACTCTTTACCACCTGACTAAACTCGGCTGGCATGACGTCATTCTGATCGAGAAAAACGAACTGACCCACGGATCGACATGGCATGCAGCAGGGCTTTGCACGCACTTTGCACACAATGTGAGCATTATGCAGATGCGAGCTGAAAGCATTCGCCTTTACAAGTCAGCACTGACGGAAGACTCTGGTATGAATGTCGGGTTTCGTCAGACTGGTGCAATGCGCGTTACCAGGTTGACCGATCGCATGGATGAGTTTCGGCATGTTCAGGGATTGGGGCGATTTGTTGGGCACGAGTTTCACATTGTTTCTCCAAAAGAGATTGAGGAACTTTACCCGTTAGCCAAAATTCATGGATTGATTGGCGGTATTTACGAGCCGTATGATGGTAACGTTGATCCGAGTCAGGCAACACATGCATTTGCAGGGGCAGCGCGAGCTCGTGGTGCACGAATATTTCGACAGAGTCCTGCCCTGATGATTGAACGTACGGTTGGCGGTGAGTGGGAGGTGCATACACCCGCGCGCAAAATCAGGTGTGAACACATCGTCAATGCAGCTGGTACATGGTCTCGGGATATCGGGGAAATGATGGGAGTAGATTTGCCCGTCGTTCCAGTACTTCATCAGTATCTGGTTACTGAATCTATTGATGAGATTCGAGAAAGATCAACTTCATTACCGATATTCCGGGATCCGGAAGAAAGTTGGTACACCAGACAGGAACATGACGGATTGATCTTTGGTCCCTATGAGAAGACCCCAGAGGCATGGGCAATTGATGGTGTTCCACAAGACTTTGGTGCACATTTGTTGCCACCGGCACTGGATAGGCTCAGCGACATTATTGATGCGGCAACCAAGAGAATTCCTGTACTTGGAAAAGTAGGCATTCGAAGTAATGTCAATGGTCCGATTACTTTTACGCCAGATGCTAATCCCTTAATCGGCCCAGCATTTAAACTGCCGAATGCATGGCTCATCACCGGATCTTCTATGGGTGTGATGGAAGGTGGTGGTGCTGGCAAGTTCCTCGCTGAGTGGATTGAAAACGGCGAGCCGCCGATGGATGCACTTGCTGTAGATCCTCGAAGATTTGGTGATTATGTGAACCGGGAGTTTCGGGTTTCCAAAGCGATAGAGAGTTTTGCTCATCAATTTGGTATTCACTATCCGAAAGAGGAAAGACCGGCTGGTCGGCCAGCTGTCACATCTCCATTCTACCAACCTCTGAAAGAGGAGGGTGCCGTGTATGGCGCTGTATACGGATGGGAACGTCCGAACTGGTTTCGAACCTCGGATAGCGGTTCAGAAGCGATTGACAGTTTTCGACGGACCAATTGGATTGAGGCCGTAAGTCGCGAATGTCAATTAGTTTCTGAACACGTTGGATTGTGCGACATGTCAGCACTTGCAAAATTTGAAGTTACTGGTGTTGACGCAGAGAGATTCATGGAGGCTTTGGGTGCAAACACACCACCTCGAAGGATTGGGCGAATTTCGTTGATACATGCATTGACTGAGTCGGGTGGTGTGCTATCTGAGTTTATGGCGTTTCGTGTTTCTGAGGATAAATACTATCTAACTTCAGCTGCTACAGCGGCGCGATTGGACCTTGATGTTTTGCTGGGCCGGTCAACCGATTATCGCGTTAAGGTGAGTTCGGTGACGGATCAATTTGCAGTTTTGAGTATCGCCGGACCTGAAGCACCTAAATTGCTGAGCAAACTATCTGATTTTGATTGTTCTCAATCGGGTTTTCCGTGGCTCAGTGGTTCAGAGATTCTAATCGCAGGTGTGCGGGTGCTTGCTCTTAGAATTTCATACACGGGAGAAACCGGTTGGGAACTGCACATTCCTCAAAATAAAGCGGCCACTGTATACGCTGCTTTAGTTAATGCCGGGACAGAATTTGGACTTGGCGTATTTGGTGCGTTCGCTGTTGATTCGATGCGGTTAGAAAAAGGATACCGAGCCTGGGGAATGGATCTGACAACGGAGAGAACACCATTGGAGGCAGGGCTAACACACTTGGTCAATCCTGAAAATCGTCAGTTCATCGGACGAGAAGCGTTGTTGCGTCGTGAGGAGTCAAACAACCGATGGTGTATGAAGTTGTTCGAAATTGATTCTGGAAACATCGACCCCTTTTATCATCATACCATCTATCATGCTGATAAAGTTGTTGGAGTAGTAACTTCTGGTGTATATGGACATCGTATAAAAAAGCCAATAGCGTTAGGCTACCTGACTGATAAAGCTGTCGTTAGAGAAGGTGAATTTGAGATTGAAATTATTGGTAAGAGATACTCAGCGAAGATTCTTGAGCAACCACCATACGACGCAATAAACAGTCTGCAGCAAAGCGATTAAATTTTCACTAACCGAAAAAACCATCCAATCCGTATGAGCGATCTATTTGATTTCCTGCCCAAAAATCAGCTTTTTGCTGTTTTTGGTAATCCCATCTCACACAGTAAATCGCCTTTGGTTCATGGCCTGTTCGCGAAAGAATTCGGGATCAATATGGAATATCGCGCTGTTCATGTTGATATTGGTGGGTTTGAGCAGGCGGTCAGTGGATTCCAAGCTAATGGCGGCAACGGTCTCAACGTAACGGTCCCGTTTAAATTGAATGCCTGGAAATTAGCTGATCAATTAACTGATCGTGCTCGCCTTGCTGGAGCAGTCAATACCTTGACACTTGACGATGTCCTCAAAGGTGACAATACTGATGGTGCAGGTTTGGTTAAGGACATCGAAACCAACCTTGGCGTACCTTTCGTCGACACAAATATTCTCATCGTTGGAGCCGGTGGCGCTGTCCGCGGCATACTGTCACCGATTCTAGAGCTAAGGCCAAAACTTCTCGCAATCGCAAATCGCACCAAGGGTAAAGCTGATGAGTTAGCTAAAACTTTTTCTGACTTCGGAAACGTCAAGGCATTTGCGTTGGACGAGGCGGATTCAATTGCTTATGACATCATCATTAACGCCACTTCAACAGGCATTCACGGAGAACTCCCTCAAATTTCATCTCGAATATTTGAGAACACCAAGCTGGTTTACGATCTTGTGTATGGCAAGCATCCCACTCGATTTATGGAATGGGCTAAAGAAAGCGGTGTTGATCAGATTTCAGATGGACTGGGTATGCTTGTTGAACAGGCTGCCGAGTCATTCAACGTGTGGCATGGTCTAATGCCGCAGACTATTCCGGTGATTCAGGCCGTCCGCGAAAAGTTATAGGCTCCCCGAAGAACGCTAATTCCAGCTGGTCAATAGCGATCCTTAAATTTCCCGGGCGCGCTCGCGTAGTACGAACTTCTGTATTTTTCCAGTTGAGGTTTTAGGCAAGGGTCCAAACACGACCGATTTCGGAATCTTATAGTGTGCGAGATTCTGTCTGCACCAGGTAGTTACATCCTCTTGTGTGAAAGAGTGTTCCTTTCCCGGGGCGATTGTGATGAACGCACAGGGCGTCTCGCCCCACGTTTCGTCCGGTTTGGCGACTACCGCTGCTTCCATGATGCTCGGATGGCGGTATAGAACATCTTCGACCTCGAGACTGGAGATATTCTCACCTCCCGAGATGATGATGTCCTTGGACCGGTCTCGCACTTCAATGTAACCGTCTTCATGGGTTACACCTAAATCTCCCGTGTGATACCAGTCGCCGGCAAACGCATCCCGAGTCGCGTCTTTGTTTTTCAAATAGCCGCGCATGACGGTATTGCCGCGTACCATCAACTCTCCCATCGTTGACCCGTCTTCCGGTACGGGTTCCATCGTATCCGGATCAATGACTCTGACGTCTTCCAATGTTGGATAGTTCACACCCTGCCTGGCCATCATCGCTGCTCTTTCATCCAGTGAACTGCCGTCCCATTTTTCCTGCCACGCGCAGACGGTTGCAGGTCCATACGTTTCCGTCAATCCATAAAGGTGAGTGACCCGAAATCCCAACTTTTCCATCTCGGCAATCACCTGACTAGGTGGTGCAGCTCCACCAGTTGCGACCTCCACGACCCAATCAAACTTGATTTTTTGTTCCTCAGGCGCATGGACAAGCATGTTTAGCACAATTGGAGCGCCGCACATGTGGGTGACATGATTTTCTTTTATTGAAGGAAAGATATACGCAGGGTCAACCTTTCGAAGACATACATGGGTAGCGGAAACAGCAGTGACTGCCCAGGTGAATGTCCAGCCATTACAGTGAAACATAGGCAATGTCCAAAGATACACACTGCGGCTGTCCAGTTGAAAAGTCAGTGCATTGCCGAGCGCGTTGAGATATGCGCCGCGATGATGAAACACTACCCCTTTGGGATTGCCGGTTGTTCCAGATGTGTAGTTGAGACAAATCGCCTGCCACTCGTCCTCCGGTACTAGCCATTGGTAATTCGAATCGCCCTCTTCAAGCAAAGATTCGTAATCAGTTTCACCGATCAGATCCCCGCCATCAGCATAGGGGTCATCAATATCAATCACTGTCACTTCGTGTTTGTGTTGCTGAAGCGCTTCACGGATAACAGGAGAAAATTCTCGGTCAGTAAGCAGTATCTTGGCTTCGCCGTGTTGAAGTGTGAAGCTGATCGTCGCGGCATCCAGACGATAATTGAGCGCATTCAACACCGCACCGCACATCGGCACACCGTAGTGTGCCTCAAGCATGGCCGGAGTATTCGGAGACATGATCGCGACGGTGTTACCAATACCAACACCTCTTCCCGCCAGCGCACTTCCCAGTCTCCGGGCGCGACTGTATAGTTCGCTGTAGGTGTATGTAATATCACCATGAACAACAGCAACCTTGTCAGGAAAGACCCGGGCCGTCCGCTCCAGAAAAGTGATCGGGGTTAGAGGATGATAATTTGCTGGATTCTTGTCCAGATGTTGTTCGTAAATGCTCACTTCAAATTGAATGCACTGTTGTAATTTGGAAAATTTTACCCTGCGATGAAGATGCGCCTTTGCCTTATTGACATCGTGTAAAAATTGGACTTCAAAAGTTGCTGACAAAATGAGAGAAATTCTCAAATTTTCCTGTCAATCAGACCAGCGATGCGAAACCTCAGTTCACTAGGAAAAATTGTTACAGGGTGGTCAAGATTTCGTGAGAATAATTGACCGGAATTCGCAAGTTTTTCAATTTCTCATTGTTTCTAAAATTGAGACACGACATTCAGATTGTCGAACTTGGCTCTGGGTTAGTACTGCTGTCTGCAAGGTCAAGACCATAAAGTAGAGATTGGGGCGGCAATCAAACGATCACCGAATGGAAGTGTTAAATTGTGATCGTATAAAACGAGCCCAAGCACAAATTTATCACCGCATGCGTGCGCTAGACTGCGTAGACCTGCAAAGTCCTTTTTGCTTACACTCGCTGAGGCTTTTACTTCTATACCGACAACATAACCACGCATATTTTCGATCACAATATCGACTTCATGTTGATTGTGTTGGCGAAAGTGTGAGAAGAAATACCGCTCTTCGGACCAACTGGAAAGTTTCAATAACTCGCCAAGTATAAAACTCTCAAGAATCGGCCCAAACCAGGTTCTGTCGTGTTCAAGAGGATGTTGAGAGACGCCTTTTAGCACAGCCAGTAATCCCGAATCAAGAAAATGAAGTTTGGGAGATTTTGCAAGTCGTTTTAGTCTGTTTGTAGTCCATGGACGTAATGGATGAATCAGTAATAATTGTTCAAAAACTCTGACATACTTTTTTGTTGTCACATGATTCATTCCAACCATCGATCCAATTTTTGAAAAGTTAGCAAGTTGTCCTGACAACTCGGCAAGTGTCTGGAGCAATTCGGGCATTGCGTTTAACTGATCAATTCGTGTGATATCGTAAACATCCCGTCGAATAATAGCGTCAATGTAGTCCAGATACCAGTCCCGTCGACGGTGTCCACTCGGACGTGTAAGAGCTTCAGGATATCCACCTGCGAGCACAACTTCAGCAAGCTTATTGTCAATCAATAAATTCTTTGTCGGCATTGAGATTTTTCGGGCGAAAACATCTGACAGAAATGATGAACGTGAATCGTTCAGCTCTGACTGTGACAAGGGCAATAAACGAATCATCGAAATACGGCCAGCAAGCGAATCTGCAAGTCGTGGAGATTTAAGAAAATCTGCGGAGCCCGTAAGCAAAAAACGTCCGGGCCGAGAATCAGAATCTACAGAATATTTAATTGCCAGAATTAATTCTGGAACCCGATGTACTTCGTCTATAACCGCACGATCAAGAATACGTATGAAACCAACTGGATCATCTGATGCCGTTTTGCGTATTGTTAAATCGTCAAGTGAATAATATGGCATATTATCATCTGCGATTTTTTGTGCAAGCGTCGTCTTTCCAGACTGTCGGGGACCAGAAATAAATACGACTCGAGTATCGCTTAGCGCTTCTCGAACGCGGTCTTCAACAAAACGCGGATACATTCCAGTAGTCAATGTCATTCAAAATTGAAAGTATGATACACTAAAATATGAAAGTATAGTAATGTAAATATGAAATAATATATTTACATAAATGAAAGAATAATAGTTGTATTTTGAAAGTATGGATAGTGACAAATGAAAAACTGCAAGCGCCATCTGAACTAGACAGCGATGTGTCTGAAATGGCGATGTCTGGGTAATGTTTTCGTCCGCAGAAGCCGGAAGCACTGGTCTATCCTGGCACGACCTTCACGGAGATTTTCCAAGAGACATGTACAATGCCAGTCTGTCGTGGAGTTTTCTGGCTGGACAGCAGCTTGTTGGACGGGTTGCTCGTGTGGGTATGAAGAGCCATCCTGTCATTCATATAATTGAAGCCGAGGACGTGCTAATTGAAAAACTGTTTGCAACCCGTCTGACCAAAGGCATGCGGGACATGGGACTTTCGGCTTTTTGCGGGCTCAGCCAGTCATAGAGGTTTCTTTCTGGTAGCATGAAGGAAAGGGATGATGGCGGAGCAACTGCACGCTGACTGCAGCGTTTGACAAAGCACATCCGGGATGCCATCGTGAGGATCCCCAGCTGCTTCAAATCCTCTGAAAACAGGTTGTCAATGAGGCGTTTGCGGTTCTCAGATACCGGTGCGATCAGTTCCGGCCGCAGGTCGGAATTGCTTCTATAATTCGTACCTGGGGCCTCCTTTGACAAAGATCGACTCCGAAACTTGGTAAACAGAGAACCCAATATTGCCAACTGAAATTTCCACTGGATTTAATCCTCATCGTCGTCGTTTTCTGCAGGCTTCAGCCACCGCAGCTGCAGTAGCGATTCTACCGCTTGAAAGTAGTTCCAGCCAATCATTTCCCTCAAATTTGGTTGCATCACCAGCAGATGCCGCTTTGGTTTTGGACCATGGGCCGGTCACTAAAGTCTGGGCATTCAACGAGACTGTGCCAGGACCGCTACTTCGCTATAGACAGGGCGATACGTTGAGTCTCATGGTTGAAAACAAACTGGATCAACCGACGACTGTTCACTGGCATGGTCTGAGGGTGCCAATCGGTATGGATGGAGTGCCACATCTCAGCCAGAAACCAATCGATCCGGGTGACTCATTCCACTACCAATTTAAATTGGAGGATGCAGGTACTTTTTGGTATCACCCGCATTTTGCCAGCTCCCAACAGGTTGGTATGGGACTGCACGGTGTTTTGATTGTTGATGAGTACGAACCTGTTGCGGTTGATCGTGATGTTGTCTGGGTGTTGGATGATTGGCGGTTAGATCAGGATGCCCAGATTCTGCCATTTGAGTCAAACATGCGAGATACTAGTCATAACGGACGACTTGGCAATGTGGTGACTGTTAATGGCACCATCGACGAAAAATTTGAGGTGCATCCCGGTGAACGTCTGCGTCTTCGCTTGGTGAATGTTGCAAATGCCAGAACGTTTGCACTCAATTTTAACGATCTGGAACCATGGGTTATTGCAGTGGACGGTCATCCGATCAATCCACGCCGTCTCGATCAAAGCCTTGCTCCGTTAGGTTCCGGGCAGAGAATGGATCTAATTGTGGATATTGCCGGTAATCCAGGTGAGGTGAGCTCTGTAATCGATCAGGCTTACGCTCCCAACTTTGCCTATGAATTGATGCAACTGGTTCGAACCGATAATTCCACATCAATTCAAAATTCCGTACCGAAGCGTCTGGCAGACAATCCCGTATCACCTCCGGACCTTGTGCACGCAAAACGAATATCATTCCTCTTCGAAGGTGGCGCGATGGGTGGGATGACAGGTGCCACAGTAGAGGGAGAGTTTAAGACAATTCAGGAGTTGGTCGGACTTGGAAAGGTCTGGTCATTGAACGGTATCGTGCAAAATGACGTTCACCTTGACCCGCCAATGTTCACCCTTGAACTTGGTCAGTCCTACATATTCGAGCTGGAAAACCGTACCGCCTGGGAGCATCCTTTCCATTTACACGGACATAGTTTCCAGGTAATAAGCCGTAATGGAGAACCATTGGCTGAACAGTTCACGCGGGATACAGTTCTGCTACAGCCGGAGGAAAGTGCGGAAATTGCTTTTTTGGCGGATAACCCGGGCAAGT
Source organism: Gammaproteobacteria bacterium (assembly GCA_022823625.1). Classification (GTDB taxonomy): domain Bacteria; phylum Pseudomonadota; class Gammaproteobacteria; order Arenicellales; family JAJDZL01; genus JAJDZL01. The sequence goes on from JAJEHQ010000011.1 coordinate 33,956, forward strand.
GGATGTTTCACTGCCATATTCTGGAGCATCAAGATGCTGGAATGACATCTGTCATTGAAATCATATAGACAGCACCAGACAAGCAATCGCTTTTGGTAACCGGGGTCTGGACTCAACCAAAACAAAAAAAAGGCCTGCTATCAATCGATAGCAGGCCCATTTCAAATAAGGAGGAGTAGTATGAAATGAAATCTTTACTGCTTAAGCAGCTTTAGCTTTGACAACCTTGGCTTCGGCGACCGGTGAAACTGTGGGTGAAAGCACTTTCTTCCACAGTCCAAAGTAAGCGTCATAGGCTTCATTGCCAAGTTCAATAGCAGACTGGGTTGAACTCTGAATCTGATCGACAACCGATGCGTTCCAGATTTTCTGGCTTGCGACATAGTCATCAAAGTTTTTAATATTGGCCCATTCGACAGCCTGATCAGACACTTGCTGTGCGAATTTCTGACCAGATACAACGCTCTGGTTGACTGATTTGGACAAAAGTCCTGAGTTAATGCTGACTGCTTCGTTTACGAAATTGACAATTTTGTTTTGCATGGCTTATTTTCTCCAAGAAAAGTTTCTATGTTGCAGTGCAATATAATTCCTTTTGAATGGAAAGTCAAGTCTTTTTTGAATAAAATTTCAATTTATTTGTAATTTTGTCACATCAGAATCATATTTTGAGAATAAATACATAATAACAAAGATATATAAGTCTAACAAATTTTAACAATTTCCCAAAATGGCCGTTTTTATCTCATCAGATGAGGTGATTATTTGGGTTGAAGTGTATTGTGCTTATGCACAATACATGCAAAATTTCAAAAAAACTGGCAGGAAAATCGGTTTTAAGTCGAAGTGGTGTGAGTTATCCAATTGATTCAGTGAATTTTCAAGTTTTATAATTACTGAAATAATTAATAAACTATTGATAATGATAAAAACAGGCCTTGATTAGAGTGCTGAAATCCCCGCACTCATTTTCAGGAAACCAGCCTGGATACCAGGGAGGCTATATCAAGTGAAATTAGGCTTCGCGTATCGGATTGCGCTGATGCTCGCACTGACGCTTGTCGTAGGCACAGCAATGACAACTGTGTTGAGTCTGCACAAATTCGAACGTATCCTCGCAGACCTGCTGACATCCAGGTTTGAGTTTGTAGCCAATAATTTGCGACACGATATAGAAACCCAGATGGACTTGGGTTTGGTGCTTGCAAATTTAGAAAACATCAATGAAGAGATGGAAAATCTGCTGCTTGATGATGAGCAGATACTATCTATTGAGATTTTTGATGAATCAGGCACCGTTATTTTCAGTACTGACCCCAGTTTCATCGGCGACCTGGTAGCAGAAGACTGGCTATTCTTGTGGCAGATTAACCGTAATAAGTCTTCCTGGTCGCTTCTGGAAAAAGACGCTGGTGTCGTTGGCGCAGGCCTGAAGAACAACCTGAACCAGGATGTTGGTTCAATCGCCCTACGCTATTCGCGAGTATTTCTTGATCAAAGCGTCAATCAGCAGCTTGAGCGTTTGCTGTTTCTGGTTGGCGTGGTTGCCGTTGTGATGGCAGTGCTCAGCGTATTGGGTTGCGCCTTGGTGCTGAGACGCTATTTCAAGGATTGGGCAAATATGAGTGAAGCGCTTACCGATATCAACTCGCAAAACCGCGACAGTCCTAATCTAGCTGAAGCTAACTCCCGTCACCCGGAATTTGAAGAGTTTTCCACTTCGGTCTTTGATGCCTTTGACTCAATTGATTCGGCAACCAGTGAAATTAGAAAACTCGACGAGGAAGCAGTATGACGACTAAGGCTAAAGCTTCCAGCGTCGGGAAACGCGCAAGTCAATCTATAGTCGATGTATTTCGTCGCGAGCAGCGTAATCTGCTGATACGTCTGGTTCTGCTTGCAGTTTTAGTACTGGTTCTCGGTCAGTCAGCTGTATCGTGGTTCGCATTAGATGGCTTCGAGCAGGAACTTGACCCACAGCTGCATCAGAAAGCGACTGTCGTTGGCAATGCATTGGCCGAGCAGTTCACGTATGCAACGGAAGAACTCGAAATTCCAGTTCAGGGTTTAGTCGGTGTGGAAGAGTACTTCGAGAGTGTACTGATGGCCAACGATGACATCAAATACCTTTCGCTTTTCGATGATTCGGGCAATTTACTCTTCGTCAGTGGAATTTCACGCGGCGAAATGAACGAGATCATGCAGGCTATTGAGAATGATGAAGTACAAGCCCATAGCTATGGCAGTGCAGTCGGTGCTCATTTCGATAGTGTATTTGAGGTTTCTGGTGGTAATGGAGCTAACAGTGAATTGCACGTTGGTGTCAGTAGCGAGCGGGTACGCAGCCACCTCAGAGAAATATTTCTGGAAGTCATCACCATTGTCGTGATCTGCTGGCTGGTTACCTTTGAATTTCTGTTGTTCTTCATCGTCGCCCGTGTTGAAAAACCGATGGAGACGATTTGGCGAATTATGTCAGAAGGTGCGCGTGGAAAATTTTCTTCCTGGCTGCCAGTCAGATCCAGTGATGAAATTGGTCAGCTAATCACAAGCTTCAACCGCACGCTTTATGATTTACGTCATCGATACAGTGATTTTGTGTTTGACGTAAAGGAAACACAGGATGCGCAGATCGATAGCACAATTTCCGAAAAGATTGAAGAGATCCATCATCAGGTTAGAAGGCGCTTCCAATTTGAGAAGGGTAGGATAATGCAGATTGAAGCGGCGGATCGTATCCGAGTTCCGCTGTTTCTTTTCATATTTTCTGAAGAACTCACTCGTTCTTTCCTGCCGCTGTACATTCAGAAATACGCACCAACAGATTTGATGCTTTCGACCGAACTCATGATTGGGTTGCCAATCACGCTGTTTATGGTTGCGGCGATGATTGCAACCCCGCTAGGTGGCGGTTTTGTAGACCGTGTGGGAGTTAAGAAAGTATTTTTAACCGGAACAGTCCTGGCACTCATTGGGTTTGTCGGAAATTTCTATGCACAGGGCTATGTCGATCTGGTTTTGTTTCGAGTTTTGACAGGCATTGGCTACGGGCTGGTATTCATTGCTTCTGAGAGCTGGGTTTCACAAAACGCCCGGCGTCACAGCAGAGCATCAGCGACAGGAGTGTTTGTTGCGGCGGTATTCGCAGGCATCATCTGCGGCCCACCAATTGGAGGAATTCTTGCTGACCGGTTTGGATTCGAAGCAACTTTCTTATTTTCCGCATCACTGGCAGTTATTTCAGGTTTGTTCATATTTCAAGTCTTTGGTCAGTCGGAAAAAGCTGAGGAAGATTCAAATCAAAAGCGAACTCGTCCTGCTCTGATCTTGGGATTTAAGGGTTGGCTAACTCTGCTGACGGATCTGCGGTTTGTATCGGTGCTCATCTTTGCAGCAATCCCGGGAAAAATGATGGTAGCCGGATTTGTTGCATATCTAGTACCGCTCTATTTGAATGATCTTGGCCACAATGAACCTTCGATTGGCCGGATACTAATGCTTTATGGAATTGCAACCCTGCTCTGCCTTACGATCGGTGCACGCTTTGCAGACCGGACGGAAAAATATGGCACTATGGTAAGCCTCGGTACAATTGTTGCCGGATTGGGTTGTCTTGCGGCACTGCTTTCCAACGTTTATATAGATCCAACAACTGCGGTTGTTCTCGCCATCGCATCACTTGGCGTTGGGCATGCTCTCACGCTGACATCGCAAAATTCAATTATTCAACAAGTTGCGGAAAGATATCGATACACCCTTGGCAGGGCATCAGTAATCGGCGCATATCGTCTGTGTGAACGGTTTGGCATGGTGGCGGGACCGATGATCGCGGTCGCTCTGATATCAGGATTTGGTTATGTGGGTGCGATTGTCGGATTCGGAGTGATACTGATTGGATTGATCAGCCTCTTTGTCATCACAAATCTGACCAGAGCCAATACCCCAATGGAAACAGAAGTTGGACTGGCAAATGAGTAATCACAACAAGACTCAAAAAATATTATTAACAGTATTTCTGGTGCTGGCATTTGGCATTACATCGTTGTCAAGCGCAATGGAACCTGAAGATGTGCCTGGCTTTACGCGTCCATTTTATGTTTTCGCGGTGCTTTGGCGTGGTGAAACTGAAGTGGAAGCGGGCTTTCGTGAATACTTTAGTCAGCGCGGTATTCCAGTCAGAATGACAGTGCGAAGTCTCGAATTGGATCGAGGTAACGCACCACCCATCATTGAAGAAATTCGACGGACTAAACCAGATTTGGTTTACACGTGGGGGACTGGAACCACGTTAAGTATTCTAGGCCCGCTGAATCCTGAAGAACCTGAGAAATTTGTTCAGGACATTCCAGGAATGTTTGTACTGGTTGCATATCCAATCAGTGCAAAAATTGTACAGAGTTTCGAAAACACCGGACGCCCGGTTACCGGGGTATCGTTTCTGGCGTCAATTGAGTCTCAGCTGAAGGCAATTGTCGATTATGGCAAATTCCAGAAAATCGCTGTAATTTACGATGAGACTTCCAGCAATTCCAGAATCAATGTTGAATCACTGAAAGAAAGTGCCCCTGAACTTGGGCTTGAATTGGTGGTACTGCCTGTTCCCCTTGGAGAAAACGGTAAACCTGATCCAGAAAAATTAACTGAATTGATTCAAACAGCAAAAAATGAAGGTGCACAACTACTGTATATGGGGCCGGATTCGTTTATTACGCGCCATGGTGATGCATTCACATCAGAGGCCATCGCAGTTGGACTGCCGACATTTGCATCAACGCAGGCACCACTCAATGGGTCGCGGGCCATGTTTGGATTGGTATCGGATTACCACACGCTCGGCAAACTGGCTGCGACACAGGCGGAAAAAATACTCGTCGATAAACAAAATCCGCAAGATCTGCCTGTGGTCAGTCTGTCTCGGTTTAAGTTGTGGATCAACATAGACGTTGCCCGTGAAGTCATGATGTACCCGCCAATGGACATGATCGCGATCGCAGATTTCAAAACATCCCCACAGAACTAACAACCGGGTGAACTGAATGTTCAAAGTAAGTCATGCAGATACGAACCCGGATTAGTCTACTCAGCGCAATTGTCACAATTGTTGTGGCCGCAGCGATCACTTTCGCAGCGCTGCAACGCGAAGTTTTGATCGACAAACGCTATTCGAATCAGATTATTGCGGACCAGCTGATTTTGTGGAACAAGATCAAGGACGGGCTGATCGATGAGATGGAAGATCTTGTTTGGTTGCTTCAGGAAAATCGTGAACTTCTGGATGCACTGGAATCAGAAAACCTGGTCGAAATCCAAAGAGTTGGCAACAAGATAAAAGAAGAGTTTGAGTCTGAACCGGCGCTTGATCGGGTCGATCTCATTATGCCAGACGGTTCGTTGGCGTATTCCTCCCAAACTGCTGTATTTCCAAGTTCTATTATTTCGAATGCTGTAATTGAAGATGTGATCGAAAGTGAAATTCCAGTCAGGGGAGTGGGTAATGATAAGCAGCGAAACACAGCACTGGTTTACGGCACGCCAATTTATGGCGATGATGGCAGCGTTTTGGCTCTTGGTGTTCTTGGTCTTGATATCTCTAGCGCACTGCTGGAATTTGAGGAAGTCAATTTTGCTTCAGTTGTTATTGTTAATCGACGTGGTCGCATACTTGCAGCAACCGGAGAAAATTTGTGGGATCGCTACAGCGAATTGATCGATATTTCTGAAGCAAACAATCTTCAGACCATTGAAGATGAAGGCCGTTATTTTTCAGTTATTGTTTTACCTCAAACTGCTGAGTTAGGCGGGTTGGTCGGCCGGTTGCTCAACATCAGGGAAGTGACGGAACTGGTTACCCGTCAACAGCAAATCTCTCAAAGAACGCTTCTGGTAGCAGTCGTTTTTCTTGCGCTCGCCGTGTTTGGAGTCTATTTGTATATGGCACACGCATTTGCTCCATTGGTCGAGGGAGTGAGTGTTCTCAGTGCACTAAGTAAAGGTGATTTGCGAGCTAGAATTGAACGTAACACAGGCAATGACGAAGTTGGCATGATCGCCAACGCAGTGAATGTCTTTCACAACAATTTACTAACGATTCAACGCATCCGTCGTTCCCGCGAGCGACAGTATGGACGGCAGCAGCGATTTATTTTTCGAGAAATGCAAGGACTTGCTGACACACTCGACGGTGATGAACGCGACGCATTACTTACGGAATTACAGGAACTTGGCGATCTGGTTGAGCTGAAGGCGGGGCTTAGGTCGAGACAGACAGATGTAGCAAACACTGAAGATCCTGCACAAGGCGAGCAGGATTCCGACAGTCTTGCGATGCTGGCACAGGCATTTCAAGGGATGTCGAACCGTGTTCAGAACCAGCATCAAAGATTGCGAGACGCATTGGCAACCAAAGAGGCTCTGATTGCGCTTCGGAACGAACTGAATATTGCGACTCGCGTTCAACAGTCATTGCTGCCTCCAAATGTAGAGTTGTCCAGTGCTTACAAAATATGGGGTGGTATGTGGCCCGCAAAAGAAGTGGGCGGTGATTTTTATGACTTCTTCCCACTCGATGACCATCGTCTTGCAATTGCAATTGCGGATGTATCCGGCAAAGGTGTTCCAGCTGCACTGTTTACGGTGATGGCGCGTACGATGCTGCACGCCTCTGCTGCGTTTTTGAATTCGCCTGGCAAGGCGTTGTCAGTCATTAATAATTTTTTGGAAAGCAATAATGATGAAGGCTTGTTTGTAACGGTGTTTTACGGCATTCTGGATATTCAGACTGGTAAATTCAGATATGCAAATGGCGGTCACAATCCACCAATTATTCTGGACAGCAAAGGGGCGCGTTCTCTGGAAACAACCTCAGGAATGGTGCTTGCGATGTTTCGGAACATCTTATACAAGGATACCGAAATTGAATTGGAACCAGACGCTCGCCTTATCATGCTAACCGATGGAATTCCAGAGGCATTCAATGCAGAGGAGGAGGCATTTGGCGACGACCGTGTACTCAAGACAATAGAAGCTCTGCCCGAAAACAGCACACCAGCGGAAGATGTCGAATTTATCGTCAACACCGTCAATAAATTTGTTGGTGATGCGCCGCAATTTGACGATATTGCGTGTGTTGTTTTTCGGTTCAAGGAGTTTTTTGAGGCGGTTAGGAGGAAAAGCGAAGAGGGCGGTGATTCTTCAGACCAAGACGAATCTGCTAAATTGGAATTGATGATCGACACCGATCTTGCAGAACTGGGCAGAATCGCGGTTGAAATTGAAGAACATGGTAAGGCACACAATTGGCCGAACGAGTGGTTGTTCAATGTCAATTTGTCTTTAGATGAATTGGTCACCAACGTCATCAATTATGGATACGCGGAAGGTAAGACTACAAAAGAGATTCAACTTACTCTGAAAGTTGTCAATGGGAGTTTGTGGGTTGTATTGGTCGATGATGGTATTGAGTTCAACCCGTTCAGCGATGCACCGGCACCGGATACCGATGCGCCGTTAGAAGAACGTCAAATCGGAGGGCTTGGGATTTTCTTTGTGAAATCTTTAGTCAACGAGACGGACTATACAAGAAAAGATGGGAAAAATTACACAACCCTGATTTTGCACCCATCGACATAAGACGCTTATCAACTGCCATCGTGCTACGGTTCTGATATGGATCAATCGTCTGCTATTGAGGCCGATTCAGCACTACGCGAGTGGTATGCATCAAAGGGTTCTCCGAGTGTCGAAACTTTCGATTGGAGCCACTACGATGCAATGGTCAGTTCTGTGCGATGCAGTATTCCTGACTGGCCATTTCGATTCAGTTTCACTTATATCCATTCCGAACAACTTCAGGATAAGGAGTTCGGATTGGGAAAGCCTTATGAAATTCCGCTAAATGCTACTGATCCAGGCGGTGACGGACTTCCAATAATTGCTATTGGTGGACTGATCAATGTTGCCCAGCGTTTTGATTTTATGTCGCTCGATCTGATGCCGCACTTTCGCCTGATTAGCCTCGACCTTGCGGGACGCGGTCGAAGTGGCTGGATGGCTGAGCAATCAGACTACACTCTGGACGCTTACGTTGAACAATTGCGTCAGTTGATGGATTTCCTGAAATTTGATTGCTGCATACTGCTGGGTTCATCACTGGGCGGGTCAATTGCGTTGCGTTTTGCGGCAAACAATCCGGATCGTGTCAGAAAAATCATATTGAACGATAGCGGTCCGTTTATACCACTGGAGCGACGCGCACGGCGTGCATCTGCAGTTGGCCGACATTATGTCTTCCGATCCCCAGCTGAGTTACTGCGTCGTACTGGCGCTGCAACGCGTCCAGTGGGTTATGCGCCAGATGCAGTTCTCCTGCACAACTTTCACCACAAAACGCGCTGGTCAGACGACGAGGGCGGTCGAATTTATAGACATGATCTTCGGGCAACACTTGCCTATCGAAATATTGCGGTACAAGACTTGAATCTGTGGGATGAGTGGAATCATTTGACCTGCCCAGTGCTGCTACTTCATGGTACAGAGAGTGACGCCACTTCGACCAATACGATTAACCGTATGCGTGAGCATCCTGATCTGTCCGTCATACATGTACATGGTGCAGGTCACACTCCTTCTCTTGGCGACTTTGGCCTGACTCAGTTGATCGCGGAATGGCTGAAATTTGACCGTCCGTACAGTGCGGATATAGAATTTCGTACGGCTTACAATCCAGTCCGTCTGTTCTACCCCGATGCTCGACGAAGAAGCTAAACCAGGTCGAGGCTTCATATTCATGCGCCACGGCGAGACCGCGGCAAACTACGACAAGATTTGTTGTGGTGGTGATCGTGAGATGCCGATGATTGATTCCGGACGTCAACAGGTCAGAACTGCGGCTGAGATATTGCGGAATCATCGGCTAATTCCACAAGTCATTATTACAGGCGATCTCCAGCGAACGGTTGAGAGCGCAAAAATTATCCAGAACGAACTGAATCCTCTTGCTCAGATACTCATTGATCAGGATCTAAATGAACGCCATCTTGGAGACTGGAATGGGCAAACTCAAGCAGTGATCAACCCGATAATGATCGCAGGAGAAACGCCTAATGGTGGCGAGAGCAGGGCTGAATTTCGATCACGAATGAACCGTTCCCTCGATAGACAGTTGAAATACTTTTCCAACTGGCCTTTGCTCATTGGCAGTCGCGGCAATGCTCGCATTTTGCTGGAAGCGGTTCAGGACCCAGACGCCCCTTTTTTTCCTAATGGGCAGATTCTTAAAGTTAAAATCGCCGAAATCGGCGATTTTTCTGTGCAGAATATTGAAAGGCTGGAGTGAATCTAAATTCTGTCAGATGTGTATTCCTTCTCAGAATTAGAGTCAAAATTTACTGTCGGTCTTCTGAATGCGATTCAGGCTACGGTACCTTCCGTGGTCGTTTGATAGTCTAGCAGGCAGGTCTTCTGCACAAAATTAAATCGCATTCAGAGCATCTTGACGCGAGTCTTTTATATCGATGATGTTGCCAAAACCGCTTATTTCAAAAACCTCTTTGACTCCAGGCGCAATTGAGCAGATGGAAAAGTGAACACTTTTACTGGACAGTGTTTTTGCCAGCAAAAGAATTACTCGTAATCCAGCACTGCTTATGTAGCTTAACTGACTCAATTCCAAAATGACCGGCTGATTGGCATCACCGACTGATTTATTGATTGATGCTTGAAAATCAAGTGCGTTCTGGCCGTCAATACGGCCACTCGGTATAAGAATAATTGCACCGTTCGCATGTTCAGTCGCAATTTCCATTACATTCTCTCCAAAGTTGAAGTGTTGTGTTTATTATTTTATTCTAGCATTACTTAGTCAGCCAGAACGAAATGGGGTTACATTATGGCTCAATCCGGATCATTATCCGGCATAATCATAAATTCTGGATAAGCCTCAATTCCAAGTTCAGCAACATCCTGCCCAAGTTCTTCGACATTCGGTGTCACTCGTGCTTTCATCGTCATGTCGAGTATTTTCCATACTATTAACGATGTGATAAATACGAATGCTCCAATTGCAAGAATACCGATTAATTGTACTGAAAATTTTGCACCGCCTGCAATACAGACTGCAAGTGTACCCCAGATTCCGGCGAACAAATGTGCTGGGACTGCGCCGACAACGTCATCGATCTTCAAATTCTCTAGTAATTTTACACCTGCTGTGGAAACCAAACCACCAATTCCACCGATCACAATTGCCCATTGATGAGAAACAATATCCGGTCCAGCAGTAATTGCGACCAACCCCGCGATCGCCCCATTCAGACAGGCAAGTAAATCGACCCGGCCCAAAATTGGCCTGGACACCATCATTGCAACCATGACACCTGCCGCTGCAGCCAGGTTGGTGTTGGCGAGAATGATACTCATTGCAACAACGTTGAGCGCCGAGTCCATGGCTAACTGAGACCCGCCATTAAATCCAAACCAGCCGAGCCAGAGAATGAAAACACCTAAAGTAACGACTGGAATATTGGATGGCGGTGTATTTTTCACTGTGCCATCTTTTCTAAACTTCCGTGCCCGGGCACCGACTATGATTGCGCCGGCCAAAGCCGCCCAACCGCCTGTCGAGTGAACGATCGTTGATCCCGCAAAATCCTGAAAGCCCATTTCTGAAAGCCAGCCGCCACCCCAGGTCCAGGACCCGATAATCGGATAAATGATTGCTGTAAGTATCAGGGTAAATGCGAAGAATGTCCACAACTTAACTCGTTCGGCCAATGTGCCCGAAACAATTGATGCGGTTGTAGCAACAAAGACCATCTGGAAAAACCAATCCGACATGGTCGAGTATCCAGATTCAATGACCGGACCCAAGGCCGCACTGTCGCCGCCCAAAAGGGCGATTTCTTCGGGTGTGGAGCTATAGAAAAGGGTGAATGTCCCGAAAAAACTGCCAACGTCAATGTACATCAGGTTGTAGCCTAATGTGTAATAGGCCAGCCCTGCGATGGCATAAAGCCCGATGTTTTTAAGACAGATGACCGAGGCATTCTTGGTTCGCACCGAACCGGATTCAAGCATGGTAAATCCGGCACACATCCACATAACCAGTGCGCCCCAAAGAATGAAGGAAAAGGAATTCAGAACAAAGCCAGTTTCACCATCTGGTGATGCAACTGCTATGGGTGCAACAGCCGTAAGTGCAATTGCGGTTATCCCTTTCAACCCAATTTTCAAAATCCGTATAAGAATTGCATTTCTCGCGATTGGTGCCATTTGCTTGTCTCCACAAGTTGTTTTCAAACAACGCTATGGATTATAACCATATTAATAAAATGGCTAGTCAATCGGTTGCGAATTGCCTCTGTTCGTCGATCGCCTGAAAGTAACATCAATTAATAGTAATTTGGTGAATCGTCTCTGATCGACGACACGTTTTACAAACGACAAAAAAAAGAAAAATGACGTGAAATACAGCCTCCGTTTACTTACAGGGGACATTTTCGGCGGTATTACCGCTGCAATCATTGCCCTACCTTTATCGATAGCATTTGGTGTCGCGTCAGGTGTCGGCGCGCAGGCAGGATTGTATGCCGCAATCGCTATAGCAGTCTGTGCCGCAATATTTGGCGGTACCCGTGCGATGGTGTCAGGTCCCACTGCACCGATGATTGTTGCCATGGCGGTAATTGTCACCCATTCTGCAGATTCTCTGGCAGAAGCTTTTACCATCGTGATGCTTGCAGGATTACTGCAAATCGGCTTTGGCATATTTCGCTTAGGCCGATTCATTGCTTACACACCTTACTCCGTGATCTCTGGATTCATGTCGGGCATCGGCGTCATCATTATTGCACTTCAGGTATTTCCGATTCTTGGGATCAGTCTTGACAGTCATTTAGACATTCACATCATTTCGCAAATACCCGACATTCTAGCCAGTATCAATTTGCATGCAGTAAGTGTGGCTGCGATCACGCTTTTGACTATTCTGTTTTGGCCACTCAACCTGCATCGGTTCATTCCAGCTACTTTAGGCGCAATGATTGTTGGTTCTTTAATTGGCTATTTCATTTTTCAGCAGGCGCCTGTCGTTGGTACTATCCCCTCAGGTCTCCCTGAGCTTCAAATCCCTGTTCTTGGACTTGAGTTTTTAGTTAAAGTCATTCAGCCTGCGTTGGTTCTCGCAATTATCGGGGTTATCGAAACTTTGCTCGTCGCACTGATTTCAGATGCCATGACCCGCTCGCGGCACAAACCCAATCGAGAAATTGTTGCCCAAGGAATTTCAAACATACTCTCCGGTCTGGTTGGTGGTTTACCTGGATCTGGTTCGCCTGTTCCCACAATAGTAAATATCAAGGCTGGCGGCAGAACTCGAGTTTCGGCTATTTTGTGTGGATTGATTCTTTTCGCGTTTCTTTTCGATCTTGGCAGAATGGTAGAACAGATTCCGCTGGCAGTTCTGGCGGCACTGCTCGTCAGAATCGGCTGGAATGTGATCGACTGGCGGTTTATCTCCAGAATTCACAAGATTCAGAAAACACACGTTACGGTTATGGTGTTAACTGCATTCCTTACCGTGTTTGTGGACCTGATCACCGCAGTCGCAATTGGGCTGATTGCTTCGGGCATGATCAACGCAATGAATGCAGAGAGTATCGAGTTAGACAGTGTTTTGTCTGTACCGCTGATTGATCCTGACTCAGATGATGTGTTTTTATCAAGAACTGGGCTCGTTAGAATGACCGGTCGATTTACATTTGCTTCTGCGAGCAGGCTGCAGCACGTAATAGCTGCCGACATCAGGGATCACGAAGTGGTGATTTTTGATTTTTCCCAAACCGATGACTTAGACGACAGTGCAGTCATTGTTATCGGTGCATTGATTAGCAGTTCCTACGAGCAGGGCAAGCCGTGTGTCATATTGGGTCTGGATAAGAAAATTGGCCGGCTGTTGCATTCACTCCATGCCCTAGAGGAAGTTGACGAAGCCAACTATGTCGATACACTCGATGAAGCGAAAAAGCTGGCAAACTCCTTACTCCCACCTTTGTCATGAGTCTGGCCAAATCCTTTTATCGGTAGCCAGAAATCTTGAAACGGAGTATAGCGGTGGACTTTTTTTATGGGAATTGGGTACTTCGAACGTTGTCCTATTTTTAATCAAGCACTAGATGTCAACCAGCTGACGCAATTCGTTTACAGGTTAGAAGCCAGGGCTTTTGCGGACTGACTGTGTTCAGCCATCAGTTGCTGTAGATCGAAACCGACGATATTTCCGTCGATCACCCGCCACTCACCTGCAATCATGACGCGGTCTGCCCGGTGTGCGCCACATAATATGACGGCTGCCATTGGGTCCCATGCACCAGAAAAGCGTGGTTCATCGAGTTTGTACATCGCGAGATCAGCTTGGCGGCCGACTTCAATCTTGCCAATGTCCTGCCGCCCCAGGCAGTGAGCAGAACCCTCAGTTGCCCACTGAATCACATCCAGATGGTCAACTTTGTGAGCACCATAGCGCAGTTTTTGCACCAGTAATGCCTGCTTTACTTCCTGAATCAGGTTGGATGCGTCTTCTGATGCAGATCCGTCAACGCCGATTCCGACAGACACGCCGGCCTGTTTTAGTTCCAGTGTGGGGCAGATTCCCGAAGCCAGTAGCATGTTTGAACCTGGGCAGTGTGAAACTGAAGTCCCTGCGCGACCCAGGCGCTCAATCTCACTCTCCGTGAAGTGAATTCCGTGAGCAAGCCAAACCCGGTCCGAAAGCCAACCGGTATTTTCCAGGTAGTCAAGCGGACGACAGCCGTACTGCTGTTCACAGAAATGGACTTCATCCTCTGTTTCTGCCAAATGTGTGTGAAGCCCGACATTTTTCTCAGCCGCTAGTCGAGCAGTTTCCACCATGATTGACTCAGTCACTGTGAATGGTGAACACGGGGCAAGCACAATATTCTGAAATGAACCGTCCTGTGGGTCGTGATAAGCGTTGATGACCCGTTCGCAGTCGGCAAGTATGGTGTCCTCGTCCTGAACTGTCGAACGGGGTGGTTGACCACCCTCCTCAACCGAAAGATTCATACTTCCCCGCGAAATAGCGACACGAACACCAATCTCACGAGCCGCCTGAATTTGAATATCGACAGCTTCTTCCAATCCTTGAGGAAATACGTAATGATGATCTGACGCAGTCGTGCAACCTGAAAGCAATAATTCGGCCAGTGCGAGTCGGGTTGCGTTGTACAGTTGTTCAGGAGTCAGCCGCGCCCAGATCGGGTAAAGTGCTTCTAGCCAGTCGAACAGTTTCTTATTCAGTGCAGGCGGGCAAGCCCGCGTCAGTGTCTGGTAAAAATGATGGTGTGTGTTAATCAGACCCGGAAGGACAACGTGCTCGGATGCATCAAAGATTCTGTCACACTCTTTTTCCGGTGACGCACCTTGACCAACGTATTCTGCAATCTGGCTATTTTCTACAACAATACCGCCCTTTGCCTGATCGGAAAAAATTGCCAGAGGATTTTTGATCCAGGTTCGCATCGGTGTACTTCAGTTATTGTTAAAATAATCGCTCTAATTGCGTTGACTGACAGGACTCCAGTTAAGTCTGAGCATGATGATCAGCACAGTTAGCAGCAAAATGAATCCACTCTGGTGGGCCAGCGCAATTGGCAGATGAACTTGACTGAGCAACGCAGAGATACCGAATCCGAACTGCAATAATGCTGCCATCAACACCATGTCTGCCATTCTACATAATTGAGGCTGACGTGTGCGCAGACGTCCAACCCAGAGTAAGAATACTGATATGAGTGTTGCCACCGCAATCCAGCGATGAAAAAACTGAATGGTTACGACATTCTCAAATAGATTTCGCCACCAGGGTTGGAGTGAACCCATCATCTGAGGGACCAGTTCGCCGTTCATATCAGGATAGGTGTTGATCACAAATCCGGCATGTGTTCCTGCCATAAAACCACCGCTGATCTGCATTAGTGCGACGAAAAAGATACAGAGGATTGAAGTCTTACGAAAGTAGGACACTAGTGGATCGTCAACCGGTTGTCGCGTTGATATCAGTCCGACTCCAAGCCATAGTACATAACTGAAAAGCAGCACAGCGAGCGATAGATGCGCAGTGAGCCGATACTGACTGACTGCAGGATTATCCACTAGCCCGCTGGCGACCATATACCAGCCAAGCAGCCCCTGAAACCCACCTAGCACGAAAATTAATGCCAGCCTTAGTGTGAGTGCGCGCGACAGGTATCGACGAGTCAGAAAGTACAGAAATGGTAAAAGAAATACCAGGCCAACCAGTCGTGCGGCGAGTCTATGCGCATATTCGACCCAGTAAATTCGTTTAAAGTCGTCAAGTTGCATATCCTGATTGACGATTTTGAATTCTGGATATTGCTGATAATGCTCAAACTCCCTGAGCCACTCCGAATCTGAAAGTGGCGGGATAACGCCGGAAATTGGATCCCAGGAAACAATTGAAAGTCCTGAATCGGTCAGTCGGGTAAATCCTCCAATTGCAATAACCATGTAGATCAGTGCACAGACAATAAACAGCCAAACGCCTACATGCAGGGGATTTCGGTCGGGGAGTACCAGCAGCGTCATTCGACTCGACGCGTCCAGGCGCGGGTTAGTTCGTGATTCGCTGAAACACCAGTGAAGCATTGGTGCCGCCAAACCCAAAACTGTTGGACATGGCAACGTTTAATTCAACATTTTCAATTAACTGTCGCACGATCGGAAAACCTTCTGCGGCAGGATCAAGATTTTCAATGTTAATGGAGGGACTGATGAAGCCTCCATCCATCATCAGCAGGGTATAGATGGCTTCGTTGACACCGGCACCACCGAGCGCGTGTCCGGTGAGTGACTTGGTAGAACCAATATGAGGTGTATCTTCAAACACCTGGCTTATCGCTTCGAGTTCCTTCACGTCACCAACAGGTGTACTGGTTCCGTGGGCGTTAATGTATTGAACCGGATGTTCCAGGTCTGCAAGGGCCAGTTGCATGCAGCGTACTGCACCCTCGCCAGACGGCTGCACCATATCAAAACCGTCTGAAGTTGCGCCATAGCCGACTAATTCTGCATAAATTCGCGCACCGCGTTTTTGTGCGGATTCCAATTCTTCAAGAACAACGACTCCGCCGCCACCTGAAATTACAAAACCATCTCGGTTGGCGTCAAAAGGCCTGGACGCAGCCTCGGGACGATCGTTGTATTTAGTCGACAACGCTCGCATTGCATCGAACAGCATGGTCATGGTCCAGTGAATTTCGTCTCCACCACCTGCGAATACGATGTCCTGCTTGCCCAGTTGAATCTGTTCCATACCAATACCGATACAGTGAGCGCTTGTGGCACAGGCGGAACTCACTGAGTAGTTCACACCGCGAATTCCGAACAATGTGCTGATTCCGGCAGAATTAGTGCTTGACATGGTGCGAGAAACCATGTAGGGACCAACAGCTCTAGGTCCTTTGGTTTTCAAAAGACTGGCAGCCAGTTCAAGATTCTCGGTTGATGCACCACCAGAACCCATGATGCAACCAGTGCGGGGATTCGAAATCAGGTCTTCTGGTAGACTGGAGTCTTCAATCGCCTCATTCATGGCGATGAAATTGAACGCCGCTCCGTCACCCATAAACCGCCGCGCTTTTCGTGCAACTATGCTGTTAATGTCGATGTCGATACTGCCGTGAATTTGGCTTCGTAATCCGAGTTCCCGGTATTCGGGTACGAATTCCACGCCAGAGCGGCCTTCGCGAAGCGACTCTGTCACTTCCACACGGTTGTTGCCGATGCTGGATACAATCCCAATTCCTGTTACGACAACTCGTCTCATCGCTACATATCGAAAAGTCCGACTCGAAGATCGGAACCGGTGTATATCTGTTTCCCGTCTGCCTCAACCTCTCCATCCGCGAGTCCCATAATCAGCTTGGATGAAATGACCCGCTTGATATGAATTCGGTAGGTAATTATCTTGTGCTCCTTTGTTACCTGGCCGGAAAACTTAACTTTGCCAGAGCCCAGTGCCCGCCCGCGACCGGGATTACCCAGCCATCCCAGGTAAAATCCAACCAGTTGCCAGCAGGCATCAAGACCAAGACATCCAGGCATGACAGGATCCCCCTTGAAGTGGCAATCAAAAAACCACAACTCAGGTCGAATATCAAGTTCCGCTTCAAGCACGCCTTTATTGAACTCGCCGCCCTCGCGGGAAATGTTGGTAATTCGATCAAACATCAGCATTGGTGGAAGCGGCAATTGCGCGTTGCCTGGACCAAATAGTTCGCCTTGACCACAGGCGATCAGTTCATCGTAGTCGTAACTTCCCTTTGGAACAAATTCGTGCTTCATACGAAATTCGCTTGAAAACCGCTTGCTGTCAAATCAGTTATCGTGCAGATGTACTGGAATCAACAAATATTGCGTGCAAGCGTCGAGGCCCGTGGGCGCCGTACTGAATAGTCTGTTCAACATCAGCAGTTTTGGACGGTCCGGTAATCATATGAATACCGCGTGAATGTCCAGAAACTTGCTGAGAAGCGAGGTGCATGGCGTCATCCAGGTGCCTTACCAGCTGACCAATGTCCATAATGACAACATGATTTTCCGGAAGATAAAAGTGAGTAGCAGAAACCTTGGGTGAACTGGCAATCAAAATGGTTCCGGTTTCCGCAATCGCGCAGATTGCATCAGTAACGGAAGTGACATCGGATTTGCATGCAGTACGTCTTTCAATTTTCCAGTCGTCTGGCCAATCGATTGTCTGTAAGAAATCGGTGTTGCCCATGACCATTTCAGTGAGCAGGTCGTTTGCCGAAAGAAAATCATTGACTGCTGCCGGAATTTGAGAGTGTTTTGAGACGATTTTGTAAGTGCCATGTACTGCAGTGTGCTTATCAATGAAGCAGTCTATGAGCGCACCATCAACAACCGGACGAGGATTTTCTGACGCACATATTTCATCATAACGACGATTGAATTCAGCCCGCTCAGAATCAGAAAAATGCGCGAGTGCGCTACGTATGTCACTCAATACCTGTGATTTTGCTGTGTCAGAACTGGTGACCAATTGAGAGCCTCTAATTCGTTGCGGTGAGAAGGTTGGCGTGAGCCTGCCATTATAAACTTGATGATATGAGGCGTGATTTACCAGATTCGGTCGGCATCAAGTCGTTTGATCACGTTTGCCAGGGTTTCGTTTGAATAGGAATTGAACCAGTCTTCGATCAGCCGATAAGCGATCGATAGCGGAGTTGGCAGTCGAAAGTCGTCGTGTTCGAGGCCACTGACTACTTCATCTATACTCCGCCAGTGCGCCTCTTGCAACTCTCCATCATTGAGATTGATTGCTTCGCTGGTTGCCGTCGCAGAGAATCCCAGCATGATGGAGCCCGGAAATGGCCACGGCTGTGAGGAGTGGTAGAAGATCTGACCAATTTCAATGTTGGTTTCTTCGAGCACTTCTCTGGCAACTGCCTGTTCAATGCTTTCCCCAGGCTCGACAAATCCGGCAATGACCGAAAAACGTTTCGGCGGCCATGACGTCTGCCGACCAAAAAGGCATTTACCGTCTCGCACCACTGAGACGATGATTGCCGGATCAGTCCGAGGGAAGTGGTTTTTCTCACATTTTTCATTGGAACATCTTCGAACATGTCCACCTTGTACTGAATAAGTGTCAGACCCACAGAGCCCGCAGAATTGATGCGTCCAGTGCCAGTTGAACATAGCCTTGGCATAAGACAACAGCGATGCATTGTGGGCTTTGAGGTTGCGACCGCATTCTCTCAGACCGGTAAATCCTCTTCCGTCATCGGCTACCCGGTCAGCGGCTTGGATGCTGCCGAGTTCGGCAGCAAAGTAGTGCTTTGATTTACGCGAACCCAGAAAAACAATGTTTGTGATATCGGACGCAAGTTCATCAATTTCGTGAGCATGAAAAAAGCATGGTTTGGTTCTTGGCTCTTTGGCAACCAAAAACTGATTGCCAAAAAATACCAGGAATCGCGCTGAAGGGTTTGCCTGAAGAATAGTCAGACGGTCTTCTTCTTTACGTTGCTTGACTTTTCGGTCGAGGTCGCTGTAGGTAAATACATTCAGCAACGACCGTTGAAGTTCATCCATTTAGCCGGGCAGTTTGGAGGAGACAAATTCTTTTACTTGTTTAAATCGCTTTGCCACCGGCACTTCCGGGTGCAACCCTAAGATCTGACTCCGTTCATCCAGCCAGGCGATGGCGGGTTTATTGTACCGAACCGCGAGTTCGGCTTCTGAGGCAGTTCCCAGTTGCCCTGGTAGAATGACCAGTACATCGCTGCTCAGTACATTGATGTGATTTCTGGAGGTTGGCCCCATTCCCAAATGGCCGGAATCCGGCAAATGGGTGAAAACAGGCACTTCAATCCAGGGATTTGGATAACCTTCAAGCGAATCGTATTCATTAACCGCTTCATCAACCCGTCCCGGAATCACACCAATTGCCAGCCCTCGTCTCTCTGAAGCGCTGGTGAACGCTCGGCTGACAGATAACATAACGCCTCCGCCTCCGCCAGTCAGCAGATGAACGGGCTGAGTCGCAAGCCACTTGCCCAGTTTTGTGGAACGTTTACTGTGCAAATCAGACCCGGAACCGAGGACACCCACAATTGGCAGGCGTTTTAATGTGACATTAACGTCAATGGCATCGTCCGATAGACTCATGACATCAGAATTACTTGAGATAATCATGGCTGATTCAAGCGCTCTTAAATTTTGCAGTGGCTGTTTAGTCGCTTTGTTGAATTTTCTGAAAAAGATTGAGACTTAAAAATTTAGACTAAAGGACCAGGCGTAAAAATATAAAATTTTTTGCCAAATTTTCTAAGTCTGGAATCTAGAATTACTTTTTTGCGACGAATTATGGCCCACATCATTGACGGAAAATCCATTTCAGCGCAATTGCGTCAGAGCGTAACCGAACAGGTTGCCGTGCTTCGTTCCCAACACGAGATTACCCCAGGTCTCGCTGTCGTACTGGTTGGGGAAAATCCCGCAAGCCAAGTCTATGTGAAAAACAAAATTATACAGACCGCCAATGCTGGAATGAATTCATACTGTCACCGGCTCTCTGCCGAAGTTTCCGAGGAAGAGTTGCTTAATCTGGTGGAACATCTGAATGCAGACCCGTCAGTGAATGGAATTCTGGTTCAGTTACCGCTGCCTGATCAAATTGACTCTGACAAGGTGATCAGCATGATCGATCCCAACAAGGATGTTGATGGTTTTCATGTCATGAATGCGGGCCGTTTGACTGTTGGACTGGACGGTCTTGTTCCCTGCACGCCGGTCGGTTGCATTATTTTGCTAAAGTCTTATCTGAATGACCTGACTGGCTGCAATGCTGTTATTGTTGGTCGATCAAATATTGTTGGAAAACCGCTTGCTGCACTGCTTCTCAGAGAGCATTGCACCGTCACGATTGCTCATTCACGCACCCGAAATCTCGCTCAGGTCTGTCGGCAGGCTGACATTTTGATCGCTGCTGTCGGGCGGCCAGAGATGGTTAAGGGCGACTGGGTTAAGCCCGGTTCGACCGTGATTGATGTTGGTATAAATCGCATCGAAGGCGATGGTGGCAAAACGCGGTTAGTCGGTGATGTTGACTATCAGGAGGCTTCGGAAGTTGCCGGTGCCATTACGCCGGTTCCCGGTGGTGTGGGCCCCATGACGATTGCCTGTTTATTGCAGAATACGCTTCGAGCTGCCTGCCTTCAAAACGGCATTCAAGTACCGCACGTTTAGAGCACCTTTCTACCAGCAGTAGGCGGCTGCAGGAAAAACATCCCCCTTGGCGCCGCGCGGGTCGTACCCGGCTTCGAGCACTCCCGTATCTGCATCTCGTTCGATTGCCAGCAAAAAGCCTTCGCTCCAGTCTGGAACAATATTCACTTCATGACCGCGGTTTTCCAGATCAGCGACAACTGACTCGCCAATTCTTCGTTCTAAATTGACATGATTTGGAACTCGCTCGTGTGGTGAGAAGAACCCAGGTGCATTCTGACTGGAAAATTTAGGTGCTTC
This sequence comes from Gammaproteobacteria bacterium, assembly GCA_022823625.1. Taxonomy (GTDB): domain Bacteria; phylum Pseudomonadota; class Gammaproteobacteria; order Arenicellales; family JAJDZL01; genus JAJDZL01. The sequence continues at coordinate 55,043 of JAJEHQ010000011.1, forward strand.
TATCGACTCAGCGATGGTCATGTCAAACACCGTACGGTTCATAAGGAATTGCAGCATCCACTGATCCTGCTGATCGCCTCCCATGCTACCGTATACCATCCACGGTTTTCCGCTGCGGTAGACAAGCGTCGGGCTGATTGTCGTACGCGGCTGTTTGTGAGGTGCCACGATATTGGGGTGGTTGTCAGGTGCCAGATAGAAGGTCATCAGTCTATTGCCGAGTGGCACGCCAAGTGCTTTGACGACTTCTGAAGACTTAAGCCACGCACCACTTGGGGTGGCGGAAACCATGTTACCATCGCGATCAATGGCATCGACGTGTACCGTGCCATGTCCCCAGGATTTGCCACCTACACGTTTTTCAGCCGGTAGCAAAGGTTTACCTTCAAATGGATCACCTGGTCGAACTTCTGCATTCGCACGCCGCGAATCAATCAGTTCAGCGCGCATTTTGCCGTAGGCATCGTCTAGCAGTGAGGCAATGGGTACGTTCACATGCTTCGGGTCCGCGTACCACTGCTCGCGATCAGCAAAGGCCAACTTGACGGCTTCGATCACCGTGTGCAGATAATCTGCCTGGTTGTGTCTCATGGACCGGAGTGACAGATTCTTCAAGATGGACAGCGCCTGAAGTAACACCGGTCCCTGGTTCCATGGGCCGCACTTGAAAACCTCGAAGTGTTCAAAATTGACTGAAACTGCCCGTTCAACTTGGGTTTCGAATGCTTCTAAATCGCTTCGAGCAAGAAACCCGTCGCGTTCTTTTGAGTGCCGTGCAATTTCTGTGGCGATATCACCTCGATAGAACTCACTGCGAGCGGCTTCAATGCCTTTTTCCCGAGTGCCGGAAGCTTTCTTTTCAGTTGAAACGAGTGTCTGTAGCAGGTCCGCTAGTGCCGGGTTTTGGAGCAGTTGGCCAGGAGATGGAACATTCCCTTGCGGTAAGTAAATCTCAGCAGTGTTTGGCCAGTCCTGGCGAAATCGGGTTGCATTTTCAAGAACGCCAAAGTCTGCCATATTCAAAAGGCCGCAGTGTACTGGAAATCCATCTCTGGCAAGCTTGAGAGCGGTGTGACAAATCTCTGCCAAAGACAGCGTACCGAAATTTTCAAGTGCCACTGTCAAGGCGCCAAATGCTGCTGGTACCCCAGCTGCCAGAATTCCAACATCGGGGACATCATTCAGTCCGCGCTGTAGATAAGCGTCAACATTGGCAGCAGCTGGTGCCATGGTGTTGCCATTGATAACCACGGGCTGATTTCGATCAGCCATTTGAATCAGCATGGGGCATTCGCCACACAAGGTATGCTGATGCGGGTTGAGTACACCCTCGACGAAAGCAGCGGCTACAGCTGCATCGACCGCATTGCCACCCGCTTTTAGTATGTCAGCGCCAGCGTTGGCGGCCAAATAGTGTTCGCTGGTAATCGCGCAGTGGGTTCCAAAAAGACGCGGGTGAAACGGCGTTGCGCGAATCTGTTCTTCGTTTCGATATCGAATGGCCACCAGTGCAGCCCTCGGCAAGTTAAGAATGTGTCAGAATAGTCCCTCGATTTGACCGCTGCTGCCCAAGCGGATCGAATTGGCTGCTGGAACGCGGGGAAGCCCCGGCATGGTCATGATGTCACCGCAAATTGCAACAGCAAATCCCGCACCTGCGAGAAGTCTGACTTCACGGACCGGTACGACATGTCCCTCAGGTGCGCCAATTTTGGTCGGATCGACAGAGAAACTGTACTGCGTCTTTGCCATGCAAACTGGCAGGTGGCCAAATCTAGATTCCTGAAGCTGCGTAAGAAAACTTGCAGCCTTGCTTTCCACTGCAATATCTGAGGCGCGGTAAATTTCTCTTGCCGTAGTACGAATCTTCTCCTCAAGCGGTATGTCGTTGTCATACAGCAACTTGAATCCGGACTCACCGGAGTCAACTATATCAACGACTTTGTGTGCGAGCTGCTCGGCGCCTGCACCGCCATCTGACCAGTGAGTGCACTCAATCGCTTCAACACCGTATTCAGCACAGCTCTGTCTGACGGCTGCGACCTCTGCATCAGTATCCGAGACAAACCGGTTTATCGCAACAACCGCTCGCAAGCCGTATTTGGCAAGGTTTGACAGATGGCGTCGTAGATTGACACATCCTGATTCAACCGCTGCCACATTCTCCGTTTGAAGCTCAGACTTTGCAACGCCACCATGCATTTTGAGTGCCCGGATTGTGGCGACAAGCACTACTGCCGATGGGTTGAGTCCCGCTGAGCGACACTTGATATCAAAAAATTTCTGGGCTCCCAGGTCGGCGCCAAACCCGGCTTCAGTTACCACGTAATCTGACAGTTTGAGGGCGGTGCGGGTTGCAATCACGGAATTACAGCCATGGGCAATGTTGGCAAATGGACCGCCGTGAATAAACGCCGGGTTATTTTCCAAGGTCTGTACAAGATTTGGTGCGAAAGCGTCTTTGAGCAGTACGGTCATCGGTCCTTGGGCGTTCACGTCGCTCGCTGTGACTGCCGAACGGTCGCGTCGATAGCCGACGTTAATTCTTCCAAGCCTTGCTTCCAGGTCCGAAAGGCTGTTAGCAAGACAGAATATCGCCATAATTTCGCTGGCAACCGTAATGTCGAAGCCGCTTTCCCGAGGAAAGCCATTGGCTACGCCTCCCAAGGAACAGGTAATCTGTCGCAGTGCTCGATCATTCATATCGACGACGCGACGCCAGGTAACGCGCCGGCTGTCAAGATTTGAATCAGCACCCCAATAAATTGAGTTGTCAACCAATGCCGACAGCAGATTATGAGCAGCACTGATGGCGTGAAAATCTCCGGTAAAGTGAAGGTTGATATCTTCCATCGGAACGACCTGTGCGTAGCCTCCTCCGGCCGCACCGCCTTTCATACCGAAACAGGGTCCGAGACTAGGCTCTCTCAGACACATCATGGTATTTTTGTTGATACGATTGAGAGCGTCCCCCAAAGCGACGGAGGTTGTCGTTTTACCTTCTCCTGCAGGGGTGGGAGTGATGGCAGTGACAAGAATTAACTTGCCATCCGCTTGATCGCTGAGCGAATCAATATAGTCAAGATCAATTTTTGCCTTTGTATGCCCGTATGGAATCAGGGCATCGTGCGGGATATTCAGCTGTCCACCAATTTCCCCGATGGGTTTCATGGTTGCCTCGCGGGCGATTTCTATATCACTTTTTACCTGTAACACCGACTAGTACTCCTCTTTATGGTGTTGCTCGAATCAATTCCGATCGCGTTCAAAATAAAAATAAAACGCGTAGAACGCGCAATCAAGAAGTGACTGTTTGAAAGTCGCCGTGCAAAACGAATCCATCCCCCGTTACCGACCAAATCGGCACTAATTCTCCGTCAATTCGTGCAACAGAATGTGGCGACTCGAAACTTGAGGCGAAGTGCCTCAATTTTACTATATGCAAATACTGGGGGAGGAGAAAAGAGCCGGTCTATAAGCCGGGTTCTGTACGATTTAGCAATCGATGGCAGCCATTTGTCTAGGACTCACATCACTGTGAGACTCAAGCGACCTACCCAAGTCCAACGAGGGCCGCGTTATCGGACTTCTATTTGGTCTTGCTCCGGGTGGGGTTTACAATGCCGACTTCGTTACCGAAATCGCGGTGCGCTCTTACCACACCATTTCACCCTTACCTGCCTCTACCGTCCAGAGCCTGAACGAAATCGCCAGGCGGTATACTTTCTGTTGCACTTTCCGTCAGCTCGCGCCGCCCAGGCGTTACCTGGCACCTTGCCCCTGGAGCCCGGACTTTCCTCCTGAACCGTAATCCAGGCGACTACCCAACCAGCTCTTTTCATCAGATTTAAATTTTACTGCACACCGGAACGCAGTCGAGGGCTGCCGACAGGTTCCATTGGATTGACCGGAGCCAATCTTTGGATCAGCCTTAGCTTATTTCGCGTCAGTTTTAGTGTAGCAATGCATCTCAATTCACTTGATTTCTTAAATCAATTGACAGTGAACTGACTCAAAATCCAAAAATCACACTACAGCCAAAATCAACCAGTCTGTATCTGTGATTCATGGAATTCGTTAGAATTTTAGAATTTTCTTAAACTCTGCAGGACTCAGGATAGATACTGAAAAATGCTTGTCAAGTGTAAGTAAATCTTCATCACCGGTTACAAGGAACTCGGCATCGCTCACAAGTGCCAATGACAGAAACGGAATGTCAAAGTGATCGCGACACTCGGGTACAGCAGGTAGTGAGCTTGGCATGGTTACGCATTCGCAAAATGGTAGAAAATCGTCAAGCAACTCACTCTGCTCATCGTCTTTCAACGCAAATTTTGGATAGGCAAGAACTCCGACCAGTTCCATCAAAGTCAAATTGCTGATCAGCGGCAATATGTGTTCGGAGTACCAAGCCGAACGCATCCAAGATAGCCGGCCAGTCTGAAACAACAGAGCTGAAATCAGAACATTTGTGTCGAGAACTACTCGAACTGGTGCTGTCTTTGTGTTCTTGCCCACGCGATCGCGTCAGAAATGTCTCTCTCTGTCAGGCCAAGTTCGGCAAGTTTCGCCCGCACTCCATTGGCGCGATTGACTCGAACAGGCGTCAGTATGATTCGACCGTTCTCAACGGCGACATCGAAATAATCGGTAGATTCAACTGCGGCTGTCACAGCTTTGGGCAGAGTCAATTGATTTTTGGAAGTCATTTTCGCTAGCACTGCTACAACCTCTGCGATTCCTTCAAATGATTCAAGATTCTATATAGCAGATTATAAAGGAATTATTACATCCTTACTATAAGAATTAATAGTTATACAAATCCAAGACTCGGTAACTACTACCCAGTTGATGCATTTAAATCGATAAGACTTGTACGATTTCTTGTTGATGGTAACTGTTGTCAGGTGCGTCGTCCGAAAACTCATACAGGCTGAATCATTATTTCACGTGTGAGAGAGTCACTCAAAATCAAACCACAAGACATCCGATTACATCAATGCTGGCAGTCTGACGCGCTCAGCCGAAACGACAAGAAAATCAGATTTGGCAGGCAGATGCATCAGGGCTAATTCTGTTGAGTCAACTTTTAGTCAGTTTTGGACTGTTTCTCTTCAGTCTCAGACTGTAGTTCGAGCGTCCGTTGATACAGCAAATTACGCCTGACGCCAAATATTCTGGCAGTAATTTCAGCAGCCTTGCGTGGCGTTAACTCTTTCATCAGAATTTTGAGAGTCTGATCAATCTGCAAATCAATTCCGCGTTCTGAACGAGAAGCGGGACCAACAATTACTACGAACTCACCTTTGATTTCGTTGGTATTTTCGCGAACCTGTTCGGTGATAACTCCAAGCTTACCAACCCGGATGCTTTCATAGACCTTTGTCATTTCTCTTGCAATGCAAACCTCCCTGGCGCTGCCAAGAGCGGCAGTCAGGTCCTCGAGTGAGACAACAATGCGATGCGGGGCTTCGAAAAAAACAAGTGCACTGTCGAGTTCTGACAACTGACGTATGCGTCGTTTTCGATCACCCGAACTCGATGGTAGAAAGCCTTCAAAGTGAAACTGACGAAATTTAAGTCCACACACTGAAAGAGCGCTGCTTACAGCACTGGCCCCAGGGACCGGAATAACACGAATACCATTCTCATGTGCAGTTTTGACCAGGGTGGCGCCTGGGTCGGAAAAAAGTGGCGTGCCAGCGTCAGAGACAAGAGCGACGCTCTCTCCATCGAGCAGGCGCTGTTTCAGTTTGAGTGCACTTTTGGTTTCGTTGTGCTGATGGTGTGCAATCACTGGGGTCTTGATGCCAAAATGACTCAACAGCTTACGACTTTGCCGAGTGTCCTCGGCAGCGATGACATCAACATTTTTCAGCACTTCCAACGCTCGCGCGGAAATGTCAGCGAGATTGCCAATCGGGGTCGCGACGATATATAGATGTCCGGGCGGTTTCATGGTGATATTGTGAAGTAATATAATTTGAGACGAAATTTAGTTGCGAAATTTCGATTTTGCGCCTGACGGTGCTCCTTCCAAATTATCAAGTCCGTGTGTGGAATTTTCACGTAAAGGTGCTCATTTGAAGAACATTCGACATCTGTCAATTGTCACCCTATGCCTGATTCTGGTCAGCTGCACATCAGGAACACCTGCACCCGTAACCACCGTCCCGCCGGTGGAGTCTGCAACTCAGGAATCGCCTGAACCTGAAGTTCAAGTGGAGTTGCCGAGCAGTGAAATTGCCGAAGACATCATTATTGACGAAGCCAGACCAAAAGCTTGGGAGAAGATCGAAGCAGCAGCAAATGATACAGTCTATCAGCACACGCAACTTTTGGCGGCAGCGGAGAGCTTGGTATACGAACGCCGAAACCAGGAATCCCAGGAAATTCTTGAGCTAATCGATGTTACCCAATTAAGTCATAGCGAACGGGTCAGTCTCGACATACTCAGGGCACGTTTAAACCAAGCGGAAGGTGAGCATCATTCAGCAGTTCGCGATCTAGGTAGATTGCAGCGTTCTGGTTTAACGGACCTAGACCAGAGTTTGCGCATTGCCAGGCTCAAATCCTACTCGTATTCGCAACTTAAAGAGCCTGTTAACATGGCCAGCGAATTGGTGCAGCTTTATGGACTGCTATTTGAAGATCGTACTCAACAGCTTGAAGCTGGACACCAGTTGTGGGCAGTATTGTCTCGAATGACTCTGGAAGAATTACGGGATGCGCTACAGAAAACGGAAGATCCGATTGCCCGTCAATGGTATGTATTGGCACTGGCGCTGGGACTCAACTCTGTTCGCTCAGACCCATTTGAGTACGAACAGGCTATCAACAACTGGCGACAGAATAATCCGGAGCATCCAGCGAATGAACTGATTGATGCGGGTCTTGCTCCTGGGCCGGTTGTCACTTCAAGAATTGCTTTGTTGCTCCCCCTCTCTTCGGTCAATCGCGCATTTGTGCAAGCGATGCTAGATGGATTTATGGCTCAGCATGCGGCCGACACGAACCCGCTTAAACCGCAAATTGATGTGATCGACATCGGTGATCAGCCTGCGAATGTGACACATTTCTATTATCAGGCTGTTGACAATGGAGCGGACTTTGTTGTTGGACCGCTTGGCGTAGGTTTTGTGAATGAAATCACGCAATACGTGGATTTCATTGTTCCGACACTTCTGTTGGGCGAGACATCATCAATCAGTTTGCCAGATTATGTATATCAGTTTGCGTTGGCTCCTGAGCACGAAGGTGTCGGAGTCGCAAATCGCGCATGGCAGGATGGTCATGTCACCGCGCTGGTGATTCGTTCACCACAACAATGGTCTGATCGAGCATTTTCGGCGTTTAGTGACAGTTGGGAAAAACGAGGTGGCCATGTTATTCAAGTTTACGATTATGAACTCAATCAGAGTGACTACTCGGAAGCCACGAAACAAATTTTGCTGATTGATGCCAGTGCGAATCGCTATCAGACCATTCGTGCGATGATGGGAAAGTCAATGAAGTTTGTTCCCCGACGTCGTCAGGATGCTGATTTCATTTATTTGAGCGCTGATTCTGAGCATGGACGATTGCTCAAGCCATATCTGGATTTCTTGAAAGCACATGATCTGCCCATCTATGCGACATCCCATATTTATCCCGGCAAAATCAACAAAATCAGAGATCAGGATTTGAACGGTATTCGATTCGCTGATATGGACTGGATAATCGACAAAAGCGAGAGAATGTCGGAACTGAAGTCTACGTTGGAGGCTGGCCTGTCGGTTGACGAAAGAGTCAATCGCTTGTTTGCCATGGGAGTCGACATCTACAATCTGGTGTCCCGTATAGAAGTGCTCAGTTTTGATCGGGCAGCCCGCTTTCATGGGGTAACGTCGATTATTCATTTGGCTGAAAATGGCAGAGTGTTGCGACAACCGCGCTGGGCTGTGTTTGAAGATGGCACTCCAGAACTGATTCCCAATATGGCGCCTCCCGAGTTAGGCCCGATTCCAAAACTGAATGTTGGTGTTGTGCAGGCAATAATCCGTGAGGGGCGCGAGTAACTTGCAACAAATTTTTAACGAAACTTGAATCTTAACACAAAAATTTTGGTCAAATTTCTAAAGGAAAGACACAGATGGGGTCAACTATGAAAACTGCAATTAGGTCTTCTATAGTCTCACCGAAATTGGCCGTGGCAGTCGGTATCGCAGTGCTGTCTATCGCGGTGTTACCCGCAAACAGTAGCATTTCTTATGCGCAGAGCGCTGAAGTTAAATCACTGAATCCAGTGGTGGAAAACCGCGGGGTGATGCAGCAACTGGAAGATACGTCTATTACCTTCAGAGTCAACAATCTGATTTCGGAAAATGAGCAGGTGATGAGCAAATCCGAAGTCAACGTTACGACTGTGAACGGAATAGTATTGCTGACTGGCGCTGTGAAGTCCGCGCAGGACAAGCATTGGTGCGAGCAAATCGCTAGCAGTCACCCGAAAGTTCTCAAAGTCATTAACGAGTTGAAGGTGCGCAAACAGCGATCACTGCTTGATATCGGGCGCGACAAGGCACTGCAGGCTTCGGTAAAAATTCGAATCATCAACGAATTGGATGCTGAATCTCCAACGGTGCATGTTGTCACTTATGACAAGGTTGTTTACCTAATGGGAGTGGTCAGCAAAGATGTAGCAGATAGGGCTACAAAAGTGGCGAGCAATACCAAAAAAGTCGATCGGGTCATTACAATTTTCCAGTTCAAGAAAGACGTTTAAGTCTGAACATCGCAAATAGCATGCCAATGGTTTGAAATTGGCCAGGCAGGAGAGACTTGCTACACGGTGTGAATTGGGACTGTGATCAATTCAACTGTCGAGGTTCGTACCAGGAAGTTCCGGAGACTGAACTAAAGAAAATTTGGAGCGGACGATGGGAATCGAACCCACGTAATCAGCTTGGGAAGCTGAGGTTCTGCCATTGAACTACGCCCGCTGAAACGGCCAACACGGCGAAGAGTTCAAATTCTATCCGTTTGCAGGCTGCCTCGCGAAGTGAGATTCACTATGTATCTGGTCGATGTATGGTTCAAGCTCTGTAAGTGCTCTTCGGTAAACATCCCGTTTGAAGCTAATCACGCGATCAGCGGGAGTCCAATAACTGACCCATTTCCAATCGTCAAATTCGGGGTGGCCGGAGCAGTCCAGACAAAAGTCTGATTCATCGCCAATAAACTTGAACATAAACCATTTCTGTTTCTGACCTTTGAAAGTGCTTCTGCTACGCACTCGAACATATCGGCGTGGAATTTCATACTTCAGCCAGTCTTTGGTGTAGGCGATCAGCTCGACATGAGTTGGTTTTAGTCCGAGTTCTTCATCCATTTCGCGATAAACAGCATCCAGAATCGATTCATCCCGGTTGACACCGCCTTGCGGAAATTGCCAGCCATCATGGCCAACTCGACGCGCCCAAAGAACCTGTGCACGGTCGTTACAGAGTACGATCGCCACATTTGGCCGGTATTCCTGTTGATTTGACATCGAATGAACTGACATGTAGATCAGAGAACGAAATTTCAGAATATATCAAAAATATACTATTATCTATCGATTGTATACAATTCCTGTTTGAATTACAACAGGATTTTTACCATTAACTGGGAGAGGAAGACGCGGGGTATTGTTTGTCGGATACGACCGTCAAACTGAAAGTTGCGTCTTAGTTTGAAACGGATTGAGCCTGAGAATAGGCCTTGAGTTTTTGGTAGAGATCGTATTCGAGCGTTACGCCCTGTTCGGCGAATAACGCGCGGTTTAGTAATCGACGATTGCCGGGCAGGCGTACGTTCTCCTGTGCAAGCATGGCGCTGATCATTGCTTCGGCTCGTTGCGCGAAATCACTGTTAAAAACACTTGGGTCGATTGCGATGAAGAACTGCCCGACATTTGGCGGCCCGCCACTATTTCCGGCAAAAAGTGATGCGTTGTACGACATACTGGGGCCTCCTAGTGCACCTGCAAGCAAGTCGACAATCATTGCCATAGCGACACCTTTGTAACCGCCCGCCGGTGACATAGACCCTTCAAGTCCGGCCTTCGGATCAGTTGTTGGATTGCCATACTTGTCCAGCGCCCAGGTATCGGGAATTGGCTCTCCTTTATTGGCCGCTTGAACCACATTCACCTTCGCAGTCGTACTGGATGACTGATCAATGAGGACCGGAAAATCATCGGGACGAGGAAATGCAAAGGCCATTGGATTGGTTCCAAAAAATGCGCGGGTTCCTCCCCAAGGTGCAATTGCGACAGGTGAATTTGCAAATGCAAGCCCCACCAGTCCCTGTTCTGCAATTTTTTCGACATACCAGCCGATAACCCCGGCAGCGTAGGAATTTTGGAGGCAAAGCGAACCGATTCCATTGTTAAGCGCAACGCTGGCAAACTTTTCGAATGTAAGAACAAAAGCAGAATGGGCAAATCCATTCCTGGCATCGCAGATGACAACTCCCGGAGCAGTTTGTTTGAAAGCGGCTTTTACTTGCCCGTTAACCTTGCCACAGAGGAGGTGTTCACAATAATGAGGCAGATAATTCAAACCGACATTTCGAATGCCGTCTGCTTCAGCATCGCGAATGGATTCAGCGACTGGTTTCGCGTTATCTGAATTCGCACCACAACCGACAAGAGCATCAAGACTCAGTGAAAATACGTCATCCAGTGTGAGGTGGACAGTTTCGGTTGTAGCCATCAGATTGCGATAATTTTGCAAATAACCGAATCAGACTTTTGCTTCAGTCGGTGCGTAACAGACTCCGGTACCGCCTAATCCGCAATAGCCAAATGGATTCTTGGCTAGATACTGCTGATGTTCTGCCTCTGCAAAGTAAAACTCGGAAGCATTCTGAATCTCGGTAGTAATCGGGCCATATTTCCGGGTACGAAGCGACGAATCATAAGCTGAACGAGATTCGTGAGCCTGTCTTGACTGTTCATCGCCATAGACATAAATGCCGGATCGATACTGTGTGCCGAGATCGTTGCCCTGTCGCATTCCCTGCGTAGGATCGTGACACTCCCAAAACACTCGAAGCAGTTCCTGATACGAGATTTGGTTCGGATCAAATACAATCCGCACCACCTCATTGTGAGCTGTCAACCCAGTACAGACCTCCCGATAAGTCGGATTTGGAGTGTATCCACCCGAATAACCTGCCGCAGTGACGTATACACCTTTGAGCTTCCAATACTGTTTTTCTACTCCCCAAAAGCAGCCCGCTCCGAACATGGCCAGTTCAGTTCCTTCGGGATAGGGTTCAAACAAGCTTCGATTGTTTACAAAATGGGTTCGTGATGTCTCTATCGTTACACCGCGTCCCTTAAGAGCATCCTGCGGTGATGGCATGGAACTTTTTCGTTTGAAGAACATGGCTGTGCCTCACTGTTCGAATGGTAATTTACGTGATGCAGAATTCTGTCTGACTCATTTCAATGGTAGAGTCGACTCTCTGCCTGAACTTCTTCGTAGATAGTATCTTCGAGTCCAACTCGCGCAGAAAGTGTCAGAACGTGTTCAATTATTTCACTATCTTGCAGAATGTGAAAAACTAAAGTCCAGTATGAACCGACGAATAGGACGAAGCAGGATGTACGCCTAGCTGTCGACCAGCGAGATGAAATGCCACCCCTGCATCGTACAGCAATTCTCGTGAGTTACTGCGTCGTCCGTCCCCGTTTACTGGATCCTGTGAAGCATCACAGATATTGACAATGTCAACAATTGATCGGGCCATATTTCCGCCCAGCCAGATCGCGGCGGCGGATTGACCGTCATTCATAGCAATGCTCCAGAGCTGGAAATTCGTGTGACTTAACAGCATGAACATAGGACTTGATTGCAGTTTGAATGTCAGCGCTTTCTGCAAGAAAATTCTTGACAAACTTAGCGGGCCGCCCCGGATAAAAGCCCAGTAAATCATGCAGCACCATAATCTGCCCGTCTGTATGTGGTCCAGCACCAATGCCAATCACGGGCACCTGTAAGCTTTCGGTGATTGCCTGCCCAAGTTTACTCGGTACACATTCAAGCAGAATGAAACTGGCCCCGGCATCTTGTAGAACCAGTGCTTCATCAATCATTGTCTTTGCCTGATCCGGATCGCGTCCCTGAACGCGATAACCGCCCAGATGATTGACCGACTGCGGTGTTAATCCCATGTGTGCGCAGACCGGAACCCCTCGTTCGACCAAAAGTCGGGTAGATTCCGCTAGCCAGGCACCTCCTTCGAGTTTGACAACCTGTGCACCTTCCCTCATCAGACGTGCAGCATTTTCAAGGGTTGCATTCTCACTGTAATAACTCATGAATGGCAGGTCTGCCATAAGAAATGCACCGCGATTGCCTCGCTGGACACAGCGCACGTGATACGTAACGTCTTCAATGGTTACTGGCAAACTACTTTCATGTCCTTGCACGACCATTCCAAGAGAATCTCCGACCAGCAGCAGTTCAACGCCAGCCTCACTGGCAGCAACCGCTTCACAATAACCATAGGAGGTGAGGCAGGCGAATTTTTCGCCGTTGAGTTTCATTTTGCGAAATGTATTGATGCTGATCTTCATACCAGAAATATCCTGGACTTAAGCGGTTCAAAACTGATTCAGGACTTTTATTTTTGCCAATTACAGAATTCAGACCAACTACCGCCGCGCGGATGTTCTTCAAATATATCCGTCAATGCGTGGTGCTCATCGGCAGAGATCTGAACAATTTCTTCCAGAGATTTGCCACGCACCCGTACCCACATCCATAGCAGAATAATTGCCATCATCAGATAGAGCAGATAGGCAGAAATTGACATTATTCAGTCCTCAATTTTATGTCGGGATGTTCTGCAGATCGCGTACCACTGATGGGCTGGTTGTCATGAGCGTAGTAGGTAAATACGACTGCAAGCTTAACGAGATCCGTCTGATTACGACCAGCACTATGAAGCAATCGGCAATGAAAGAACAGGACGTCGCCGGCATTCAGTTCGACTACCTTGGCTGTACTTGTCAGTTGTTGGTTTTTCTTGACATCGGTCCTGAAAAACAGCGCAGCGTCAAATTGTCCGCGATCGTAAGAGTTGCGATGTGATCCTGGAATCACGATAAGACTTCCATTTCTACGGTCCTCATGTCCAAGTGCCAACCATGCTGTAATCAATTCCGGTCGATCGAAACTCCAGTAGCGTATGTCTTGATGCCATCCGGTTTCGCTGCCATAGCCGGGGAATTTTGTCATCACACAGTTGTGGTGATTCTGGCTGACCTGAAGTTCATCTGATTGGAGCAGGTTGCCTACGTGTCTTATTACTTCGGGACTTTGAGCCCACCGCCTGAACACCTCGTCCCGCGCGAATGCGTTCAATAGTCGACGCGGTGTGTCTCCACCAGGAGAAGTACGTGATGGGGGTGAGCCCGGGTAATGCACTTCGGCTTCGTATTCGACAGGTGCAAGAGCGGGGTAAAGCGACTCTTCAACCACCTTCAGCATTTCGTTTCGCACATTTTCCTTACAAAGATCGCGCACGACCAGATAGCCATCTCTCTGAAAAGCGGAGAGGTCTTTTTTGTCCAACCAGGCTGCTCGCCCTGCTGAATTTTGAGATTGCGATTTCTCGCTCAGTGATATAGGTTGATTAACCAATTGAGTTTGCCTGATCAGCTGCTTCGATTTTTTTGTGAAGTCTATTCAGATTATACAAATCAGTGATTCCTTGCCGAAAGGTACGCAGAACGCGTGTAGAGCAATTCAAACACTTGGCTACCGGATTGACTGGCCTTTCTGGCATAACGAGTTTGCCGTAGTTTGTCTTGTACTCCTACTGCATCTTGTCCAGGTGTCATACTGTCAAGATTGGGATTTTTTTCGAGAATTTCAAGAACCTGATGCGCGTAGTTACTTGAATCCGTAACGATCAGAATAGTACCTCCAATCGCCAACCGGTCTACACACAGTTCAACAAACTCAGAGTTAACCAGACGGCGCTTTCGATGACGTACTTTCGGCCAGGGATCGGGAAACAAAATGATGAATTCGTTCACTGCATTGGATGGTACCTGTTGCAGCAGAACGTCCCTCGCATCATTTGTTGATACCCGAACGTTCTTCACATTGTTTTTATGGAGTCGGAGCAGGCATTTACCTACACCCGGTCGATACACTTCAATACCAAGATAAGCGGTAGTTTTGTTCTGCTGAGCCCGATGAACCAAGGTTTCACCATCTCCGAAGCCAATTTCAATAGCAAATCGACTTGTACCTGGAAAAACTTCCGAGACGCGTATTGGTGAATCGGTTAGCGGTAGTTCATACAGACTTAGCAATTCGGTAAGTGCCTTTTTCTGAGCAGGTGTGATGCGACTCTCACGCCGCGCATATGTTTTGACACGATATTGCTTCCTGCCTGATTCCGAGATTGTCATGTGAAAGATTTACTCGCTAATGGGACTTTCAGAACTTACAAGTCATATCGAAATATTGAGGAATGATGATAGGATGGACACGTCAGTTTGAAAGCATGGCTGCAGCGCGTTCCCCGATCATTAGACTTGGTGCATTGATGTTACCATTGGTAATGAAAGGCATCACGGACGCATCGACGACTCTCAGACTTTCGATACCATGTACTCGAAGCTCGCTATCCACAACCGACATTTCATCGTTACCGATTTTGCAAGTACCACACGGATGATAAGCACTGTTTGCGTTCTCCCTCACATAAGCATCAATGTCGGCGTTCGAAACAACGTCTGGGCCTGGTGATACCTCCGGTCCGCGACAGAAATCAAACGCTTTCATGGCGGCAATATCTCGGGTAATTTGAATGCACTGACGAAACTCTTCAATATCCCGCTGACTTGAAAGTCCGTTCAAGAGGATTCGGGGTGCGTCCAACGGGTTAGAGGATTTCAGTTTAACCCACCCACGGCTTTTTGGCCTAACGGGTCCTACGTCAAAACAGTACCCATCTTTTCCTGGCGGTGGTGACCAGCCTTCCAGAAAATAAGGCCAGAAATGGTATTGCATGTTCGGGTATTCAACAGCATCTGAAGTTCGCAAGAATCCGCCAACCCGGCTGACAGGTGTCGAGGCTGGACCGCTGTGGAACAGAAACCACTGAAGTCCCGCAAGCAGCATGTTGTGTTTTCGCAGCAGACGGTTTCTGGAAAGTCCTTTCGGGCATCGATGCTTAACATGTACCTCAAGGTGGTCGTGAAGATTTCTGCCGACACCTGGCAGATTGATAAGGGGTTTAATGTCAAATTGTCTGAGCTCATCTGCAGGCCCGATTCCGGACAGCATCAGTATCTGTGGCGACTGAAATGCACCAGCGGAAACGATCACTTCCCTCTCTGCATAGGCCATATGGCGCGTACCGTCATGAAGGAATTCGACCCCGCGGGCCTGATCGTTGCTAATGACCAGACGCGTTGCATGTGCTCCAGACAACAGATGTAAATTTGGCCTTGGCAGAATGGAGTGCAGTAGCTTCGCAGTTCCGCTGCGAAAACCACCGCCAATATTCGCATCGAATGCACTGACTCCTTCTTGCTCCGCTCCGTTATAGTCGTCTACTATGCGATATCCAGCCTGTTCTCCCGCTTTCAGATATGCCAGTTCAATCGGATGAAGATTTGACATATGTTCAACTGCGACGGGTCCGTTTCCGCCTCGGAATTCTGAAGGTCCCGAGGAATAGGTTTCCATACTTTTGAAATATGGAAGAACATCGTCATAGGACCACCCTTTTGCGCCTTCACGCACCCAATAATCGTAATCCTGACGATGCCCGCGGACAAACACCATGCCATTCAGTGAGGACGATCCACCGATCACTCTGCCGCGTGGTTGAAACAGTTTGCGATTGTTCATGTAGGGCTCGGGGTCGGTTTCGAAGCTCCAGTTTCGTGGACCACCAAGAAAATTATGACGGGCGGCTGCCGGCATGCGAATTGTCCAATGATGTTCTGCTGATCCGGCTTCGAGTAGCAGAATACGGATCGACGGATCTTCAGACAGGCGATAGCTAAGCAGACCTCCAGAAGAACCAGAACCAATCACGATATAGTCATACTGCTTCTTGTTTGTCGTGTTCATCAGACGCGGGAGTTTGATGGGTCAAGAGAAAAAAGTCAAACGACGGTTCGAGGGCGGCAGGGCACAGGAAAGTGGCAAAGAATGACTCTAGCTGACCAAACCAAAATCAGTGCATCAGTCAGAATCGAAATTCTGTTCTGGCTGCTATATGGGATTGAATGAGACAAAGCGCATTCAATCCCCATAGTGAATCATAGATGCGTTGTCTTTGTCTTCGTTAATATCGTCAATCGCGGTTTCAATGTCTGCAATAGCGCGCTTCAAATGCTCAGTGATGATTTGTCGATCATCAGTATAGGGAATGGTTTCAATCAACTGATGTAGTTTGCCGACTGACAGCCACGCCTTGTGCCGCGCCCACTCCGCAAACAGAACGTGGTGTGGGTCGACCAGAGTCAAATCTGAAAATCGGCATACATCCTCCACTTGCGAATTCAGCGGTACGTAACCATTAACCAGAGTGATTCTTTCGGCTCGTTGAGTCAGTCGGGTAGTCCGATGAACAACCATGTTGCCATGCAACACAATGGCATATCCGGCACCTGGAAAATTGGGACTGACAGCCCGCTCTTCCGGTATGGGTATTCCTTTATCTGAAAATTCCTGTGCTTCGTCTCGAGTACCCAGAAAGTACTGAAAGTCGCCGCCCTGTAATTCGGTAGGGTCGGAAAGCATCAGTACGTAGTCGAGTCCAAGCGTATCGTAGTGCCACTTGTCAACTGCGCGATCCAAATCATCCGGTGCGAAATTCAAGTGTCCCAGATGCAGTGGCATGGTATGCGGTGCAACGGGTGTTTTAAAAATTTCGCCTAAGAATTCAGTCACTTCTCGGCTCATGCAAAAGTCGCGTAAAAATTCAGACTGGTAGGTTCCACCTCGAACCATATTCTCAATTCGTTCGCAATTGACTGCATACTTTTTGAGTGAACGGGCAACATCAAGCATGACTTCAACCCCTTCATCTGACAAAAGTCTGACGGCACTAGAGACGGCGAAGTCGGTTGAACAATTTTTGATCTGATCGGGTCCATAGCCGAGGTCGTCCAGCCGCAATACTGATTCCGGCGGCTCCAACTGAAGGTGTCGGACAGGATCAAATTTGACCGGCTCACCTTGGTAGTGATATCCGTCTGGCAAGCGGTCTGGAAACGGTAGTGGTGAATTCAAACTTTGCATACTCTACTGACCTGACAATCGAAAGCGTTCCAGTGTTGATGATGCAAAATTTTAAACTGACTTATAGAGTTGTAAATTCAATTTATTCGTACCAACTCCAGTGCGAAGCCAACGACGTTAAATTGTCAATCCCCTTGCCGGTCATTGCGATCATTGCAGGTGAAATAAAATGTGTGCGTTCCATTCATCCGTAACTCTCTATTTCACAGCGTGCTCGAAATCAATAACCTCGCCGGTACGAGAGGCGAACGCTTGCTGTTCAAGAATCTTTCGTTTGCTGTAAACGAGGGCGAATTGCTATTAATCAAGGGGCGAAACGGTGCTGGCAAAACCAGTCTGCTACGTCTGATTTGTGGGCTTGCCACACCCGATACTGGAGAAATCTTGTGGGATGGCGAATCAATCGCCAACATTCGTTCCGAGTACTTTCGTTCACTGGTATTTGTCGGGCATGACAACGGTGTGAATCTTGACTTGACCGTTCAGGAAAACCTGAATTTTCATCAGGCGCTTAAAGGAAATCCTTCTGCACATTCAATCCCTGAAGTTCTGCAGAGATTGGGAATTTCCCGATATCTGAAGGTGCCCTGCCGGTTTTTGTCCGCTGGGCAGAAAAGACGCGTCGCTTTGGGTAGGCTCGCAATTTCAGATGCCAGGTTATGGCTGCTCGACGAGCCATTTACTTCGCTGGATGAACGGGCACTCGATGCAGTGAAAAATTTAATCATACAGCATCTGGATCAGGGGCGACTGTGTCTTGCGACTTCCCATCAGACGATTGACTGGCGAGACAGTAAAGTCAACCAAATTCGGTTGGGGGAAGTTTCATGACCCGAGCATTTGGGGCGCTCTTGAAACGCGATCTGACACTGGTTGCCAGAACACCGGGTGACTACACAACACCCGTCATTTTTTTTGTTGTCTGTACTACGCTGTTTTCGTTCGTCGCAGGCAAGGATATTGCAGTTCTGAAGTCAATTGGCCCCGGTGTAATCTGGGTCTCTGCACTTCTCGCCTCCATGCTTTCGCTGGAAGGATTGTTTCGAAGTGACTACGAAGATGGGACGCTCGAACAGATTTTGACGGCACCGGCACCACTACCACTAATAGTACTGGCAAAAGCCTTTGCACACTGGATCTCTGCTGGTGTACCACTACTGCTGATTAGTCCGATTCTGGGTATACTAATGAATCTTGATTTCCACAGCACGACAATACTAGTAGTGACAATTGCGATCAGTACACCCACTTTCAGTCTGATTGGTATATTTGGTGCAGCATTGGTCATCAGCCAGAAAAAGGCTGGAATGCTGCTCTCGCTGCTGACATTACCACTTTGTGTTCCCATCCTGATTTTTTCCGTTTCAGCTGTATCGGCTGCTGCTGATCAATTGCCAATTGGCGGGCATCTGATGTTGCTTGCTGCATTCTTCGTGTTTACTTTGACGCTATCGCCGTTTGGTACCGCAGGTGCGCTTCGAATTATGTTGAGCAATTGAGATGTGGCTTTGGTTTCATAAACTGAGCACTGCCAGGCATTTCTATGCACTGGCAACCAGACTGACCCCATGGTTGGGTTGGCTGGCTGGGATATCAATTGCAATAGGGCTCTATCTGGGACTGGTCGTTGCGCCGATCGACTACCAGCAGAAAGATGCCTATCGGATTATGTTCGTGCATGTTCCATCCGCATGGATGTCTATGATGATTTACACTATGATGGCGGTCAGCGGCGCGATTGGGCTGATCTGGCGGATTAAGCTGGCACATGTGGCGTGTACTGCCGCGGCAACGATTGGAGCGTCATTTACACTCATCACACTGGTAACCGGATCAATCTGGGGCAAACCCATGTGGGGCGCATGGTGGGCCTGGGATGCGAGACTGACCTCAGAGTTGATTTTGCTATTCCT
This sequence comes from Gammaproteobacteria bacterium, assembly GCA_022823625.1. Taxonomy (GTDB): domain Bacteria; phylum Pseudomonadota; class Gammaproteobacteria; order Arenicellales; family JAJDZL01; genus JAJDZL01. Next base: position 74,262 of record JAJEHQ010000011.1, read on the forward strand.
TTACCTGGGTTTTATTGCGCTTGAGTCCGCAATTCCAGACCGTACTAAAGGGCAAAAGGCCGGTGCGATACTACTACTGGCCGGTGTTGTCAATATTCCAATTATTCATTACTCGGTATTGTGGTGGCATACTCTTCATCAGACCGCATCAGTTTCGAAATTCGGTATCCCTTCGATACATATCAGTATGCTGATACCATTGCTGGTTATGACGTTCGGGTTCATGTTGCTGTTTTTGACGGTCCTGGCGCTTCGAATGAGAGCGATGATTCTGGAAACAGAGTATCAGTCGAAATGGCTTAGGCAGCTTGAGGAGTCCGGATGAGTTTTTCAGAATTTATTTCCATGAGTGGCTATGGGGAGTACGTCTGGAGCGCCTATGGTGTCGCACTGCTCGTTCTTGTTATCAATGTCGCCAGTGCGGTGCGGCGGTTGAGGAAATCCAGAAGACTGGATCATTCTGAAGACCAAGGCGAATAGTTTCGAGATTGTTGCTAATCCTCACCATCAGCTTTGTACGTGGTAATCGCCGCCTACATGTTGAGAAAAAATCACAATGTTGATTTGAATTTTTGACTTTCAATCATAAAAACACAAGTCCGTTCAGGGACTTACCTTCTTAAATGAGAAACGCAAGATAGTCCCAAACTGCAAGGCGGAAAAAGTTTTTGACCGAATTTCAGGCAGTTCTAGGTATCGTTGCAATCATCGCAACAGGATGGGCGCTAAGTGAAAATAGGCGCGTTTTCCCTTGGCGAATCGTCATTGCAGGGCTTAGCGTTCAGATCGTATTCGCTGTTATCCTGCTTAAATTTCCCGCGTCTCAAACAATATTTGTTCCAATAAACCAAGGTATCGGAGCACTGCAACAGGCAGTCGATTCTGGAACATCATTGGTATTCGGATACTTAGGTGGCGCTCCCTTGCCCTTTGAGGAAAGTTATCCTGGAGCAGCATTTGTTTTCGCATTTCGCGCTCTTCCGTTGGTAATCGTATCAAGTGCGGTTGCAGCTGTCTTGTACTACTGGCGGGTACTTCCATGGGTTGTGAGAGGGTTTGGATGGCTTCTTGGAAAAGCACTTCGTTTAGGAGGAGCTGCGAGTTTCGCAACCGCGGCTAATGTTTTTTTGGGAAGTGTGGAAGCTCCGCTGCTAATCAGACCTTATCTGGAACGACTAACTCGGGGTGACTTGTTTGTATTGATGGTTGCCGGTATGTCTACCATCGCTGGCACCGTTTACGTTTTATATGCCACCATTTTGCAATCAATCATTCCCGATGTTGCAGGCCATCTTCTGACAGCTTCCCTGATTAGTGCTCCCGCTGCAGTAATGCTGGCCCGATTAATCATTCCGGAAGATACGCAGCTTGAAGCAGCCGAAGTGTTCAGAGTTCCTCGACTATACGAAGGCACAATGGATGCTTTAACTCAGGGTACTATTGCCGGATTACGGCTTTTTGCCTACATCATCGGTATGGTTCTTGTTCTGGTTGCTCTTGTCGAGTTGGTAAATATCATTCTTGGGTCTATTTTCGACATAGGTGGACAACCACTCACAATGCAGATGATTCTCGGCTGGATTTTAGCGCCGGTTGCATGGCTACTTGGAATTCCCTGGAGTGAGTGCTTTACAGCTGGACAACTGCTAGGAGCAAAAGTCGTGTTAAACGAGCTCATTACCTACATAGAAATGGCATCAATGTCTCCAGAAACATTAAGCCAGGAAAGTCGCCTGATTCTGACTTATGCAATGTGCGGATTCGCAAATTTTGGCGGTTTAGGTGTGATGCTCGCCGGTTTACTTTCTCTTGTTCCGGAAAGACGTATTGAGATCATGGGGTTGGCAATGAAAACTCTGGTTGCAGGAAATTTAGCCGCGTACATGACTGCTGCAATGGCTTCGTTGATGGCATAAAGAGACATAGATGGAAAAAGAGGCTTCACCATTGCTCCGGAAATTGGGAGATAGAGTAATCGGACAGATAGGGAGGTACTAACAGGTAATTTCCAACGGCGCGGATTGAGTGGCAACTCCTAGACATCGTGCTATGGGCGGGTTCAAATACTCCTGGGTCCTTTAGATTGGGTGCGTGTCCGACTGAAATCACGTCAGAAAATAGGGAACTTGATTAGTGAATGGATTGGAGGGATAACCATCGGTTTTGTACGCAGCAATCGCCACTATGATGGTAGGTGAATTGAAATTCGCGGAACTCAATTTAAACCGCTGTTGACAGCTTTGAGTCAGCCAGTGCACATTGAATCCGGGCCTGCTGAATATGCGATACCAGTCGGCCGCACATCCGAAGGAGAAGTGCTCAGGGCATCCAGCTCGGCCGACCATAAATCCTCGTGTAGGAGTATGATCGAACCAATTATCGCAACTCAGACAGATAACCGAATAGTCCAGCAGCATCCTGAATTTGGTCTTGATAGATGCGACATATTTCGATATACTTCTACTATATACTACATTAGGAGAATGTGAATGCGTAGCGTTTCGCTAATGACTGCCAACCAGAATTTTTCCAAATTAATCAAACAAGTTGAGAGCGGCGAAAATTTCATAATTACGAGACGCGGACTTCCGGTAGCCAAGCTGACGCCTCATCAGTTGGACAAAACGGCAGACCCCGATTGGGTCTCCGCGTATGAACGGATGATGGCACATATGGATGAGGGTGTATCACTCGCGGGCCTTAGGGTCAAGCGTGAGGAGCTTTATGACCGTTAAAGGGCGTTTCACCCTGGATACCAACATTCTGATCTATGCTGTTGACCGTGACGCGGGACACAAACACGATTACTCAAAATCCCTTGTGGGACAGGCGGCTCTTTGTGACTGCGTTTTGACGGTTCAAGTGCTAGGTGAGTTTGTTCATGCGACAACCCGCAAGAACTTGCTGGATATTTCCCATTCAAGCAAATTCGTGAAAGACTGGTTAGAGGTGTTTGAAACAGCATCTGCCACCGACTTAGTGCTTCTTGAGGCAATTGACACCGTTGAAAGCCATAAGCTGTCATTCTGGGATGCAATGCTTTTGGTCACTGCCCGACGGTCGGGATGCTCAGCGCTCCTTAGTGAAGATTTGCAGGACGGGTGGCGACTACAAGGTTTAGAAATCATTAATCCTTTCGCTACAGATGCCCCGGCGCGTCTTCAGGACTTCATTAAAAACGACTTTTAATAACGAGCTTATGCTTGAGCAAAGGTCAGTGATTGGACTTAAGAGATGCAATCCCTAGCATTAGTTCCTGAGCTTCAATGACTCCTTTTCTTAGTACCAGGGATTCCAGAGCTTTCAACCAACTTTCATAGTAAGGTGCTTCAGCATTTGTAGCGATCGCCTCCCCAAGTGAGTTGCTCCACTCGGCCCAACTGAACAAGCCCTGTTCGTGTAACTTCACAGTCAAGGCAAATGCATGCGCCTCCCATGGAGCTGCAAATACAGGCTCTTCACCGTTGCGATAAAACTTCGAAATTGAAGAGTCGGTGGACACTATTCTTCGACCAGATAAGATTCAAAGAGATCGACATAAATGGCGCCGCGACGAGATTCATCTGCCCAAATATCTGCAGCTTCAAATCGCACACTGTAAAGACGCTGTGCTTGTTTAATCCCGTCGGCATGCAGGTCCGGGAAAATGAACATGCCGTGATCCGAGGCAATTTGGCCGCGGTGTCCTTGAACATATTCCGGCAGACGAATGTGGCCAGCATGATTGAGCACTTTTGCCGTCACTGAATCGCCGACGGAAAACTTCGCTTCACCATCATCAGCCATTTTGGCGCTGCCGCCTCTTTTCAGAGTTGGCCAGATGTCTTCTGCACTCAGTGCACTCATCAGGAATCACTCTTTGAAAGTTCAGACATCCGTTCGCGGATTTCCTCTTCAGTCAGAAGTCCCTTCTCCACCAGCAGCAGACTTAATCCATGAGCCCACTTTTCGTAGTAGGTGGAAGCAAGGTACTCTGGGTCTGGCATCCGTTCCCGGGCATATCGCGCCATATCGAGATTCCACTCACCCAAAAATCCACAGGCTACTGTAATGGCGAACGCGCGTTTTTCCCACTCGCGATGAAAAACCGGCTCGTCTTTCTCTGGTGCGATGGGACCTAGACCGGTCTTACCGCCTAAATCGTGTGCACCTTTCATTGAATCACTTCCGGAGACAGTGCGAGCCCTGTTCCAATCATGGAGTCGCGGGTTACCAACTCAGCGAGTTCACTTTCCGACAGGTTTTCAGTACCTTCTGGACGCATCGGAATCACCAGGTACCGTACTTCCGCAGTACTGTCCCAAACACGAATTTCTACATCCTCGCCAAGTTCAACACCAAACTCCGCAAGTACACTCCTTGGTTCAGAAACTGCTCTCGCACGGTAGGGCGCTGACTTGTACCAGACAGGCGGCAATCCAAGTACAGGCCAAGGATAACAAGAGCAGAGCGTGCACACAACCATGTTGTGAACGGTTGGTGAGTTTTCGAGAACAACCATGTCTTCGCCCTGACGCCCTTCAAATCCGATTTCACGAATCGCGTCTGTCGCATTGTGCAGCAGTCGATGAAGATAATCTGGATTACACCACGCTCGGGCAACGACCCGAGCACCATTCTGTGGACCTACCCGATGCTCGTAGATATCGATCAACTCATCCAGAGCGAGTGGATCGACCAGCCCTTTTTCTATCAGTAGTGATTCCAGGGCCTTAACCTTGAGTTCAACCTCTGAAGGGGGATGGGCATGCTTATGTTTGGAACTCATCAATAACCACCTGAAAAGCAATTTATGGTATTAACCTTATGATATTCAAATTCAGGCAATTGTGAAACTGGCAAGAACTGAGTTGATTGATTAGGAATGCTTCAGACAAAAAACTGGGCGACAATCATTGCACCACAGCCTAGCAGAGCAACTGCAACGGTACGCTGCATGGTAATGGCAGAAATCTTATGTGCAATACGCGCTCCAATCAGCACGCCTGAAGACAGCCCGACCGCTACTGGGACGGCTAGTGCCCAATCGATGGTACCATGAATGACGTGACCTAGCGTTGCGAACGGCGCAATAGGAATCTGAATCGCCATGCTCAAGCCGACCGCGACCATGATTGGAAAATCTAGCAATAGAAGAGTCGGGATCAGGAGCAATGGTCCACCCGTACCGCTCAATGAAGAGCCATACCCGACAGCCAAACCGACCAGTATCAATGCACCATTGGGAACGCGGTGGATGCCGAGGCCACGGTTCTCACTTGATGACGAAAGGAATGCACGCAAACCCGACCCGATCACCAGTGTTGCCATGATAACTTCAAGCACCAGTGATGACACTGCAAGGACTGTAACCGACCCTAGGTACGCACCGGGTGCTGCACCGATCGAAATGAACAGTGCTTTATCCCAGCGAATTGAACCACGCTTTGCGTAGGCATAGTTTGCGAATATCGCATTCACGATAAATCCTGCCATACATGCGGGAATGACGATGTGAATGTCAATACTTGCGACGTAAACTAGAAATGGGATAATCAGAATGCCGCCGATTCCGCAGGTACCGATTAACACACCCACCAGAAAACAAAATCCAGTGGTGACGGAATAGAACAAAACGGGCGTACTGAGGACGTCCATTTGAATCTAGATCAGGAAATTTGCCCCGCTCGGTTGGGGCAGTGGACAAAAATCAAATGCCGAAAGACGATCCGCAACCACAGGTAGTGGATGCATTCGGGTTTTGCACGAGAAATCGAGCGCCCATCAGATCGTCCAAGTAATCGACTTTGGCTCCCATAAGGTATTGGATACTGAGTGAATCGACCAGTAGGGTAATTCCATTTTCTTCAATGACGAAATCATCATCCTGCTTCTCCGTTTCCAATTGAAATCCATATTGGAATCCGGAACAGCCGCCGCCCTCAATATAGACTCGAAGTCCGATGTCATTGTCGGACATCAGCTGCGATACGCGCTTTGCTGCGCTCGGTGATATTTCTACAGGTGTGCTGTTTTCCATGGAATAAGAACACTCAATTCGAGTTCAGACGATTTCGGCAATCATTCGTCTGTGGATCTCAAATTATATTGGTAATTTTCCGCCTGCGCTTATTTCCAGGAAGTGTCAGAAATAATGTAGATCCGATAGAGCGGAAATTCAACGTTGATATTGTCTGGACAACCAAATAATCGCTGGTCCCGAATCTAAGGCGTTGGTCAGGTGATAAGGTCGCTAGGGGCTATCTACCAATACATGTGTGCTTAGATATCAAAACTTAGCTTTCCTCAAAATTGCCTGATTTTGCAAAAAAAACAATGCTCGGAATGTACTCTCCTGCCTGCAGTAGTGTTAACACTTTTGCGACTGATTCAACCTATAAAGAGATTGAAAAGAAGTTCTTGCAATACGGCTAATTTGAATATCATATCCTCCATATCTATGCAACCCCCTGTTGCTTCGAATGCAGGCTGTTAGTGCTTTTTGGCCTTTCTGATTTTCTTTCAATTGAAACGTGTGAACATTCAGTTCCTATAGACCTATGCTCTTACGATACTGAATTGATACAGATTCAACAAAACTAACAATTTCAATTTTCTTCAGTTTCCGACCTTAAGTGATTCAATCAGGCACCTCAAATCAGGCGCTTTCCGTATCCAACCTAAAGAAAACCTACTCCAACGGCAGAATCGCACTGAAGGGAGTGTCCTTTTCAGTTGAAGAGGGGGATTTCTACGCACTGCTCGGAAGAAACGGAGCTGGTAAATCAACAACCATCGGCATTACCTGTTCGCTGGTTACCAAGTCATCCGGCAAGGTCTATATATTTGGTGTAGATATCGATCAGGACTTTGGTCGTGCCAAGTCAAATATTGGCTTGGTGCCACAGGAAATCAATTTCAACCAGTTTGAAACACCATGGAATATCGTGATCAATCACGCCGGTTACTACGGAGTCCCGCGCACCAAAGCGCTTCTTCAGGCTGAAAAGTACCTGACGACTCTGAATTTGTGGGATTACCGCAATAACACGGCGCGCAGGTTGTCAGGTGGCATGAAAAGAAAACTGATGATTGCTCGCGCACTTATGCATGAACCCCGATTGCTGATACTGGATGAACCGACTGCCGGCATTGACTTTGAAACACGGCTGTCGATGTGGGAATTCTTGCAGGATCTGAACCAGAAGGGTGTCACCATCATTCTGACGACGCACTACCTTCAGGAAGCGGAAAAATTGTGCCGCAACGTGGGGATAATTGAACTTGGTGAATTGATTCTGGATAGTGACATGAAGTCCTTGTTCAAACAACTCAACCAGGAAACCTATGTTCTTGATCTGGTACAGCCGATTGATTCACAAGTTCTGCCGCACGAGTTGAACGACTCCGTTCGATTAGTCGACCCAACGACAGTCGAAGTGGATATCGCCCGAAACAGTAGCATCAATGTAGTGTTCGAGACACTATCGAAACACAATATCCACGCCATCAGCATTCAAACCAAGTCCAACCGTCTGGAAACGCTGTTTATGGAACTATTGAGAAGAGAGGCCATAGAAATGCAGATGAATCAATCAGAATGAACAGGTCATTACACAGTTCCGTTGCACTTTACACCTTGTGTCGCAAGGAAATCATGCGATTCATGAGAATTTGGACACAGACGCTGATCCCGCCAGTTATCACAACCTGTCTGTATTTTCTGATATTCGGAAATTTGATCGGACCTCGAATAGGACCAATGCAGGGTCACACCTACATTGATTTCATTGTCCCCGGTCTGGTTCTCATGTCTGTCATCACAGGAAGTTACACGAATGTAGCTTCTTCATTCTTCTCGGCGAAATTTCAGCGGTTTATCGAAGAAATTATGGTTTCACCGGTTCCCAGCTCGGTGATATTGATTGGCTACCTAACCGGAGGCGTTTGTCGAGGGGTGCTGGTGGGAATTGTGGTTCTACTGGTGGCAACGGTGTTTGCCACGGTCGATATAGTCCATCCGTTTACAACTGCCCTGGTCATACTTATGACATCAGTGGTGTTTTCTTTGGGCGGGATGTTGAATGGAATGTTCGCAAAGAAGTTCGACGATGTTTCCATCATTCCCAACTTTGTTCTGACCCCGCTGATCTACCTTGGAGGAGTCTTTTACTCGGTTCAGCTGCTGCCGGAATTCTGGCGACTCGTGTCTCTGGCTAACCCAATTCTTTACGTAATCAATATCGCCCGCTATGGCTTCCTGGGGTCCAGTGATGTGGGGATAGGAATCTCGTTTACGGTGATTCTTGTCGCTGCCGCGATTCTGTTCACCCTCTGTCTGGTTCTGTTGGAACGAGGCTATGGCATACGCGACTGAAACTGGATTCAGCAATCAGTTCTAATGGTCAAGGAATGGCTGGGGAACTAGGATTCGAACCTAGATTGACGGAGTCAGAGTCCGTTGTCCTGCCGTTAGACGATTCCCCAGAAACTGGAATCCCTAACAATAAAACCGCAGCGCTATTTTTTAGCAACTATCGTTTGGAGTATTGCGGTCGTTTTCTTGCTTTGTGCAGACCGACTTTCTTTCTTTCGACTTCACGGGCGTCGCGGGTCAAGAATCCACCCTTACGTAGCGCGGGCCGATTAGCTTCATCGTAATTCACCAGTGCTCGGGCGATGCCAAGTTGAATTGCGCCTGCCTGACCGCTTTGACCACCACCAGCTACGTTCACTTTCACATCGACTGTGTTCAGCATGCCAAGATGCTCAAGTGGCTGACGGATAATCATTCGAGAAGTTTCCCGTCCGAAATATTCTTCAATTGGACGGTTGTTCGCGACAATACTGCCGCTTCCTTTGGTCAGGTAGACTCGAGCTGTTGAAGACTTTCTTCGACCGGTTCCGTAGTACGTTTCGCTGGATGTTGCCATGATCACTAACTCTAGAAATTAAGCGGCTTCGGAGATTGCGCCTTATGCGGCTGATCCGGGCCGGCGTAGACTTTCAGTTTGGACATCATTGCTCGACCGAGAGGACCTTTGGGCATCATGCCTTTGACGGCAAGTTCAATGATGCGGGTCGGATGCCTTTTTCGCATTGTGCTGACTGGGACAGTGGTCAGGCCACCAGGTCGACCGGAGTGTCGATGATAGACTTTGGCATTGTCCTTGTTTCCGGTCAGGATCACTTTCTCGGCATTGACAACCACCACATAGTCCCCTGTGTCAACATGCGGTGTGTAGATCGGTTTGTGTTTGCCGCGCAGACGAATTGCAATTTCAGTTGCCATCCGCCCCAATACCTTGTCCGACGCGTCAATCAGATACCATTCGCGTTTCACATCGCTGGCTTTCGCTGAAATCGTCTTCATTGTCCTCTGACCAAGTCTGGCCCTCTATAGATGCGCTTTTGTTTCAAAGAGCGGAAATTATATAAATTTGTTGCTTAATCTGTTGACAGATTGAAGCTTGAGAAGACAGATTTTGTTAACGCGAAAATTTTGATCCAGGTAAAAGAAATTGACTTTTTTCAGCTAATTTAGTGGGCACCAGTAAACTTGCAAATTCATTTCTGAGAATGACTTTCAGATACTGATGGGGAGACCGATCGAGATTGACATGGAAAAATAAGCCGAATGGTTTAGCATACGAGTGTAATATTATTCACTGGTATCAAGGATATACAGCAGGTTTGCAAATGGCCGAGAAACGGTCAAAAGGTCAATATTACACACAAGGTAATCCGTTCACGCTGAGCCCGTTCCTGGAGTGGTCTGAACAGATTTCTTTGTCTTCGAAAATTGTGTTGGAACCTTTTGCCGGGTCCAACAACATCGTAAAGTCTTTGCAACAAACAGGGCTGTGCAATCAGTTCAGCTCTTACGACATCGAACCGGCTGACATCTTTGTAGAGCAAAGAGATACGATCAATTCCTTTCCACAAGGATTTGAAGTCTGTATTACAAACCCTCCCTGGTTAGCCAGAAATTCAGCGACCAGAAGAGGGTTAGATTATCCGGACACAATTCATGATGACCTATACAAACATTGTCTTGAACTATGCCTGCTCAATTGCGGGCACGTTGCGGCACTGATTCCAGCAAGCTATCTTCAGAGCGGACTGTTTCGCGACAGGCTGTCAGTCTACATACTTTTGCACGACAGAGGGATGTTCAATGACACAGACAATCCAGTTTGCCTGGCGCTATTCGGTGAATGTCCGAGCCCTCAAATCAAAATCTACTACGACCAAAAATTCATTGGATTCCTTGATGACTTGGAAAGCAAGATACCGAGTTCTTCACAGCTCAAGAAAATCCGATTCAACGACCCGACTGGTGAGTTGGGATTTATCTCTTTTGATAATGTTCGCGAGCCTTCAATTCGATTCTGCGAAGTCGAAGAAATTAACGAATATTCCATCAAAATTTCTTCGAGATTCTTTACCAGAATCAGCGGGGAGTTTGAAGAGATTCCGGTACTGGTGAAAATTCTTAATAAGAGATTGGACACATTCCGCAATGAAACCCAGGATATTTTCCTGACACCATTTAAAGGTATCCGAAAAGATGGCTGTTATCGAAGGAGAATGGAGTTTGCATTAGCGAGGAAGATAATCAATGCTACACTAGGTTCCGAAAGCCGCCCATGCTGATGGCAAGTCCTAGTAATCCCAGTTTTGCGATATCTGTCTCACATCGGTTGAAACGGACATCGCCTGTGTTGAATGTAAACGCGATGCAGTGTAAAACTTGACTAATGTAGCATTTTTATTGGGTATGCAAATCACTTGACGAGCCAATCCGTTTGGTCCGCAACCACTCGCACTCCAACGTGTTCATACAAATAAATCAACCAAATAGTCACCGCTGTTTTCCACTAACTTTATTGTCCGGGTATGAACCCAACACGAAGTCTGTGTGCTAAATTAAAAAAAACAGCCGTTCAAATTATTTCCCGCTTATTACGTGACTAACAAACGCTCTAGATTTCCCCTGTTCAAGGACATCAGGCTGTACGGACGTCTGCTGAGCTATGTCATGGTTTACAAGTGGTACTTCTTACTGGGTCTTTCCCTGGTCGCGCTTTTCGCTCTGACGACGCCTGCTGTTGCAGTTTTAATGAAACCTCTGCTCGACGGCAGCTTTGTACAGCGTGACCCGGACTACATTCTCTGGACTCCGATCATACTGATCAGTCTCTTCGCCATTCGAGGCATTGCCAGCTACCTGCACGGCGTGTGCATGAGTTGGGTACTCGGTTACGTCGTTTACGACCTTCAGACTCAAATGATTGATCGTATGATTGCGTTTCCCACCCAGTTCTACGATGACATTTCGGCCGCCCAAATCAATATCAGAATCTCTTCAGATGTCAATCAGTTAACGGACACCGCTTCAACGGTGGTCATCACGATCATTCGTGAGTCTCTCACCATTCTCGGTTTGCTTGTTTGGATATTCATTCTTGACTGGGCTTTGAGTCTGATCCTGCTGATTGCAACCCCGTTGATTGCGACGCTAGTCGCCTTTATCGCCAGACGTCTACGTAAACTTTACCGCGACTTTATGCAAATGGGTGAGCGTCTACTGGCACATCTGCAGGAAGTGACTGCTTATCACCGGCTGGTCAAACTTTATCAGACTCAGAATTATGAACGCGAGCGTCTCTACAATTACGCAAACCGAGTTCGGCAGCTGAAGCTGAAGCAGGCGGTCGCCAGCCATCTCACAGTACCTGCTGCTGAGTTTATTTCAACGGTAGTGATCGCTTGTACGGTCTACTTCAGTTTAACCCGTGATCTGACCGATCCACTGACTGTCGGGGGCTTCGTTTCATTTATGGCTGCTCTGGCACTGATTTCAAGTTCATTGAAAAAACTGCTCCGAGTCAATGAAATGCTTCAGGCCGGGCTAACGGCATCAGAGCGGGTTTTCTTCCTCATCGATCAGGAGGTGGAAATCGACGAAGGCGAACGTTCGATGATCGACAAGAAGGTTGATGGCGAAATTCAGTTCAGGAACATTACCTACAAGTACCCCAAATCGGATGCAAGTTCGCTAAATGACGTCAGTTTGGACATCAAGCCTCGTCAGACCATCGCATTGGTTGGTTCATCCGGTAGCGGCAAGAGCACTCTGACTTCATTGATTCCACGCCTTTATGAGATTCAGGATGGTACCCTGCTGATTGATGGTGTCGATATTCGCGAATATACGCTAGCGGATATCCGCAGTCAGATAGCGCTGGTTAGTCAGGATATTTTCTTGTTTGATGACACGGTCGCCGTTAATATTGCCTATGGAAACATTAAGAATGCGACGGATGAGAAAATTCGCGAGGCAGCCAAATCCGCTTACGCGCTAGACTTCATTGAAAACCTGCCAAATGGATTTGACACGCAAATCGGAGAACGCGGTGTTCGCCTGTCTGGTGGACAAAAACAGAGAATTGCTATTGCCCGTGCCTTCATCAAGGATGCACCCATACTGATCTTCGATGAAGCAACCTCGTCGCTGGACACCAAATCTGAATTTGAAGTTCGTAAGGCGCTAGACGCTCTGGGTGAAGGCCGAACGGTGATTATCGTTGCCCACCGGCTGGCGTCGATAGAGCATGTTGAGCGGATTGTAGTGCTGAGTGAGGGTCGAATTGTGGAAGACGGCACGCACCAGGAATTACTGGCGCGTGAGGGGCACTACTACCAACTTTACACAGTCTACAGAGAAACGGAAGAGCAGAACTGAGCTTGCTGTTAACTCAGCGCCGCCGCCATCGGTTGAAACGGGTTAGGAAATTCGTTGCCCGCTCTGAGACCTGTTTGCGACGCCAGTTTCCTGCAACAAACCGGGCAGACTCCGCCAGCGTCGGATAAATGTGAATGGTTCCGAGAATCTTGCCAAGCCCCAGACCATTCTGCATGGCAAGAATGAATTCTGTAATCAGATCACCGGCATGCTCTCCAACTACTGTTACACCTAGAATCTTGTCTTTCCCGGGTGGTGTCAGCACCTTGATTTCACCGTGTGCCTCACTGTCTGTAATGGCACGTGACAAGTCCTTAAAGTCGTAGCGGGTCACTTCGAAAGCAATACCTTGCGCCTCGGCTTCCTGTTCATTTAAACCGACTCTCGCGACCTCAGGATCGGTGAATGTCGCCCACGGAATGACAGAATAGTTCACTCGGCGACGGAAGAAAGGCCGCAGCAGTGCGTTAGGAGCGGCCGTGGTTGCCTGGTGTGCCCCGAAGTGTGTAAACTGGAAAGGTCCTGCAACGTCACCGATTGCATAAATATTCGGGTAGTTCGTTTCCAGAAACTCATTGACCTCAATCGTGCCGTGGCTGGAAATTTCGATTCCGAGTGCTTCAATTCCGTATCCCTCAAGTCTGGCCTTGCGTCCGACTGCAACCAACAGCACATCAAACTCGATTCGAACTGTTTCACCGTTATGATCGCAGATCAGAATCTTTTGACCGTTATTAATCTCAAATTCATTTGCCTGATGTTCCAGGCGCACATCAATGCCCTCTTCAACAAAACGATCCAGCACAATTTGGGAGTACTCAGGATCCTCTCTCGGCATGAGTCTCGGCGGTTTTTGAATCTGAGTTACACTTGAACCAAGTCGGGCAAAAGCCTGGGACAGTTCACAGCCGATTGGGCCACCACCCAAGACCAGTAAGCGTTCAGGCAGCTGTTCGATTTCCCAGATCGTGTCCGACGTGTAGAACCCAGTATTCTCTATGCCGGGCAGTGGCGGAACTGCTGGTTCTGCACCGGTTGCAATGATGATGCTGCGAGTCGTCAGTTTTTGACCGTCGACGTTTACACAGTAGGGCGATTCGATTGTTGCATGCCCGGTAAAACAGTCGACACCGAGCGAGGTGTACCGTTCGACCGAGTCGTGATGCTCAATGACACCGATGATGCTGTGTACGCGCTTCATGATGTCCTTGAAATCAAAATCAGCGCTTGCGGTATGCACCCCAAACTCTTCGCTGCGTTTGATGTGCGACATGAACTTCGCGGTGCGGATGATTGCCTTGGAAGGAACGCAGCCGGTGTTGAGGCAGTCGCCGCCCATTTTGCCCTTTTCGATTAAGGCTACTTTGGCTTTAACTGCAGCGGAAATATAGGCTGCTACCAGACCCGCGGATCCTGCACCAATTACGACCGTGTTGAAATCGAACTTTTTGGGTTTGCTGAATTTGCTGAGAGTTTTGCGACTCTTCATGATGTCAATAAATTTCTTTGAAATGAGAGGGAAGATACCCAACAAAACGAAGGATGCCACGAGTGCCGGCGAAAGAATTTCACCAACCGAATCAATCTTTGCCAATTGCGTTCCTGCATTAACGTACACAATGGTAGCGGGGAGCATGCCGATCTGACTGACGATGAAGTAGGTACGAAGACGCATCGGAGTCAGTCCCATGACCAGGTTGATGATAAAAAACGGAAAAATTGGTACCATTCGAAGCGTGAACAGATAAACCGCGCCATCTTTGCGAATGCCTTCGTTGATCGTTCGAAGCCGATCGCCGTAGCGACTTTGGATTGCATCGCGTAGAATGTGCCGCGAGACGAGGAATGCGCAGGATGCGCCAATGACCGAGGCGAAAGACACCAGTACAGTGCCCCATAACAATCCGAAAATTGCTCCCCCGACGAGTGTGGCAATCGCTGCCCCTGGTACTGATAGACCGGTAATCAGGACGTAAACTGCGAAGTAAATGAGTGCACTCTTCAGGGGCGAGGCATCTCGAAACTCAATTATTCGATCGCGGTTGTCCAGGAAAAGGTTCACATCAAGATATCGTCCGAGGTCGAATACAAAATAAACGACCAGCAGAGCGGCGATAACTGCGAGTATCAGGATCTTTTTCATCTATGCTTCACGCGAATAAGTCAGGTCAGGGCATCGTTGTTTAGACCAGTGAATTTGGAATTATGTTCTAAATTAAATTTGCGGATTCAAATTCTTGGCTGAACTGTTCGGCATTAGCGATCAAGTGATGTCAGTCGTAACGTGGACTTCTTGTTGGCTGGATGAATCACTCGGAAGAGATTGCACTCCTAAGTCTGACTGAAGTGCAGCAAAAAATAGATTTGGCATGAATCTGCGAACACCTGCGAACTTGCTATAATCTGCTCAAGTTGACTTGCACTTCATCCGAAACCGTGATTGTTTAATTCCCCTTTTGGCTCGCAAAATCACTTTTCCACACTGCAGGGTGCAGAACTATCAGCAGCGCATGGTTTTACCTCTGCATCCAAATCGCAACCATTCCCTGTTTCAGGCGAACTTCCAGACTGAGGTTTGATCGTGTTATCTTTACTTAGACACCCGCTTACCCTCACCATTTTGATACTTGCAGCAATTGTTGGCTGGATAAGTTTAATTTTCGTCGTTAATCGTTCTGATCAAGATTTAGAGAGAGCAAACCAGACGGCCGTTGAATTGGAGCAGAATATGACTGAATTACAAGCTCAATTAAATGAGCTTCAAGCTGATCACGAGGGATTACTGCAGGAAACCATTGCACTTCGAATGTTGAGTGAAAGTGATGAGACAGCTGAAGAATCTGCTGTAACAACAGCAGCAGAAGAAAGTATTTCCAGGTTTCCGGATAGCCGCGAGACATACCTAGCTGCCAGGCTGGAACAGTCTACCAAGCAACTGCGACGACAACGCGCTCAGAATAGACAATTGAAGGGAGAATTCGATGCGGCGAAGGCTGAAAGTTCTGTCATGGTCGAGGAGTCCCAGTCTTCTGAATCAGCTGAAGAAGGAGTTTCCCGCTTTCCATACGGCAGAGAGACTTACCTGGCTACAAGACTGAAGCAAGCAACTAGGCAATACCGGCGGCAGCGTGCGCTAAATCGACACCTGGCCTCATCTCTCAAAGAAGCTAATGAACGAATTGCTGCCAAGGCGTCAGAAACAGATGCTCTGTCTAGCGAAAAGCCGGTCGACTCGTCTTCAATGACTGAGGAAGCCCAAGCATCAGCTGTGACGGAAGATTCTGAAACCTCGACTGCCGTAAATCGAATCGCCAGTCTGCAGCAGGCACTGGAATCCGCCAGAGAAGAAATGCTACAGTTGGATGTTGAACTTTCAGCCGCCTTGTATCGAATCGCCACATTGGAACAGGAATTGGAAACGGCCAGAAGCGAAAAGCAACAAACGGATGCCAGACTTTCGGCAACTACCACTCGAGTTGCCAGTCTGGAGAAAGAGTTGGAATCTATTAACATTGAAAAGCAGCGTCTGGATACTGAACTTTCGGCAACCCAATCTCGAATCATCAGTTTGGAACAAGAACTGGAGACCGTCAGAACCGAAAGTCAACAATCGGATACTGAATCCTCAACCGCTGCCACTCTGCAGCAGGAACTGGAGACCGCAAATAATGAACAGCAGCAATTGGACACCAATCTTGAGGAGGTTAAGTCTCGAATTGCCGGTTTGGAACCAGAATTGGAATTGGTTCGTAGCGAACAGCAGCAGTCGGAATCGGAACTCTCCGCAGCCACAGATCAAGTTGTCGATCTGGAACAGATGCTCGAGGCTGCCAGGACCGAAAGGCAGCGATTGGATGCAGAACTTTCGGCTGCCCAAATTCGAATTGCCAGTCTCGAACAGCAACTGGACAATGCCGGAGCTGGAACGCAGCAAACAGATTCCGAACCCTCAGCAACGGCAAGCCAAATTGCTGCTTTGGAACAAGAACTGGATATTGCTAATGATGAAAAGCAGCGATCCAACAAAGAAATCGAACGCTTGACTGTACAAATTGACGAACTTAGATCGGGCTACGATAGTGAACGCGATTACTACGAACGCACTATTGAAGGATTGGTCGAAAAGCTTAATCAGGCAGTTGCTCTGGTTGTCGATTCTGAAGAACCTGATGAACAGCCGACTGTTTCAGCACCTGACGAGCCAGCGACGCAAATGGCGGATTCTACTGAACCAGATTCGACTCAAGAGCAGGATAGCAGTGAAACGCTTCTTGCTGATAGAACCAATCAACTGCTCGCACAACTTACCGATTTGCAGGAGAGACTTAACCAGACGGAAGTTAGTGCTTCAGCCCTCGCCGATGCTGAATCCCGAATTGCAGAATTGGATCAGCAGCTTTCAAATTCAATCAGCAACAACGTACAACTGCAAGAGGAACTCATCGACCTCACCAATAAAGTGGATGCTTTGACCACAGAATTACAAGCTGCGGAACGACGAACTGAAAACATGGAAACCTTGGCGCAATCGATCACTCAAGAAAATGAGCAATTGGGACAGTTGATCGGTGACTTGCGTGAAACCATGGATATCAGTATTGCTGAAAAGGCCAGTGAAATCTCTGAGCTCGTTTCCGGTTACACCGTTTTGGAGTACTCTACAGATATATTGTTTGAATCAGGTTCAGCAGTGCTCACAGAAGCAGGAAAAAAAGATTTGAAGGAGTTTGCTGACTCAATTGAATCGGAGACTTTCAACAACCGCGTAGTGAGTGTCGAAGGGCATACGGACGATGTGCCAATTAAAGGGGATTTGCGAACCTACTATCCCACCAACTGGGAACTATCGATGGCAAGGTCAGCTGCTGCAACTCGCTATCTAGTTGAGCAAGGCGTACCCGCGGATCGTCTTCGAGCCGTCGGATTTGGTTCGCGGCGACCTATTGAATCCAATGAAACTGAAAGAGGCAGGCGCTCGAATCGTCGAATCGAAATTCATTTGGTGCCGGAACTGCAAAGAGCAAAAAACTAAAGACAATGTCGAATTGTCTGCCTTATGACCCTGTTGCAGCAGTACAGCATCTGGGTGACGCTGACCCTGTTATGGCTGAACTGACAGCCGAGGTTGGTGAATGCGGTCTAGACTTCAGAGCAGACCTTGATCCCTTCCAGGCACTTTTGCGCTCTATCGTTTACCAGCAACTATCGGGCCACGCGGCAGCCAGCATTCTGAATCGAGTGCTGGGTTTATTCGATAGAAACTTTCCGACGCCCGCTGCGCTCCTGCAAACTGCCGACGATCAGTTGCGTTCCTGTGGACTGTCCTGGTCAAAAATTCGTGCAGTTAAAGACCTCGCAGACAAAACCAGTGAGAATCTGTTG
Source organism: Gammaproteobacteria bacterium (assembly GCA_022823625.1). Taxonomy (GTDB): domain Bacteria; phylum Pseudomonadota; class Gammaproteobacteria; order Arenicellales; family JAJDZL01; genus JAJDZL01. The sequence continues at coordinate 92,371 of JAJEHQ010000011.1, forward strand.
CCAGCGCCAAAGGACATTGCCAAAATGTCCAGCGAGGAAATCATTAAAGCGTTTTCGACCGTTCGTGGCATCGGTCCGTGGACAGTTGAGATGCTATTGATCTTCAATCTGGGGCGCCCGGACATTCTTCCTGCGACAGACCTTGGGGTGAGGCGCGGTTTTTCTGTCGCATATGAAACGGGAGAGTTACCAACACCGAATGAGTTGTTGGAGCGCGGCGAGTGCTGGAGACCGTTTCGTAGTGTGGCGAGCTGGTACCTGTGGCAGGCAGCGAGCCCAAAGTTTCGCGCTGAGAGCGCTTAACTCAAAGAATCGGTCCCGACAGCAGCACCGCCGGGACTGAATTTCTGAAATTAACCCGGATGAGTCAGAGACTTTCCATTTGTTCGATCAGCGCGTCTGCAAAGCCGCTGGTCGAAACTTCAGTTGCCCCCTCCGTCAGCCGCGCAAAATCGTAGGTTACGATGCCTCGACCGATCACTTTGGGATAGGCGCGGTTGATCAGGTCTGCAGCTTCCTGCCAGTTAAGGTATTCAAGCATCATGACGCCTGAAAGCAATAGCGAGGACGGATTGACTTTGTTCTGGTTAGCGTACTTGGGTGCGGTACCGTGAGTTGCTTCAAAAACGGCGACGTGGTCAGCCACATTGGCACCCGGTGCGATTCCAATGCCGCCGACTTCAGCCGCAGCAGCATCTGAAAGGTAATCACCATTCAGGTTGGTTGTGGCAATCACATCAAACTCGGCTGGTCGAAGCTGTAACAACTGGAACATGATGTCAGCGATACGGTCTTTGATCACGACCCGTCCTTGTGGCCTCACACCGTCGAACTGATCCCAAAGCTCATCTTCGGAAATGGTGGAGTCAGCAAATTCTTCCTTTGCAAGTTCATAACCCCAGGCACGAAACGCACCTTCAGTGAACTTCATAATGTTGCCCTTGTGCACCAGAGTTACGCTCTCGCGACCGCTGTCAATGGCATACTGAATGGCTTTTCTAACCAGTCGCTTGGTACGAAATTCGCTAACTGGTTTGATTCCCAAGCCCGCACCGGTTTCAAAATTCACATGCATTTCCTCGCGTAGAAACCTTGCGAGCTTTTCGTTTTCTGGAGAGCCTGAAGAAAACTCAATGCCTGAATAAACATCTTCCGTGTTCTCGCGAAATATAACCACATCCACATCCTGCGGACGTTTCAGTGGAGACGGGACACCGCTGTAGTATTTGACTGGGCGAATACACGCGTACAGGTCCAGTGCCTGGCGAAGTGACACATTCAAAGATCTGAATCCACCCCCAACAGGCGTCGAAAGTGGTCCCTTGATTGCGACAGTGAGTTCCTTGATTGCCTGAAGTGATTCGTCCGGAAAATAATCGCCATCATACAGACTGCCGGCTTTTTCACCCATGTACATTTCGCACCAGTGAATCTTCTTGTTTCCGCCATACGCGAGTTCCACTGCTGTGTTCCAGACCCGCATTGATGCTCGGGTAATATCGGGACCAATTCCGTCCCCTTCTACGAAACCAATAATCGGATCGTCCGGTACGCGTAAGCTACCATCTTTTATCGTTATTTTTTCACCGCTTTCCGGTATTCTTATGTGTTCAAACATTTCTTCTCACTTCCTTTCGTGCTTAAAGTACTCGTATGACCAGTTGTGTCAATTATCTAATGAATGAGCCAGGCGAAAACTGTATGCCTGCTCCGGGATACCGTCGATGAACAAAGGAATTGTAACTGCTGGACATCCTCAAACGGCAGCCGCTGCTGCTCAAATTTTATCCGCGGGCGGTAATGCATTTGACGCGGCTATCGCTGCGCTGTTTTCTGTTTGTGTAACTGAACCTGCTCTTGCATCTTTAGGCGGTGGCGGTTTCTTGATGGCGAGTCCAAGTTCCAATCAACCCGTTCTATTTGACTTTTTTGTACAGACCCCGCGTCAGCGAAAAGCCATCGAAGACGTCAAAACCGAAAAATTCATTTGCGATTTTGGAGATGCACAACAGGAGTTCATCATTGGCTCTGGGACCTGTGCGGTGCCGGGCTACGTAAAAGGTATCTTCGAAGTGGCCAGACGCTACTCAAAGATGCCCATGAATGCTTTGATTGAGCCGACACTTCAAATTCTGAAAGAGGGCATCGAAATCAATGAGATGCAGGCGTATGTACTGGACATTTTGACACCAATTTATCTATCTGGCGACGCACGGTTAATATTTGAAAGCAAGCAGAAGCCCGGGCACACGGTTCGGAAAGGTGAAACTACCTTTTTTCCAAATTATGATGATTTGCTCGAAACGCTGGCGATTGAAGGTGAGGCATTGTTTTACCACGGTGAGATTGCAAAGTCGATCCATGAAACAAGTCTTGAGGGCGGGCAGGTAACTTACGATGACCTGACCAACTACCGCGTAGAACTTAGAAAACCACTTAAGGTGCGCTACAAAAATCACACCCTGCTTTTGAATCCACCACCTTCAAGTGGTGGTATTACGATCGCTCTTGCGATGAGTCGACTATCCTTGCTCAATCTCGCACAGTATCGATTCGGATCTTCGGAACATTTGAGTGCGGTTATGGATTCATTTGTCCAGTGTGCGCGGCTCGAAGAGAATGCTTCACCGAATCCAGATGTTGGGTTTGACGCTGGGCTTTTGCAAATTTACCAAGCCAATCAGGAGTGGTTGTCGCCAAACGGTACCACTCACATTTCGATCATAGATCGAGAACGCAACGCAGTGGCCGTATCAGTCAGTAATGGAGAAGGCTGCGGGACCATGATTCCCGGCACATCCGTAATGATGAACAACATGATGGGCGAGCACGATGTCAATCCCTACGGTCTGACTCAGTGGCCGCTGGCTAGGCGCCTAAGTTCATTGATGTCCCCAACGGTCGCAATTGATGACAAGGGTTCCCAGATTGTGATTGGGACCGGTGGTTCCAACCGTATCCCTGGTGTAGTCAAGCAGGTACTGATCAATCTTCTGGACTATGGCATGAGCGTTCAGGACGCGGTTCAGGCGCCGCGGCTTCATTATCACAGGAATGAAGCGTACGCTGAGAATCTGTTTGGTAATTCGGAACTACCTGATATTCTCAGTCGCTTCGGCGATGCGACTACATTCAAAACAAACAATGTTTTCTTCGGCGGTGCGCATACAGCGCGGCAACTGGCTCGGACTGTAGAAGGCTTTGGCGATAAGCGCCGTGGTGGAGTCTGGGTCGAAGTCGCGTGAAGTACTTTCTTCGCGGGTTAATTCCGGACCCTGAGCGCAGACGGGTCCTGCTGGCGATCATCAGCATACTATCCATTTATGGCTTGACAGTCGGGTTCTTTTACCCGCTCATCAGCCTGAACATGGAGCTTCGTGGATATTCGTCCTCACTGATTGGCTTGATGGGTGCGCTGCCATTCCTGGCGTCTATTATTGTTTCTCCAATGATTCCATTCATCATGCGATTTATGGACGTTCGACGATGGGTGTTTATCTCCATTTGCTCGGACATTTTCTTCATTTGCTTGATGATCTTCTTTGAGAATATCTACGTTTGGTTCGTTTCTCGCTTCATGATGGGCGTCGCCGGGACTATTTTGTTTGTTGTCAGTGAAACCTGGATCAATGAAGTTGCAGAAGACCATTACCGTGGACGCGTCATGGGCCTTTACACGTTCGTCTTCAGTGCCACGTTGGGCATTTCACCGCTATTTATCGTACTTCTAGGTGCTCAGGGAAATCTGCCGTTCATTGTAGCGCTTGTCATTATTGGAGCCGGGTTGTTGCCGCTTCGATGGACACGCGGCCAGACACCCGACTTTTCGGGTGGCAAGGCGTCCCACGTGCTCATGTTCTGTTTATTGGCACCAACGCTGGTTGGCGCCACAGCATTGATGGCGTTTGAGGAGTCTTTAGTGGTGACGTTGATGCCGGTGTATGCACTACGCAATGGTTTGACCGAGGCGTCGGCAGCATTGATACTAACAGTTGCGGCGGTCGGTTCAATGGCCGCGCAGCCTCTGGTAGGCAAGCTTGCCGACAGCATGAATCGCAATCTGCTTTTGTTTCTCTGCGCACTGTTGATTCTAGTTGGCGCAATCTCGCTGCCGTTCATCATTCAAACGAAGTTCATGCTGTGGATAGTGATGTTTATCTGGGGTGGTGCAATCGCAGCGATCTACACTGTTGCGCTTACAATTATGGGCTCCCGATTTCGTGGTGCCCAGCTAGCGGCTGGAAATGCTGCATTCGGATTGATGTGGGGTGTATCCGGTACAGTTGCGCCGGGGCTAGGTGGCCTGGGCATGACCGCATGGGGGCCGAACGGATTCGTATATGTGCTGGTTAGTGCGGTTATTGCTTTTTTGATATTGGCAATTATCCGGGCCAGATTTGCAAGACGGTAAGCCCTTTCGCTAGATAGAGAAGTTGATTTAACCGCACCAGCTGTAATCTGCAAACCACAGCAATCAAACCGGCCACTTTGCCGACTTGTGAGTTTAACCGGAAAGCCCCCACTCTTTGGCAACAATCCTAACCTGTTGGAGGTGAATAAACTCTCTTCAGTGTAGGCTGCGCCTGGTTAGCCATGGAGAGTTTCACCTGATTTTTCCAACTCATACAGCAATGTCGCACTGAAATACACTGCGCCTCCCCATTTTTTGGAAACGATATCGTTTCTTCGACAGTTTCGTTATTCGTAGCGAAAACGTGTGAAAATATTCATAATTCGTAGTTATTCATGTCTATAATCATGTTTCAGCAACAATTAGATATCAATATTGACGATATCACAGTGATTAAGCATGAATTATCGCACCCTGTGAAGCAAAAGCAGAACGGTATTGCGGCAATTGACGACCATCTTAATCGTCAGATAGTGAAAATGCTGCAAACCGACGGGCGACGACCTTACAAGGAAATTGCCACGACCCTTGGAGTTTCTGAGGGTACTGTACGCAACCGGGTGCAGTTGATGAAAAAAGCCGGTGCTCTTCGTATCGTTGCACTGGTTGATCCGACTGAAGTACGCTACCAGGCGGATGCGATTATTGGTATCAAAGTAGCAGCCAACCATTCAGTCGATAAGATTGCGAAACGACTCGGACAGTCGCCCGATGTCGTTTACATCCTTTGGGTGACCGGACGATACGATCTGCTGGTCGAAATAGTTACTGATAGTTTGCATAGGTTTCACGAATTCTTGGAAACAGAAATTCATCTTCAGCCCGACATTGCATCTAGTGAAGTCATGTCGGGACTTAAGAACTTCAAGAACCAGTTTCTGCTCAAGTATGACTAGAACTGAGAACGATGCACTGTGCTTACAACAATACAAGGTGCAAGACTAAAAAACATCTTGTTAACTTTGCCGACGCACTGCCTTCGAATGAGCGTATTGCTAGGGTACGCAAGCAACTTGATGCCGAACAAGTTGGTTACATTGGTGGTATTGAACCAGAGTTGATAGCAAAGCGGTACGACGAGAACGGCAACTCAGTCAAGGAATTTGACAGCGATTTACTGAACAGTCTGCGATCGCTTAAGCAGGCTTTTGATTACGATGTTGAATACTTGCTGGACTTCATGCATTTGAGGACATGATCAATATTTTGGAAGTTCAGGATTGCTTGAGACTAAATTGGCTTGACAACAGCAATTTGATTGTCTTTATCTGGTTGTTTGGATATGAGTGAGTACAGTTTAAGCAGTACACAGCGCGAAGAACGTACTGTTCGGCGCAAGTCTCGACTTTTCGAGTTCAATCAATCTATACCGTTCGGCAGCGTACTGCGGCTGGGTTTTACCGCCTGGTTCATCTTTTTTGGAATTTGGGAACTGGCTGTTTTGCTGAAACTGACCAATGCCGTACTGTTACCGGGTCCATTCACGGTTCTTACCAGTTTCGTTGAGTTGTTTACCGCTAAAAACTACCTGTACGACGTTGGCATGAGCCTTTTCCGAATTGTGGTCAGTTTTACACTTGCTTGTATGCTCGCGATCCCGCTGGGCATACTGATGGGAACATTTCGCCGAGTTGAAGCATTCTTTAATCCACTCGTATCGGCGTTCCGTTATCTCCCGGCTCCTTCGTTTATTCCTCTGTTGCTGATGTGGCTGGGTGCTGGCGAAGCACAGAAACTGGCTTTGTTATTTTTGGGTGTGGTTTGGTTTCTGATCACACTCATCATGGACTACGCAAAGTCTCTGCCCGCTGATTTTGTCAACTCTGCGTTAACTTTGGGAGGCAATCGAAGGCAAGTGTTGTGGACTGTCGTTGTGCCGGCAATGTTGCCCGACATACTAACTGCCATGCGGCAAATGCTCGCGGTTAGTTGGACTTACCTGGTTATCGCCGAGATCGTTGCGGCAAGTTCCGGCATTGGTGCAATGATGATGCGTGCCAAACGGTTTGTGCACATCGACGAGATTATGGCTGGCATTATTACAATCGGACTGCTCGGGCTGGTGTTTGACATATTGCTTCGCCGCTTGCGGCGCATGCTGTTCCCGTATCTTGACAGTGAATAGACCTTTGCTACACTCGACGAAGACCGGTTCGCGTTTTACCGGTTTTGCAACCCCAAACGAACGATTTAACCTTTTTTGTCATCCAACACACTGGAGGAAATTCAATATGCATATCAAGAAATTTATCCTAGGTTTTGCACTTGCATTCGCGAGTCTGCTGACTTTTGTGTTGCCAGCGAATGCGGCTGAAGAAGTCAAAATTTCCGGTTTCACCTGGCCGGGTTATGGATTTTGGTTTATCGCCAAGGAAAAAAACCTTGCCCCCAATCTCGATATTCAATACCAGACGATCGAAGACCCTTATGAAAGTTACAACCTTGTTACCGCTGACAGGATGGATGTGGTTTCAAGTACTGTCGAGTTTTCTCCGATTGCGGCTGAGCGAGGTATGCCACTCAAACTGGTTGCGTTTGCCAACCTGTCCTATGGCACAGACAAGATCGTAGTCGCCCCCGGAATTGATGGACCTGCCGACCTCAAAGGCAAAAAGGTTGCCGTTGTTGAGGGTGGCCTCGCTCAAATTTACGTTGCGATGTGGCTAGAACGAAACGGGTTTCCATTTGACTCGGTCGAGTATTCCAATATCATCGCGGATGATGCATTCGCAGCCATGATAGGGGGTGATGTCGCTGCATCTGAATTCTGGGAACCCTATGGCAGTAACGTGCTCAAGGCTCTAGAGGGTTCCAAAGTCCTGTCTCAATCGCGAGAAGACTATTGGACTTCCCAGGCAGTAATTGCAGATGGGCTCTACATGAACGAAAAATTCATCAATGAGCGCCGCGATGTCGCATTGGACACGATGCGTGCGCTCTACGATGCCATCGCTTGGTGGAAAGAAAATCCTACAGAGGGCAATGAAATCATCGCCGAAGGGATGAAAATGAGCATTGCGGACGTCGAACTGGTGATTGGAAAGGACGGAACTGGACTTGACGGAGGACTGTACATTTACGACTTCCTGGAAGCTGCGCGTTTTTGTGGTTCAGCGCCCGGTGACCCACCATTCGGTCAATCAAACGGTCAGATGAGTGCACACTACGAATTGATGTCGGACTGGTGGCTAAAGTTTGGTTTCCTTGAAACCCGCAGCCCTGTCGAGAAAGGTGTCAACTGTGGCCTGCTTAAGGAACTCTACGATTCGGGGTATCGAGGATAGAATACTGCTTGCTGCGCGGAGTATTGAACGCTCCGCGCAGCACATTCTTGGTTTTTCAGTACCATGAGTACTAGACGCTCAGAGGCGCAACGCCGCAGTAAACTGGTGCTGGAGCATGTCTCAAAGGAATATCAGCTCAAGCGCAATGAGACTCTTCTGGCTGTAAGCGATGTTTCTTTAGAAGTTTTCGACAACGAGGTTTGTGTGTTGCTCGGACCTTCGGGTTGTGGAAAGACAACAGTCCTGCATATGATGGCTGGACTTGTCGACCCCACCACTGGTCTTCTGAGTTTCAATGATAAGGAGATTGTCGGTCCCAGTCGAGAACGTGGAATGGTGTTCCAGAGTTACACCTCGTTTCCATGGCTGACTGTCGAAGAAAACGTTGAGTACGGATTGCGTCTGAACAAAGTGCCCGAAAAGGAGCGCCGTGAACGGGTTGATTTCTTTATCAACAAGGTAAAACTGGCACGATTTCGTAAAGCGTATCCAAAGCATCTGTCCGGAGGTATGAAACAGCGCGTTGCTATCGCGCGGATGTTGGCCAACTCACCTGAAATCTCTCTGATGGATGAACCCTTCGGTGCGCTTGATGCAGAAACGCGCTGGCATATGCAGGAATTGCTGCTGGATATTATTGATGAAACGCAGATGACTGTGGTATTGGTCACTCACGATATATCCGAAGCACTGTTTCTTGCCGACCGTATTGTGTTCCTGTCAAGACATCCTGGCAGAATTCGCGAAATTTTGTCGATGGAGTTTAAAGCGGGACGCCGGATTCCCAGCAAGGAAGAGTTGCTTGAGACACCGGGCTATCTGGAGATCGAACGCAAAATTCTTCACATGATGCGCGAGGAAGCCAGTGATGTCGAACAGTGAGGAGCGGTGAAGTTCCAACGTTTCACCGACAACAAGACCGAACACACCTGAGGTCAGAAAATAAGGGTGCCTTGGGAATCTGAGAATGCCCAGATGATCCAAGTGCAACGCTTTACTAACGAGTTTTACGAGCCGGAAGCAGATTAAGCAGTTCTTTCCGTTCACGGCAAGGAGGCGAACAGGTAAAGCCCTCGCACAAGTAGGCGACCTGACCTGATGAATCGGACAGGGTCGCTGGAATTGTTGCTGGAACTCGCTTTGCAGAAATCGGCACTGAAAAAGTGCTTAGCCTTTGCGAACCTGTTTCAATACTGTCTTCAATCCACGACTTCGCTTCCTCAGAATCGCCATGAATGACCAATGTTGGACCAGGCGCAATGGATTCTTCAATTGCAATGAGACTGGAGCCGAATGCAGCAGGAATTTGATGGGCGGAGTTTTGTAACGCCTGATTGATTTGAATTGCGCATTCACGGTAGTGTTGCTCACCTGTCAGATAGCTCAGCTTAAGCAGCACTTGCGCAGCAACGCCATTACCCGAAGGGGTGGCGTCATCGTGAGTAGGCAGGGCGCGATACAGTAGTTTTTCATGATCATCTGAAGTGAAGAAAAACGCACCGGTGTCTGGATCTCTAAAGTGGGTCAAAAGTAATTTAACCAATTGCTCAGCAAAGTCAAGATAGGTTTCATTCCAGCGCGCCTGTAGCAGCTCGATTGCTCCATCAGCGACAAATGCGTAGTCATCCAGGTATGCATTGAGGTGAGCCTGGCCATCTCGGGCCGTTGCAAGCAGCCGATCATTCTGCCACATATTGTGCTGAATGAAGTTCAATGCGCGCTCAGCCGAATCAACAAAATCGCTCCGCTTGAGATATCGACCCGCTCTGGCCATAGCCTTAATCATCAGCCCATTCCAAGAGGAGAGGACCTTGTCGTCGCATAAGGGTGGTACTCTCTCACTGCGAGTCTCGAACAATTTTTGCTTTGCTTGATCAAGCAGTTGAATTACCGCATCCTCGTCACGACTGACACGATGTGCAACATCAGCAATTGAGTTCACAATTTGAAGGTGCCACTTACCTTCGAAATTGGGTGCACCCCGCAAACCATAACGAACCGTCAGGACATCCAGTTCTTCTCCACTTAACAGGGAATTCAGCTCATCCAAAGTCCAAACGTAGAACTTTCCTTCTTCACCTTCGGAGTCAGCATCAATGGCACTGAAGTAACCTCCATCGGAGGATTGCATTTCCCGCATCACCCATTCCCCCGACTGAATGGCGACTTCGTGGAAGTCATTACGTCCTGCTAAATATCCTGCATCAACGTAAAGGGGCATCAACTGTGCTGTGTCGTAGAGCATTTTTTCGAAGTGGGGAATTTCCCACCTTGCATCGACCGAATACCGATAAAACCCCCCACCTAGCTGATCGTACATGCCACCGCTGGCCATCGCTTCCAAAGTGTGAACCGCCATAGCAATTGATCGTTTTTCAGCGTACGTGTCAGAGAGATTTTTTCGTTGCCAATAGCTCAACAGAATTTCGATTTGGGTTGGATGCGGAAATTTAGGGGCTTCACCAAACCCGCCAAAGACTGGATCATAGTCACTGATAAGGTGTTCTACAGCCCTTTGCAGCAACTCTCCGTCGAGTGAAGACTTAGCATTTCGACTGGTTGCAGAAAGCCGGGCAAAGGCATCTTTTACCGCGACTGTATGCTCAGGGAGGAATCGGTCTTTTTCCTTGTAAACTTCAGCAATTCTGGTCAGCAGTTCACCGAAACCCGGCATGCCGTGCCGTGGCTGGGGAGGATAGTATGTACCGACATGAAGGGGAATCAGTTCATCCGGTGTCAGTATTGCAGTGAGTGGCCAGCCACCGCCCCTTTTGTTGAAGAGTTGATGAGCACTCTGGTACACCTTGTCAAGGTCAGGGCGTTCCTCCCGGTCAACTTTGATGCAAACATAATTGCTGTTCATAATCTTGGCGATTTCTTCGCTTTCAAATGATTCGCGTTCCATCACGTGGCACCAATGACACGCAGAATAGCCAATCGATAGCAAAATAGGCAGGTCTTCACTTCGAGCCCGCTTAAGCGCTTCCTCATTCCAGGCATACCAGTCGACGGGGTTATGGGCGTGCTGAAGCAGGTAGGGGCTGGTTTCGTTGAACAGCCGATTGGGTTGGTGATTGGAGTTTTCGGTCATGGAGAAGTCTCAGTCGCTTGAGATGCCGGTGTCATAAAAGTCCCTTAAAATAGTCGGGCGAATTAATTGTTCGAATTTACCCTATTCATCCCGCTATCTAGATTTTATGTTAACGACTGATTGTGCGGTGCTTTGGTTGTCCAGATGAATCACCGCTTCAACCTGAATACATAAGATTCAAAAACATCGGGTATTTCTTAGTTCCAAATGATTGAATTGATAGATGATTGATTTACCAGACTTTGACCCCGTCGCGCTGCATCTTGGTCCTTTGGACATTCACTGGTATGGGCTGGCATATTTGATTGGAATTGTCGGTGCGATTGTTCTAGGGCGCATTCGAGCACGGCAGGTTCATTCACCGATACCTCCCCCGGTTGTTCTTGATCTGGTGCTGTACTGCGCACTCGGTGCAATCATTGGCGGGCGGTTGGGTTTTGTATTTTTCTATCAGTTCTGGGAATACATCACCAATCCAATTGCCATTTTGAAAGTCTGGGAAGGCGGAATGTCATTTCATGGCGGCCTGCTTGGTGCGATTGCAGGTGTTTGGGCATTCGCAAGAAAATTGTCGATACCTCTATTGAAACTGACGGATTTTTTAGCTCCATTTTGTGCAGTTGGTCTGTTTTTTGGTCGCATTACTAATTTTGTTAATCAGGAACTTTGGGGCCGTCCGGCCGAACTCGCTTGGGCGGTGGTGTTCCCATCCGACCCGTCTCAATTGGCAAGACACCCATCCCAGCTTTACGAGGCGGTATTGGAGGGACTCGCGTTATTCCTGATTCTATGGATTTATTCTGCAAAACCTAGAGCAACTGGCGCCGTGTCGGGAGTCTTTCTGATTGGCTACGGTACATTTCGAATATTTGTTGAATTTTTTCGAGAACCGGATGCCGACCTTGGATTTATATTCTTCAACTGGGTTACGATGGGGCACCTTCTCTCGATTCCGGTTTTTGTGGCTGGAATTGCACTTTTTATGTATGCGAAACGTAAAGAACAAAATGTCTGATCAGGAAAAAAACACACTAATCAACGAACTCGATACCCTAGGATTGCATTACGAAATCATTCCCTGTGATCCCGATTTGGCAGATACCCAAATTTTCGTCAAGCACTATGACTATTCAATTGAAGATTGTGCCAATACAATTTTGGTCAAGTCCAAGACCGGTGAAGCAAAATTTGCCGCTTGTGTTGTGCTTGCCACCTGTCGCTTGGATGTGAATCGCACAATTCGGAAAAAACTGGGAGCTCGAAGAGTCTCATTTGCAGGTGCGGAGGAAACGATGGAGCTAACTGGGATGACGGTCGGCGGTGTTACGCCCGTCGGACTTCCTGATACGTTGCCACTCTGGGTTGACAGCGCAGTCATGGCGCGTCAGCAGATTATTCTGGGTGGCGGCAGTCGCTCTTGGAAGGTTATTACCTCACCGAAACTATTCGAATCCATTCCCAATTCTGAAATTGTTGAGGGACTCGCCAATCCGATCAGCTCACCTGCGAACTGATAGGCCTTATATGGTAATTAATCGGTAATAAAACGGAAACCAGGCGCCGAGTAATATCAGAAAAGCGAGAGCATCCAGCAGGATCATGTGCTGATAGCGTTTGCGCACCGGTGCATCGCGGCCGGACATCATGATTGCGCACATGGTCATATCGAGCGGAAGCACAAAGAAAATCATCGGAACGGTTGCGGGTGCAATCAGGGTCGGATACATCATGAATCCGGATTTCTGGGTCTCGCCCATTGAAAAGATCGCGGTAAAACTAAGAATCAGAATCAAAAGATAGAGCATGCCGCGAAGTGGCCCAACATACTTCCAAAATCTCGAAACAGGATTCATTGTGATTAACTCGATTTCTTACCGGACTTTGCGCGCATGCGATCCCTGTATTCGAGAATTCGGTCGACCAGTCCCGGTTCACTGACCGACGCTTGGAGGTCCGCCATATCCTCTTGGCGCGTATCGGGAATCACCACTTTAAACATGCGGCTTACATGTTCTTTGGCAACGGCAGCACCGCTTTGTTTTGCAGCTTCGATGTGGCCAGGCCATAATTCTTCAGCTGATATGGCAGTCAAATATCCCATCTCAAGTGCTTCGTGCGCCTTGAACACACGTGTATCAGTGAGTACACCAAGAGCATTATCCACGCCAACCCGCTGAGTTAGGCGTCGAGTGCCCAACAGGATGCCAAAATTGAGTCCTGGCATACAGAACCGACTGTCTTCGGTTGCAATACGACGGTGACAGCAGCAGACTAGGTCGGCACCTGCGCCAAACGCCATCGAACGAACCAGAGCAACCGTAACCATCGGAGCATGAAACACAGCTTGTAGCATGCGTTCGATGTTCAACACGCGGTGAGCCACTTCCAAATCAGAAAGACTTTCAATTTCTTTGAGATCGAAGCCAGTAGAAAAACCCTTTCCAGCACCGCGCAGTACGATTGTACGCGTACCGTCGCTCCCTGATTTTTCAATTTCTTCTGAAAGCGCGTCAACTAACTGAGCATTCAGCGCGTTGCCGCGTTCAGGGCGATTAAGTGTCAGAGTCTTCAGTGTATCCTGCTGTTCTACGATCAGTGCGCTCATCAGCTTTGAATTGTCGGGTCAAAATTAGTAGTCGCTTATCATATACGAATTAAGCCATACATCTTCGTAGAACCAAAGCCAACTTCTCCCTTCATTGAATTTTTCTTTAGCGAACCCCGTTCTGGTAGAAGCAACGCGCGGTGATATGGTGGAGAGTTTTCATCGCGGTGCAATGGTTGTTGTCGACACAAAGGGACGCGAAATTGCTGCTTTTGGTGATATTGAGCGTCTGATCTACCCGCGCTCTGCCATTAAACCGCTTCAAGCGATTGTTTTAGTCCAATCCGGTGCATTGGAACACTTTGGATTGGGTGCAACAGAGATTGCACTTGCCTGTGCATCTCATTCAGGAGAGGCTATTCACACAGAGGGTGTGCGTCGATGGCTGAATCATCTGAATCTTGATGAAACAGTGCTGGAATGCGGTACACACTATCCTACTCATCGCAACACCCGAATTTCATTGACACGTGAAGGTATCAATGCTACGCCAGCGCACAACAATTGTTCTGGCAAGCATGCCGGGTTCATCACCGTAGCCTGTCATCGTGGTGACCAGGTTGCCGGATACATAGAACGTGAGCATCCAGTACAGCAACGCGTTTTGGATGTCTTGGAGAAAGTCACCGAGGAGACGGTTATTACTGCACCAGCGGGGCTGGATGGATGTGGCATTCCGGTTGTCGGAATGTCGCTCAAGGGAATTGCCCGCGCGTTCGCGTCGCTTGGCGCCAAGAGGTTTTCCTCGGCGCGACGAAGTGAAGCGGCTGATCGAATTTGTCAGGCAATGGCAAAGTATCCTGAGATCGTGGGCGGCACAGGTCGATTGTGTACTGCGGTTCCTCTGGCAACGAAACGTCGCGTGCTGGTTAAAGTCGGTGCTGAAGGTGTCTACACCGGGCTTGCCATGGGTTCAAATCCAATTGGATTTGCCCTGAAAATTGATGATGGATCAAGACGTGCTGCTGAGGTTGCATTATCTTGGCTTATCGCAAAATTTTGCGGACTGACAACTGCTGAGCTGGATCAGATGCGACTTTGGCTTCAACCTGAAGTCAGAACGGTCGCCAATCGACCGGCGGGCATTATCCGTCCATCTGCTGATTTGTAGCGAATCAGGATGAACGTCAGCAAATTTTGGCATGTGATGCAACAAAGCTCATCTCCAACATTAAAATAATTTGGGTTTGGTAGCAGGCAGACTGCAAACGGATTGATTTAAGATTACAGAGAGTCAGAATCATGTATGAGTACGAAGAGTTTCAAGACCCGATACAGCGCCCTCGATATACCGGAATACCGACTTTTATGCGGGCTCCGCACTCCGAGACCTGGGAAAACGTAGATATTGGACTGGTCGGTGTACCATTCGACGGCGGCGTCACAAATCGCACCGGTGCGAGACACGGTCCTCGGGAAATGCGAAATCAGTCCAGTCTGATGCGTCGCAAGAACCAGTCATCGGGTATCTGTCCCTACGATGTGTGTCGGATTGCTGATCTCGGAGATGCCTGGGTTCAGAAACCATTTCATCTTGAAGAAAGTCTGGATGAGATTGCGGAGTTTTTCCGTCGGGTTCACGAGCACGGTATTGTTCCGGTGTCAGCTGGCGGTGATCACTCCGTCACTTTACCCATCTTTCGAGCAATCGCCAGCGAGCGACCGGTTGGAATGGTTCACTTCGATGCCCATTGCGACACCGGAGATGATTACCTTGGATCAAAATTTCATCACGGTGCTCCGTTCAGGAGAGCGGTAGAAGAAGGTCTGCTCGATCCCAAACGCACGGTGCAGATCGGTATTCGTGGTAGCTTGAATGATCTCGATATCTGGAAATTCAGTCACGACACTGGAATGCGCGTCGTCTACATGGAAGAACTGGATGAACGTGGCTGGAGCGAAGTAATTCAGGAGGCCAGGCAAATTGTGGGAGACGGTCCAACTTACATCAGTTTCGATGTGGATGGCCTGGACCCTGTTTTTGCGCCAGGTACTGGTACTCCGGAAGTTGGCGGATTCACCAGCCTCGAAGCTCAGTTGATGATTCGCGCTCTACAGGGACTCAACCTGGTCGGTGGTGATGTTGTTGAGGTTGCACCACCGTTTGATCCATCAGGCAACACTGCCCTGGTAGGTGCCACCATGATGTTCGAGATCCTCTGTGTAGTCGCGGATTCGGTTGGTAGCCGAAAGGCCTGATCCTATTGAGACAAAGTAATTCTTGATGCTGTCGACCAGGAGTTTTGCAGCCTCGCGGTCAACATCCAAATGCGTAACAATTCGCGTTGTAGCACCGGGGGTGATCACGATATCCTGCTCGCGCAGGTAATCCGCGAGTTCGCGAGGGTCGTGCCCTGGCATTGAGACAAAAATCATATTGGTCTGCATCTTGTGATACTGCACATCAAGTTCCTCAACTTGAGAGAGCTGATCGGCGATCCACTTCGCATTTTCGTGGTCTTCAACAAGTCTTTCAACGTTGTTGTCGATAGCGTAGAGTGCTGCGGCTGCAACCACTCCGGCTTGTCGTAAGCCACCACCGAGCAACTTTCTCCAGCGATGCGCTTCCTGAATAAACTCACGGTTGCCAACGGTCACCGAACCCATCGGTGCACCGAGCCCCTTTGAAAAACAGCAGGTTGTACTGTCAAAAGGAGCAGTTATTTCAGCGACATCAATACCATGAAAAATGGCCGCGTTATACACTCGTGCACCGTCGAGGTGGTACGCAAGATTTTCTAACTGCACAAACTGTTCGGCATCTTTAAGGTAGTCCATTGACAGTGCCTTGCCAGCATGGGTGTTTTCAAGACAGAACAGTTTGGTGTTGGCAAAGTGTGGATCATCCGGTTTGATTGCCGCTCTGGCAGCTTCGAGATCAATTGAACCATCTTCACTGAATTCAATGGGTTGAGGTTGAATGCTGCCAAGCACTGCAGCCCCACCACCTTCGTATTTATAGGTGTGAGCCTGCTGGCCGACGATGTATTCATCGCCGCGTTGGCAATGAGCCATCAGTGCAACCAGATTCGCCTGAGTCCCGCTGGTTGCAAAAAGACCAGCTTCCATACCAAACCGCTCGGCCATAACTTCCTGAAGTCGATTGATTGTTTTGTCGTCTCGATAAACGTCGTCACCCACTTCGGCGCTATACATTGCTTTACGCATGGCTTCGTTCGGTCGGGTTACGGTATCACTGCGAAAGTCCAGACTCATTCAGGCACCTCGATTTGCATTCGGTCAAACAGTCTACTGAGTTTCGGCAATTATACGGACTGTCGAAAGTTCAACTTTGAATTCATACAGTTGATATAAACTTTGCGAAACAAGATTTAAGTCAAGGATGATAGGGTTGACGTGATGACCAGCTCAGAACCTTTTACAGTTGGTATTGAAGAAGAATACCTGATTGTTGACATGGCCACCATGAACCTGGTGGCACAGATGCCTCCAGATCTGATGCGGGAGTGCACCGAAGAACTTGGTTCTCAGGTTGCCAAAGAGTTTCTGCAATGTCAGATTGAAGTCGGCACAAAGGTCTGTAATTCCATGCAGGAAGTGCGAGAGGATCTCGCCAGACTTCGTGCAACCGTTTCACGAATTGCCAGAAATCATGACTGTCTCCTGATGGCTGCATCGACACACCCTTTTTCCTATGGCCTAACGCAACTGACCGATGATGAACGCTATCTTCATCTGGCTGAAGAACTGCGACATGTTGTGGAACGACTCTACATCAGTGGCATGCATGTCCATGTAGGCATCTCGAATGACGAGTTGCGCATTGACCTGATGAACCAAGCGAGTTATTTCATCCCTCACCTGCTGTCATTGACGACTTCGTCCCCATTTTGGAGAGGCGAAAATACTGGACTTAAGTCCTACCGTGTATCCGTTTTCGATCAACTTCCGCGAACTCGGCTGCCCCCAGTATTCAACAGCTATGCTGACTACATGAAACATGTCGATGTGCTGGTACATTGTGGTGTGATTGAGGATGCCACAAAAATCTGGTGGGATCTGAGACCAAGTTGGCGTTATCCGACACTGGAGCTTCGAATCTGTGACATGTGCACCAACATCGACGATACGATCGCAGTTGCGGCTGTTTATCGGTGCTGGTTAAGCATGCTCAATCGTTTGAAAATGAAGAACCAGCGCTGGCGGGCTTACTCAGATTTTCTCATCAAGGAAAATCGCTGGCGAGCACAGCGCTATGGTATAGATACTGGGCTGATTGACTTTGGCCGACGTGAAATAGTCAGCCTCAAAGAACTGGTGGAAGAGTTAATTGAACTTACCGAGGTAGACGCAAAGGCTTTGGACTGTGTCGATGAAGTTGAACATGTTCGCACCATTCTCGAGCGAGGTACAAGCGCTCACCGACAGATTAAGGTCTACAACGACTCCTTGGAGTCAGGCCGACCGGAAGCACTTGCATTATTGGATGTTGTGAAGTTTATCGTACAGGAAACTTTGGTTGGCATCGACTGAAGAATCAGTCTGACCA
Source organism: Gammaproteobacteria bacterium (assembly GCA_022823625.1). Taxonomy (GTDB): domain Bacteria; phylum Pseudomonadota; class Gammaproteobacteria; order Arenicellales; family JAJDZL01; genus JAJDZL01. Next base: position 110,272 of record JAJEHQ010000011.1, read on the forward strand.
GTTCGATAGCGTTAACCATCAATCCACAGCAGTGGGTCCACCGGTTCTCCGTTTACGCGCAACTCAAAGTACAGTGCCGGGTCATTCAGGTTGCCAGTCTGACCTGCTTTGGCTATGGTTTGTCCGGCAACGACCAACTCACCGAATTTGACCTCGAGTTGATCATTGTGTGCAAATTGGGTGTATAGGTTGTTCCCATGGTCAATGATGACAAGTTTGCCTAAAGTCTTGTGATCTTTCGCAAACTTAACCACGCCTGCTGCAGGTGCCTTGACACCTTGCCCCGCTTTGGCTTGATAGAGTAGACCGTCCCAGTAACTGCCAGAAGAATGTTTTAGGTCTCCAAACTTGCGCCGAATCGGTGCATCAATGGGTGGTTGGAGCTTGATGACCTGGCTGCTGACGGTTTGCGCGATTGCCTTCTTGCTGATTGTTACCTGGTTGCTGGTGAGTTGTACTTCCTCTTCGCGTAATTGGTCAAGCTTCGCAGCCAGGGTGACTTGTCGTGTCTCCAGCACATCAAGCCGCTGCTTAACCTCAGATCTAACCGCTTTTTGTTTGGCTAACTGATTTTTCAGATCTGTTGTGTGCAAAACGAGTTTTGCAGCATCGGAGTTGTCACCGACAGTGGTGTCCATAGAGCGATAAAGCTCTTCTATACGACTCAATTGGCTCTTTGCGAGGTATCGCAGGTATGCCTGCGACCGTGATAGGCGATTGACGTCATTGTCCCGAATAGCGATTGTTAGATTATCGCGATTCGTCATTTCCATATAAACAGGCATGGCCACTTGAATCGCTACCGTACGCTGTTCATATTCCTTCAGTTGGATGAATTTGGCGCGGCGTGTATCCTGTTGAGTCAGGTTTTTCTCCTTCAGTGAATCCAGAGCGTTCCGTTTTTTTTCTTCGGTAGCCGCTATTTGCTCGTTGATCTCAGAAAGCTCTTCTGAAACTTGCTTGACTTTTTTCGCCAATTCGCCTGATTCAGTTTGTATCTCCATGATTTGCAAACGCACCTGGGCAATGTCTCCGCTATAATCAGTTTGCCCAATTGCTGAACCGGTTGACAAGGCTGTGCTTAACAAAAGTACGGCAAACACAGTATGCAGCCGGGGTAGTGATTTTCTCATAGTCTTCCGATTTGTGTTAATTGTTTGCAAATCTGATTCCAGCATTGATAAACGACCTAGCTAGCCTGAAAGACAGCGATGTACCTTGAATTTGTAAAGCTCAACTGGCACCTGTTTCTTGCACTGTTTGCAATCATTGCGCTACTGGCCTTTGAACCGCTTCGTGCGCGGCGAGGTGGCATTCGTTCGGTCAATGCCGATGAACTGCCAAGAGTCATGCGCGATGAAAACATTGTGATTCTTGACGTATCCGATGCGAAAGAATTTGCCGGCAGTCATATCGCCAAGGCGCGAAATATTCCAATCAGTCGTCTTGATTCTGACATCCAAACAATCAACAAGTTTAAGTCTCGACCGATTGTAGTATGCTGCAGAGTCGGCAACAGGAGCGCTAAAGCGGCCGGTATTCTTAAGAAGAATGGGTTTACGAATATTCGTACGCTTCACGGTGGAATGGCAGCTTGGACCAAAGAAAATTTGCCGGTAGAATCCTGATCTGGTCGTCGGACAAAAAATTAATTTGTTCTCTAAATTATATTTGAGCAAGTGTTTGGGACGCTTAGTGCAGCGCGAGGACTGCAGAGAAACAGCGAATCAATTTCAATCCTATTGAAGTACTGAAGTATGAAATATCTACATACTATGGTCAGGGTGTCTGACATCGATGAGTCCCTCAAGTTTTATGTCGATAATCTGGGGCTTACAGAGTTGCGTCGCTCGCACAATGAGCAGGGGCGGTTTACGCTGATATTTCTGGCTGCGGCAGGCGATGAAGATGCGCAAATTGAATTGACCTACAACTGGGACCCCGAGGAGTACCTCGGTGGACGAAATTTCGGACACCTCGCTTATGAGGTGGACAACATCTACGAGACCTGCGAGCGACTGGAAAGAGGAGGGGTCACAATTAATCGCCCACCTCGTGACGGTCGCATGGCGTTCGTCAGATCCCCGGATGGTATCTCTGTTGAAATTCTGCAAAAAGGCAAAGCACTGCCGCTAAAAGAGCCTTGGCAGTCAATGCCGAATACTGGCGTTTGGTAAGCATTTTGGGTGCGCTTTTTATAGTAGCCGCACCAATTCAAGGTCGTCAATCACCTAGCACGCAGATCCCTGAAACCCGTGCTGACGCCACGCCTCATACACTACGATTGAAACGGAATTGGACAGGTTGAGGCTTCGATTGTCGGGCAGCATGGGCAACGTCAATTTATGCTCATTGCCGACAATTTGGTGAATGTGTTCCGGTAGGCCCGCTGTTTCTGAGCCAAAGATCAGAAGGTCGTTGGGCAAATATCTCACAGAAGTGTAGAACCTGCTGTAACGTCGCGAGAAAATCAATTTGCGACTTTGCGGATAAGATCGAGTCAAGTCTTCAAAAGTCGTATAGGTCTCAATTTGAACGCCTTCCCGGTAATCTAGGCCAGCTCGTTTCAGACGGGTATCGCTCATGTCAAAGCCGAGCGGTTCGATCAGGTGTAATCTGCAGCCAGTGTTCGCGCAAAGGCGTATGATATTTCCTGTGTTTGGGGGAATTTCAGGTGCAACCAGAACGATGTTGAACAATTGGACTTACTTCAGTTAAATTGGCCTGCTCGTTCTCATCCCGATATAAGTGATGCCCTGCCTCTATAAAATGAGCAGAATTCGCCTGATTAGTTGATGCGATTGCCGCAGTTGAAACTGCTTTGTAAAAACCACAGGTAGGCTTTAGATCTGTTACCTGCGTTCAACTGACACTGAATAATGACGAACATTAGTTTACGACCACAGTGCCGAAACCGGGGCGGCGACCATACTTTCTCCGAAAGGTATTGACTGGTCGCCGTCATACAATACCAGACCAAAAACAAACTTGTTACCGCACGCAGTTGCCAGTTTTCGCAACCCAGAAAAATCTTTTTTAGTGACGGTCGCAGATGCTTTTACCTCTATCCCGACGACTCGACCGCGTCTGTCTTCAATCACAAAATCTACTTCATTGCGCTCTTTGTCCCGGAAGTGTGAGAATACAAACCGTTCCTCGGACCAACTTGCGTTTTTGAGTAGTTCACCGAATACGAAACTTTCCAGCAACGCGCCAAATATCACCCGATCATTAACCAATCTATCTGGAGACAGATCTCTGAGTGTGGCAAGTAAGCCAGAGTCAAGAAAATGCAATTTCGGAGTCTTTGTTAGGCGCTTTAGTTTGTTCGTAAACCATGGTTGTAACGTGTGAACGATATACAGACTTTCAAAAATGTCCACATATTTTTGGGTGGAAACATGGTTAATACCCAACCTTGAACCGAGACTCGAGTAATTGACAAGTTGTCCGGAAAACTCGGCGAGGACTCTCAACAACCTTGGCATAACAGCCAATTTTTCAATCCGAGCAATGTCACGAATGTCTCTCTGGACAATTGTTTCGATATAGTCCAGATGCCAGTCTTGTCGACGGCGCCAACTTGAACGCGCCAGCACTTCAGGGTATCCACCTGTAAGCACAGCACTGACGAGGTCATCGCCGATGAGCAAGTTCGCAGGCTTTGGTGATTTTCCCAAGAACACTTGTTCCAGAAAACACGACTGACGCTCAATTAATTCAGCTTGCGATAAGGGTAGCAAGCGCATTATTGCTATGCGCCCTGCAAGCGAATCGGCGAGATGGGGAAGCATCATCAGATTCGCAGACCCGGTTAGCAAAAACCGACCTGCTCTCAAGTCGGCATCTACCGAGGTCTTGATTGGTAGAATAAGATTTGGAGCGCGATGAACTTCGTCAATTACAGCTCGATTTATGCCGCGCACAAAACCAACAGGGTCGTCTGTAGCACTTTCAAGTACAAAAGGGTCGTCAAGCGTAATAAACGGATATTTATCACTCGCAATCTGCTGTGCAAGCGTTGTTTTACCTGATTGACGAGGCCCACAAAGCAAAACAATCCGAGTGTCGGCTAGAGCTTCGTTGACTCGGTGTTCAACGAATCGAGGATACAAAACGTGTTCTTTTTGATTTGACTGATTGAAAGTGATTATATGACCGTTTGTTAAACATATGCCGACCGATTGAAAGATCATATCCGACTAATTGAAAGCGGAAATACTATGAATGGAAGTGCCTACCTTGTGAAAATTACCTGATCTTCACAGAGCCTTCCAAACAAAATGCTCTTTAACCTGTCTAATCAGCTATCGAACGTAAACAAGGGGATGATCATTATGTCTTTCCGAACTCGCATATTTGGAATTTTTACAGCGATCCTGGTCGTGTTTGCTTACCTACCAGTCTCCAGTGCGGATTCCAAGACTAAACATGTTTTTGAATTGTTCACTTCACAAGGCTGTTATTCCTGTCCGCCTGCCGAGTCTCTACTCACCCAAATTGTGAAAGAGGACGAAGAAGTGTTGGCGCTGGAATTTCATGTCGATTACTGGGACACCTTGGTTTACGGTTCTGCCGGACAATGGAAAGATCCGTTCTCTTCGCCCGAATATAGTCAAAGACAGCGTAACTACAACAGAATGCGATTAGCTGGTCGCACAGGTGTGTACACACCACAAATGGTCGTTAATGGCTCCTTCGTATTTGTTGGCAGCAAGTCTCTGCAGGCACAGAATCTGATAGACAAAGAATCTGAATTTCGACTGCAGGCGTCTGCAGAGGTTTCTGAACATGGACAGTTGACCATTAAGGTGGACGGTGATCACTCGGCAAGCGCCGATGTCTGGCTGGTCACATTTGACAGGCACCACGTCACTGAAATTCCATCCGGCGAAAACATGGGTAAAACACTGACGAATTCCAACGTTGTTCGCGACTTTCGGTCAATTGGTCAGTGGCAGGGTGAACCCCTTGTGATTGAATCAGAACTTGAACCGCTTTCAGACAATCAGGGCTGCGCAATCATCATTCAGAAGTACAACGCGTTTCAAAAACGCATCACCGGTCCCATTCTGGGAGCCGCCAAGTGTGAGTCTGCGTGATTCAAGAGTGACGTTCAAACACTAAAAGGGCTTTAGTACAACCAGCGCTACAATAACGATTAGAAGTACGACTGGCAGTTCATTGAACAGTCGGAAAAATACATGCGAGCGAACATTGCGGTCGGTTCTGAACATTGCAAGGTATCGCCAGCACCACAAATGGTAGGTGATGAGGATCAGCACCAGCAGTAGTTTGTACATCAGCCACATCCCACCGAATCCGTAGCCCAACCATAACCACAACCCTGTACCAAGTGCCAATACTGCACTTGGTGTTGCAATTCCAAAGTAAAGTTTTCGTTCCATGACTTTGAACCGCTGATTGCTGATTTCATCTTCAGTCATTGCGTGATAGACGAAAAGTCGCGGCAGATAAAAAAGACCTGCGAACCAGGTAACCACGAATACGATGTGAAATGTTTTTATCCAGAGCATTTTTTACATCCCGTCAATTGCCAAATCGAGAAAATGACCGACTAAGGAAAGCAGTTTCATTTGGCATATACTTAATATAACTTTGACAATCTCGGAGGGAAATCTCGAATATTGTGGCTAAAGAAGATCAAATAGAAATGAACGGTACTGTACTTGAAACACTGCCAAATACTAATTTTAGAGTCAAATTGGATAACGATCACATCGTAACTGCCCATATTTCCGGCAAGATACGCAAAAACTATATTCGCATTCTGCGCGGTGATCGAGTTGTAGTTCAATTGACTCCATACGACCTGACCAGGGGTCGCATCGTTTACCGAGAACGATAGACCATCAATCTAAGGCAATCTGCGTGCTGGAATTTTTCTTGTTTAAACTACCGTGGTGGGGCTATGTCCTCGTCACCCTGGCGCTTACCCATATTACGATTGTCTCAGTAACGATTTTTCTCCATCGGCATCAAGCTCATGGAGCATTACAACTGCACCCTGTACTGAGCCACTTCTTTCGATTTTGGCTCTGGTTTACGACCGGAATCATCACTAAAGAGTGGGTAGCGGTCCATCGTAAACATCATGCTACGGTCGAAAGTGACGACGACCCGCACAGTCCACAAAAGGTTGGAATTAACCGCGTACTATGGGGAGGGCTGATTTTGTATCGCCGTGCAGCGCGGCTACCAGGAATTCTGGATCAGTACGGTGTAGGTACACCGGATGACTGGCTGGAACGACAGGTCTATGCAAAGTTCCCCAATACGGGCTTGATTCTGATGCTTTTGATCAATGTTTTTGCTTTTGGGCTTGTCGCTGGGGTGTCCATCTGGGTTGTTCAAATGGTGTGGATTCCGTTTTGGGCTGCCGGTGTGATCAATGGTGTCGGGCATTACCTGGGATACCGGAACTTCAATTTACCTGATGCCAGTCGCAACATTGTTCCTTGGGGGATTGTCATCGGCGGTGAGGAACTGCACAACAATCACCATGCGTACTCCGCCTCAGCACAGTTTTCTGCACGAAAGTGGGAAATCGATCTTGGGTGGTGCTATGTACGGTTGCTGAACAAATTCAGACTGGTGAAAATCCAGCGAAAAATTCCGAAACTGACTTTTAACCAGAACAAACAGCACTGTGACTTTGAAACAGTTAAGGTGTTTGTGGCAAATCGCTTTCAGGTGATGTCAAAATATGCCAACGAAGTAGTGAAAGGGGTTTGCCGCGAGGAAATTCGTTCAGCTTCTGGAGAAACGCGGCGTCTGCTCAAACAGGCTAAGCGACTGCTAGCTTCCGATTACTCAAGATTGAGCGATCTCAAAAAGGAATGGTTGAACAAAGTTCTGGAGACAAATTCAAGAATTGCCACAGTTTACGCGATGAAGGAGTCTTTACAACACATCTCCTCGCGATCGTCAAATTCGTACGAACAGGTGCGCCAGTCACTGGAGGAGTGGTGTCAGCGAGCAGAAGAATCTGACATCGATGCTCTGATGAAATTCTCCGCCCGACTGAAAGGCGCTACTGCAAACTGACTACTTATCAGTTAAGGGAATCTGAAGGTGGCCGCAGCTCACTTCAGTTTGGTTTCTTTGTAGATTACGTGCTTCCCGGCTACCGGATCGAATTTACGCAATTCAAGTTTCTTTTCGGTGTTGCGCTTGTTTTTCCAGGTCGTGTAGAAGTGCCCGGTTCCGGCGGATGACTCAAGTTTGATTTTCTCGCGCATGGCTCAATTACTCCAGTTAAACCTTGACGCCATCGGCGCGCAGGTCTTCCAGCACACTTTCTATGCCATTTTTGTCGATGGTGCGAATCGCTTTTCGACTGACCCGAAGCTTAACCCAGCGATTTTCGCTCTCAACCCAAAAGCGCCGATAATGCAAATTGGGGCGAAATCTGCGTTTGGTTTTGATGTGCGAATGCGAAACGTTGTTTCCGCTAACCGTCTTTTTTCCAGTAACCTGACAAATCCTTGACATCGTTCCCAGAACCTGAAGATTGAAATGTGAGAATAGAGGCGCACATTCTATACTATTGACTGAAAAAATCAAAGCGATAAATTCTGTGAACAATCCAAAAAGTCACCCCGTTTCATTGCACGGCAAGCGAATTCTGCTTGGTGTAACGGGTGGAATTGCGGCTTACAAGTCGGCGGAGTTGGCACGTAGGTTGTGTGAAGTCGGTGCTGAAGTACGCGTTGTCATGACCAAGAACTCTGAGGCGTTCATCTCAAGTCTTACGATGCAGGCAGTGAGCGGTAATGCGGTTCGAAGTGAAACTTTCGATGAGGAAGCTGAAGCGGGTATGAGTCACATCGAACTGGCACGTTGGGCGGACGTGATTGTTGTCGCACCGGCAACCGCCGCATTTATAGCGCGTCTGACCCATGGTTTTGCAGATGATCTTTTGACGACATTATGTCTGGCAAGTGAATCTAAAATTGCGATCGCCCCTGCTATGAACCGCGTTATGTGGTCAAGTCCAGCGACTCAAAATAATATCAATCAATTACGAGAGCGCGCAATAACAGCGATGGGTCCCGATAGTGGAGATCAGGCATGTGGTGAAGTTGGACCAGGACGCATGCTGCAGCCTGAAGAAATTGTCAGACAGGTTAATGAATTGTTCAGTAGTGAAGCATTAACCGGTCTTCGCGTTCTTGTTACAGCTGGCTCTACTTGGGAAGCAATTGATCCGGTGCGTGGCATCACAAATTTAAGTTCCGGAAAAATGGGGTACGCGATCGCCGACGCCGCAGTCCATGCCGGCGCCGATGTGACACTGGTTTCAGGCCCAGCAACACATCCGTTGCCAAATAGGGTCGCCAATGTTATCAAGGTCACCAGCGCTAGGGAAATGCTGGAGGCAGTCATGACGCATCTTGATGGACAGGATATTTTTATTGCAGTTGCAGCGGTTGCTGACTATCGGCCTCAGACTCAGGCAGCGAGCAAAATCAAGAAACAGGGTGAGGAAGTACTCAGAATGGAATTTGTGCGAAATCCCGATATCCTGGCAGAAGTTAAAGAAAAGGTGCCTGATTTGTTCAGTGTTGGGTTTGCGGCAGAAACGGACAATCTCATCTCTGAGGCTCGTAAGAAATTGTTGGCGAAACGCGCAGACCTGATTGCAGCAAATTCAGTCAGTGGCGAATCAAACGCACTGGGCTCGGACTACAATACCTTGCAGCTTATTGATCGGGCAGGTGTGGTGTCACTAGGACCAGCATTGAAAACCAGAATTGCAGTAGACTTGATCCAAGAGATTTCGGCACGATTCCATGCAAGAGGTACGTTACAAAGTACTCGATAACAGGATCGGTCAGTCGATACCCTTACCGGAACGTTCGACCGAAGGTGCAGCGGGATTGGATCTTCGGGCCTGTATCGAAACGGATTTAATTCTTCAACCCTCAGATTGTGAACTGATTCCGACCGGCATTGCCATCGATATCCGCGATCCGGGAATTGCCGCGATCCTGTTGCCGCGTTCAGGACTGGGTCACAAACATGGCATCGTACTGGGTAATCTGGTTGGGTTGATTGATTCCGACTATCAGGGCCAGGTCTTTGTTTCATGTTGGAATCGGGGTGGTGAAAATTTCACAATTCAACCCGGCGACCGAATTGCACAGATGGTTTTTGTTCCTGTCATTCGACCAAAACTGATTAAAGTTGATGAATTTGAACCGACTGCCAGAGCGGTCGGTGGATTCGGAAGCACAGGCGTTCGTTAGAAGATAATGGAAAGAATTGAAATCTATACCAGTCCCCTCTGTGGATATTGTCAGGCAGCCAAGAATCTACTCAACAAGGAGGGAATTGAGTTTACAGAATACGACGTACTCTTTGACTCTACACGAAAAGGTGAGATGTTGACACGAAGTGCTGGACAGCGCACTGTTCCCCAAATTTTTGTAGATGGTGTGAGCGTTGGTGGATTTGATGAGCTTACCCGCCTGGATATTCACGAATTGCTCCGCAGACAGCCGAATACTGACTGATCAAAACAAAGTCATGAGTAATCCCAGCGCGACGCTGTGCCGAATACTTGAAAAGTCATTGGCGAATCTAATCCAGTTACTGTTATGAAATTGACCAAAAAAGAGTTCAGAAGTGCCGAGCGCAAGATCGTAACCTTGATGGGCATGTCGGGTTGTGGAAAAACAACGCTGGCGCGCAAACTTCCCAAGACTTCCTGGTTTCACTATTCTGCAGACTATCGCATTGGCACTCGCTACCTGGATGAACCAATCATTGATAACATCAAGGAAAAGGCGATGCAAATTGATTTTCTCAGGGATTTGTTGCGCAGCGATTCCATCAGCATCCAAAGTGCCATGACTTTTGACAATCTGGAGCTTCTATCCAAGTTCGTCGGAATGCTGGGTGACCAGAAAAAAGGAGGACTGCCGCTGGAAGAATTCAAGCGGCGTCAAGACTTGCACCGCGAAGCCGAAATCCAGTCCATGTATGACGTTGGGGAATTTGTCAGCAAAGCAAAGTCGATATATGGCTACGACCATTTTGTCAATGATTCAAGCGGAAGTTTGTGTGAATTGGGCGATGAACGCGTGCTTGAAGAACTGGCCCGACAGACGTTAATTTTGTTGATCGACGTGAGTCCGGAGTTTGAGTCTGAAATCATTGAACGGCAGATCAAGCATCCAAAACCGCTTTACTATGAAGAGAATTTTCTTGAAGTCCAATTGGTTGAGTATTTGGAAACGAGTCAGTTGACGCAAACCGACCAAATTGATCCTAATCATTTCGTTCGATGGATTTTTCCGAAGCTGGTGCACTCTCGTCGACCAAAGTACGAACGCATCGCCAAAAAGTACGGCTATACCATTGCAGCGGATGAATTGGACCGCGTGCGTGATGAACAGGATTTTGTTGATCTTGTATGCACCGTCTTGGACGACTGAATTAATCCCAAGCTGTAAATTCAAGATTAACTCATGCCTTTATTGCGCTATCGCGATCTAGACTCCTGGGAGCGTCTTGTCCGCGAGGACATTGAAATAACGGAGCAGAATGCAGATACATCACCGCTTCAAATCGGCTTTCTAAATATGATGCCAGACCGGGCGCTTAGGGCGACTGAGCGGCAGTTCTACAGACTGCTGGCGGCCGGTTCTGAAGACTTCGTCGTTCAGGTTCATCCATTCAGTATCAAAGGGCTGCCAAGGTCTCCTGATACTCTGGAGTATGTTTCCAAGGCCTACGTTTCGTTTGACGAGATCACGAAAATTGAACTGGATGGCTTGGTTCTGACTGGCGCAAACCCAGGAAACTTCGAAATCACTGCGGAGAAGTTCTGGCCTTATTTTGAAGAGGTGGTGCACTGGGCGAATTTTTATGTTCCGACAATTTTGTGTTCGTGTCTGGCATCGCATGCCATTCTGAAGATATTTCATGGAATTGAACGAATCCGCTGCCAGCCTGACAAGCGGTGGGGAGTATTCTCTCATCGGCTGACGCAAATCAAACATCCGCTGATGGCGGATATGCCTGAGCAATATGAAGAACCGCGATCGCATGTTTTTGAAATGACCGCAGAGCAGATGGAACCACATGGCGTTCAGGTTCTTGCCTCCAGTTCGGATGCGGACTTTGGTATTGCAGTCAGCGAAGACGGAGGCAGGTGGGTGTTTCTGCAGGGGCACCCGGAATACGATTCAGTCAGCCTGTTGAAAGAATACAAGCGTGAAATAAATCGCTTCAGACTGGGCGAGCGGTCCAATTATCCTGATTATCCGCTGAATTACTTACCTGATTCAGCAAAACAGAGCCTTGAGAAATACCGCGCTGAATTTCTGCTTGCGTTGGAGCAGAGATTGAACCTACCGGAGCTGCCGGAGTCAGAAATCCTTCCGTTGATTGATAACAAGTGGCGTGCCCATGCTGAACTTCTTTATCGCAATTGGCTTCACATGGTCATCAACGAGAGAGAAAAACATATATCGGACGCTGTTGAGGTGGAATCTTGCTGATTCCAGGGAAGGGTTAAAAGCTAAGGATAGCGATCGAATAGAACTCTATCTTCGCCACCGTTTTCAATTTCAGATTTACGACGAGCAACATATGCTTCAAGTTCCTCACGGATAGATTTATCTAGAGGCGGAGCTTCATATTCTTTCTCCAAGGACTTCCAGACCTGATTGGCGCGCTTGAAAGCATGTAGTGCTCCGTCATCATACCAGGTTTCAAAATTACGCCAGTCCGATAGCAGGGGTGAATAAAAGATGTCCTGGTATCGTTGCATGGTGTGAGAGGATTCGAAAAAGTGCCCGCCGGGAGAAACTTCGGCGATCGCTTCTACGGCCAGTGTATCTCGGTCAACCGGGATCGGCTTCAGAGATTCGGCTATCAGCTGTAGAATTTCTGCATCGATGATGAGTTTTTCGAACGACGCAACGAGACCGCCTTCCAGCCAGCCTCCCCCGTGAAGCAACAGATTCGTGTGACCCATCACTGCCGCCCATGTTGACATACAGGTTTCATAGGTTGCCTGTTCGTCCGGGGCATTCGAGGCGTTCGAACCACTTGCTCGGAATGGCAATGAATAGCGACGGGCAAGTTGGGCACTGGCTAGCGTGGTGCGTACATATTCTGGAGTTCCGAATGCAGGGGAGCCAGACTTCATGTCAACGTTGCTTGAAAAACTACCGTAGATGACAGGCGCACCTTTCTGAACGGCTTGAGAAAGAGCAATACAGGCGAGAGCTTCTGCGTTCTGCTGAACCAGGGCTCCGGCCATCGTTGTTGGAGCCATTGCACCAAGCAGGGTAAATGGTGTGACCAGTGTGGCCTGATTCATGGTCGCGAATTCAATGAGTGAGTCCGACATCGATTCATCGACTTGCCGCGGTGAATTAATATTGATATTGCCTAACGTCAATACTTCATCAGGCGGTTGGTCAAGGTCTATACCGTGCACAATGGCCCTCATCCTCAGGCCATCGCATGCCCGATAGGCACCCAACATGTTGGAAAGCCAGATTTTGTCGTGATGGGTGATTGCGGTGAGGTATTTGTCAAGGTGGCGCGTTTCTGCTGGAAGTTCATGCGGCTCAAACGGACTTGCACCGCCCATGTGAAAGATTTCAAGCTGATGCACGATCTTGAAAAACCTTTTCAAGTCTTCAAGCGTTCCGTTTCGCCGACCGCCATCAAGGTCGGAGATAAATGATGGTCCGCCGACAGTGGCAAAGTTAATGTTGTTGCCACCCATTTCAATGGAACGGTTCAAATTGCGGGCAACAAGCGTGAAACTGTCAGGAGTATGTGAGACGAGTTCTTCAACCAATGCCGGATCAAGCTTAACAATCGATTGTCCATTATCAATTTCTGCGCCGGCATTGCGGAAAACATTACGCGCCCTTTGGCTTAAGAATTTGATCCCGGTGTCTCTTAGGATTTCCAGCGAGGCCTGGTGAATGGCTTCAATCTGATCCGCGGATAGAATTTCAAATGGTGGGTAGGGATTGACAACCCGCTGCCATTTGAGACGCTGGACAGACTGCGAATCTCGCCTCTTTCTGTCTCTTGAAATGCGTCTTTTTGAGGCTGTCATTGGAACCGCTTAATCGAAGCTGTAACTGCCGTTCAGAATTTTCCAGTACAGGTCCAGATTGACATTGCCGCCTGATGCAATGACACCCGCGCGGCGGTTGTCAGAGCGAGACTCGTCTTTAATCAACGCTGCCAAGCTAGATGCCCCAGCGCCTTCGACAACATGGTGGGTATCAGTGAAGTAGAAGCGCATGGCATCAGCGATTTCTCGCTCAGTTACTCGAATGAATCGGGATACGTGCTGTGTCATGATGGAGAGTGCTTCTGCATCGGGAACTCTAACTGCAACACCATCGGCGAAGGTGTCAGCCGAATCAGTTGATACAACCTGTCCTTTTTCAAAAGACAGTGCGTAAGCGGGCGCTTTGTCTGCTACTACACCAATTATTTCGGTTTTAAGCCCAAGTGCTTCTCGTACAGCAATCATCGCACAGATTTCAGAACCTAAGCCAACGGGAACATAAACTTCATCAAGTTCTGGAACACACTTAAGCAGTTCCAGTCCGCAAGTGGCGACACCCACAACTAGATTGCGATGAAATGAAGGAACAAAGTGAAAATTTTGTTCGATAGCTAGATGATGAGCGTATTCGTGCGCTTCTGTAAAGTCTCGACCGTATTCAACTAATGTTGCGCCGAATGCGCGCATGGACGTGTTTTTCGCAGCACTGTTGTCTTTGGGAACAACTACCGTTGCCTGCATCCCAAAAATTCGCGCAGCGTACGCGACAGACTGACCGTGATTGCCGCGGGTGGCGCAGATGACACGACTCGTGTCCAGATCGGCCATATAAGTAATGCCACCGCGAATTTTGAATGAGCCGATGGGTGTGGTGTTTTCGTGCTTAACCCAGACTTCAGCATTGCAGCGATCGCTGAGGAGTGGCCACTGGTATTGTGGTGTAGGCGACACATATGGTGCGATTAACTCAGCAGCGCTTTCAATTTCGTTGAGTGAAGGCAGTTGCATCAGGCTTCAATCCCAAGTTGTGCATCGGTCAAAAGTGGGGTGGACGACGGGATTCGAACCCGCGACCACTGGAACCACAATCCAGGGCTCTACCAACTGAGCTACGCCCACCACTTACCAAACTTCTTGAAAGCTCCAGTTTCTACACTACGGCAGTGTGTTGAACTGAAGTCTAAAAATGCACGCCTGACAGGACTCGAACCTGTAACCTACGGCTTAGCATACTACTACAATTTTCATTGCCCGGCGTTGATCAGCCGGTTTGTAGTCTGGACTATATCTTCACCATCTCAGGTGGGGCACGTATAGTCTCTACGGATCCCGTTGCTTGACGGTTTCCTCGGTATTGCCATCGCCTTTACGCGTTAAGGTTTCACCGATACAGTGCCCTCCACTTAACAGGTTCAATTCCCTGAAAAGGCTCCTTGTCGAAGGCCGTTGCTCTATCCAGTTGAGCTACAGGCGCATATCACAATGGTCGGGGTAGAGGGATTTGAACCCCCGACTCCCTGCTCCCAAAGCAGGTGCGCTACCAGACTGCGCCATACCCCGCTACGTTTGTCGAGATTTGAACGAACAACGAATTGAAGCTGATCAGCCGCGACAATCTTGCAAATTATATAGAGTTTGGCAGATTGCTGGTGAAAGTCACTGTAGCATGCATACGTTATGCTGGCTGCCATAGCCTGCAGTTCGATGGTGCTGCTTCCGACGCAATGCGGCAGATGTCCTGGTATTTGATGCTCCTACACTCTGTAGTTGCAGTTCAAAATCTGCTCTAACTGAACAAATTTCATTTCAAACAGTTCTTCAAAAATCGATTGATTAAGATAACACAGGTCTGTTGCAAGGGACCGCAAAATCACCATTGTTCGTCCAACACCAGTCTGTTTCATGGTTCCTAAGGACAGCGATACGCCAGATAACTGCGTTGTATGGAAATATGATCGGCTAGAAATTTGGCGTCATGCCAGACACCCCATATAAAAGAGGAGCCGCGGCGCGATTGCCATGGCAATCCCAGAAAGTAGACTCCAGGTTCAGCCGAAACGCCGCGCTGATGTCTGGGTTTTCCGTTTTGTTCAAAAGCATCAACATTAAGCCAACTGTAGTCGACGGTGAAACCTGTTGCCCAAATGATCGTAGAAACACCAGCGTCAACCAGGTCAAGTTTGAGAATTGGATGAGTCATGCAGTCCGGATTTTGTCCGATTTCGTAGGCTTGGGGCTCTTCTGGCAAGTCAAGACAATTGCGGTGAACGTATGCGTCAGCTTCCTCCAAGAGAGACAGGTAGTTTGCATCGCCCTGCTCAATGTTAAATGACAAGTCTGGTGCAAAACTCATCACACCGTCTTCGTACGATTTCGTTCGCCCAACGAGAATCATCCCCTGTTCTGCAAGATTCCTAAAATCGATGGTACGGCCGCCATATGCACCGCTTACCGAGATGGTAACGTGTTCCGTCCCTGGATCAGGCGCTGCCATATCCCATTTGCCAAGTACCCCCAGCCACCAGCAGAAATCTCGCGTCCGATAGGCCCTTGGTGGGCGATCGTGAGGGCCGACCGAGAGGTAGACAGTTTTTTTAGCTCGCAAGATCTCATCCGCGATTTGCACGCCCGAAGAACCCGCACCGACTACCAATACAGCCCCTTCAGGCAATTGTTGAGGGTTGCGATACTCACTGGAATGAATCTGTTTGATTTTAGTGCTCAGCGGAACAATGGGCGGTATATTCGAGTTCTGGAACGGTCCGGTAGCCGCGACTACTCTGTTGGCCATCATCAGACCTTCCGATGTTTGGACGCGGAAGCCGGGACGACCGACATTTCTTTCTACTCCAGTTACGTCAACATTGCAGCGGATGGGGGCATTAATTTTCGTCGCATAGTCAACGAAGTAATCCGCAACACTTTCCTTGGGAGCAAAGGCATCGGGATCTATACCGTTAAACCTCATGCCCGGAAAACGGTCATGCCACGCAGGACCATTGGCAACCAGAGAATCCCATCTACCTGTGCGCCAGCGCTCGGCAATTCTGTCCCGTTCCAAGACAAGATGTGGGACGCTAGCATTGCTCAGATGTTCGCTCATGGCCACACCAGCTTGGCCAGCCCCAACCACCAGAGTGTCGATTGTTTCAATTGCCATCAATTTCTTGGGTAAATTGACAAAAATGCATATTAATTCTTGTTAATGATAACAATACAAAAAGCTGTTTAGGTTACAGTGGTAATTTGGCTGCGAATTCTTGAAGCTGTCAGCGAATCCGCGATACTTCAATATCAATTGGGGTGTCAGAGAGATAATCTAGAAATTTTGCGTTCAGGGCTCCCGTACATAGAATTCTCCATCTTTGGTCGTTATTTACCAATACAACTTTCCATAGCGTCTGCTCGAGAACGCAGCTACTGCATCTTCCAAATCTGCGTCCCGGTTTTTCTCCCAAATGTGTAACGACAGTTAGTGTCCAAAAATGATTTCTTCAGTCAGTTGACGAACATTGACTGCTTCAAGATTGTGCGATACTGGAAAACGTTCTTTTCCGGCGTATGCCACGAATTGACGAACTGGTTTGACATCCTCGCAAGCACTGTGAAAATCGCTACTTACTCTTGGTGAAAGAGATCGCTTAATTTCATCAAGAAATTCGAGTCCATCTTCGTAAATTTCCAGAAACAATACCGGTTCTGAGAGATTATCCTGATTTGACAAACCTTCCAGGTCCAGATACAGCGAATCATTTTTTCTCCAATGGCATGCACAAGAGTTGTTTTACTAACTTGACGTGGACCAATTAGTACTACAGCTGCTGGCCTTTGCAGGGCTGTGTTGAGTTCATTTTCGAGTATTCTGGGAATCATCCTCGTTTATTGCCCAAACAATGGAGAACATACGAGGATGATTTCAAAATTTTACGTCTCGCTCAAGTAGTCCTTGAATGGATCCAGTTTGCTGACGCACGCTTTGTGCACCACCGCCTGAGGATCATCGAGTTCGGCACTGAGGTATTTACGAGCCGCTTTACGGTCGCAGCCGGACTGACGGGCGATCTCGCTGACCGAAGGCCTCGGTACCTTAAATTGGCGTTTGACACCTCCAGACTGTCGTCACCGAGAACACTGGAGTCGTTCGACTTCACATTCCAGCCGTCTTTGCACAAGCCGCGCATCGATACGCTGGCGGGACTGAATTTTATCGATCGGCGCGAATCGGTGCTGTTCCTGGGTTCGCCCGGCATCGGCAAGTCTCATCTCGCCTGTGTGCTCGGTGTGTGTGCCCTCAAAGCCGGCAATAGCGTGTATTGCTACACCCTGGCCGAGTTGAGCGACTCGCTGTCGCTGGCACGGCGCACCGCATAGTTCGACTCGCAGTTGCGCTATTTCACCCGCACCACACTGCTTGGCTACTTAAACGCTGGCATGACGTCACTGATGAAGCGTTCCAGCGATGCTTTCTTGCGTTCGAAGCTCATCGAACTGTCGATCCAGAAGGAGTATTCATCATAGCCCAACTCTTCGTAGATCTTGAGCCGCCCGATCACCTTGTCTGCTGCCGCCACGACCAGATCGCGCTCCAGCGCCTCCGGGGTAAAGAAAGGATGCGCCGCGATGTCCTCGTCGCTAAGTGGAGCGATCAGACCCTGCGTGATTTCGCGCTTGTTCATGAACCACGCGCCGAAATAGTTGTAGAACCGGTTCAGTTCGACCGCACCAAGTTTGGCGTCTTCATCATCCTCGGCCACATAGGTATGCATCAGGAGCATGATGTCGGGGCGGGGCTGATCAGGGAACTTGGCGCAGGCGTCGTTGAATTTCGACATCAGATTGCGCACCTCGTCATCCCCGTTCCACAGCGGCGTGACCTGTACATTGCAGCCGTTCTTAATTGCAAATTCATGGCTGTTGGCTTCGCGCGCAGCAATCCAGATCGGCGGGCCGCCCTCCTGCTGAGGCAATGGCGCGGCGGTGGTCTTGGGGAAACTGTAGAATTCGCCCTCATGCGCGTAATCGCCTGCCCATAGCGCCTTGACCGCAGGCACCAATTCGCGCATCCGTTGTCCCGCCTCCCAGGCCTCCAGCCCCGGCATCAGCCGTTCATATTCGAACGTATAGGCACCCCGCGCGATACCCAGTTCGAGCCGCCCGTCGGTGATGATGTCGGTCATCGCCGCTTCTCCAGCCAGTCGGATCGGGTGCCAGAACGGCGCAATGATGGTGCCTGTGCCTAGACGAACGTTTTGGGTATGCCGCGCGACATCCACAAGGTTCAGAAACGGGTTCGGCGAGATGGTGAAGTTCATACCATGGTGTTCACCGGTCCAGACCGCGCGCATTCCGCCTTCATCGGCGATTTTGCACAGCTCGACGAATTCCTCATAAAGCTGTTTCTGGTCCTGATCCGGGGAGATGCGCTCCATATGCGCAAACAGAGAGAATTCCAAACTTTAGCTCCTTTTCGTGACCGGGCGGACATCGCCGGCGATTTCGTTGCCCAGGTAAATACCGAAATTGCCTACCCGGCTTTCCCCCGCGAAGCGTTCCAGCATAGTGCACATCGCTGGATCGTTGATGTCGCCAAGGGTGGTTTCGGTCAGTTCGTAAAACACGCCTGTTACTGAGCTTTCATCCTCTGCTTGACAGAGGAAAGCAATATGCTGGGTCTTGCGCCTCTCGTTTTCATAGACGGAATAGACGAAACCCGGCTTTGCCGTCGTGCCGATGTCGGCGATCAGGGCTTTTAGGGCGCTGCTCACACCTTCCATGCCAACCTTGACTTCAGGTAGAGTCAGATGGCCGCGACCATCATCCATCAACAGGATTTTTCCATGAAATGCGACCAGCGCCGAAACAAGGATGTTCTTTCCGGTCCGGAGCGCTTCGGCCTCGGCTGCCGGAGTCACATAGGCCCCGCGCGCATAGCCGAGCCCGGGATGGGCGCTGCTCTCAAAGGCTTCAACCTTTCCAATCAGAATGATATGATCCCCCGCCTCAATTGTGTTGTACATGGAACAATCAAACCAAGCCGAGACATCGCCGAACACAGGTGCACCATACGGTCCGGGCTGCCATGTCACCGACGCAAAGCGTTCCTCGACTGGGCGCGCGAAGATGTTGGAGACCTCTTTCTGCGCCTCGGAAAGGATGTTGATGGCAAAGCCGCCAGCTTTGGCAAATGCATCATAATTCGACGAAGAATTGGCCAGACAAACCAGAACCAGTGGCGGGTCAAGCGATACGGAGGTAAAGGAATTGGCAGTAAAGCCAAGCGGATTGCCCCGCGCGTCGTGAGTAGTCACCACGGTCACGCCAGTCAGAAACGCGCCAAAGGCGTTGCGCAATTCGCGCGGCTCAATTGGGCTCATAGCCGGTCTCCTTTGCCAGTGTTCAGCCAGTCCAACAAGGTCGCGTTCACCTCATCTGGTACGGTCAGGTTCATCATGTGACCATGCCCTTGCAGGATAATAGCACAGCCATTCTGAACCAGTTCGTGAATCATCAACAATTCTCTCTTCGTGATCATGTTCGTGCCCCTTGGCGAATTTTTGAATATCCAACCATAGGGCAACTATTTTCGGCCTTAACTTTCACTAACAAAATTTGGGTATTTTTAACCGAAACTGAATTTAGAACGCAAAGTCAACTGCGAGGACATGGTGGCTTATCGCGGTTCATTGGAATTTCTTCAAAATTTAACCTACGGCATTTTGTGTTATTATGGAATTGGACTGAGCATACCGTTTGAATGACTAATTTGAACGTTACTAAAATCAAATAATGGAGAAGGATCAATGGCTAAGCTAAAACATTTGGTATTGGGTATTACCGCATTTTCATTTTGTCTGTTTGTTTCAACTGCATCGAATAACCTTCTTGCAGAAGAAAAAAGCCTGTATGACAAAATTGGTGGTACAGATGGAATTACTACCGTTGTGGAGGCATTTTTGACCAACGTTGGCGGGGATGATCGAATCAATGCGCGATTTGCAAATACGGATCTTGAAAACTTAAAGATGCTGTTAATTGAGCAGGTTTGCGAGGCGACAGGTGGTCCTTGTACATATTCCGGAATGAATATGGTGGATGCTCACAAAGGTATGGATATCACGGAAGCGGAGTTCGGAGCACTTGCCGAACAAATGTCGAAAGCCATGATGTCGTCTGGTGTTGGCCAGGAGGAGCATGACACGATTATGGGTGTGTTAGGTGGTATGCATGACGATATTGTGGGGCAGTAAAGTCCAGCCGCCGGATATTAACGAGAATTAACGAACACACAAAACTGATCACAGCCAAATTAAGACGCTTTTGAATTCTTGGAGTATCGATTTTCGTCGGTTTTACTTGGGAATTTCATAGACGGTTCTGTATTCACTGCAAGCCATGTTTCCACGCTGGGTGATATGGCTTGTAGTGGTTGACTATTTGGTTTCGGATTTCTTGATTTCCGATTAGTTTATTAAGTCATTGCACTGCTTTGGGAAAAGTAATTCCACTCGCAGCACAGATTCTGTTTGGCGCGTTATTCCTACTCACTGTTCCTAGTGATTGCGTAGCGACGGGTGACGCTGTAGAAGGCAGAAACAAAGCGCAACCGTGTCTGACCTGTCACAGAAAAGGCAACGTTGTACTCGGTGAGAAGACGCCAATCATATCCGGACAATATCAGGACTATCTGGTGAAGTCACTTAGTGATTACAGATCCGGGGCTCGTAAACATCAAGTGATGAATGAACTCACTGCTAATTTGAGCGACAAGGATATTGAAGATATTTCGGCGTACTACTCTGGTTTAAAATCCAGGCTCTCCAATTCCAACCACGACAACAATTAAACTCATCAGGAACTCGATTTTCAGAGTTAATTTATAACCGAAACACAGCTTCAACCTCCGTCAGCGCCACAAAAATGCGTCATATTGTTTCGGTGTTCTAAGCAAGGATTTAGCTTTTTAATTGCTGACCATTAGACGGAGCGCTCGTCCTCTCATTCGAATTCAACCGGTCGACAGTGCCGACCGTAAAAATTACGGAGCAAGTATGATTGGGCTTTTCTCGCCGGACGCACCTGAGAGCAGGGTATTGATCCGTCGAACATAATCGGCAGGATCATCCAGTGCAGAGCCTTCGCTCAAGACAGCCTGATCAAACAGAACATGTGCCCAGTCATCCAGATTGTCATCTGATTCCACCAAATTTTGAATAATCTGGTGATTCGGATTGATTTCCATAATTGGTGGCACGTTGTACGAACTCTGGCCGGTGGCTTTCAGAATACGCGTTAAATTACGGCTGAGTCCGTAGTCGCCAACGACCAGACATGCCGGTGAATCAGTCAATCGGGATGTGGTTCTGACATCAGTAATTCGACTGCCCAATACATCTTTCAGTTTGCCGATCAATGCCTCTACCTTTTCATCGGGCTGTCCTTCAGTTTTTTCTTCGGATTCAAGCCAGTCCAGTTCAAGGTCGCCCTTGGCTATTGATTTCAGAGGTTTGTCCTGAAATTCGGTCAAATGCATGACCACCCACTCATCAATATGGTCGCTCATCAGAATGACTTCGATGTCATGCTTTCTGAAAACCTCGAGATGTGGAGAGCCTTGAGCTGACGCGTGGCTGTCAGCGGTGATGTAATAAATTGCATCCTGTTTTTCATGCATGCGATCAGTGTATTGCTGCAGTGATTCAGTCTGTTCATCACCTTCGCTCTTTGTTGTAGCGAATCGAAGCAGTTCGGAAATTGTTTGGCGGTTGTCCGCGTCCTCTGTGATTCCCTCTTTAAACGCTCGGCCGAACTCTTTCCAGAAGGTCTGATATTTCTCACTGTCCTTCTTGGCAACGCGCTTGAGTTCGCCAAGTATCTTCCTGACTACACCAGCGCGAATTCGTTCGACTTGTTTGTTCTTCTGTAGAAACTCCCGTGATATGTTCAATGGCAAATCATCGGAGTCTATAACGCCGCGTACAAACCGAAGGTAGCTTGGCATCAGATTTTTTGTGTCATCTGCTATGAATACACGGCGAACGTAGAGCTTGATACCTCGCTGGCGGTCGGCATCCCACAGGTCAAATGGCGCATGAGCTGGAATATACACAAGGGCGGAATACTCAAGCCGCCCCTCGACACGATTGTGCAGTCTTAGCAGCGGATTTTCAAAGTCGAAGGTTAGTGACTTGTAGAAATTGTCATATTCCTCATCGGAAATGTCTTTTCGCGCCCGGGTCCAGAGCGCAGAACCGTCGTTTACGAGTTCCCACTCTTCTTCTTTCTTGGCAGTTGGTGCAGCCCGAAGTCGAATTGGAACAGAGATGTGATCTGCATACTTCTTTATGACGCTTGAAACCTGCCCTGTGTCCGCAAATTCTTTGGCATCCTTACGCAGTGTGATGATGATCTCGGTGCCATGATTTTCAATTGACTGATCTTCAATTGTGTAGCCGGTTACTCCATCTGACTCCCAAACAACACCCTGTTCCTTTGCAGTACCTGCTTTACGAGTTTTCATGACGACTCTTTCGGCAACCATGAACACAGAATAGAAGCCAACTCCAAACTGTCCGATCAGATTGGCATCTTCGGACTGTTCTCCAGTGAGTGCTTCAACAAATTTCTTGGTGCCTGACCGGGCAATCGTTCCGATATTCTCTGCGACCTCTTCGTGGGTCATTCCAATGCCGTTGTCTCGGATCGTGATGGTCTTGGGCCTCTTGGCGATTTCCAATTCAATGGCTGGCGTGTGTTCTGACTCCAGCATGTCGGGATTGGTTAATGACTCGAATCGAAGTCGTCCGCAGGCATCTGAGGCATTGGATATCAACTCTCGCAGGAATACTTCCCGTTCCGAGTACAAAGAGTGAATGACGAGGTTCAGCAGTTGCTGAACTTCAGCTTGAAAATCAATTTTGTCTATCGTTGTTTCTTCTGACATCGAGGTACTCCATGTTACCGAAAAACATGATTTGTCGTATTTGGCATTTATAGTTAGTGTGTAATTACCAGAATTCAAGCGTTTCGAGATGCAAATTATTTGCAGTTAAGGAGCCCTGAGTTCCCAGCGAATAGAGTTTCAATCCACTTGCACGAGCCGACAATCATTTTGGAAAACACTGATAAAAATTTCGAACTGACAGAAGTAATTTGCAAATGGATGATTTGATTGGTAGACCAATATTGCGTGTCGAAGATGACCGATTGCTCACTGGCAATGGCTCCTTCACAGATGACTGGCACTTAGAGGGTGAATTGTTTGCCTGTTTTGTTCGCAGCCCCTATGCCCATGCGCGCATAGTTTCTATCAATGCTTCCAATGCAGTGAAAATGCCAGGTGTTCGCATGATTGCAACTGGTGAAACACTAGCCAAAGCCGGTCTACAGCCGATTGATCCCCTGACGCGTAGCCCGGACTTTCCAATTATCAATAAAGACGGTAGTCAGCTTCCCGTCGTGTCACGATGGCCACTTGCCAGGGAAAAGGTCCGTGTGGTAGGAGAGCCGGTCGCAGTGGTTGTTGCAGATAGTAGTCTAGCGGCGCGGGATGCAGCTGAGACGTTCGATGTGGAGTACGAACCGCTTGAAGTTGTCGTTGATGTCGACCAGGCATTGAAGTCCGAGGCACCACTAGTGTGGGAGGAACTTGAAAGCAATATCTGTGTGGACGCCGAATATGGAGATAGACAGGCTGTTGATGATGCATTTACTAAAGCTGTCAAGGTTGTTTCGGTAACGGTCGACTATCCTCGGCACGTGATTGCATTCTTAGAGCCGCGGGCTGTGATCGCGCGGTTTGACAAAGAATCAGGTCGATACGAAGTAATTTGTGGTAGTCAGTCGGTTCATTGGCACCAAAAGGGAATTGCTGACATGCTGAATGAACCACCCGAAAAAGTCAGGTTCATTTCGCCAGATACGGGAGGAGGTTTTGGCGCGCGTACATCGCCCTACCCGGATTTTGCTGTGCTGGCTTGGCTTGCTCAGCAAACAGGTTCACCGGTGCGATGCACACTGGATCGATCTGAAAGCTTTCTGACCGACTCTCAATCGAGGGATCATCGGCTAACTGCCAAACTTGCAGTTGATCATCAAGGCAAGATGACTGCAATTCGACTTGTGAGTGCGTGGCGGCTTGGGGCTTACTTGAATCAACGCAGTATCTGGCTACACGCGTCTTATATGCACCTGGTCAATTGTGGTGTTTATCGGATACCGGTCAGTAATTTTCAGATCAAGGGTGTCTTTACCAATACTGCAAATATTGGAGCCTTTCGTGGGGTAGCCCGAGCAGAAGCGTCTTTTGCGCTGGAACGAGTAGTTGATAAAGCCGCTCATGAAATGGGTATGGATCCTGTTCACTTCAGGAAACTGAACATGATCCAGGCAGGTGAAATGCCTTGGAAAGCGCCAAGTGGCGCTCGCTATTCTGCAGGTAACTATCCAGCTAACTTTGACATGCTGTTAGAGCATCTCGATATGAATGAGTATCAGACTCGAAGGCGGGCTTGTACCCAGCAGGGCAAGTATCGCGGATTGGGTTTTTCGGTTTATCTCGACAGTGTCGGCGGTTCGCCCAATGAATTTGCAGAAATATCGGTTCTGGGCGATGTTGTCGAGGCGAGAGTCGGTACCAAATCGGTTGGTGTCGGGCACGAAACTGTATTCGCACAAGTCTTGGCGAGTCGATTGCAACTTCCACTTGACAGGATTCGGATAGTCGATGGCGATACTGACCGGGTTCGCACTGGCAGTGGCACTCATGCATCGAGATCTCTTCGTATGGGTGGTTCAGCGATTCATTTCGGAGTTAAGAAAGTACTGAAACAAGCACGCGAGTATGCCGCACAGCATCTTGAAGTTGCAGAACACGATCTGGCATATGCTCATGGTTTGTTTACTGTTTCTGGAACTGATCGGCAGGTCAGTCTGTGTGAAATTACCAAATTGATGATTGAAGAAACCGGCAAACCGCTTACCGCTGAACATGAACACTTTATTCAAGCAGGAATGTTCGCCAGCGGTGCTCAAGCCTGTGAAGTTGAGATTGATGCTGAAACGGGCATGGTTCGCATCTGCCGATTTGTAACAGTGAGCGATCCTGGCAAAATCTACAACCCAGTGATTTGTGAAGGACAAATTCATGGTGGAGTTGCCCAAGGTGTTGGACATGCATTATTGGAAAAAACGCACTACGATGAATCCACAGGGCAGCTGTTAAGTGGTAGCTTCATGGACTATACACTGCCGAGGGCTGATGATTTGCCGATGTTTGAGAGTTTGTGGAATCCTGTTGAAACCGATGAAAATCCACTCGGTACCAAAGGAGTTGGAGAGCTAGGTATAACGGGAGCACCCGCGGCAATTATGAATGCTATAGTTGATGCGTTACGGCCGTTGGGAATTGAAGAGGTGCAAATGCCAGTGACTTCGGAAAGCATATGGCGATTAATTCAAAAAGCGAATTGATTAGATTGTTTGAGACTGGTACAGATCAAGAGCCTTTCACCAAGAAAACACATTAGGAGATTTTTTATGAAACTCGTGCGATATGGCGAAGCGGGCCAGGAGAAACCTGGTATTTTTGACCAGGAGGGCAACATTCGAGATTTGTCCGAACACATTCATGATATTGATGGATCGGTGCTGGCACCTGATAGCCTGGACAAACTGGCAAGACTTAACTTAAATGACTTGAGTCGTGTTGAAGGTGCGCCTAGAATTGGACCGCCCGTGGCGAATGTCGGTAAGCTGGTTTGCATAGGTCTCAACTATCGCCTGCACGCCGAAGAAGCAGGTTTGAAAATCCCGGAAGAGCCTATCCTGTTTATGAAGGCAACAACATCAATCGTCGGACCAAATGACGACTTAATGTTGCCAAAGGGCAGTAAAAAAACAGATTGGGAAGTTGAATTGACTGTCGCCATTGGACGTGTCGCACGGTATGTCGAAGAAAGCGAGGCATTTGACTATGTTGCCGGATACTGTGTTGCGAACGATGTGTCCGAACGAGCATTTCAAATTGAGGGAACCGGGCAGTGGGTAAAGGGCAAGAGTGCAGACACTTTCTGCCCTTTGGGACCATTTCTTGCCACGCGCGATGAAATTCCTGATCCACAGAATCTCAATTTATGGCTGGATGTGGACGGTAAGCGATATCAATCCGGTTCAACAGATGACATGATTTTTGGGGTGGCTCATATTGTCAGTTACGTGAGTCGGTACATGACGCTGATGCCTGGCGATCTGATTTTGACTGGCACCCCATCAGGTGTCGGATTTGGATTGAATCCACCGGTATTTCTCAGACCGGGTAATCAAGTCAGGCTTGGGGTTGAGGGATTAGGCGAGCAAGTGCAGAACGTGGTTGATTTCCAGAGGTAACCACAGCTAAACATCTGAATTTCAGGAAGACCATTCCATCGTGTCGACTGGAGTGATCATAATCGGAAATCCCTGGCGACGCAAACGCTAGGTCGCCGACTCTTCCACAATTGATACGTAAGATCGAACTGTCGATTCAAAGCCGTGGAGTAAGGCCTCAACTGTCAGGGCGTGCCCGATCGACACTTCAAGAACATCTGGGATAGTCAAAAATTTTCCTAAGTTCTTTTGATTCAGATCGTGGCCAGCATTAACGCCAAGCCCATGCTGCTGTGCCATAACTGAAGCCTTTTGGTATTGTTCAAAAACCTGTTCGTGATCTTCAGTGTTGTAGGTCCGGGCGTATTCTTCGGTGTAGAGTTCAATTCTGTCGGCACCGGTTTCTGCCGCAGAAGGAATCAAAGATGGGTCCGGGTCAAGAAAAATACTGGTTCGAATGCCATGTTCCTGAAGGTCTGCAAGAAGTGGTCGAAGAAAATGGTTTTCTGATTGGGTGTTCCAACCGTGATCAGAGGTGATTTGGTCTGGCGCATCCGGTACTAAAGTGCACTGATCGGGTTTGGCGGATTTTACGACTTCCATGAAATCTGCAGTCGGATAACCTTCGACGTTAAACTCAACATCAGGGTAGTCCTGACAAAATTCTGCTAACTCGAAAGTGTCCTGATAAGTGGCATGACGCTGGTCTGGACGCGGGTGTACGGTTATGCCGTGGGTACCGGATTTGACGCAAAGCTCAGCAAAGTCGAGTACCTTAGGGAAATTCATGCCTCTTGCGTTTCTCAGCAATGCAATTTTGTTCAGATTGATGCTTAGTTTGGTCATTGGTTGTACCGATGTGACTACTCCAGATTTTACGCGAAACTTTATCAATGAAAAATTCGTCTTTCTATCAAAACTTTCTGAACGGTTCAGTCCAGAACAAGAGCAGGTTGCTAGGGTCGATGGTTTACCCGGAAACAACTACTAGCCACAGGCCAGCAGTAATCTGTGAACAGAATTCATAGTGATGCCAGAATTTGCGCTAGTTGAGTTGTAACTCTCCGCACAGAACTTGCTAAGAACAAGAACGTGAATGACGGAGTTCAGCTAGCCGTCGTAGATTGTCTTACCCGTGTCGCGATGCCAGGTACGAACCAAATGACGCTTTTTGTCTGGGTCTGGATCATCAACTATTTCACTGCGATAGTGCGCAATGTCTATGTTATTGATGTACTGTAGATGTCCTCTTTCAATTGGTAACTCAAACCAAAGTGATGGATCTTCAGAAACCTCTTTCAGGGCAAGTACTGCTTCTTCTGTTGCGCTATCCATTTTGGTTTCAGCGACTTCATAGCCTTTCATGATAAGACTCGGATTTGCTCGAGTCCATAGGCGTTCTGTATCAAAACGGAATACAGGTGCTTTTGCCACCAATGGCGCACCAGGAATATGTTCTGCCTGTCTGTCCCAGTAAACAGGCTCGTAAAGACGATCAAGTTCTTTCGGGAATTTTTCCAGCATTCGATTGTGCACAGTGTAGAGGCTGCAAAATCGACTCAAACCTCCTTGCGCTGAAGGTTTTAAGCACATCAGACCTACATAGTGAGGAAGGGCGACTCCAAACGCGTTATCGTTGTGAAACATCAGTTCAACACTGGTATAGGAGCCGCGTACACCATATCCATATTCAGCACCAGTGTCTCGAACGTGGTAAATCATCGTCCCGTCCCACTTCTGTGCAACATTTCGCCCGATTTTTTGGCCAACAATCCAGAATAGATCAATCGCCTGCTCTGAGCTCAGTTGATGTAGCGGTAGACTGTTGATCACTGCTACCCCAGGTGGTTCATCAAGTCGACGCTTGATGTCTGCCATCATCTGCAGGGTGTGAGGGATTTCAAAATCTTCCAATCGTCTAATCAGTGTGGGCAGTGGATTCGATTCCATGATGTCAACTACCCGCATTAATTCGTTCCGCGCGGCGGTTCTAATCGCAACGACGCAAGAGTTCGGATTGACACTATCGCGGGTCCATGCAAATCCGCCGGCTACCTGAATGTGGAGTTTTTGAGCGCTACATTCGTGTGACAGGTCAAGAACTTCCATGATCACTCCCTGAATACATAGTAAAGATTTGCAGTTGCTAAATTCCCTTTAAGGCGAAGATGCAGAATTTGAATTGATGCCAGCATATTTTATGAAGTCTGGTATGAAACTCGACACTGTTTTACGTCTACATTGATATTTTTGTGGTGCTGGGGTTTAGGTTTGACTTATGTCATTAAAGGTTCGCCTCTTGTCTGAATCAACGTGTGTTCATGATTCTGCAGAATAACTACTTGAGAACTTACAGAAGATCTAATTCAACAGCACGAACTAACCCGAACGCCTAGTTCACCGTGGCAAGGTGCTTTTCTGTTCTCGAATTACGCTTGCTGGCTACGGGAGTTAGAATTGCTACTGCTCGCGACGGTGAAACTTCTTCCGATGTTTAGCGAAAGCGGGCGCTTGAAGTATTTACACCTCCATGTCTGATAAAATCAGATTCAGTTTGATTGAATCATCAATGAATTAATTGGAGTTTGGACATGAATTACCTTTTGGGAATTGTTTCAATTGTATGTTGCCTCGTTTTGGTATCTTTTGATACGTTTACAGGGTCATTTTTATCGAATGTTGCATGGTGGGGCGCTGGTATGTCCGTCCTGTACATGATTCTTTCCGCAGTCGAAGGAAAAAAATCCGCAACATCTTGAATCTTATACAATTTCCTCTTCTTTTCTCATTAAAACCAGCCTTTCGGCCTGACCGTCAGTCATGGGCGAAAATCTTGATTTCAACTTTTCCGCTAACACTGTCATTGTGGTCGGTGGTACCAGTGGCATCAACCTCGGTGTGGCAAAAAATTTTGCCGATGCGGGTGCAAGACTCGGGGTCATCAGCCGTTCACAAGGGAAAGTTGAATCTGCTGTCGAGTTTTTGGGTCAGTCAGGTGGTGAAGTTCTCGGGTCTATCGCAGATGTCAGAAACTATGATCAGGTAACTGAAGGACTACAGCATTTTGCAGATCAGTTTGGAGCATTTGACGTTTTAGTGTCCGGTGCTGCTGGTAATTTCCCTGCCCGGGCGAATGATATGTCACCAAACGGATTTGCAGCGGTAGTCAATATTGATTTGCTCGGCACTTTTCACGTATTGAAAGCAGCTTATCCTCATTTGAGAAAACCTGGAGGTTCAATAATAAATATTTCGGCACCGCAGGCATTCATCCCGATGATTCTGCAATCACACGTGTGTGCCGCAAAGGCTGGTGTCGATATGATTACTCGGACTTTCGCCATGGAATGGGGAGGCGAAGGTATTCGCGTCAATTCAATCGTACCAGGTCCAATCCAGGATACTGAGGGAATGAAACGATTGGCGCCCACTCCGGAACTGCTGAATTCAGTTGTTGAGTCTGTACCACTTAAACGACTCGGACAATCTTCGGATATTGGAAGGATGGCGATGTTTCTGGCATCACCTCTGGCAGATTATGTGACAGGTACCGTTATACCTGTCGATGGAGGTTGGTCATTGGGAGGTGTGTCAGGTTTGATGGATGAGCTGTCAAAGGAAATGGAGAAACACTAAAAATCAGATACCTCCTTCAGAAAAAATTGAACGGTACGATTCTCTCAGTCGATTCTTTTCAATTTTCCCCATTGCGTTTCTCGGAAACCCATCGACAAAGACAATCTGCCGAGGAATCTTGAACGCAGACACGTTTTTTTCAAGAGACTCATTAATCTGTAATTCACTCAACCTGTTCGACTGTCGGATAACTGCAGCGACAACTCCCTCCCCCAGATCCGGGTGAGGCACTCCGAACACCGCCGAATCGCTAACCAAGGGAATTTGATTGATTTGGAATTCTATTTCACTGGGATAAATGTTGAAGCCCGCGGAAATGATCAAATCCTTTTCCCTCCCGACAATGGTAACCACACCTTCTTCATCAATTCTTGCTACATCTCCAGTGATGAAGTAGCCATCTTCACGAAACGTCGATTTTGTAGCATCCGGATTGCGCCAATATCCTCTGAATACATTAGGACCCTTTATTTCAAGAGATCCAATCTCCCCATATTCAAGTGAAGTTCCATCGCCATCACATACGCGAACTTCAACACCGGGTAATGGAAGCCCAACATTTCCGCCGCGTCGAACAGCGTTCAAAGGGTTTGATGTGATCATTTGCGCCTCAGACATTCCATAGCGCTCTAAAATTCGGTGTCCAGTTCGTTGTTCGAACTGTGTAAACGTTTCCGGCAACAGGGGTGCCGACCCGGATACAAACAGCCGCATCCCATCACACACATCTTTCTTGAATTCCGCTTCAGACAGTAGACGCGTGTAGATGGTTGGTACCGCCATCATGACTGTGGACTGCGGAAGCAATTCAATGGTTTCCGTAACCGAAAACCTAGGTTGAAACAGAATTTTCGTGCCCATCAGCAAGGGTATGTGCAACGCAACACAAAGGCCGTGAACATGAAAAATTGGCAGTACGTGCAACAGCACATCAACTTTTTGCCAACCCCAAACCTGGCTCAGACTGGCTGCGTTCGAGCTGATGTTTGCGTGCGTAATCATCGCCCCCTTGGGCTTGCCAGTCGTTCCGGATGTGTAGATCAACAAAGCAGTGTCGTTCCCCTCACGCACCACCGTTTCAAAGCGCTCGTCGTAATCAGTAATATCTTCACACAAAGTACCCGTCCCATTTGTTTCGAGTGTTTCAACTAACTGGATTTTGAGTTTCTTTGTCAGTTCAGTTGCATCATCCGCTCGCTTCGAACCACATACAAATAGCATCGGTTGTGCGTCTTCCAGGAAATGTTCCAGTTCTTTCAGTGTATAGGCGGTGTTCAGGGGGTGAAAGATAATTCCTGCTCTAAGACAAGCCAAATACAGTAATACTGCTTGTGCTGATTTATCAATTTGTGCGGTTACTCGATCGCCGGGTTGCAGACCCAATTCAATCAGTTTGTTGGCAAGTTGGGCTGAAAGTCGGTTTGCGTCCGAAAAGGAAATTGAACGTGAGTCATGCAGCTCTAAGAAAGTCTCTTGAGACGATTTCAGCATTTGCTGCTGAATCAATTCAAAAAAATTGTTGTTCTGAGACATACGCGTGTGTATGATGTGTTGATATGAGCTTCAAATAAATGGTCTGAAAATGACTGCTGAGACAATTTCACCGAATCCTCGGGCACAAAAGGATGGCGTTCCTCACTGGAACTATCAGCCTGATACTCCTCTGGCTGTGTCACCGCTATTTGAGTGGCCCTTGAATCCATTGAAAATTATGAACTGGTTTATCCGAAGTTGGTTTCCTATTTCGGAGAAGTTGATCATCGTTTTTGCTGCGTGGTTATCCTGGACTTATTTCCAACCACCGCTTGACGTGTCAAAGAATTTTGCTTTCGACTGGATTGGCCTGATGTGGCTGAGAAATTTCGTCCTGATGATGATTTTTGCCGGCGGTCTGCATCTTTACCTCTATGTATTCCGATTTCAGAAAGACAGACGGCGATACGATAGCAAGCGCTTTGGCAAAGGTCGTCCCTATACCTTCCGAGACCAGGTACTGGATAACATGTTCTGGACAATCGTCAGTGGTGTTACGATTTGGACAGGGTACGAGGCATTACTGATTTGGGGATTTGCGAATGGCTACCTGGAAGTCATGGAGTGGGCTCAAAATCCGATCTGGTTCGTTGCAATTTTCCTGATCGTGCCGGTTTGGGAGACTTTTTACTTCTATATTGTTCACCGCTGGCTGCACTGGAAACCACTCTACAAGATTGCCCATCATGTGCATCATCGAAATACCAATGTTGGCCCGTGGTCGGGACTGTCCATGCATCCGATTGAACATCTGATCTTTTTGGGATCGGTTTTAGTTCACTGGATTATCCTGTCTCATCCTATTCATGTTCTTTATCATCTTCAGTATTTTGCCTTATCTGCAGTGACTACACACTGTGGTTACAACTCGATTGCAGGTAAACGGCGTAAGATCATTTCGCTTGGAACGTTTCATCATCAGATGCATCATCGGTTCATCCACTGTAATTACGGCGGACTGGAAATTCCCATTGACAAGTTTGTCGGAACATTTCACGATGGTACAGTTGAGGCGCATGCGAAACTGAAAGAGCACATGCGTGCCAAGGCCCGCGAAATTCGGCAGAAGAAAGGCTGATGTTGTTTCATTAAAAGATTCTAAAAGTCGTTAAAAACGTACAAATCCGTCCAAATTAATTCTATATGTCAGTAAAAATCTCAGAGCAACAGTCCCGCAGAAAGTTGAGGTGTGGAAATGTGGGTTAGATGGTGGATACTACTAATTCCACCGCTCATTGTCGGTTTCACACTGGTTGCGGCATCACAGTTTGTCTTTCTGAGAGCAAGTTTTTTTGAAGATCTCGGTCTTGGGCGCGTTGGAGACGAGTTGGTCATTGGAAACTATGTTCAATTTCTCACAGATGGTTTTTACCTCAAGATTCTCTGGGTAACTGTTAAGACTTCAGCACTTGCAGCACTGTCAACATTGATTCTGGGATTTCCGGTCGCTTACCTGATTGCGCGAATGCGATCGAGCTGGTCCATGATCTTGCTCGCGGGAATCGTTGTATCGACCTTTATTACTATCGTGATCAAAGTCTACGGACTGATTGTCATATTCTCCGCTAATGGCCTCTTTAATCAGACAATGCTTGCCATCGGGCTCTTTGACAAACCTTTTTCAGTGTTCGGTAATGAAACCGGCGTGGTCATCGGCTTGATGCACTTTACACTCGGATTTGGTGTTCTTCTGCTGTACAGCATCATTCAAACGATTCCGAAATCGCTGGAGTCTGCCGCGCAAATTCATGGTGCAAATCGCTGGCGAGTGTATTACCGCATTATTTTTCCGTTGTCTTTGCCAGGTGTTACAGCGATGCTTCTCATGGTGTTCAACATGTGTATGGGGGCATTCACATCTGCAGCACTTCTTGGCGGTGGACGCGTCTTCACGCTCCCCGTGATGATCCAAAGGATTGTCATGATGGATATCAAGTATTCCATGGGAGCGACGATTGCTGCAGTATTACTGGTTTCGGTGATTGTCATCAATCTTTTGTCAATTTATCTGCTTCGACGTTTGCGCGCCGCTCATCTCGTTGTTGTCTGAGGACTGTTCATGAAGTTTGTGACCTACAGATTACAAAAATTAATCGGCCGATTCTTCTTTGGACTTTATTGCTCCATTTCGTACATATTTCTCCTGTCGCCCATAGTGGTTGTGATCGGTACATCACTGAACGGTCCGACGGAAAACGTTGAGGCTTCTTTCAAATTTCCACCTGAATCGTTGTCGCTATATTGGTACACCCAAATTCCCGAAGGACAGATCGACGCGCTGCTGTTGAGCTTCGTGCTTGCGATCGTAGCATCACTGTGTGCTTGTCTTTTGGGCGTGCCCGCTGCGCTTGGTCTGGTACGCAGTAACGTTCCCGGAAAAGCGCTGATCAGTGCAATTTTTCGCGCGCCTTTGCAGATTCCGGCAATCGTAACCGGAATCGCTTTTCTGCAGCTGTTCTACTGGATTGGAGACCTGACCGGATTTTATTGGCAAGGCTCTCTCATCGGCCTTGCACTCGGTCATATCTTCATCGCCACACCTTATGTTGTCGGCACGGTTACTGCGATTCTGCAAAGATTCGATACGCGCCTTGAGGAGGCTGCTGTCATTCATGGGGCATCACCGAGGCGCGCCTTTTTCCGTGTTACTCTACCTGTGATTATGCCCGGAGTCTATGCCGGAGCGCTGTATGCGTTCATGGTTTCATTTTCAGATGTTCCTGTTGCAATATTTCTGAGTGCGCCCGGATTTGTAACCTATCCAGTCGAGATATTCTTCGCACTTGAAAACGATTTTGAACCGAGCCTGATGGCATCTGCTACATTGGTGATTATTATTTGCTTGCTTCTGCTACTGCTTGTCCAAAAAGTAATAGGACTTGATGCGCTATTGAAAGTAGGCGGTTCCCGTGGAGTGGGATAATCGTTTCTAGCCAGTTTGATAATCTCACAATGTAAGCGTACATCACTGAAATTTATGGCAGTCGAAGAGTTTTGTTGTAAACTCTACAAACCAGTTGAATTTTTTGTGATGTCAGACGTAATGCAGATTAGTGCTTGGTAAATACCAGATGGCATCGACCTGAAAAAGACTTCGTCTCAACACTGAAAATTCAATGGTGTTTGAATTAATTGCAAACGGAGAGAGTGAGAAATGTTTAAATCAGCTAAAAATGCCTTAGCTGGCATCTTTATTACATTATTTTTGTCATCATCGGCTTTAGCAGCAGGTCAGTTTGATGGTGTTACGCTTCTCGTTGGTACGTGGGGAGGGTTGTGGAAAGACAACCAGGTGGAAAACATCGTATCAAAATTTGAAGCAGAAGGCGGAAAAGTCGAGTTTGTAACCGGATCCCCAGCGGCAAATTTCGCAAAAATTGTTGCTGCGCGCGGTCAAGCCCCATTTGACGTGGTAGAAATTCTTGCTGCTCAGGTAAAAGACTATCATGAACTTGATGTGCTTCACCCACTGGATTTGAGCTTGATTCCCAACACTGAATTCCTGGCGGAAAGCCGCTACAACGAATGGTTGGTTGGGTCGTGGGAAACCCAGGAGGTAATCTGCTACCACAAGGATAAATTTGCAGAAGAAGGGATTCCGGTACCCACAACCTATCGTGATCTTGTGCATCCAAAACTTGCCGGACGGATCCAGTTTCCTGACATCAATTCAGGTGGTGGCCTTACCGGTCTGGCGGGAGTAACGTTTGCTGAAGGTGGTGATGAAACCAACATTGAGCCGGGTTTGAATCTTGTTAAGGAAATGAATGTATTGAAGTTTTGGGCCCGTGGCGGCGAGACGATGGCACAGTTTGAATCAGGTGACATCATTGCATCAGTCGTTCATGCAGGCTGGTGTTTGCGCACAAAAAAACTCGCCGGCCAGAATGTGACAACCGTCCATCCACGAATCAATGACGAGCTTGTTGGCGTCGCCTCAGAAGGCTGGTGGGGAGTTATGAAAAACAGCAAGAATGCTGAAGCTGCCCAATGGTACATTAATCAGTTCATCAGTTCCGACTATCAACTTAAGATGGCCATAAAAACAGGTCTGGTTCCCGTCAATCAGAGCGTTTTTGAACCAATGGCGGATGATCCGCTTGTAGCAGAAATGATCGTACTGGATCCCGAAAAGGTTGGTAGCCAACTGAGAGTTGACTATTCGAAAGTCATCATTCCAGATTGGACCGACCAGTGGAACAGAGCGATTGCTCAGTAATAATCAGCAGTGCGATAAATTTCACTGATCGCCAACAATGTCACAGCGCGTTGCTCTGCGGAATGTTACCAAGAGATTTGGCAGTGTAGTCGCACTAAAGACCATTAGTTTGGACATAGAGGAGGGTGAATTCATCACCCTCCTCGGTCCTTCTGGTTGCGGCAAAACAACCACGCTCCGGCTAATTGCGGGATTCAACGATCCAGATCAGGGACAGATTCTTCTGGGTGATCAGGACATCACGAATCTCCCTCCGCAGAAAAGGGAAATCGGAATGGTCTTTCAGGACTATGCGCTTTTTCCGCATCTGACCATTAAAGAGAACATTGCCTTTCCTCTGCGTGAAAGACGTACTCCAAAGGAGAAAATCAATGACAGGGTAGTGGAACTACTCGAACTGGTGCGTTTACCTGGCGTGGAAGAACGCTATCCCTCAGAACTGAGTGGAGGACAGGCACAGCGAATTTCAGTTGCACGTGCTGTAGCATATCCACCGAGAGTGTTACTAATGGACGAACCGCTAGGCGCTTTGGACCTTAAGCTTCGGGAAGCCATGCAGCTGGAATTGCGAAGAATTCAACAGGAACTCCAAATTACAACTGTTTTCGTCACTCACGATCAAACAGAAGCAATGAACATGTCTGATCGAATTGCCGTTATGAGGAATGGTGAAATTGAACAGGTAGGCACCGCTCGGGACATCTATAACTTTCCACAAAGTTCTTTTGTTGCAGATTTCGTCGGACGCATTAATCTGCTTGATGCAGAACTGTTGGGCGAATCAGAAGGGATTGCAGAACTTAGGATCCTCAATGACGTGAATATTCGTGCAAAAATTGCGACCGAAGTACAGTCGAAATCTCTCTGCGTTGGCATTCGACCGGAAAAACTTGCGATTGGCAGGTCAGGACACAAAGACAGATATGACAATCAAATTCCGGGGAAAGTCATCAGTTCTACATTTTCCGGTAATCTGCTGGATATATTTGTTGATGTTGGAGCAGATAAGCCATTTCTGGTAGAACAGCGGCCTGATCAAGTTCCTTTGGAAATCAATACACCGGTTGATGTGTGTTGGAACGCACAGGATGCTTTGGTCTTGAGCGCAGAATAATACTTTCATAACGAATCTCTTTCATCCCGCAATCCTTCTGATACGCGTTGTATCGGTCGTGTGTTACCTCTTTTAAGCACGTGAAGCGAATTCCGCCAGCCATCGGCGCGATCCTGCTGATGGCGACTTCGACATTGTTTCTTGCCACCATGCAGGCACTGGTGCGCCATCTTGGACAGGACATTCACAGTTTTCAGATCACTTTCATCAATAGCGTTGTCGGGTTAATCTCACTCGCTGTTTTTTCAGCGTTCAGAAAGCAGCATCAGTTCAAATCTCAGCGCAAAAAGCTGCTTTTTTTTAGGGGGACGGTGGTCGCGGCTGCAAACCTGATGTTTTTCTTTGGATTGACGTTGACACCGCTCGTTGAGGCAACATCTCTCAGTTTTGTCGGTATTGTTTTCGCGGTGATTCTATCGGTCCTTTTTCTGCGAGAAACTATGTATTTTCACCGTTGGATCAGTGTGATTGTTACTTTTGTTGGGATTATTGCAATTCTTCGCCCAGGATATATTGAAGCCTCACTGGGCGCTTATGCTGTCCTTTTGTCTTCACTCCTCTGGGGATTCGCCCTGGTTGTTGCCAAAGTACTCTCCCGAACGGAGTCACCAGTTGTGATCATCACCTGGTCACTCTTGGTGACAAGCTTGGTTTCTGCTTTTTTTGCCATTTCTGTTTGGACGCCGATGTCGACCGAGCAGTTAATCAAAGTGATTCTGACTGGATTGTGTTGGACAATTGGCCATGTCAGCATGACAAAATCGTTAAAGATGTATGATGCAACGGTTGTTCTTCCAGTGAACTGTACTAGACTTATCTGGGCTGCAATCATTGGGTTGCTGGTATTCCAAGAGTTTCCGGATTCTTGGACAATATTCGGTTCACTACTAATTGTGCTTGCCATCATTTTTCTTTCACAATCAGAGGTGCGAAGCACAAAGGTTTCCGCGTAATATTGAGTTCAGGAGATAAGTGAGCCGGTCTGGTCAATAGACTGTGCTTGACTGGACCCGAAAGAGACTAGCGATAGAATTAAGTTAGAAAGAGTGAAATGGAGAGTTTTCAACTAGGTACAGTAGCCCAACAGAACTAACGGCCAGCATTTTGGCAATCCGTACGTTCACTATAATTCTCGCGCGATTTGCGTCTACCTGGAAAAAGTAAATAAGAGTGAATGGAATTCGCTCCTGGCTAACCAATCAGGAATCTCAATCAAATATCGATGATTGAAGCCCACCTCCAAGAATGGCTTGAACTGTCGTTACGCTGGGCCCATCTGACAGTTGGCATCGCATGGATCGGTGCGTCGTTCTATTTCAATTGGCTCGAAAACCGTCTCATTCGACAGCAGTCGGTAAACCCCTCCATTGAAGGGGACCTCTGGGCAATACATGGCGGTGGGTTTTACCACGTTCAAAAGTACGAGGTTGCCCCGGATGAGTTACCAGCTCAGCTCCATTGGTTCAAGTGGGAGGCTTATTTCACATGGTTTACGGGCCTGGCATTGCTGGTCTTGATCTTCTATGGAAATGCCAACGCTTACTTACTGGATCAGTCAGTCGCTCAAATTGCTCCCTGGCAGGGAATAACGATCGGAGTTGCTACATTGGCAATCTCCTGGATATTTTACGATCTGATGTGCCGGTCGGCCTTTGCCGAACGGCATATGCTTCTTGCTCTAATCATATTTACATACTTTTGTCTCTTGACGATTCTTCTGTGTAATACATTTAGCGGGCGTGGTGCATTTATCCATGTGGGTTCGGCCATTGGTACCGTCATGGTGCTGAATGTAATGGCAGTGATTGTTCCTTCACAAAAATCACTGGTCCGGGCAATGGAAACAGGTGGTGAACGGGATGCGGCACTTGGCAGGGCAGGATTGACCCGCTCACGGCACAACAATTATCTGACATTGCCAGTGTTGTTCATCATGATCAGCAGTCATTACCCGTCAACCTTCAGCAGTAGCTGGAATTGGCTGATTTTGATCGGAATTGCCGTTGCTGGAATCGTCGTCCGACATTACTTTAACGTTCGCCATCTGCCGGGTACAAAGTGGTGGCTGCTACTGGTCGGGGCTGGAATATTCGTCCTGATTGCGCTGATGACTTTGCCCGAATCCCGGTCGACTTTGGATACTGTAAAATCAGTTTCAATAGAGAACGTACGCAGCGTTATTCATGAACGTTGTACGGTCTGTCATTCCGCGGCGCCTGTGCATACTGATTTTCAAGTGGCACCGGGGGGCATCGTGATGGATACTGACGAACAGATCAACACACTTGCATCACGCATTTACACTACTTCCGTAGCCACCCGGTCGATGCCTATTGGCAATCTTTCACAGATGACTGAAGCCGAACGTCAGCTTATTGGAGATTGGTATGCACAACTCGGTAGAACATCTCAATGAATAAATTAACGACACATGTACTTGATCTGGTACATGGTTGTCCCGGGCGAGGTATTGCTATCGAACTCTATCGGCTGACATCGGATGAAGCTCAAGCAGACGATTCGAATACCGAATGGGAACTGGTTGCATCCGATACAACCAACTATGATGGCCGCTGTGATCAACCCTTGTTGGAAGGCGACTCATTTGTCAAGGGCTGTTATGAAATCGTGTTTCAGGCAGGCGCGTACTTTGATTCCTGGAATGACAGCCAGGCTGAGCCCAAATTTTTGGATGCGATTGTGATTCGATTCGGAATTTCCGATCCGACGCAGCATTATCACGTCCCGCTTCTGCTATCTCAATACGGGTATTCGACTTATCGGGGAAGTTGATGCAAGACAGACATTCAATTCGATTCTTGTTGGGTAGTGAAAGCCGTGAGCTGACGGATATCGTGCCGACTACTACTGTACTGGAGTATCTTCGTAAAGTCGAGAGGATGACTGGTACCAAGGAAGGGTGCGCCGAAGGTGATTGTGGTGCCTGCACAGTTGTCGTCGCAGAAAATGTAAATGGCAAACTTCGATACAAAGCCTGTAATTCATGCATCATGTTTGTACCCTTTCTTCATGGTAAACAGTTGATTACCGTTGAACACCTGAAAAACAGGAACGATGAGTTGCATCCGGTGCAACAGGCAATGGTTGACCAGCATGGTTCGCAGTGTGGATTTTGTACGCCTGGATTTGTGATGTCGTTGTTTGGCATGTATCACAATGAATGTGATACGAGTCGGGTTGCTATCGATGATGCGTTGGCAGGTAATCTTTGCCGCTGTACCGGATATGCACCGATTGTACGCGCTGCCCGTCAGGCTTTACATGGACACAAGCCAGATCAATTTGACCATCGCGAGAAGCAAACCTTACGGTCTCTGTCAGATCTAGATGCCGCACCTTCAGTTCATATTGACTCGAGTCAGCAAAGCTACCACGCACCAGCAACCGTTAAGGAACTGAAGCAGATTCTCAAGGAGAAGCCCGCAAGCCGAATTGTGGCAGGTGCAACCGATGTAGGGCTCTGGGTAACCAAAGAGCGTCGACACCTGGATTGTGTCATCTCCGTCTCTGATATTCAGGAGCTTCAAAGCATCTCGGTCGAAAAGGAGATGATCAGAATTGGTGCTGCAACGACCATAGCTGAAGCAATGGATACGCTTTCTCTATACTATCCATCACTGGATGAACTCTTTAGGCGATATGGTTCAGAACAGGTTCGAAATCAAGCCACCATTGGTGGCAACGTTGCGAATGGGTCACCGATAGGAGATAGCCTGCCTGTTCTAGTTGCGCTTGATGCAAAATTAATTATCTCAAGTGCTGCCGGTTCTCGTACCTTACCCGCTGAGGATTACTTCATTGACTATGGCAAGCAGGACCTCGGACCTGGTGAATTTCTGGAACGAATCGATTTACCCTTGCCTATAGAAGGACAGCAATTCAGGGTTTACAAACTATCCAAGCGATTTCACCAGGATATTTCCGCGGTTTGTGGGGCGTTCTCTCTGACACTGGAAGCTGGAATTATTCAGGCTGTTCGAATCTCTTTCGGTGGAATGGCTGCAACACCAAAACGAGCGTTTCACTGTGAAGAAGCCCTAATCGGTTCTCCTTTATCTGGCGATGCAATTGTCAGAGGGCGACAGGCTTTACAGCGGGACTTCAACCCCATAACTGACTTTAGGGGCAGTTCTGATTACCGGACTCGGGTTGCTGGAAATCTGCTTGAAAAACTGTTCGATGAACTCTCGGGACGCGAACAGACAATCGTTTGGGAGGCAGACTATGCTTGATCGACCGACAAAATCCCTGTTGCCAGCAAGTGTGCACAAGCCCATTGCCCATGACAGTGCTGCACGACATGTTACCGGTGAAGCAGTTTACATTGACGACTTTCCAGAACCAAGAAATCTGCTGCACATCTGGCCAGCACTCAGTCCCCATGCCGCAGCTCGAATTACTTCAATGGACACAAGCCAGGTTGACAGTGCACCAGGTGTCGTTGCAGTATTCGATGCCAGTACAGTGCCTGGAATAAATGACTGCAGTCCAACAATGGGAGATGATCCGGTTTTTGCGGAGGGTCGGGTCGACTTTGCAGGACAGGTGTTGTTTGCGGTAGCAGCTGAATCGGAACTTCAGGCACGTCTTGCCTGCCGCGAGTCTGTTGTCGAGTATGAAATTGAAGAGCCTGTTCTGACTATTGAACAAGCACTCGATCGGGAATCATTCGTGCTGCCTTCTTCAACCATTCGACGAGGTGAGCCAGAGCGGGCAATTCAGGACGCACCACATCAATTTGAAGGAACGATTCGAAATGGTGGTCAGGATCACTTCTACCTTGAGGGTCAGGCCGCAATGGCGATACCGAGAGAGGGTGGAGATATGGTGATTTACTGTTCCACTCAACATCCTTCTGAAATTCAACTTCTGATTTCGAAACTGCTGAACAAAAAGTTACATTCGATCACAGTCGAAGTTCGTCGGATGGGTGGAGCATTCGGCGGTAAGGAGTCACAAGCCTCGCAGTGGGCTTGTATTGCGGCGATGACTTCCGAACAAACCGGACGACCCGCAAAGATTCGACTTGATCGTGATGTAGATATGCTGGCGACCGGCAAACGACATGATTTCCTTTTCAGTTATCGGGTGGGGTTTGGAGATGATGGAACAATTCACGGGCTGTTCGTTGAGATGGCTTCAAAATGCGGTTACTCCGCCGACCTATCCAGACCCATCAATGATCGTGCTCTCCTGAGCATTGACAACGCCTATTACCTGGAAAATGTCGTTGCAACGACTCATCTTTGCCGTACGAATACTGTTTCCAACACAGCATTTCGAGGGTTTGGGGCACCTCAGGCGGTGCTATGTATGGAGCGAATTATTGATGAAATCGGTTGTTATCTCGGAAAAGACCCGCTTCAAGTACGCCAGCGAAACTATTACGGAAAACGGACTCGAAATATCGCCCCTTATGGCATGAAAATTTCCGATTTTGTGTTGAACGAGATGACCGCGGAACTACTTGAATCTTCAGACTATTATGCCCGCCGCCAGAGAATCCGACAAATGAATGCGGGTGAATCCAACCTATTGCGAGGCATAGCGCTAACACCCGCTAAATTTGGTGTTTCATTCACAATGTCCTACTACAATCAGGCGGGTGCTCTGGTTCATGTATACACGGACGGCAGCATTCATCTCAATCACGGTGGGACAGAAATGGGACAGGGTCTGTTCATCAAAGTTGCACAAGTTGTGGCCGACGAATTCTCAGTACCGCTGGAATGGGTCAAGTTGGTGGAAACCAACACTTCAAGGGTTCCGAATACCTCTGCAACTGCTGCATCATCCGGATCAGACATAAACGGTATGGCTGCGAAAGCCGCTGCACGAACGATCAAAAATAGATTAATCGGTGTAGCTGCCAAGGCATTTGGTGTGGAAAAAGACGAGGTCATCTTCTTGAATGGCTCAGTTATCGCGGGCCGATCATCCGTTTCATTCCAAAAACTGGCGAAGATGGCTCAAGTAGCGTGCGTATCGCTGTCATCTACCGGATATTACAGAACACCAAAAATCAATTGGGACCCAAAAACCATGACTGGTCATCCCTTTTACTATTTCGCCTATGGCGTAGCAGTGAGTGAGGTTGCAATTGATCGTTTGACTGGTGAATATCGAATTACCCGGGTTGATATTCTTCATGATGTTGGCCGCTCACTGAATCCAGCTGTTGATCTTGGTCAGATCGAAGGTGGATTTGTTCAAGGCACTGGGTGGTTGACGAGCGAAGAGTTGTGGTGGGATGATAACGGAGCACTCAAAACCCACGCCCCTTCAACTTACAAAATTCCTGCCAGCGGTGATGTACCAGAAGCCTTCAATGTGAAGATCTGGGAACGCGGCCGAAATGTCGAGCAGACAATCTATCGGTCCAAGGCAGTCGGTGAGCCACCGCTATTGTTGGCTGTCTCCGTTTTCAGTGCAATATCGGATGCTGTTTCAAGTCTATCGGACTACAAACGATGG
Organism: Gammaproteobacteria bacterium; assembly: GCA_022823625.1. GTDB lineage: Bacteria > Pseudomonadota > Gammaproteobacteria > Arenicellales > JAJDZL01 > JAJDZL01. The sequence continues at coordinate 153,706 of JAJEHQ010000011.1, forward strand.
CCAGCTATTGATGCACCTGCCACACCTGAACGTGTGTTGATGGCCATCGATAAAATGCGTTCGAATGGAGTGTGAGTCAATGAGTCTTCGGCAGGATCTCTACGAAAACCTGGTAGGGCTTGATCGCTTCGTGATCGTGACCGTGATCGAAATCAATGGTTCTGCACCAAGAGAGGTTGGGGCGAGAATGATCGTTACAGAAGAATCGTCGCAAGGCAGCATCGGCGGCGGAAATCTGGAGTTTCAGGCGATCAAAAATGCGCAGGCGATTCTCGCGCAGCCTCAGGAGTTTACTCGAAAGACCGAATTTTCAGGATTGGGTATTACGCTGAAGCAATGCTGTGGTGGCGCGGTGCAGTTGATGTATGAGATGTTCTCAGGAAATATGGCTGATGAATTCATTCATGATTTAGGAATTGAAGGAGACGGCAGACCGCGGTACTCGGTGTCTAGCGTGTCCGATGACCGCCCGACCAGGGTCGTATCCCGCAGAAAAGATGTTGAAGATCTGCCTGATTCGGTTTGGGACACTGCTAGGGAACTGGTTGCTGGTAGTTCCGAGTACAGCAGACTGGTTTCTGAAGGTTCGACTCAGTGGTTTATCACGCACCTCAATGAGAAGCCAATCAAGATTGTATTGTTTGGAGCCGGACACGTTGGCAAGGCGCTTGTACCGCTGCTGCAGAACCTGTCATTTCAGATTGACTGGGTGGATCAGCGTGAAGACGTATTTCCTTCGAGTATCCCAGACAATGCAAGAGCCCTTTCGCCAGATGATTTAACCAGTCTCATTGATGCCCAGCCAGATGGGACGTTTTTCGTTGTGATGACCCACGATCATGGATTGGATTATGAGCTTTGTCTGCATATTCTCAAGCGACGGAACTTTGGCTGGCTCGGGTTGATCGGTTCAAATACCAAACGGCAAAGATTCGAGCAGCGCTTAATTGAAGATGGCATTAGTTCATTTACACTGCAGCGGCTGGTCTGTCCAATCGGACTTCCCAGCATTCGCGGAAAATACCCCGCGGTCATTGCTCTTTCGACAGCTGCGCAGTTGCAGGAAATTCGAAATCGCATGGCGATTAGTGAAGATGCAGAAAGATCGGTTCTTCAGGCAGAGGTGCAAACGTGAGTTCACCGTTGCTGGAACTTCAGGGTGTCACCAAGGCTTTCCCTGGAGTATTAGCTAACGACTCGGTTAACATTTCAATTCCAGAGGGCCAGATTCATGCTCTTCTTGGGGAAAATGGTGCCGGCAAGAGCACTCTAGTCAAGATCATCTACGGATACTATGCCGCCGACGAAGGCGACATGTACTGGATGGGAAACTCGATTAGCGTGACAAGTCCCGCCCACGCACGCCAGATCGGAATCGGTATGGTGTTTCAGCATTTTTCGCTGTTTGATGCGCTGTCGGTTCGGGACAATATCGAACTGGCCATTTCTTCCAAAGAGGGAGGCGATGGGCTCTCACAAAAGATTCACGAAGTTTCCAATACCTACGGTTTGGGACTTGATCCCGAACGCGATGTATTTTCGCTGTCAGTCGGTGAACGGCAGCGGGTAGAAATTGTTCGCTGTCTGTTGCAGTCTCCAAAACTGCTAATCATGGATGAGCCGACTTCGGTTCTGACACCACAGGAAGCAGACAACCTGTTCAAAGTCTTGAACCAACTCGCTGATGAAGGTTGCGCAATTCTCTACATCAGCCATAAGCTTGAAGAAATAAAGGAGTTGTGTCACCACGCTACTATTCTAAGGCAGGGTAAAGTGGTCGCAGAATGTGACCCGACTAAGGAAAGTACGCGAAGCCTTGCAGAAATGATGATTGGAAGGTCGCTCGACCCTCCAGCTTACGAGTTAAAGAAAACGGGTGAGACAAAATTTTTTGTCCAAAACCTCTCGCGGACTGCTGAAGATGAACGCAGTATTTCATTAAAGAACATCAGTTTTGACGTTCGTGAAGGAGAAATATTTGGAATTGCCGGTGTTGCCGGCAATGGACAGACAGAGCTGATGGAAATGCTGGCTGGTGAGGTGCTGGCCGATGACAACGCCGCCATAAGTATTAACGGTGTTGAGTGCGGGAAGAGAAGTATTCGTGAGCGCAGAGAACTCGGTGCGGCTATCGTTCCGGAAGAACGCTTGGGTCATGGTGCCGTTGGCAGTATGTCATTGATCGAAAATGTGTTTTTGAGCGGACACCAGCGCTTTAACTTGGCTCGCAAGCTTTGGATGAATTATTCAAATGCTCGAACCTTTGCACAGAAAACCTGCGATGACTTTGATGTCAGACATGCGGGGATTCACGTTGATGCTGGCAGTCTTTCCGGTGGAAATCTGCAAAAGTTTCTTATCGGCCGTGAAATTCTACAGGAGCCATTGGTGATGCTCGCTTCACAGCCGACCTGGGGTGTGGATGCAGGCTCTCAATTGGCCATTCACAAGGCGCTGCTTGATCTTGCCGCCAATGGTACGGCAGTTTTGGTCATCTCACAGGACCTGGATGAATTGCTTGAGTTGTGCAACCGAATTGCTGTGATGTTCGCCGGGAGTTTATCCGAGCCTTATCCGGTTTCGAGTCTGACAGCTGAGAAAATTGGTCTTTTGATGGGCGGCGCCCATCCTGAAGCGGCATAGGGTAGAACCAGTGCGAATTAAGTTGGTACCTCGACAGACTCACTCCAGGTTGATGACCTGGATGACCCCTGTTATGGCATTGGGACTGAGTCTGATTGCGGGGACGGTCGTGTTTTACCTGCTTGGCTATCCGCCGCTTCAGAGTCTCTATGCGTTTTTCATCAGTCCAATCAGTGATCTCTATGGAGTTTGCGAACTCCTGGTCAAGGCATCACCACTGGCAATGATCGCAGTAGGGCTCTCAATGGGATTTAGAGCCAATGTTTGGAATATCGGTGCAGAAGGCCAGTTAACAGTTGGTGCTTTATTTGGCAGTGCGCTGGTCATTTATTTTCCCGAGTCGAATAATATTCTGATGCTGCCTGCCATGTTGATTCTTGGCATATTAGGAGGCATGGCGTGGGCATCGATTCCAGCTTTTTTAAAAACACGGTTCAACACCAATGAAATTCTGACCAGTCTGTTACTGGTCTATGTCGCAATTTTACTGTTGAGTACGTTGGTTCATGGTCCCTGGCGGGACCCAGCAGGCTACAACTTTCCTCAAAGCGTTCTATTTCAAAACGTTGCGATACTGCCGGTGATCGTGCCTGGGACACGGTTGCATCTTGGAACGATATTTGCATTGCTGGCAATCCTCACAGGTTGGATTTTGATCTCCAGAACACTGGCAGGCTTTCAGGTCAGAGTTTCTGGAATGGCGCCACAGGCTGCAAGATATACCGGGGTTCGCTCAAACCTGATGATTTGGTGTGTTTTATTGGGTGCGGGAGGACTCGCTGGACTGGCGGGCATCATTGAAATTACAGGGCTGATTGGGCAGGTGCAGCCGATTATCTCTCCCGGATATGGTTTTTCGGCAATCATTGTTGCCTTTCTGGGACGTTTACACCCCGTCGGAATATTGTTTGCGAGTTTGGTGTTAGCGCTATCGTATTTGGGTGGTGAATTTGTACAGATCAAGCTTGGTTTGCCACTTGGCATTGCTGGTGTGTTTCAGGGGATGCTGCTGTTCTTTTTGCTGTCCTGCGACATTCTGATTCACTACCGAATCGAAATTCGAAAAACAAGCATCAGCGGTTCAGCAAGGTCAACCTAATGGCTGCCATTACCACAGTTGAATTAATTCTGCTTACAGTTGTGAGTGCTGCCACTCCGCTGTTACTTGCGGCAACAGGGGAGTTGGTGGTGGAGAAATCCGGGATTCTGAATCTCGGAGTGGAAGGAATGATGCTGGTCGGTGCGGTCAGTGCATTCATAGCGATGTTAACCACAGGCAGCTGGGCACTTGGTATTGTTGCTGGTGCTGCTGCGGGTGTCATCATGTCCATGCTGTTTGGGGTGCTTACACTGTTTTTCCTGGCTAATCAGGTTGCTTCGGGACTTGCGCTGACTCTATTCGGTATCGGCATCAGTTCTCTGCTTGGAATTCCGTTTATCGGATTACCGATCGATAAGCTACCGTCGCTTGATGTTCCCGTTCTCGGTGACATTCCCATTTTTGGTCCATTAATTTTCGAGCAAGATTTTCTGATTTACTTTTCGGTCTTAATGGTCGTGGTTGTCCATTTTTTCCTGTTTAGAACCAGGGCTGGGCTGGTATTGAGAGCGGTGGGGGAATCACATGATGCTGCTCACTCGATTGGATACTCGGTGATCAGAATCAGGTTTTTTGCGGTGATGTTTGGCGGCGCGATGGCAGGACTGGGTGGTGCATTCCTGTCTTTATCCTACACACCAATGTGGGTTGAACAAATGACTGCAGGACGCGGGTGGATTGCGCTGGCTTTAGTGGTATTTGCAACGTGGAAACCCGGCCGAGTCCTGATTGGCGCTTATTTGTTTGGAGCGGTGACCATTTTCCAGCTACATTTGCAGGGATTTGGTGTACAGATACCCGGACAGGTGCTGTCAATGCTGCCGTACCTGGTGACGATACTCGTGCTGGTGTTGATTTCGAGAAATGCTTCGCGCGTGAAATTGAGCGCGCCAGCCTGTCTGGGTCAGATATTCCATTCTAACACCTGATTGATTTCATTATCAACAACAACAGATTATCTGGAATCGTCTAAGTTTTCTGAGTCTCGTTTGATGTTCGTGGTGATTTGGATGAAAAGGATTCGGGTTATTTTCACAGGTTATAGCGGCTATCTGTTGGTGTTAAAATAATTCGATGGAGCAGTTTAGAGAAGCTCAAATTTATCGCATAATTTCTTTGGGTGATTTTGTATTCGATCACCAGCTAAGAAAAAAGAATTAGGAGAAATAGGAGAATGAAAAAGTTCTTAATCGCCGCGGTTGCGGCATTTACTTACGCAATCGGTTCGAGTTTAGCGCTGGCCGATGACCCCCTAAAGATTGGGTTTGTGTACATCGGTCCGGTTGGTGATCACGGTTGGACATATCAGCACAACGATGGACGTCTTGCGGTCGAAGAAGCATTCGGTGACAAAGTACAAACGAGCTTTGTTGAATTCGTTCCTGAAGGTCAGGATGCTGAGCGAGTCATTCGACAGCTTGCCGCGGACGGAAACAAGTTAATCTTTACCACCTCTTTTGGTTATATGAACCCAACCATCAAGGTTGCACAGAGTTTTCCAGATACTTATTTCGAGCATTGCTCCGGCTACAAGCGTGCAGATAACGTTTCCACTTACCTGGCGCGCTTTTATGAAGCACGATATGTTAATGGCCGAATCGCGGGTCAAGTTACTAAAACCAATACGATTGGATATATCGCATCTTTCCCCATTCCAGAAGTTGTAAGAGGAATCAACGCATTCGCCCTAGGGATGCGTAGCGTCAATCCAGATGCAACCATCAAAGTCGTTTGGGTGAGTACCTGGTTTGATCCTGGTAAAGAAGGCGATGCTGCAAAAGCTCTGATCGATCAGGGTGCCGATGTCATCCTTCAGCACACGGATTCGCCAGCACCGCTTCAAGTTGCTGAAGAACGCGGTGTTTGGGCAATTGGTCAAGCGTCCGACATGTCTGCCTTTGGCCCAAGAGCGCATTTGACCTCAGCCATTAACAATTGGGGCCCCTACTATGTCGAACGCACGAGAGCAGTGCTGGAAGGCACTTGGGAATCGGGCGACGTTTGGGGTGGATATAGCGCTGATATGATCAAGTCATCTGAAATCAATGCAGAATCTGTACCTGCGGATGTCATTGCCGACGCTGAAGCAACTATTGCAGCCATTCGTTCTGGAGAACTTCACCCATTTGCTGGGCCGATTCTGGATCAGTCTGGTAATGAAATTATTGGAGCGGGTACCACTTTAAGTGATGGGGACCTGCTTGGAATGAGCTACTACGTCATGGGTGTCGAAGGCTCATTACCGCAGTAGCGATTACTGGTCGAATAAATAGAAATCACTGTTCAGGGATGCTTGATTTCAAGCACCCCTGAATTTTGTTGGTTTATTTAAACCGAGCGCAGGAGTCGGAATTGCCGGCGGCTACCTTTAGTATCACGACCCAGGTCCCTTCCAGGAATGCTTGCCGGCCTCCCACAGTCTTTATTTTTTACTTTCAAGATCGCTTTTATCTCCCTATGATGACCCCGACCCCCGGGGTTAATTTGGCTAAATTCTTATCAGAAAACACTGAGTATCGGAACCACTCACTGGCGTGGTAAAATCTGAGATGCGACTGAATGGTGCGCATCAGGTAGGTTCTTATGCGTATTGTTGAATGGAAGGCGAATTTTTCTTTCCGTTATTCGGTTATTTCTCTTTGAACTACGTCCTTCGGGAAACAACCGGAAAAGTACCACTTGTTACTGACCAGAACCGGACAGCGGTTGTGAACGCCACTACCCACGCTCATGGTGGCATACAAACTCTTGGCACGCCCACTCAATTTCATCGGTGCGGATAAAGGGCACTGCAACCAACCTGTAACTGTAATTTGTTATAGTGTTAAAACTGAAATGGCAAAAATAGACTAACGAACTTGGTCTTTTACAGACTGATGTCATCTGGTTTTCACAACACTTTAGTTGCAAATTTCATGAATTTTCTGCTCAGGAATTTGTTAGTGATTTTTGTATTGGTCTCGATGCCGGTGCTCGCAACAGATGGGTTGGAAAATGAGAAGATACTAGCTGAGCAAGGAGATTCTACCGCACAATTTAATCTCGGCTGGATTTACTATCACGGTGAAGGTGTACCGCAGGATTACACTGAAGCTGCGCGCTGGTACCTCAAGGCAGCTGAGCAAGGCCATTCTTTTGCACAGCACAATCTAGGTGTGATGTACGCTAACGGCGAAGGCGTGCCGCAGGATTACACCGAAGCTGCGCGCTGGTATCTCAAAGCGGCCGAGCAAGGCCATTCTTTTGCACAGCACGATCTAGGCGTGATGTACGACAAAGGTAAAGGCGTTCCACAGGATTACACTGAAGCTGCGCGCTGGTACCTCAAGGCGGCTGAGCAAGGACATCGTTCAGCACAGAACAACCTTGGCCACATGTACACTAACGGCGAGGGTGTGCTGCAGGACTACACCGAAGCTGCGCGCTGGTACTTCAAGGCGGCTGAGCAAGGTGATTCAAAGGCGCAGTACAACCTTGGAGTGATGTACGCTAATGGCAAAGGCGTGCCGGAAGACGATGTAGAGGCTGTGCGCTGGTACCTTAAGGCAGCTGTGCAAGGACATCGTTCAGCGCAGAACAATCTCGGCTTTATGTACGCTAACGGCAAAGGCGTACTGGAAGATGACACCGAGGCTGTGCGATGGTTCCTTAAGGCAGCTGAACAAGGAGATTCAATGGCGCAGTACAATCTTGGCGGGATGTTTTACGAAGGTGATGGAATCCCTAAAGATAAATTGAAGGCCTATGCGTGGTTTAGTGTTGCAGCAGCTTCTGGACACAATAATTCTCAAGAAGCGAAAGAAATTGTTGCCATGGAACTGTCTTCCACGGAAATATCCAAAGCACAAAAACTATTACGCAAGTTATGGGATTCAATTGGCTTGAACAATAGAGGGCAATAGTTTCATATTACTGATATCGTTCAGTTTCTATCTGATTAGAGCTTCATGTGCTATGTTGTCGTTGCGTATCAATGCCATCCACGACAGCCACTTACAATTACGTACTAGGGAGCGATACCGTAAATCTGGGAAACATGAGAAACGACAGTGCACCTGAGTCTGGTTCACTCGTTTAGAACTTTCCAAATCTCAGGTCGGAAAATGCGAATTTCCTCATCGCTTAACCCTTCAAGCGAGTGCGGGAACTTAATCCATCGATCTGTTTCATGTAAGAAATAGTCAGGCACCTTTTCAGTCCGGTTGCGCGTGGGTTTATACCAAGGAACTGCAACTCGGATATCTTCTGGCGTATTCAGTCTTGCTTTACGACGCAGTTTGTCAATGATCGCCTCAATGGTTAAACCTGTGTCAAAAACATCGTCTACAAGAAGCAAACCGTCTTCTGCATTGACTCTGTCCACAAGATAGCTCAAACCGTGTACGCGCACGAGATGGCCGCGCTGGTCGATTGTGGATTCGTAAGAGGATGTCCGAATAGCGATATAATCTGATTCAATTCCAGCCCAAGACAAAACTTCCTGAACACCAATGCCAATTGGTGTCCCACCGCGCCATATACCAACAATGAACTTCGGCTTAAAACCACTATTGACTACCATAGCACCGAGTTGCATGGCATCGTTCAGCAAATCCTGGGCTTGTATATATAGTTTGGCACTCATGAATAAAATATTACAGCATGGAAAAGCTACACGCTCAAGAAAAAGTTTTTGTTGAAGAGCATGATCTGATTATGGATGGATTTCGACTCGGCCGACGCGTATATGAAAGCGGCTTTCGACCTGACTTCATTGTCGGTATCTGGCGAGGGGGCAGTGCAGTCGGCATCGTTGTGCAGGAATGCTTACAACATTTGGGAGTGGAAACGGATCACATTGCCATACGGACGTCCTACCGCGGAATGGATAATTACTCCGACATGATACGGAATTCTGAAAACATTAGGGTTCATGGCTATGAATATTTAGTCGATCGCTTGGAGGCTTATCATCAACTTTTGCTAGTGGATGATGTGTTTAGCAGTGGTTACAGCATACAGGCGGCGAAAGAGAAACTTCGTCAAAAACTGCGTAAGAATTTGCCGGAAGACATCCGGGTGGCAACCGTGTGGTACAGGTCAGTGGCGGATCGTCCGACTCCCGAATACTTCATAAACGAAACCGACCGTTGGTTAGTTTTACCTTACGAACTCTCTGGTCTCAGTTTGGATGAGATTCGTATTCACAAGACTTGGGCTGCGTCGATACTGGAAACCATTTCAGCAAAGGATTAAAGGTGGATACTCTGTTTCAATCAATTGATGCAGCAGCATTTGAATTGAACTTCTAATATTTCTCATGAATAAATCTCATCGCTCCGTTCATTTCTTATCGATTGCCAAGGAGCTGTCTCAAAAGTTTGCACCTAAAGCTGCTTTGTGGGACAGGTCCCGTGAATACTGCTGGGAAAACATTGACGACCTGGTTGATGCTGGTCTGATGGGTATGACGATTCCTAAGCAGTACGGTGGACAGTCAGCATCTTTCTATGATGTAGTATTGGTAATTGAGGAGATTGCACGTGGTTGCGCACTGAGCGCACGAATTGTCGTTGAGTCAAATATGGGGGGCATCAGCGCAGTGATAGCTTATGGCACAGAAGAGCAGAAAAATTACTGCGCACCTTTGGTGCTCAAGGGTGACAAACCGGCAATCTGCATCACTGAGCCGGAAGCTGGCAGTGCTGCAACTGAAATGAAAACCGTTGCCCAAAAAGCGGGTTCTAAATACATTCTCAATGGAGTTAAGCACTGGATTACCGGAGGTGGAATATCCAAACTCCATTTAATTTTCGCTAGAATTTTAGATGAAGAGGGACAGGATCTGGGAATTGGGGGATTTCTGGTTCACTACGACCCGGCTAACAACATCAAACCTGACGGATTTACTGTTGCCCGTCGAGAGCATACCTTGGGTTTGTGCGGAATGCCAGAAGCCGAACTCCATTTCAATGACCTGGAAGTGGACGAAGCATTTATGCTTCCAACGCCATCAGGATTTCGTCGAGGCTTTGCTGATCTAATGAATGCATATAACAGTCAACGAGTCGGAGCGGGAACGATCGCAATGGGTATAGCTGCCGGGTCGCTCGACCATGCAAAGCGCTATATGACTGACCGGCACCAGTTTGGACGACCGCTCGCTGAGTTTCAAGGCTTGCAGTGGATGATTGCAGAAATGGATACGTCAGTCCATGCTTCGCGGTTACTGCTTTATGAAGCGGCGAAATCCGCCGAAGAAGGGAAGAGCCAGTTCCCAGACCCCTTATTGGCTGCCAGAGCAAAGCTCTTTGCGTCGGAAAGCGCGATCAAAGTCGTCAGCGATGCTCTGCAACTATTTGGTGCTCGAGGATACGGTGATCAGGAGCCACTGGAGCGTATGTATCGAGACGTACGAATGTTCACCATTGGCGGGGGAACTGCGCAAATATTGAAGACCCAAGTTGGCAGCCGTCTGTTGGGAATCAAGGCGCCGCAAACTCGGGACGGATACTTACGACTTTCGGGAGAATAGATTTGCCAACCGAAAATTGGAGGGCAACATGGGAGAACTCATAAATTCAATGATTTGTATAAATTCAACAGGTTGAGAATTGATTCGTTTGTCTGAAGATATGAAAAAATTCGGCATTCGTGGTGCAATTTTTGATTTTGTCGCAAACCCAAGACAGAGTTCAAAGGCATTCCGTTTCATTAATGATGGCATCATGGTCATTTCGGATGGGCGAGTCGAATCTATTGCTCAGGCGACAGAATGTCTAGACACCTTTCAGGAGCAAATTCCAATTTTTGAATATCCTGGCTGTTTCATTTGTCCCGGATTCATTGATACCCATATCCACTATGCTCAAACGCGGATTATTGGTTCACCCGCACCCGGTCTGCTGGAGTGGCTTGAAACCTACACGTTTCCTGAAGAACTCAGATTTAGTGATCGAAATCACTCAGCAGCCGTTGCATCACAATTCTTCGATGAGTTGGTCAGCAATGGGACAACCTGCGCACAGGTCTATCCAACGGTTCATGAAAACTCTACGGATGTTTTCTTCGAAGAGGCGCATACGCGGGGCCTTCGAATGGTGGCAGGAAAGGTGCTTATGGACAGGCACGCTCCAGAAGGCTTGCTTGATGGGAGAGATGGTGGCGAAGCTGAAACTGATAGGCTAATCAAAAAATGGCATGGCACAGGACGTCAAAGCTACTCCATCACATTGCGGTTCGCAGCGACATCCACTCTCAAGCAGATGGAGTTGTGCAGACGGTTGGTGCAAAGGTATCCTGACCTTTTGTTTCACACACATCTGGCAGAAACACTACCAGAAAATGAATGGACAATGCAACTGTATCCTGATTGTTCAGACTACCTGGGTGTCTATGAAAAGTTTGGTGTGGTTACGGACCATTCAGTGTTCGCTCACTGCATCCATTTGAGTAACGCTGAAAAGCAGCGAATGGCGGATGCTGGTGCATCAATTGCACTTTGTCCAACATCTAATTCTTTTCTTGGCAGCGGTTTGGTGCCGCTAAATCAGCTGGATGATTATCATATCGGTTTGTCGCTTGGTACAGATGTGGGTGGAGGCACGAGCTTTTCAATGCTTAAAACCATGCACGAGATGTACAAGGTGGTGAGTCTTGGTGGCGACCGAAATGTCGACGAGTTGGATCTTTTCTATCTCGCGACTCTAGGCGGTGCACAGGCGCTCAATATCGATGAGCACGTAGGTAGCCTGGAAGTTGGTAAAGAGGCAGATTTTGTGATTCTGGACGATGGCGGGCAACGATTGATACAGCAGAGATTTGAGCAGTCACAATCCGTATCAGAGAAGTTATTTGCACTGATTATTCTCGGTGACTCTGCAAACATACGAGAAACGTGGAGTATGGGCCGCCGCGTATACCAACGCGGTGTTCACTGATTATCCGCAGCAAGTCTGCTGCGTCATTCTCAATACGAGTCCCGTTCGAATTCTTCACCGGTGTTGTCCGATTCAACGCCGACCACTGCGAGACCTTCGCCGTGTTCAACCAAGCCTCTATGACACCGCACGTAGGCTACACCGCCGATTGGAAATTCTATTCGGATGGGCGGTTCTTCAATATGGCTGATACTATGAATATAGCCAACCAGGTCGCCAGCTGAAACGCGATCACCGGGTGTAAAAGCGGGTTCAAACAAGCCGCGGTGTGTTGCATAAACGGTTTGATTTGCATCGACAATCTTGAAAAATGTTGCCGGTTCTTTTCGCAGTTCAACTTCACCTGACAAAACTCCCAAGTGACGCAGACAGTTACGGATGCCTTGCTCTCCAAGCTTCATGGTTTCCGGAGAGACGTGGCCGGTACCGCCCAGTTCGGCCGCAATTGATGGGATTTTGTTACGAACGGCAGCACCATTCACACTGCGATCATCATTGAAAATTCCCATCACCCAGACTAAGGGGCAACCAAATACATCTGCCAGTTCCATGATTATTGCCTGACGAGTTGGATCGTCATCATAGGTTGCCATCGAACAGGGAGAAAACCAGTAGGCTTTACCACCCGCGTGCAGGTCAATTGCAACATCGCAGACTGGCATCACCGCGCTTTCGACAAAGTGTGCGATGACCTGAGTTGGAGATCCGTTTGGGTCTCCGGGAAACGCTCGATTTAGATTGCCGTCATCAAGCGGTGACACTCTGGCCGAGGCATTCAAGGCCGGTGCATTGATTGCCGGAAAAATGATGACTCGTCCCTGAATGTCGTCAACATTGGTTTCGCGAAGAAACTTGACAAGAGAAATGGGGCCTTCAAATTCATCGCCATGTACCCCGCCGGTCAGGAGGATTGTTGGACCGGTTCCATTGATAATGACACCCGCAGGAATGGGTATGTAACCCAAAGGGGTCTGGTTGTCGGAGTACTTTAGGCGCAGGTCGCCGGATCGCTTGCCTGGAGAGGTAAAGTCGAGACTCGATTGAATTCGAGTTTTATTCCAATTGATGTCGGAATACTGTTTGCTCATGGAAATACCCTGAATTCTGCTTGTTGGTCCATACTCCTCAATCCAAATTTGGGAGTGAATCAATAGTAGCCGATCACATCACCCTTGGTGGTCACGCCTAAACCATTGAGCAGACGGTTGACGTAGCAGAAGTAACCGACTACCTGGTTTAATTCCAGGATTTCACCGTCATCACATCCGGCCTGAAATAGAGCCTCAATGTCTGATTCAAGCATAGAGTCAACCGCGACTGTCAGCTTTTCCACGTAATTTAGCATTGCCAGTTCTTTATCTTGGAAGGCGCAGTTTGGTTGGCGGTTTTTCAAAGCTGAAATTATTTGCTCGTAGCGTACGTCGTCGTTCAGTAGTTTGCGCAGATTTGAACTGTGATGTGTAACGCTGTAATCACACTTGTTCAGAAGGCTGGTATAGGTTCCAGCGGTTTCAAGAAACCAGATTGGCAGTGAATTATCATTGCTGTGGAGTACGCTTCGATACAGTGAGACGTGACCATGCATGGTTTTTGGACGTAGACTGTGAATTCGCATCACGTTGTCCACTGTTCCGTGTGGCGTTCGAGTCGTTTCCAAAGCCTCTTTTGCTTCTCCCGTCGCCTCTTCGTCAGAGAGCATTTTGATCCAGGCAGTCATTTCATCAACTAGTTTCGATATGCGAAGGATCGATTGAACCGGCCGCTGATATAAGCATCGCAGGTGATTGGTTCAAAATTTGCGGCTTCGCCATTGTGAAGAATAGGATCAATGACGGTGTTGGAATCAGGGTCTACGAATACAACAACTGAATAACGCGCTTGGCCACCCTTGTTGACAACAAAATGTGGAACCGAACGAAATCGACCATTCGACCAGCGTGACAGCAGGTCTCCGATGTTGGCAACAAATGTATTCGGAATCGGTTCTACTTCGTACCAGTTGCCATCGGCAGATTGGGCGTTTAGCCCTGGCCCTCCTTGCAAGAGCATGGACAAGCATCCGAAATCTGAGTGTGGCGAGACTCCATAACCATTGGAATTTTTTTCAGTCGCTGGGTAATAAATCAGTGATCCTCTGGAAGTTGGGCGATTGAAGTTTCGGGTGAAAAAAATTGGAGATTCATCCAGAGATACGGCTAGTGCACGAAGTATCTTCCGGGAGCAATTGTGAACTTCATCAAAAAAGGTGTTAAGAACCGAGCGCATATCAGCGGGTTCATTCGGCCAGCGGTTTGGTGCGAGTAGTTGACTCTGGACTTCAGATGAAAGGTCATCGAGATCTTCGTCAATTCCCCAAATAAAGCTTTCTTTCTGGTCGGCGCTGCTGTAACCCTCCATGGTTGACTCCCCGATTGACAAGAAACCGCGGTGGGTGTCGGACATTTCTGTTTCAGCCTTCTTTTCTTTAGGCAGCGAGAAAAATTGTTTGGCTGTTTCAAAAGTCGAACTGATTAGATCGGTATCTACACCGTGTCCAGTGATGTAAAAGAATCCGTCAGTCTCAGATGCCGCGCGCAGTACTTTTCCGACAGATCTAAGCGCAGAATCAGACTCATTCTGCAGCGGAGAGATGTCGATGACTGGAATTGAAGTCATTGAATTTCAGGTATTTGACGCAACGAAGTGCAAAGAAACAAAAAAGTATACTTGGTTTTGATTTCAGCCTGCTATTTGAAATGTTGTACCCTCTGTCTGTTTAGTCAACAAGCTGCTTCAAAATCAAGGAATTCGGTTGATCGGAACTAATCGTTCAACTATATTTCAACTCCCTCTGTAAGCAATTTGGAATCCATTACCCTTTCCTTGCCTAAGTAAAATGCACTCGACTGATTTTGACTACCTGATTCGTTGGAGTAATGTCTGATACAGCCACAATAAAGCGTGACTTGTCGAAACGTATCAAATGCGAAGTGCTGACCGCTAATTTTGATCGCGGTCGATACGCGACCGATGCATCAAGCTACCAGATGATGCCTCTGGCAGTTGTTCTTGCAGAGCACGAGAACGATGTTGTAGAGACAGTCGGCTATGCGGGACAGCAGGGAATTCCACTCTTGCCCCGGGGTGGAGGGACATCGCAGTGCGGCCAGACAGTCAATCATGCAATTGTGCTGGATTACAGCAAATTCCTGAATCAGGTTATTGATCTCGACATCGAAAACCGGCGTTGTCGGGTCCAAGGTGGTATCGTGCTAGATGAGTTGAATCGATTTCTCAAGCCCCATGGATTCTGGTTTCCCGTTGATGTCTCCACTGCGAGTCGAGCAACAATCGGTGGCATGACCGGTAACAATTCCTGCGGGAGCCGGTCCATTCGATATGGCTTGATGCGGGACAATGTCATTGCTGTGGATGCTTTGCTGCCGAGTGGTGAAACACTTGGCTTTGGTGAGACAGCTGTGAAGTCTGCAAGTATTCATCCTCTATTCAAGCAGTTCATCGATATCGGTGTTCGAGAACACAAAGAAATTGATTTGCGGTTTCCGAAGCAAATGCGACGGGTCGGTGGTTACAACATTGATGCTCTGGTTCCTCAAAAAGATTCAATCAATCTAGCGCACCTGCTAGTTGGATCAGAAGGCACCCTGGCCCTAAGTCGCACCATCGACCTCAAACTATCTCAAATTCCAGACAACAAATTACTCGGCATCTGTCACTTCCCAACTTTTCATGCAGCAATGGAATCAGCCCAGCATATCGTCAAACTGGGACCCGTTGCTGTTGAACTCATTGACCGTACGATGATTGAATTGTCCCGTGAAATTGAGATTTTTCAAGACACTGTCAAAAATATGGTCAATGGTGAACCAGAGGCTTTGCTGTTAGTTGAATTTGCTGAAAGCGATCAGTCCGAGAACTTTCGACGTTTGAAGGCACTGAGTGAATTGATGGCTGAACTCGGATACCAGTTTACAAATCCTAAACGATTCCGAGGCGGCGTGGTTGATGCGATTGACCGAAAGTTTCAGGCTTCGGTGTTCGAAGTACGAAAGGCTGGTCTCAACATCATGATGTCTATGCGAGATGACCGCAAACCGGTTTCTTTCGTGGAAGACTGCGCAGTCGACCTTGAGGACCTAGCCGAGTATACCGACAGGCTAACAGAAATTTTCCATAAGCATGGCACCCGAGGAACCTGGTACGCGCATGCTTCTGTGGGTTGTCTACATGTTCGCCCTGTTTTGAACTTGCGCGAGGAACGGGATATCAAGGCTATGCGCGCCATTGCCGAAGAATGCTTTGACATGGTACTCCAATACAAGGGATCGCACTCTGGAGAGCATGGAGACGGATTGTGCCGTTCGGAGTTCCACGAGAAGATGTTCGGCAAACGGATGGTTGAGACATTCGGTGAAATTAAGCGGCTGTGTGATCCGGCTGGAATAATGAATCCAGGGAAAATCATCAACCCGCCGAAGATGGATGATGCTCGACTATTCCGCTTCCCGCCCGAATACACCGTACCTGAAATCAGTACCGTCTTGGATTGGCGGGGCTGGACCGGTCAGGGCGGCGGCTTTCAAGGCGCCGTTGAAATGTGTAATAACAATGGTGCCTGTCGAAAACTTTCTAGGGGTGTGATGTGTCCTTCCTATCGTGCAACCAAGGATGAGCGGCATGTGACTCGGGGTAGAGCGAATGTTCTGCGTCTCGCTATTTCCGGTCAACTCGGTACGGATGCATTGACCTCTGATGCGATGCGTGACGCGATGAAATATTGTGTCAGTTGCAAAGCCTGCCGACGGGAATGTCCAACCGGAGTTGACATGGCAAGGATGAAGATTGAAACTACCGCGGCTATATCAAGTGCTCACGGTATTACAACGCACGAGAAACTGATCGGTCATTTGCCACGTTTCGCGCGGTATGCCAGTCGTTTGTCCTGGATTAGTAGTCTAATCTCCAATTCTTCCGCTGTCCGTTCAGTTTTGGAACCCGTTACGCAATTGAGTCGTTATCGTCCGTTGCCAAAATGGCATCGAAATCCATTTTTACAGTCTCAAAGCCTAGGACCATCCAATGGCAAGCCGGTGGTCCTGTTTGCTGACACTTTCAACAGGTGGTTTGAGCCGGCTAATCTGCGATCTGCGATAAGTGTTTTGGTCGCAGCGGGCTATCGCATACACTTTCCGATTTCGGATGACGGTCGGCATCCTTTGTGCTGCGGGCGTACCTATCTGACGAATGGTCTGATCGATGAGGCGAAGCTGGAAATTAACCGCTTGCTAACAGCAGTCGAATCCTACTTGAAACAGGGTATTCCGCTCGTTGGACTGGAGCCGAGTTGTCTGCTTGGTCTGCGAGACGAGATTCCGCTATTGGTCAGTAGCGATGTCTCGGAATTGCTGGCACAAAATTCGTTCCTGTTTGAAGAGTTCTTGGAAAAGGAAAACCCCGACCTCAAACTGAATCCTATTGATCGAGTTGCCCTGATTCACGGTCACTGTCATCAGAAGTCATTTGATCAGATGAGTGATGTTGAAAGTGTGCTAGCTCGAATTCCCGAATTGAAGTCTAGTGTCATTGATTCCGGTTGCTGCGGTATGGCTGGTGCATTCGGCTACGGTAGGCATACCTGGCGCATTTCAAACAAGATGGCAGAACTTGATCTGTTACCGGCGATTCGCGAGGCGAAAGAGGACACAATCATAGTTGCAGATGGAACTTCCTGCCGCCACCAGATTGAACTGGGTACTGGCAGGCAATCTATACACGTCGCACAGTTGTTGGAATCCGCCTTACAGAGTAACGATTGAGTAATACCTTCCCACGGTGGGTATGATTTGCAAGCACAGTGTGCCGTATTGCACAAAATCTGTCTTATTACCCATCAGCATGGCAAGTAGGTGAAATCGTTCCATAATTCTTGGAACGATTTAATGGAAATGAATCTATACTCTTGAAAAATAAGGGTATTATTGTTCCATACTTCTCAATGATCAAGCTCTTCTTTACTACATCGCAATCTATCGAAATTTCAGATGTTCCATAAATGTCGCGCTGTTGCTGGTATCGGAATTACAGAATAACGATTAATTTGGAGAAATGTAATCAAGTCGGTGCTGCGCTAGTCACCAACTTCACTTCAATTATTTTCCCTCAAAATTTGGTTTGCGCTTTTCATTGAATGCTTGAACTCCTTCACGCCGGTCGCGAGTTGGGACCGTTCGGTTGTAGGCTTCAATTTCAAACGCCAGTGCGTCGGACAGGCTCATTTGCACTCCCTTTTGAATAGACTGTTTAGCTTGTCGAATTGCGATGGGTGCGTTGGCAGAAATTTTTTCTGCTGTTTCAATAGCCGAATTTAAAAGTTGATCAAGTGGTACGATTTTATTGACCAGTCCCCATTTGAATGCCTCCTGTGCTGAAAATGACCTGCCTGTCAAAATGATCTCCTTGGCGCGACGCTCACCAACGGAGCGCGGTAGTGTTTGAGTTCCGCCGGCACCAGGAATGATCCCGAGTCCAGTTTCCGGAAGTGCAAAATGAGCGGTTTCTGAAGCATAAAGAAAATCCATCAAACATGCCAGTTCACATCCTCCACCGTAAGCTGCACCATTGACTGCTCCGATGACGGGAATGGGACAGTTTTTGATTGCTCTCACCATGCGTTCAATTTCCAGATGCTGTCTCGACCAAACTGAATCGTCCATTCCACGCCTTTCCTTTAAGTCGGCACCCGCACAAAATGCCCGTTTTCCGGCACCAATGACGACAATACATCGGTAGTCAGTCTGATCTAGTGCAACACCTTCAAACAACTGATAAATGTCCCGGACCATCTGGGTGTTGAACGCGTTCGAAGCTTCTGGTCGGTTTAAAGTTACGATGAAGATATGGTCGCTGATCTCATCAATCAGTAACGTATCGTAAATTTCATTGGTTAAAGGTGATCGTGGCATCAGTGATTCACTCTCATCGGCGAGATTTTGGATTTTGCCATATTCCATCTCACGTTAATCATTATTGGATACTGATTTGCAAATTGTCGCGCAAACGTAGTCGTTGACGAATCGATTTTTACACCATATTAGTGCTCTGAAGACCGCTACGAATGCATAGTGCTCTTTGAGTTTAACCAATTACCTTGAAATATGAACACAATCTGTTCATATTTCAAGGTGCTATATTGATGATCCTAACAGACATTACTAGTTCAATCGGTATTTGCTGGGCTCGGTTTAGTTCTTTACGGATTGGCTTGCAAGCGCAGAAATTCCTTAATGTCAAGTGCAAGCTACAAATCATCAGTTCATAAAGCGCATAATCAACTGTATTACGATAAAAGTAGCTTAATCCATTCCTATTTGAGATTGGAGAAACATGTGATGAATCTAACACAATCCCTCGAAATTGTTCAACGAAACACATGAGTGATATTCGCACGGTAGACTTGTAGATTGTGAAGTACCAACTTGACCACCAGGACATACGCGATGGAGTCTGGAAGCTTTGTCTCGATTTTGGGTCGAACTACTGGCAAAACTGTGACCGGAATCGTTCATACCCTGAAGAATTTGTCAATGCACTGACCCGTTCTGGTTACCTTGGTGCGCTTATTCCGAAGCAGTACGGTGGCTATGAGCTGCCAATTTCTGCCGCCGCTGCCATTCTGGAAGAAATTCACCGATCAGGTGGGAATGCAGCTGCGTGCCATGCTCAGATGTACATCATGGGGACGGTACTGCGTCACGGGTCAGAAGAACAGAAGGAAAAATATTTGCCCGGCATTGCAGATGGTTCTATTCGTCTTCAGGCGTTTGGTGTGACCGAACCCGGTAGCGGGACCGACACATCATCATTGCGCACCACAGCAGTTCGCTCAGGTGACCGCTATATCGTGAATGGTCAGAAAATCTGGACCTCCCGAGCCGAACACTCTGATCTGATGCTGTTATTGTGTCGTACAACACCAATTAATCAGGTGAAGAAGCGAAGCGACGGATTGTCGACGCTCCTGGTTGACACTCGGAAAATACCAGAATCACAGTTAATAATTCGTCCGGTTCGCACCATGATGAATCACTCAACGACGGAAGTGTTTTTTGAGGACATGGAGGTGCCCACTAATGCCTTGATCGGAGAGGAGGGAATGGGATTTCGGTACATTCTCTCTGGTATGAATGCCGAGCGGATATTGATTGCTGCGGAGTGTATCGGCGATGCGAAATGGTTTGTTGAAAAGGCAGTTGCCTATGCCAAAGAACGCGTGGTGTTCAGTCGTCCGATTGGACAGAACCAGGGAATACAGTTTCCAGTTGCCAGGGCGTACGCAGGAATGCGGGCTGCTGAGTTGATGCTCAAGGAAGCAGCGAGATTATTCGATGAAGGTGGAAATCCAGGTGAAGAGGCGAATTTGGCGAAACTGCTGGCTGCTGATGCGTCGTGGGAGGCTGCAGAGGCCTGTCTGCAAACGCATGGAGGATTTGGATTTGCCGAAGAATTTGACGTAGAAAGAAAGTTTCGAGAAACGCGGCTGTACCAGATCGCACCGATTTCAACCAATCTGATTTTGAGCTATCTCTCAGAACATGTCCTGGAGTTGCCAAGGTCGTATTAAAAAACGATAACGCTCTTACGACTCTAAACTACGAGTAAACTAGCTATTTCCATCAAGTAATTTGGGACATTCGAAAAATTTGTCTCAGATTCGACGATGATTTTGAGAAAATAAAGGGCTTCAGTCGACCCGTTTCAACAGTTTTTCATTTTTCCCTCGCCGTCCATGACCCCTGAACTGCGTCCCGGCTTAGAAAACATCAAGCCGCACATGGTTGCGGCGGACGATAAAGCACTGGCTAGAACTCGCATCAACATAGCCTCCAATGAAAGTGCATTTGGCCCGTGTGATCTGGCGATAGCTGCTGCCACCGAAGCGATTCAAAGAATGGAACGATATGCTGATGGTGCGGAAGCCGTATTGACCGAACGCGTCGCTCATCATCATGCACTCAGTCCTGACGGTGTTGTTTGTGGGAATGGTTCCGATGATTTGTTGGCGAGACTCGCTCGTGCATTTTTAAGACCGGGCGACGAATTGATCTGCAGTATCAACGGATATCAGAAAATTCCAAATTATGCTTACGCTAATGATGCCGTTCCTGTTCGCGCGAACGATAGTGACTTTACGACGAATGTCGATGAAGTTTTGAGTTGTTTGTCGTCCAAAACTCGAATCGTCATGATTGCAAATCCTGACAATCCCTCTGGCACTTGGGTGAGTGGGTCGGAAGTCAGGCGACTGCATCAGAATCTGCCGTCCAGCGTGCTCCTGATTCTGGATTCTGCCTATCTCGAATATGTTGATGACGATGAATTTGGAGACCCGGCCTCTCTTGTTGAAGAAAATGAAAATGTTGTAATGACAAGAACATTTTCAAAGATTTATGGCCTTGCTGGACTGCGCTTGGGATGGATGTACGCACCGAAACGAATCACTGATGCAATTCGAAAAATTGGAATGACTTTTCCGATTTCGAATGTCGCGTTTGAATGCGCCAAAGCTGCATTGGCGGACCGTGAATACACGAAGAGTGTATTTGAACGCAACTTGAACGGGCGACAGAAGTTCGCTGCCACTCTTGAGCGTTTGGGTGCCCGAGTACTTCCTTCCCAAACCAATTTTTTGTTGGCAACATTTCCACCAGATCTAGTAGCGGCATCCGATCTACACCGTGAGTTGTTAGCACAGGGAATTTTCACCCGTCGCCTGGCATCTGACGCGTTCTCTGACTGCATTCGATTTACGATTGGAACACCTTCTCAGATGAAAGAAGTTTCGCACGTTCTTCAGGACCTGATCAAAGGGCCCGCCACCGCTTAAATAACGGGGACAATATGACGCTGCCAATCAAAGGTGCATCGATTATCAAGGCATTCGAGGATGCCGGAATTCAGTCTGTTGTCGCGCTGCCGGATATCGTTACCTGCGATACAGTGCTCTGGCCACTGTCATCGAACCCCAACTTCATGTTTATTCCGGTCTGCAAGGAAGATGAGGGAGTTTCGATTTGTGCGAGCCTTTCTTACTGTGGTCAGCGCGCACTGCTTTTAATTCAGCATACCGGCTTTCTGGATTCGATCAATGCAATACGCGCGATTGCGGTGGAATACCAGCTGCCGGTTGTCATGGTTGTCGGACTGCAGGGTTCTGACCCCGATACGCATCCGAACCAGTCAAAAAGCATTGGAATTCGAGCGCTTGGGCCGATTTGCGATGCCTTGGAACTTCGTCATGCTTTTGTCAAGGATGAGGAGAGTGCCATCTCGATTGTTGAGATGATTGAAGCCGCATACGAGAACTCCTCACCGTGCGCAATATTTGTACCTAATCCGCCAGTCTGATCCAACATGATGAAACGAGATCAAGCGCTACAGGCACTAGCCCGACACTATCAGGACGGCATTGCAGTTGCTGTCTATCAGACGGCGTTTGACTGGATGCACATCAGACCGCATGACCTGAACTATTTTTGCACTGGTGCGATGGGTCAGGCATCTTCGCACGGATTGGGGTTGGCGTTGGGCGCCCCGGATGAAAAAGTAATCGTATTGGACGGAGACGGCAGTCTGCTGATGAATCTCGGGTCGCTGGTTACAGTTGCCAATATGGCACCGAGAAACTTTTTTCATTTTGTCAGCCAGAACAACATGTATGAAGTGAACGGAAAAATTCCGATTCCCGGAGCGGCATCCATCAATTTTGATCATATGGCGATTGCGGCGGGATACAGACACGCTTTTTCCTTCGATGACATCGGTCAATTCAATTCAGAGATCAAGGGAATTTTGGAATTGGAAGGTCCGGTGCTTGTTTGCATGCATATCGAACCAGGAGATTTCTATCCACTCGATTACGTTACACTCCACAGTGAAGAGACCCGGGTAAAATTTCGAAACGCTTTGAAATCTCGGCTACAATCACCACTTCAGGAATGAGCTGAATCTTTTGGTGCAAAAAGCATATAAACTTTCGATTCAAGCCGCGAAAAACAACTGATATCAAAAGCGGCGGCTAGCAAGACAATCGAAATGGCAAATCAACATACACAATCGGCGGCGGGGTATAGAGTCCGACCACCTACACCGAGTATTTTGTTTACTCGGAAATCTCCCCTTATTGATATTGGGCAACTGCTATTGCTCGGAGGATTGACTACATGGGTCATCTATAAGGGTGCGAAAGCCATGCAATACAACTGGCAGTGGTATCGGGTCGATCAATTCATTTACCGGATTATTGACGGTGAATTGATTTGGGGGGCGTTAATGAAGGGACTGATGGTCACCTTTGAGATTACTGCAGTCAGCATGGTGCTGTCGGTGGTGATCGGGTTAGTTACCGCTCTGCTTCGGATGTCGAATTCATTTTCAGGCAAACTGATTGCGAATATCTATCTTGAATCAATTCGTAATACTCCGCTGCTTGTTCAACTATTCCTGTTCTATTTCATTATTGCACCAATTGTTGGAATTGACCGGTTCTGGACCGGGGTGCTGTGTCTGAGTTTTTTTGAAGGCTCTTTTGCAGCAGAAATCATTCGCGCGGGTATTCAATCAGTACCTCGCGGTCAGACTGAAGCGGCCAAGGCGATCGGCTTTAGTCGCATCAATATGTATCGGGATGTGATTCTTCCACAAGCGATACCAATAATCCTTCCGCCAATGACTGGGTTGATCATCAATCTGATCAAGCACTCAGCAATCGTCAGCGTGATTGCAGTTGCAGATTTGACGACAGAAGGATTAAACATTATTTCGGAGACCTTTATGGCATTCGAAATCTGGTTTACAGTTGCTGGGATTTATCTTGTCGTGACTGTATCACTCTCATTATTCGTTTCATGGATGGAGTCTAAAGCCATGCGTGGACGGTAATGTCATTTATTTTTTAGGAGAAAGTTAAATATGAAACTAAGAAACCTATTCGTTACGATCTTTACAGCTTTTGCGCTTGCATTTTCAGCTATGGCCGGAGCGGCATCGCAGGAGTTGGCTGCTGAAAGTGTCTTGGAAGAGGTCAAAAAGCGCGGTTCTCTTCGAGTTGGCATGTCCACCTTTGTACCATGGGCGATGCGAGACAAGAAAGGCGACTTGATTGGTTTTGAGATCGATGTTGCAACAAAGGTTGCTGAAGACATGGGTGTGGAAGTCGAATTTGTTCCCACTGCTTGGTCTGGAATCATTCCCGCTTTGATTGCTCGAAAGTTTGACGTAATTATTGGTGGTATGTCGATTACTCCAGGAAGAAATCTGACTGTAAATTTCACAGCACCATATGCGCATTCTGGACAACAGATGGTCGCAAATATCGAGTTGGCAGAAGGATTTGCAGTCGAAGACTTTAACGCCTCAGACGTAACAATTGCATGTCGTCGCGGCGCGACACCCTGTAATGCAGCGCAAGAACTCTTTCCGAAGGCAAGCCTTGCTCGCTTCGATGATGATGCTCAGGCATTTCAGGAAGTTGTCAATGGTAATGCACATGCAATGATTTCATCGGCACCAAAGCCTCGCTTTTGGATGGGCAACTACCCAGGCAAGCTTTTCATGCCAACTGATGAAAACCTGACGACGGGAGATGAAGCCTTTGCACTCCGTAAGGGAGACCCGGATGCGCTCAATTTCTTCAGCAACTGGATTGTCGTAAACACGAGCAACGGTTGGCTGAAAGAACGCCATGATTTCTGGTTTAAGGCACAGACTTGGAAAGACCAGGTTGAAGAACAGTAAGGTTGTTTGATTTTTGTGTTTCCCCGGTAACTCGCCGGGGAAATACATAATTTCCAATTGATTGTTTGACATGAATGAAGTTCGACTACGGCCTCCGGCTGAAAAAACCAGGCGAGTCACCCTGCTCGATATCGCAATAATCAGCGTTGTCGTTGCAGTGTTGGTATACACCTATTACCGGGTGGAGCACGTCCTGGTCTATACCTGGGATTGGCCGCTGGTTTTCGAGTACGTCATTCGAGTTGACGAAATAACTGGTGAAATATTCCCCAATTTGTTTCTGAAGGGTGTCGCGATGACGCTGCGTCTCGCATTTTGGGGGACCATCATTGCCGCCGTAATCGGAATCGTCATGGGCCTGTGTCGGGTCAGTAACAACCTGTTCCTGAAACTTGGCAGCCGACTGTACGTGGAACTGATCCGCAACATTCCGCCGGTTGTTTTCATTTTCGTCTTTTACTTCTTTATCAGCAGTCAAATTATTCCTCTGTTGGGACTGGATAGAATTGAGCAAACGTTTTCGCCGGGAACTCTTGCGGTAATGGAGGTGTTGTTCGGCCCCACTGATTTGTTCAACAACTTTCTTGCTGGGCTCATCTGTCTGGCGGTTTTTGAAGGTGCATACATCACTGAAATTGTGCGGGCAGGAATTCAATCCATTGACAAGGGCCAGTGGGAAGCCGCTCGTGCAATTGGACTTTCGCGCTTTCGTGTTCTAAGCGACATCATCATGCCACAGGCGTTGCGGACGATCCTGCCGCCATTGGCTGGACAATTTATTACGCTGGTAAAGGATTCGAGTATCGTGTCGTTGATCTCAGTTCAGGAATTGACTTTTCTTACTCAGGATGTTTCCAATACCACGACCCACTTTTTCGAAGCCTGGATGATTACCGCTGCCTTGTATTTCATGATGTGTTTTCCGTTAGCGGTATTGTTCCAGAGATTTGAGCGATTCGGCTTGGGTATTCAAAGAAACTAGGAGTGTTGATATGTCAGACCATACAGAAAATAAAAATTCCGACCCGTCTCGCAAGGAACTTTTGAAGTTCGTTAACGTAGGCAAATGGTACGGTGATTTTTGTGCGCTATGGGACATCAACCTGACTGTTCATGCAGGTGAACGAGTGGTCGTTTGTGGCCCTTCCGGTTCTGGTAAATCAACGATGATACGGTGTGTCAACCAGCTTGAAACCTTTGAAGCTGGTGAAATTCTGATTGACGGAGTTGTCGTCCAAACTGACCCGAAGTCTTTGCAGACCATTCGCCGTAAAGTCGGAATGGTGTTTCAGAACTTCAATCTATTTCCGCACATCACAGTAATTCAGAACCTCATGTTGGGGCCAATCCGTAATTTAAAAGTATCAAAAAAAGAAGCGGAAGAAAGAGCGATGCGCTATTTGGAAAAGGTTCGCATTGCTGAGCAGGCTAAGAAATACCCCAGTCAACTGTCTGGTGGTCAGCAGCAGCGCGTTGCGATTGCACGGTCGTTATGTATGCACCCGGAGGTGATGCTGTTCGATGAACCGACATCTGCCCTTGACCCTGAAATGATTTCTGGCGTATTGGACATTATGGTGGAGTTGGCGGAAGGCGGAATGACGATGATGGTGGTCACGCACGAGATGGGATTTGCCAAGCAGGTTGCAGATACGATGGTCTTCATGGACCATGGTGAAATTGTTGAAGTAGCGCCTCCAAATGAATTTTTCACCAACCCCAAGAGCGAGCGAACCGAGCTTTTTCTCAGCCAGATATTGCAGCACTGACTGCTGTGCGCTCAGATCAACGTTATTCAATATTCACTCTGATTGGTGGCGCAGTTCGCGCTCACAGGCATTGGAAACCAGCTTGGCGAAATCCGCAGCCTAAGACGCACTACGATGTAGTCATCATCGGTGGCGGTGGGCATGGTCTCGCAACCGCCTATTATCTGGCGAAAAACCACGGTATCCACAATGTCGCTGTGGTCGAAAGAAACTGGATTGGTGGCGGTAACAGTGGTCGTAATACTGCAGTTGTTCGATCCAATTACCTTCGTGATATCAGCATTCAATTCTTTGACAAGTCGCTGCAGCTCTATGAAGGACTGAGTCGGGAACTCAACTACAACATCATGCTCAGCCAGCGTAGTGAAGTCGATGTGCTGCTGACTACCGTGAGTATGCGCAACATGAGAAGACGCGCACTCAACATGAATCGATTGGGTATCGAGTTTCAGATGCTGACGCCCGATCAGGTGAGGGAGAGAATTCCGATTCTGGCTCCTATGGAAAACTGCCGCTTGCCCATTCTAGGTGGTTCAATTCAGGAACGTGCCGGTATTGCCAGGCATGATGCAATTGTATGGGGCTATGCAAGAGGTGCTGACTCTTACGGTGTCGACATTATTCAGAATGCCGAAGTTACGGCCATCCGCCGTGGCAATGATGGCGCAGTCGCTGAAATTGAGACAAGTCGAGGGCGAATAAAGGCCAACAAAATAGCGATTGCAACTGGTAATGAGAACGCTGCAGTGGCGAGTCTGGTCGATTTGAGACTCCCGCTTCGCTGCTATAACCTACAGGCATTCGTATCTGAACCGATCAAACCGGTTCTTGATGTTGTCGTCAATTGCCCTGATTTAGGGGTATATCTCAGCCATTCCGATAAAGGAGAGTTGGTGATTGGTGGAGCGACGGATGCGCAGCAGATTTCATTTCGAAAGGGTGGTAAGTTTCCAATGCTGGAAGACACCATTTCGGGATTACTTGAACTTTTTCCTTCTTTCCGACGGCTCAAGTTGATGCGGCAATGGGGCGGCGCCCTGGAATTTGCTCAGGATGGCAGTCCGATAGTTTCCTTAACTGATGTTAAAGGATTCTACGTCAGTGCCGGTTGGTGGGGTGGATTCAAGGCCATTCCTGCTGGTGGTATGACATTTGCGCACTTAATCGCCCGCGATGAGCCACACCAGCTGGCGGCGGGATACGGGATGGAAAGATTCTCCACATTGAATTATCTGCTTGAAGGTGGGACGACGGTTCCGACCGATTGAGTGTTTTATGCTGTACTAACCGAATAGTGTTCACAAAATTGGATTCTGTCCGATCAAAATTATCCGATTCGCTGATAAGGATAGCCATTCGATGTTATTAATCCATTGTCCATGGTGTGGAGTACGCGCTGAGTCGGAGTTCAGGTGTACGGGTCAAGTGAAGCCGCCGCGCAGTGAGTTTGTACATAAAAGCGATGAAGCCTGGCTTGAATACCTCTATCAGGCGGACAATCGCCGCGGAATTTTAGAAGAATACTGGTGTCATGAAAAAGGATGTGGCCAGTGGTTTAAGCTTCGGCGCGATACCACAACGCATGAGATCATGGATGGGGATACGGACTCATGAGTCGAGCAAATTCAAAAAGGCTCCATTTTGGCGGTTACATTGATCGAACGCAAAGCCTGAAATTTAAGTTCAATGGCAGAGACTATGTCGGATTTCAGGGCGACACACTCGCTTCGGCACTCATGGCAAACGGAGTTAACGTCCTTTCGAGAAGCTTCAAATATCACCGCCCGCGTGGAGTCCAAAATCGCGGGTATGCCGACGTTACCTCACTTGTACAGATTGCAGGGAAAAATGAATCTCCCAATGTTCTTGCCAGCGTTCAGCCACTTTACGAAGGCCTCGAAGCGTTCAGTGTGAACTGCTGGCCGAGCGTCAGTTTCGACATTGGTTCGATTTTCGGAGCGTTTTCCCCGATTCTTCCAGCGGGTTTTTACTACAAGACATTCATGTGGCCCAACTGGCATTTATTTGAGCCGCTGATCCGGCGTGCTGCCGGTTTCGGGAAAGCACCCAGTCAGGCGCCTGCTGGTCAATTCCTGAACCGGTTTGATTATTGCGATATTTTGGTGATCGGTGCTGGTCCTGCCGGACTTCTGGCGGCTTTGACCGCGGCGAAGTCCGGGGCACGGACTGTGATTATTGATGAAATGACTCAGCCCGGTGGCAGTTTGCTATACAGCAAGACAGAACTTGAGGGGCAGCTTGCAATCGATTGGATAGCCCGTACAGTTGATGAACTGAAAAGCATGGATCACGCAACCTGCCTTTGGAATTCAACGGCCTGGGGCTACCAGGAAGGGAACATGGTGTGCGTTTCGGAACGTGACCCGAAACCCGCAGAGTTGATTGGTCGAAATTGGAAAATTTGGGCGAAACAGGTCATACTGGCAACGGGCGCAATCGAACGGCCAATCGTCTTTGAAAACAATGACGTGCCTGGTGTGATGCTTTGTTCTGCAGTGA
The DNA here is from genome assembly GCA_022823625.1 of Gammaproteobacteria bacterium. Classification (GTDB taxonomy): domain Bacteria; phylum Pseudomonadota; class Gammaproteobacteria; order Arenicellales; family JAJDZL01; genus JAJDZL01. The sequence goes on from JAJEHQ010000011.1 coordinate 182,448, forward strand.
TGGAAGCGATTCAGACGTACGGAGTGGTTCCTGGGAAAAAGGCGGTACTGTTCACCAACAATAGCAGTGCTTACGACATTCTGCCGTATCTGCAAGTAGCAGGTATTGAACTGGCCGCCATTGTGGATACGCGCAGTGATGTTGAATTGGATACTGTTATTGGGACGGATGACTCAAATGTCGAGGTTCTACAGGGAGCTTCTATCCAACTGGTGATACGCGCAGGTAGACGAGTCAGGGGTGTTGTAGTCCATGCTCAGGACAGTTCCGGCAAAGAGAAAGTGGGCAAAATCGAATGTGACTTGGTCTGCGTTTCGGGTGGCTGGAATCCCAGTGTTCATCTCTTCTCTCAATCGCGCGGGACTCTTCGCTATGATGACAATATTGCATCATTTGTTCCAGATCAGGCGATTCAGGCGACACTCTGCGCGGGTGCCATAACTGGCGAAATGTCGTTAGCAGGCAGTCTGAAATCTGCGGTGCAAATCGGGTCGAAGGCATTGTCAAGAATTGGGATTGAGGCGGCACCGATTTCGATTCCAGAGGTGACAAACGGCGATCACACTAACTATCAAGTTGATGCGTTCTGGAGTTCAACTGCTGGTCATAAGCGCGTCAAGGCGTTTGTCGATTTTGCAGGAGATGTGACCGTTTTCGATTTGAAACTCGCCATTCAGGAGGGATTCGATGAGATTGAGCACCTGAAACGCTACACAACCACAGGCATGGGACTCGATCAGGGAAAAACAGCCAATGTCAATGCGATCGGGATTATTGCCTTTCATCTGGATTGCCATCCATCAGAAGTTGGCACGACAACTTTTCGACCGCCCTACACACCAGTTGAATTTGGCTCGATTGCTGGAAGTCAAGCGGGTGATGTAGTATTGCCTTACCGCCATACACCGATGACGCATTGGCACAAAGAGTACGGTGCGGTGATGTACGAAGCAGGAGCCAGGTGGCGGCGTCCTGGTTATTACCTGAAGGAAGGTGAGTCCATGAATGAAGCGATCAATCGCGAGTGTTATGCGGTGAGAAATCATGTTGGAATTTACGATGGCTCACCACTCGGCAAATTTATCATTCGGGGCAAGGATACTGAGAAACTACTCAATCTCATCTATACAAACAGTTTTAACGGATTAAAACCGGGTCAGGGCAAATACGGGTTAATGCTCAATGAAGAGGGGCTGATTTTTGATGATGGTGTCACCTTTCGAATTGATGATGATCAATACCTCTTGTCTTGTTCTACTGGCGGTGCACCAGCGGTAGAGCGTAAGGTTGATAAGCTGATTAATGTCGAGTGCCCTGAATTGAAAGTGATCATCACTCCGGTAACCTCTCAGTGGGCGAACGCGACGGTCTGCGGACCTTTGGCAAGACAGATGCTTCAATCCACAGAATCAGACATCGATTGGTCACGAGAAGCCCTACCATTCATGCATGTCGTGGAAGGCATCATCGCCGGAATGCCAGTCAGGGTGTTTCGGGTCAGTTTCACTGGGGAGTTGAGTTTTGAGATCAACACACCTTCGAGGTACGGGCTCAAGCTTTGGAGGTATCTAATCGAAGTCGGGCAGAATTGGGATATCTGCCCAGTTGGGTCGGAAGCCAATCACGTCCTTCGAGTCGAAAAAGGATTTTTGTCTCTGGCTCATGAGGTTGACGGGACAGTCGATCCAATTGACTTGGGACACGGTTGGATCGTGAGTCGGAAAAAGAAAGACTTCATTGGCAAACGCTCAATGGAGATTCGTCGACAGAACCAGCCAGTTCGGCAGGAACTCGTTGGTTTACTGCCAAAAGACTCGAAGCAACTGATTTCGGAAGGAGCACCCATAGCACCAGCGAACAAACAGGAGTTGTCAGATGGGTTTGTTTCTGCTTGTGTATGGAGTGGGGTCTTGGAACGCACAATTGCGCTTGGAGTACTTACGGACGGGCGTTCCAGATTTGGCGAGACGGTACTTGCTTGGGAACAAGGTGAACCGCTGCCTCTAGAGGTCACACGCCCGATATTCTATGATGCTGAGGGGATAAGGCTGAGGATGTGAACATGGGATACTCGGTGGAAATCACATCCATGGATCAAGAAGCCATGTTTGATGTTCAGTGCATCAGGCCGATTCTGGATGACTTTGTTGCGCGTTTCAGCCTGGAGGTATCCTCGGACACCGATGAATTTTTATCATCTGTAGAGTTTAATATTCTTAGGCTTGGACCAAGACGGGTGCTGATCCAGTCTTCACTTAGAGATGAGTATCAGATTGAATACAGGGCCGCGAGTTGCAATAGTGACCCGAAGAATCTGAGTGTCGTCAATGTTTCAGATCTATATCTTGGAATTCAACTGGCCGGCACTGACGCGCTGGAAGTCCTGGCGCATGCAGTTCCACTCAATCTTCACGAGTTTGCAATCGGCGATTCAACTTTAACTGCAGTATTTTCAATTGCAGGTATCGTAACGCGCACTGCTGAAGAATCGTACTCACTTTATATTGATCGAAGTTATTTTGACTATGTATGGTACCGTCTCCATGTCTGTGGACTCAAGAATCTGAGCGACCACGGCTAAATTCACTCCGTATTCGTATACAAATAACAGCAATCCTTCGATCGAGATTTAAAAATGGTTTTGACGATACTGTTTGATTTTGATGGGGTGCTGGTGGACTCTATCGAAATTTTTTCCGAAGCTGTCAATGTTGCCGGTCGAAAATTAAAGCAGCCTGTTGCGTTTGTACCGGACGACCTGCGCAATATCAAACGCATGTCTATTGCAGAGATTGTTGAAGCCGCAAATGTTGACCCAAGTCTTTCACAAGAGTTCGTAGTTGAAATTGATCGGGCACTTTTTGATCGATACGAGCAGATCCAGCTTTTCCCAGAAATTGCCAGGGTCGTTCAACAACTGAGAGAAGTCGCAAAACTTGGCATTGTTTCAGCAACCTCTGTAGCAGTACTTCAAAGAGTTTTGGAGCATCAAGGAATCAAGCAGCACTTCGATGAAATCGTCGGTGGAGATGTCCCGGGTACCAAAGCGCAAAAAATTCAACGCATCATTCTAAAGAACGGGTCGGATCAATCGAAGTCCTGTATGATTGGCGATACCGTCAGTGACATGGAACAGGGCAAGGCGGCAGGAGTCGTAACGATTGCGGTCAGTTGGGGTTGGCATGCGATCGAGTGGATACGAATAGTTCAGCCAGATTACGAAGCCCATCAACCGCAGGATTTAATTGACATTACCAGGCAGCATTTGCTGCCAAATCATTTGACGCCAAACTCATTGAAACATATGGTGAATTGAAAATCAATGAAAGACAACAAAACCTTACTCGCTCAGGCCAATCACTACATCAATCCGTCAAGCGGTGGCATCGTTCCACCAATTGACCCTTCAGTTACATTCGCTCGCGATGATGATCTGGAATTAATTGGAAACTATGTTTATGGACGCTACTCCAATCCTACCTATGAGCAGCTTGAAGGGATCATCTGTGAATTGGAGGGCGGGGAGAAAGCGTTGTTCTTTGCATCAGGTCTTGCAGCCATCGCTGCAGTGTTTGAGACCGTTAACATGGGTGAGCATATCGTAGCGCCGAAAGTGATGTATCACGGCACGGTCGACTGGTTAAAGCGGATATCCGAAAAACGCAATATTGAGTTGACTTTGTTCGATCCCTCTGACCCCACCAATTTAACTCGCTCACTGATTCCTGGAAAAACAGCGATCGTCTGGATTGAGTCACCCATTAACCCGTCGTGGGATGTGATTGATATTGAAAAAGCAGCCGATGATACTCATGCAGCCGGTGCAATTTTGGGTGTCGATGGTACTGCAGCGTCTCCCATCTCGACACAGGCATTGAATCTAGGCGCTGATATCGTATTTCATTCTGCAACTAAATATCTGAATGGGCACAGCGACCTTAATGCTGGGGTACTCGTGACTGGAGCGGTAAACAAGTGCTGGGAAGAAATCGTCGACGTTCGTCGACTGACAGGCGGCATATTGGGTTCATTTGAGGCTTGGCTACTGTTGCGTGGCATGCGGACTCTATCGATCCGATGGCAACGTAGTTGCGAAAGTGCCATGCAAATTGCCGAGTTTCTGGAGGAACATCCTGCAGTTGAAAGGGTGCTGTATCCAGGGTTACCGAGCCATCCCTCACACGAAATAGCCAAGCGTCAGATGACCAACGGATTTGGTGGGATGATGTCGCTGCAGATGAAAAGGGGTCAGGAAGCAGCGCGTGAATTCGTAACGCGGGCCAAGGTTTTTGTCAGAGCGACATCACTGGGTGGAGTGGAAAGTCTGATTGAGCATCGAAGGACTGTTGAAGGACCACACAGTGAAGTACCAGTTAACCTGATTCGACTTTCAGTTGGAATAGAAAGCGTAGAGGATCTTATTGAAGACTTGCGTCAGGCACTAGAAGGGCTGTGAGCAGTTTCGCAGATTAGGCATGCTTTTGTCCTCGCTGTACGTAACCACCAGGGAATGAGTTACGGTCTGGCCTGAGCCAGTGATTTATTGACTTTTCCATACAGATAGAACGAAACAAAGTGCCTCATCACAGATCTGTCAACGAAGATCGTACAGACGGCTTCAGTGTGAAAGATGTCGTTGCTGCATACGATGCCGAAGCATCTAGGTTGACATCAGAATACGAGCGCCTTCCTTTTGAAAAAATCCACTCTGCTGTATTGGATCTTGTGCCGGATACACCTAGCTTTATTCTCGATATTGGTGCTGGGACCGGACGGGACGCAGCTTGGTTCGCGGACAAAGAGCACACAGTTGTCGCGGTTGAGCCATCTAGGGAGATGAGAAAAGCCGGGCAGGAACGGCATCGTTCTTCAAACATCCAGTGGATGAATGACGCGATGCCAAAGCTGGAGCAGGTGTTTAGCTCTAAACTCACTTTTGATCTGGTGTGGTTGAGTGGGGTGTGGATGCATGTGCCGAAAACTCAGCGCGATCGGGCATTTCGCAAGATCGTTTCGGTATTGAGGCCTGGCGGTAGTGTGATGGTGAGTATCCGTGTCGGTCCCCAGCCGGAAGGGCGTCCGATGGACCCGATAACTGTCGCAGAGATAGAAACCTTGGCACAGCGACGTGGACTTCAAATCGTGCGCGTTGACCGTACTGAGGACGCACTTCAAAGACCTGAAATAAGTTGGGACGTCGTCTGGCTGCGTTTTCCGGACGATGGCACAGGTGCTCTTCCCTTACTGCGGCACATCGTTTTCAACGACAGTAAGTCCTCAACGTACAAGCTTGCGCTTCTTCGTACGCTGATTCGTGCTGCAGACAGTGCCGGTGGTTTTGCGCGGCCAAGTCAAGATGACCAACACGTCGAATTGCCACTTGGACTGATATCACTATTCTGGGTTCGGGGATTCCAACCACTCTTGGCGAATGATCTCTCTCAACATCCTGCAGGCAACAGCAGGTTGTCATTTGTGAAGGAGGGTTTTCAAGGACTTGCTTCTCGTTCACCCTATGATCTACGTGTTGGCCAGAATTTTTCCGGACAAGATGCCGTAAACCTAATTCGTGCTTTGCGTGATGCTGCAAACTGCATTCGCAGAATGCCAGCGCATTTCATCACATATCCTGGCAGTTCCAGTTCAGATCAAAATCACGTTTTTCCTTGCGAGTACAGATCGGTTCGAGTCAGAGACTCTGTACGAATTGACGAAGATTTTCTATGGGCTTTTGGTACATTCAGCGTACCTGTGCATGTGTGGCAAGCCATGAGTCGCTATGCTCCATGGATTGAACCTGCCGTAGTCAATGAATGGATCGAAGTCATGCGGGGTTACAAACAATCAAAGGCGGTAGTCACTCAAGATCAATATCTTTCATCTTTAAAGTGGCTTGATCCAGGACATGACACTACATTAGTTCGTAAGCTTGGAGAAAACCTTCGTGCAGACGGCCAACGAATCTACTGCGTTTGGACCGGAAATTTCATTCGGCAGAAATTTGATGTTGACCACTGCATGCCCTATGCGGCATGGTCCTGTAATGATCTGTGGAATCTGTTGCCAAGCCTGCCCCGAGTTAATCGAAGTAAAGGAAATTGCCTTCCAGCACCTGAGGCTCTTGAGCAAGCCAAGCCCCGAATTCTGGAGTGGTGGTCAAGTGCCTATTTGAGTAAACCTGACCTTGCACTACGCTTCGAAGATGAGGCTCGAAGTGCGTTACCTGCAATCAAACCTGTTGAGGGGACGGTATCAACAGAGAATGTAGAGCATTTTTTCCAAGGTGTAATGTTTCAGCAAATGGTGTTGAAACGAGATCAGCAGCTAACTGAGTGGCACACGCCAAATTTATTCCCTTGATAGGTTACTAGTCCTAACAGAACAGCAGTCGACGCAAGTCTCGTCGATTTGCACCAACGGACAAGAATGGACTCGCCAGTCACAGAAATTCGGTTCGGCTTTTCAGTCACCACACACCCTAAATTTGACTGATAATGCGTGCTATGAGTTGCCAGCATTATTCCCAGCATGAACACGGTGCGAAATCGTTCACCGTCGTAATGCCAAAAATCACTTTCGGACGGGGATGTCTAGCTGAGATTGGAGTCCGCGCCAAGGCTCGAGATTTCACACGTGTAGCACTCTTTACTGACCCATTCCTTCGAAACGGACCTTACTTTGAAACGGCTGTAAACACGTTGCAGGCGAGCGGGATTGATGTTGCAGTGTTTTCTGAAATTCGCATTGAACCCGACGACAATACTATCATCGCCGCCGCAGAATTTTTACGTGACGGACAATTTGACGGTGTGATTTCTGTTGGTGGAGGCTCTACGATGGACACTGCTAAAGCGGGCATGGTCTATGCATTATATCCAGCAGAGTTCACTGACTATTTTGGCCCACCGGTCGGAGCTGGCAAGCCAGTACCCGGTTCGCTATTGCCTCACATCGCCTGTCCGACAACTTCCGGTACCGGTTCAGAGTGCACCTCGGTTGCGGTAATCAGGATCAATGCACTGAATACCAAGTTTGTAGTTGGTTCTCCGCACATGATGCCATCTGAGGCGCTGGTAGATCCTGCCTGTACGGACACACTAGCAGCCAATGTTGTCGCATCGACGGGTTACGATTTGCTGTGTCATGCGCTCGAATGCTATACCGCGAGAGCCTATGCCGCGTGGGATTACATTCCGGAACCCAACAGCCGTTCGCTGCTGCAAGGATCAAATCCGTGGAGTGACATGTCGGCGCGCGCAGCATTGGAAATCATCAGAAATTATCTTGTGCGCGGTGTTAACGATCAAACCGACTGCGAAGCTCGGGATCAGTTGATGTGGGGTGCTACCTTGGCAGGCATGGCGTTTGGCAACAGTGGGACGCACCTGCCGCATGCCATGTCCTACGGAATTACCCACCTCATGGACAACATCACTACCAATGACTATCAGGTCGCTTCACCTTTCGTCCCACACGGAATTAGCGTGATGGTCTGTGCTCCTGCGATATTTCGTTATATTGCTGAAGGCGCTCCGCAGCGGCACCTATCTGCTGCAGGCTTTCTGGGTGCCAACGCTAAAGATGCAATACCGAGCGATGCCGGTGAAATAGTCGCTGAAGAACTGATCCGGTTAATTCGCCGTACGAATGGGCCTAATGGAATCAGTGGGGTTGGATTCAACGTGGAAGACGTAAAGGATCTGGCAGCTTCAGCGGTTCGTCAGTCCCGGGCAATACAAAACGCACCGCGTGTTGTCGAGCAGCAGGAAATCGAGAATATCTTCACGAGTGCGGTGAGTTATTGGTAGTGTTCAACTACTAAAATCTTGAACTGCAGTCGGGAGACAATCAGCAGTTTGACAGGTGGAGAGCGGTGAAAAATCGCACTGGTAAGACAGCCCCGCAACCTTTCAGTTGACTTTCAAATGACTCTGAAAATTAGTGTTTGAAGGAGAACTGGAACAACCTGTTTCATCTGCGCGCATTAAGAGAAGCCGACAAGTGAGTCTAAACGAAAACGGTCTGGCGATAGACTCTCAAATGGAAATCCGTGTGATTTATAAGCGTACGGTAGCTCTGCACTGGAAATCAGAGAGGCTGCATAGCGGCCAATTGCAGGTGAGGTGAATACACCGTATCCACCCTGACCAACCAGCCAGAAAAACCCGGGTACTTCCGGCTCCCATCCAATCACCGGATCTCCGTCCGAGGAAAATGTTCGAAGACCGGCCCAACTGTGATCAATACGTTTGATTTTGAGTGTCGAAACGTCTTCAAGCCTCGCCACTGTGACCGCCATGTCGACTTCATCCGGCTGCGCATCACAGGGTACGCTCGGAGTTTGGTCAATCGGTGAGATCATCAGTTGACCGACTCCAAATTGCTGAAAATAAAGGTAGTCGGGCTCGACGATGACAAATGGCAAATCATCAAAATTGATGCCATCGAATTGATCGCTGCTAACCACAACAATGGTCCTGCGCTTTGGAATCAACCCAATCGGACTGATACCGGCAAGCTTTGCAATTTCATCGCCCCATGCACCAGCGGCATTAACGACAATTGCAGACTCATAGCGCTGACCACCAGCCTCCACTTCCCAGATGTCGGATGGCGCTAGGGTTATCTTGGTTACCTCAGCATCAGTTACCACTTTTCCACCGCGGTTTTTCAATGCTTGTACGTACACGCTATGCAACGCGTGAACATCTATGGAGGCAACCTGCGTATCTAGCACAGCACCAACATATCTGCCGGGTTTGAGGAATGGTACACGATTAAGAAATTCCGATTCGTCTAGCCACACGCTCTTCGGGGGTCGGTCAACTGTCATTGAGTTTGCTTTGTCCACAAGAGAAATAGTTTTGCGCTCACTCAGGATCTCAACTTCACTGTCAAATTCAGGCGACTCAAGAAAGTTCCGGCTCAGGCCTCCAAACGCGCGCATCGAGTCCGGACCATAGTACGGTGTAAACAGTGCAGCGCTGCGCCCGGTTGTGTGGTAAGCGAGGGAACTTTCTCGTTCCAGCAGTGTGACACTCAGCCCATCATCAGCCAAAAAAGCAGCGACAGAGGCACCGGCAATGCCACCTCCGATGACGATGGCATCAAATTTTTTTACTGCACCCATTTACAGGTGCTGGCAAAGGCGCAGTGAATCGTAAATTGCTGCATGAATATTTCGGCTGGCAACGGCATCACCAACTCTGAACAACTGATAAGTGCCATCCGGATTTGGTGCATGCTTCTGCGGTTGTTCAGCGACCAGCGCATTGATGTCGATTGTTCCTTGATTTTTTGAGCTTGGCTTAAGGTCGAAATAGAGTTCATCATTTGGCAAAGTGCCATGTTCGACAACAATCTGAGGAGCAGAAATCGTAGTGGTGCTACGATCGTACTCATTGTAGAACTCACCTGTTAACGACCCGTTCCTGCGGTGAATGCGAATGAGACGTTTATTTGGCAGCATATCAACGTTATGCTGGTAGAAGAGCTTTAGGTAGATTGGGTAGTTGGTTCCTCCGACCTCCTGAGCAACGCTGCGGTCAGGTGTTACGATTTTGACGGACGCACCTTTAAGTGCCATGTATTCTGCACAGGAAATGCCTTGGTGCTGTCCGTTGTCGTCATAGATCAGAACTTCAGAATCAACGGTAGTGATGCCTGTCAGCACATCCCAGGTAGTTGTTGCATATTCACTGCCTGAGTCGAGGAATGACAAATTTGGAAGTCCGCCGGTAGCGATAATAACGACATCCGGATTTTCCTGGACCACATCACTCGCTTCGACAAATGAATTGAATCGCATTTCCACTGACAGTCGTTGCAATTGGGCATAACGCCAGTCAACGATGCCAAGAATTTCCCGTCTTCGCTCTACTTTTGCTGCAATATTGATCTGTCCGCCAGGCTGATCCCCAGCTTCAAACAGTATGACATCATGCCCTCGTTCTGCCAGAACTCTTGCAGCTTCAAGTCCTCCAGGCCCTGCACCGACAACCACCACTCGCTTTAAGTCTTTTGATGGAATGGTGATATGAGGTGCAGTTTCTTCACGTCCAGTCGAAGGATTGTGGATGCACAGTGCTTCAGATCCGACATAAATACGATCAATACAATAACCGGCTCCGACGCAGGGCCTAATCTGATCCTCCTGTCCGTTTTCAATTTTCCTGACGATGTGCGGATCAGCCATATGTGCCCGGGTCATGCCGATCAAGTCAACACAACCGCTGCCGACCGCATGCCTGGCTGTTGCAACATCAGCAATTCTGGCAGCGTGAAAAATGGGTAGTTTCAATTCTGAACGAACCGCTGCAGTGAATTCAAGGTGCGGTCCGGATGGAGTGCCCATGTTGGGTATGACGTGGGACAAGCCTTCGTCTGTATCCACGTGCCCTTTTATGACATTTATGAAGTCCAGTTGGCCGGTATCGGTGAGAATTTTTGCGATGGTCATTCCTTCGTCAAATTCAATCCCACCCGGCAGGTCTTCGTCAATTACCATGCGAAGTCCCACGATATAGTCTGATCCGACCTGGTTGCGAATTTCGCCAAGGACTTCACGGGTGAAGCGCAGCCGGTTTTCGAGGCTGCCACCATATTCATCGGTTCGTCGATTGGTAAGCGGTGACCAGAACCCGTCCAATAGGTGCCCGTAACCTTCGATTTCGACACCGTCCAGGCCACCTTCCATGCAGCGCCTTGCTGCTGCACCGTAAGCATTCGCGATTCGAATCATATCCTCGCGTTCCATCTCCTTCGGAAAGGCGCGATGGGCCGGTTCCCTTACACAGGATGCAGCTACGGTTGGCAACCAGTCTTCCACATAGGGTGAAGTCCGTCGTCCGAGGTGAGTGATCTGACACATCAGTGCTGCACCGTGTCGATGGACCCGATTTGAAAGTTCCTTAAAATAGGGAACGATTTCGTCAGTGCCCGCAAACAGATTGCCAAACGCCGGCGGTGAGTCTCGGTCAACCAGAGTCGAGCCACCGAACATGGTCAGACCAATACCGCCTTTGGCTTTTTCCTCGTGATACAACTGATAGCGCAGTTTGGGTAGCATATCTTCTGAATATGCCGGTTCATGACTGGTGCTGATGATTCGATTCTTCAACTCAAGGTGTTTGAGCGTGAATGGCTGAAGCAGGGGGTCTTTGGAAGTGCGCATACGGTACGAAACCTAATTTTTGTTTTGAGGAACGATAAATTTCAATTTCAAAAAAGTTATATTTATGCCTTTCAATTCACTTGCTGAAAAACTAGCACACATTGAAACAATGGCACTGCCTTTGTCGCTCAATTCAGGTAGCAAGCGCGCTATTTTAGAAGAATTGGCTGACAGGTACCGAGTGAATCATTTGCATGCTTGATTTCCCGCCAATTGCCTCAAATTTCACAGCGAGATTTCAGCATTCCGCGAGAGTCTTTCATGGCAGATAGTCGACGCAGAGAAAGACAGAGAAGGCAGCGGCCTTCCCAGGCCAGAATAGATCAGCTTCCGTTTGAGCAAGTTGAAAATCCTTTTTCTCCGATTGATATCTTATCGGAAGATCAACTCAATCGAATTCATCATGCATCATTGGATGTGCTCGAAGACATCGGCATCAATTTTCTACTCGATGAAGCACGAGAAATTCTGAAAACTGCCGGCGCTGACGTCGAGAAAAACTCAACCCGTGTTCGCTTTGACCGAAACCTGATCTTGGAATCCATAGCAAAGGCTCCGTCTGAGTTTACGATTAACGCAAGAAATCCGCAACGGAGTCTGAAGATTGGTGGACGCTGGCTTGCTTTTTCGACCGTAGCCGGTCCTCCCAATGCCAGCGACATTCAAGGCGGCCGGCGTTCGGGTAACTTCAAGGATTACAGTGACTTCATTAAGCTTGCACAGAGTGTGAATATCGCTCACGCGATATCGGGACATCCGGTTGAACCGCTTGACCTTGATCCTAAAACACGACACCTCGATACTGCCAGGGTAAACCTGACGCTCACTGACAAGGTATGCAGGGTTTATTCGTTGGGACGCGACCGCGTCATGGACATTTTGGAGATCACCCGAATATGTCACAGCCTGAGTCGGGAGGAATTGGCGAAGCGACCTAGCCTGTATACCGTTGTCAATGTTAATTCTCCTCTTCAGTATGACATTCCAATGCTATGGGGCATCATCGAACTCGCCAGAATGAATCAGGTGGTCGTAATCACTCCTTTCACACTCGCCGGTGCTATGGCGCCAATCACTTTGGCCGGTGCTGTTACTCAGCAGAATGCCGAAGCGCTGGCCGGGCTCGCATTTTCTCAAATCGTAAACCCAGGTGCACCGGTGATGTATGGAGGCTTTACTTCCAATGTTGATATGAAGACTGGTTCTCCAGCATTTGGCACACCGGAATATGTCAAAGCCACCTTGATGGGTGGACAGTTTGCAAGGTTCTACAATCTTCCATACCGATCTTCCAACGTCAATGCCTCAAACGCACCTGATGTGCAAGCAACATACGAATCGCAGATGTCGATCTGGGGATCGGTTATGGCGCGGGCTAACTTGATTCATCACGCACTCGGCTGGCTGGAAGGTGGACTGTGTGCTTCATTCGAAAAGTTTGTGATGGATGCCGAAATGTTGCAGGGCGTGGTGGAAACCCTCAAACCGGTCGTTGTTGACGAAGATACGCTTGGCATTGAAGCAATGCGAGAAGTCGGTCCTGGCGGACATTATTTCGCAGCACAGCAGACTATGGAGCGCTATGAAACTGAGTTTTATAAGCCGATACTGTCTGATTGGCGAAACTTTGAAACCTGGTTCGAGGACGGCGCAAAGGACGCGACATCCCGCGCCAATCGAATTTACCAGCAACTACTATCGGAATATGAGGCCCCTAAGGTTGATGAGGCGATTTTGCAGGAGCTTGATGAATATATTGAAACCACCCGTGAGGAGCGTCGTAAGGCTCCTGTTTAGTCCTGAAAGGAGGGCATAACGTGCAAAAGACTGCTGAAGTCGTAATAATCGGAGGAGGGGTTGCAGGATGCAGCGTCGCCTATCACCTGGCCAAAAGGGGTTGCAAGAATGTTGTTCTACTGGAGCGATCTGAACTGACATCTGGTTCGACCTGGCATGCGGCTGGAAATACACACGTACTGCAGGACAACGCAAACCTGTCAAAGCTTCACTACTATACGGTCAGGTTGTACCCGCAGCTTGAAGAAGAAACCGGACAATCCTGCGGCATTCACCCGGTTGGAGGAATTTATCTGGCCACCACTCCAGAACGCCACGATCAAATTCGCATTCAGGCATCTAAAGCTAAATATCTAGGGCTTGATTTTCAGACGATTTCACTAGAAGACGTCCACAAAATGAATCCCTTGCTCAATCTCGATGGTGTCATCAGTGCGATGTTTGAGCACAACGAGCTTCATATTGATCCCAGCGGAGTTACTAATGCGTATGCAGCAGGTGCACGTATGAACGGCGTCAAAATTCATCGAAACACGCCGGTAACTGCAACGACTCAGCAGCCCAATGGCGGTTGGCTGGTGGAAACACCCGAGGGCAAGATCGAAACAAAATATCTGGTTAACTGTGCGGGTCTTTGGGGTCGGGAGGTTGGACAACTGGCAGGAATCAACTTACCGTTGATGCCTATGGAGCATCAGTATTTTGTATCTGAGAGCATTCCGGAAATTGAAGCGCTGGGCCGGGAAATTCCCCTGATTCACGACAATGATGGCGAATACTACATGCGCCAGGAAGGCAAGGGACTGCTGGTTGGGGCGTACGAACGCGGCGGATTACATTGGGCAGTCGATGGGACACCACTAGACTTTGGACATGAACTGCTGCCGAATGATTTAGATAGAGTACTGGACAATGTTGTACGGGCAATGGATCGTATGCCATGCCTTGAAACTGCCGGAATCAAGCGAATCGTCAATGGACCAATGATCTGGACGCCAGATCTCATGCCCCTGGTTGGTGAGGTTTCACAACTTACCAATTATTTCGTGATTGGTGGATTGATTCCAGGGTTCAGTATTGGTGGTGGTCTCGGCTTAATGATGGCTGAGTGGATCTTGGATGGCCAACCGAGTCTTGATATTTGGCCCATTGATGTGGCGCGATTTGGCGACTGGGTGACACCCGACTATGTTCTGGACACGACTGCCGACAACTATCAGACTCGATTCAGAATTTTCTTTCCATATGAGGAGCGAACCGCTGGTCGCCCTTTGAGAACAAGGCCCGCTTACGAACATCAAAAAAACAATGGAGCGATGTTCGGTGCTCAGTTCGGTTGGGAGGTGCCGATGTGGTTTGCACCGGAAGGAACGCTGCCAGTTGAAAACTTTTCATTTCGCAGAACGGAATCATTCGGACCAATTGGTGAAGAATGTCGAGCCATTCGGTCTTCGGTGGGTTTGCTCGATACTTCTGCTTATGCCAAATTTATTGTCAAAGGTCCAAGAGCCGCCGAGTGGCTTGATGGACTGACCACCAATACACTTCCAAGGCATCGTCGAATGTCGCTTGCTCCAATGGTGCATCAACGGGGCGGGGTGGTTGCCGACTTTACTGTTGCCCGTCTCGAAGATGATGAATTTCTGCTGATCGGTGCTGGTGTGGCGGAGAACGCTCACCTTAGATGGTTTCGCAAAAATGGATTTTCCTCAGGAGTTGACGTAACCAGCATGTCAGTTGATTGGGTCGGTATGTCAATCTCAGGTCCGAATTCCAGAGCACTTCTATCTGACCTCACTGGTGAAGATTTTTCCAATGAGGCGCAGCGATTTTTGTCGATTCGGCAGATTCAGGTCGGTCCAGCGCAGGCCTGGGTTTTAAGAGTTGCCTTCACTGGTGAACTTGGTTTTGAGATGTATTTTCCAGCTGAACATCAGTTGGAGGTGCTGCAGATGGTGATGGATAAAGGGCAGGCTTACGGTCTTCGCCCGATTGGCTCGCGTGCCTTACTGTCGCTTCGACTGGAAAAGAATTACGGTAGTTGGGGACGGGAGTATTCTCCGGAGTACACACCGTTTGAGTCGCGCCTTGATCGATTCGTCAAGTTTGATAAAGGTGAATTCATTGGCCGCGATAGTCTGCTTGAAGCGGCTGCTAAAACACCCAAGTGGCTGCTCACCTGTTTCGCTGTCGATGTTGACGAACAGGATGCAGTGGGCGGTGAGCCTATCTTGTGCGACGGAGATGTTTCAGGAATTGTGACTTCAGCATCTTTCGGTTACACGGCTGGAAAGAGTATTGCGCTAGGCTATATACCGCCCGTAAAAGTCGAAAGCAAGGATTTCAAAATTGAGATAATCGGTAGGGCAAAAGATGCCCAAGTCATCAACGAACCCTTGATTGATCCAAGCGGGTCTAGAATGCGCAGTTGATTTCAGCTTGCCACCACCCAAATCAATATTCGGAGTTGCCAGTCATGAAACCACCATCAGCAAGCCGCTATCCCGTTCCCAAACTCGATACTTTACCGCAGGATATTCAGGACCGGATTCTGGCGGTGCAGGAAAAAGCTGGCTTTGTGCCGAACGTGTTTTTGGCGCTTTCACATCGTCCACTTGAGTTTCGTGCATTTTTTGACTATCACGATGCGCTGATGGAGAAAGAAAGTGGGCTCAGCAAAGCGGACAGGGAGATGATCGTTGTTGCAACGTCGGGCGAGAATAATTGTCAGTATTGTGTTGTTGCACATGGTGCAGTTTTACGTATCAGGGCGAAACACCCATTGGTAGCAGATCAGGTTGCAGTGAATTACCGGAAATCCGATATCACACCCAGACAACGAGTCATGTTGGATTTTGCGCTGAAAGTCTGTAATGAGTCCGGTTCCGTTGACGATTCGGACTATCAGACATTAAGCGATGCCGGATTCAGTGAAGAAGACATTTGGGACATCACTGCCATTACTGCGTTCTTTGGGATGAGCAACCGTCTGG
Organism: Gammaproteobacteria bacterium; assembly: GCA_022823625.1. GTDB lineage: Bacteria > Pseudomonadota > Gammaproteobacteria > Arenicellales > JAJDZL01 > JAJDZL01. The sequence continues at coordinate 198,411 of JAJEHQ010000011.1, forward strand.
CTAATGTACTTGGAATGGAGCCCAATGCGGAGTTCTATAACATGGCGCGGGATATGGACTAAAGAAAAACTTAAATAGTGTTTTCTACTGAGGTATAGCGTGCATCCAATTTTTGCACTGTGGTCACATCCAAGATCCATGTCTACGGCTGTTGAGAGAATTATGCGCGAGCGTGGGGACCTGAAGTGTTTTCACGAACCGTTTATGTACGACTACTACGTGAACAGAAAAGTTAGAACCATACCGCATTTTGAAGCGCAGGAAGATCATCCTGTCACATATGAGGAAATTCGTGATATGCTGCTCCAGCAAGCTGAATCCTCTCCCGTATTTTTCAAAGATATGAGTTACTACGTCGTTCCTCATTTACTGGAAGACAGAACATTCAACGACCGCCTAGTGAATTGTTTTTTGATCTACAATCCCATTGCTTCCATACTGTCGTACTTTAATCTGGACCCTGACGTCACCTGTGATGAAATTGGCCTGGAGGCACAGTACCAACATTATCATGGTCTTTCTTCATCCGTGCAGTCAGTGATTGTAGAAGCTGAAGACATCCGAGGCGATGCAAAAAAGGTGATTGGTGCGGTGTGGCGTGCGGTTGGCCTGTCCTATATCGATCATGCATTCGAATGGGGCGATCAATCTCCCGAAGAATGGAAGCAGGTTGAAGGATGGCATGGCGATGTCATCGCCTCAAAAAAAATTCTTCCAATTACATCTCAGGAGATTGAATCCAAAAATGAGGAGTTTGTGAAGTTGAGCAAGAAATATCCACGCATGCTGGAATATTATGAACATCACCTGCCATATTACGAAGCTCTCCAATCAGAAGCCTTAAAAGCCTGATTCGAAGTCACTTTTATCGAGCGGCTGAGAAAAAGCTACGATGTCTGTTAAGGCAAGGGTCAGACGATCACCATTACGTACGGAATTCGATTTAATCATGAACAATGGTCGCGTTTTTTAGAATCCCTAACTTTGGAGCAGATTCCAGTTCCCGATACCACGATAACCAAGAATCATGTCATATGAAGTTTTAATCTGGCTCGCCATTGGCCTTATGGTCGTTAATCTGTTGCTGCTGTTATGGATTCGGTCAGCAGCCAAAGGTGCACAGTCTTCGAATGATGTGCTCGGACCAGTCGTACGGGAAGAATTCCGAATAGTACGGGAAGATATGGATCGCACTGCCCGTGAATTGCGCGAGGAAATCACCCAAAATCAGAATTCTAGCACTGAGTTACTGCAAAAAATTGGAAATGCGCAGAGTGACCTGCTCGAAAAATTTACCCGATCAAACGAGTCTCGAATTAGCGAACTTCGCGAGTCCGTTGAAAAGCGTCTTGAAACTCTTCAGCGCAACAACGACGAAAAGCTTGAAGAGATGCGTAAAACAGTGGAAGACAAACTTCAGGATACACTTAAGAAGCGTGTTACAGAATCCTTCGAAATGGTGAGCAAACAGCTTGAGCAAGTGCATAAAAGTGTCGGGGAGATGCAGGAGCTTGCAACTGGGGTGGGTGATCTGAAGAGAATGCTGACTAACGTCAAGGCGCGAGGCACTTGGGGTGAGGTACAACTCGGTGTCCTGCTCGAGCAGGTATTGATTCAGCAACAGTATGAGCGAAACGTGAAACCGGTTCCCGGATCGAATGAGATTGTTGAGTTTGCAGTCAAACTGCCCGGTGCAGATGACTCACCAGAGAGTGTTGTGTGGCTGCCGATTGATGCCAAGTTTCCCCAAGAAGACTACAATCGGTTAATGGATGCTTCAGAGTCAGCGGATCCTGATGCAGTGCAAAAAGCAGTCGCAGCATTGAAGAAAACGGTTGAATCATCCGCAGCTGACATCCGATCAAAGTATGTTGCTCCGCCACATACCACGGACTTCGCCATTCTATTTTTACCAACCGAAGGACTATATGCCGAATTGGTGCGCGACCCTGATGTCTTAGAAAAACTTCAGCGAGATCACCGTGTGGTATTGGCCGGACCAACAACCCTGTCGGCAATACTCAACAGCCTTCAAATGGGATTTCGTACACTTGCCATTGAAAAGCGTTCAAGCGAAGTATGGACAGTGTTATCAGCAGTCAAATCGGAATTTGGAAAATTTGGCGACGCCCTCGACAAGGTAAAGAAACAGCTTGCTACTGCTTCTAATTCAATTGAAGCCACGGGTACGCGCACACGTCAACTCCAACGCAAGCTTCGTTCTGTTGAGGAGTTGCCCGCCGAGGCAGACCCGGCCAAGATTCTCGGTATTTCTGCGGGAGACTTGACTGATGCATCGGATGAAACGGAGGACTCGAGAGAGTAAGCGTACAGGCACATGTCTTGCTGAGTAGTTCTTAACCTGGTAATTGTCTTTAGTTTACTCGCCCACTCGAAATGCCTGAATTTCACGTGAACTATGGTCAATTTCAGTCTACATTCCTATTTATAAGGCAGTAATCCAATCCGGTTTGCCTCTATTCCAGTTGTATTCGGTAATGCCCATATCAAATTTCTGCCGATAAAATTTTTGACAGGTGCGACTCGTGTCTTCCGAATTAGCAGAGTTGGTTTTTTGTTTGCATTTTTCCAGTGGCACAATCTTGTGTTGATTGTAATTTCTCGTACCTCACTCAAGTTGAATACGCAAATAGGAATTCGCAAAGATATTGAGCATTTTCCTACATCGTGGTAAGCTAACTCGGTAGTGCCTCTCCATATCTCTCGCAATTTGATCCATCTGTTCAGGATTGTTAAACAATTCACCTTTCAGAACTCTTGTCGTCTTTGGGGATGCAATCACAGCGACATCTTCACCTAACTTCATCGTACTGGCCAGTTCTTCATCCCACTCCTGAGCTTCCATATATCCATCCTCATACAAAGTATCGCGTACACCTGGAATTTTGCTGTAGTTTTGAATCAAATAGATAAGGTCTGTAGCATCTTTTGCTCTCATTTCATGCTCTCTGTCCAGCCATGAAACCAGCTTGAGCAAACAGAATCCTGCTGGAGAAGCCACGGGAATAGTAATGTCCGGTGCTTCACTGATTTTTACGTTCAAAGCATGCTCGAATGCTTCCTTAAAGCCGTTTACGTTCATGACAACGTCTTGTTTGGGCGGCCAGTAAATTTGGGTGTATTCATCTGCCACATTGCCAAATGGGATGATGTCAATTTCCCATGGCAAATCACCTTTATCTCTATGTATCAAACGGTGAACTTTACTTACATCTTGAATATAACCTGCTTGTAGTAATCTGTCTCTTAAGGTATTGAATTCAAACCAACTCTCAATATTAATGCCGAAATCTACATCTTTTGTGCCACGTTCTGCCCTTAACCCAAATCCATGTACTAATACAAGATCCCTAGCCATTGCTCCCACAACCAAAAAATCGATGGATAGTTCTTTGGCGTATTTGTGGATGTCGGTAAACAGTGTAACTAGTTCAGCAGGAAGCCTACCGGTAACGTTAACGTAGGTATCTTTCACGAAGCTTATCTGCTGCATCCAAGTTACGGGTATCGCCAGTCTCTATCAGGTCAGCATACGCTATGATGGGATGTACCAACCCAGCATATTTTGTTCTTCCCTCATCATTCGTATTTATCCAAAATGGTTCTACCAAATCAATTAGCGTGTCTTGTCTCATAAGAGGTTCCGCTTTTCTTAATCGGGCAGTCTGAAGAAAATTTGCCATGTTGGCTCTGCCGATGTAGATCAAACCGTGTAGGGGATTAAGGTAGTTAGTGTATTTTGCAACTGCAATCTCCCCTCCCCACTCTGCATTGAATTTTTCGGGATAAATTGTTTTCCACCAGTCCGGATCGTCGGTTGTAAACTTACCTATCTCATGCTTTCTCTTAAGCTTATAAGGATAAGCTTCTACCCATTTGTCTAGTAGAAGATCTAACTCAACTAGTTTTCGCTGATTTTTGTTGAATCCTTCGAGAAGAAAACCATGTGTGATCAAATCATCAACTACCCAGCCTACCGTCCCTAATGCCACCGCTGCCCGGTCGGCTATTTCCCTATACGGTGCATTGACAAGCTGCTCGTCCTTCAGAAATTCGAAGACCACTTTCATTCCAGTGGGCTGAAAAGCCCTGCCCGTTTTGACCCGTTCTTTTATGAAATTTACCTGCTGAGTCTTATTACCCTTTATATAGATGTAAACTGGTTTCTGATTGATGTATGCATTTCCTGCAGTGTCGAGAAATTGGACATCAGCCATTTTCAATCGCTCACCCAATTTCGGGTTTATATAGTCGGCAACAAGTAGACCTTGACCCGGTTCGGCAAGATGTTTAATCTGGTTGATGAGAGCTCCAACATTTGCTTGTGCTGTCCATTTTTTGACTTCTGCTTTTAGCTTTACACCGTTATCGTGCATTTGGAGAATTGCATCTGTAGTACGCCTATTACCCGTTGGAATTTGATAGGCTATAACATCTAATCGCAAACCTGCCTCGCGATATATTGCTTTTATGGCATCATCTAGTATGCTGAGTTCTGTCACTGGTTTGTTCATGGGTAACTCCATTCTCGCATAGAATCAAATTTTGTTTGTGTTCATAATTATAGATAGAACATTATTAATGAACAACTATTATTTATGAACATATGAAATTAATTTTCCATCAGCCGGACGGATTTTGCGCGCTGGAAAATGATGGTATTCAGGAATATTCTGTTTACATTCTGATGCATACCGACTGGAACATATCACTCAGAGTAGCAGCGTAGCGATTTCAATCGCCTATGTGGCTAATTCCTCAGAAAGGAGTCTAACAACTACCTCGGATCATGCATCGAGTTGTATGAAAAATTTTTAACGTCGTATCCCTTCAAATACTCTTTAATGACCCATTACATGGTGTCATCTGCGAGTACACCAGTAGTGTAAATGTGCGATCATACTACCTGCCTAAGAACTATTACGGTCCCAAAAAACACCTACACATCAATGCATTAATTTGATTGAGGTCGGACTTTCGACTTGGATGAAAATTCAGCCGAAATGTCGGAAGTTAAGATTGACACTCAAATATGAAGTGAGATTTTGAGTCGCAATCTTACAAGAATTGACTCGGGATGTGTTCCGAGTCCAGCATCTGATCAATGTTCTCTCTGGTGTTGACTTCGAAAAACTGGTCGCCATCGACCAGCACCTCTACCGGTTTTGGACGGGTGTTGTAATTTGAAGACATGACTGCTCCATAGGCACCTGCTCCAAGAACAGCAATAAGGTGACCCTCATCGATTGCCAACTTCCGGTCTTTGCCGAAAAAATCGCCAGTCTCACAAACTGGCCCGACTACGTCAAATATTCGACTTTCTACAGGGCTCTGCTGAATAGGAACGATGTCCATCCAAGCATCGTACAGTACAGGTCTGATCAGGTCGTTCATTGCACCGTCAACTAAGGCAAAATTCTTCGACTCTGTTGTCTTGATGTATTCGACCCGGCTCAAAAAAATTCCGGCATTGGCGGTTATGGCACGACCGGGTTCGATTGAAATGGACAGCGGGCAACCGCGGCGGGTCAGCACCTCAAGTATTGCATCACAATATTCGGAAATAGTTGGCGGTTGCTCATCTTTGTAGCGAACGCCAAGTCCACCACCCAAATCCAAATGCCCCAACTTTATGCCCTCAGCGTCGAGCCTTTCAGTGAAATCGATAACGCTTTCCAATGCGTCAATGATTGGACCAAGTAAGGTCATCTGCGAGCCGATATGAACAGCAATTCCAACGACTTTGAGGTGACTCTGCTGTACGGCAATTCTGTAAATGTCTAAAGCCTCCTCAAACGAGACACCAAATTTTGCTTCACGAAGTCCTGTTGAAATATATGGGTGTGTATTGGCGTCAATATCAGGATTCACGCGTACGCTAATGGGTGCTCTACGATCAAGGCTCTTCGCAATTTCCAGAATTCGCATCAACTCCGATTGTGATTCAAGATTGATGGAGAAGACACCGGACTCCAATGCAAACTTAATCTCATCTGCTGACTTGGCAACACCGGAAAATACCGTCGCTTCGGGCTTTCCACCAGCTCGAATCACCCGTTCGAGTTCACCGCCAGAAACGATATCAAAACCGGAACCCAGCCGCGCCATCAGTGCTAGAACCGCCAGGTTGGAGTTTGACTTTACCGAATAGCGGATTGAAGCGTCGTATTCCGAGAACCCCTGTTTGAATTCATTCCAGTGCTGTTCCAGAGCCGCGCGCGAATAAACATAGGATGGTGTTCCAACCGCATTTGCAATTTGATCCAGCGGGACATCTTCTGCATGAAGCAGCCCGTCACGGTAAAGAAAAGCGTTCATTAGTAATGGTGAATTGAGGGAATGAATTCGATTTCAGGAACGTTTCAGGCGCGCCGAGCTAAATTTCCGACCAAACAATAGAACACAAAGCCGGCTTTTGGGCCCGATCTTCCGGTTTCATTCAAAATTGTTGAATGACGCTGGAAACGAGTGCTGATTCTACTGTCACTCCGGGTTGCATCCCACTATTAACGGTACCTACTACTGGTCGCTCTAAGGGACCCTTTTTGCCACAGGCGACGGGCATTAGAACGAGTGCTGACACCATTGCGATTACAACAGTTCGATAGCTCAGTTTCCGAATCATTTCAATTGAACCTCTTATGCTTGGTATTTCTGCGGTCGAATTATCCCAACCTTTTCCGGCCTTCTTGCACTGCCAGCTTAACCTGCCGTGGAGCAGTCGCACCTGTGTGGTCTCTTGAAGCAACTGAACCTTCCGGCTTTATTACACGCAGTGCGCCTTCATCCAACATGGGGTGAAAGTGTCTCATGTCATCCAGACTGAGCGCATCTAGTGTGCACTCTTTGTCAATACAGTGTCGTATGATATTCCCGACAACTGCGTGTGCATCCCTGAACGGCACATCCCGTGTAACCAGGTAATCGGCTAGGTCTGTTGCGGTTGAATACCCTTCCAAGGCAGCTGCTCTCATACGCTCTCGGTCAGGTTCCAAATTCTGAATCATACCATGCATGATTTCAAGACTCGCAATGACTGTATCGATACTATCAAAAAGCGCCTCCTTGTCTTCCTGATTATCACGATTGTATGCGAGTGGCTGGCTTTTCATCAGAACCAGAAGCGTTTGAAGATTGCCGACAGTTCGCGCGCTTTTGCCTCGAACCAGTTCCGCAATGTCGGGGTTTTTCTTCTGAGGCATGATGCTAGAGCCCGTGGTAAACTGGTCAGAGAGCGAAATGAGTTTGTAGGCTTCTGAAGCCCACACCACCATCTCCTCACCAATGCGTGATAAATGAACCATCGTAATTGCTGAATGCGCAGCAAATTCGATGGCAAAATCTCGGTCGGAAACGGCGTCAAGTGAGTTTCGCATCACAGCGTCAAATCCAAGTTCATCTGCAGTCATCTCCCGGTCTATGGGAAAGCTCGTGCCAGCTAAGGCTGCAGCTCCTAACGGCGACTGATTCAGCCTTTTTCTTGCGTCGGTAAATCGTTGTCGGTCTCGATCAAGCATTTCAAACCATGCCATCAGGTGATGGCCAAATACGATAGGCTGTGCGATTTGCAAGTGCGTGTAGCCGGGCATTATGGTTTCCGCCTCTGCATCAGCGAAATCGAGTAGTGTCAACTGAATGCCCTTAATCTCGTCGATGATCCGATCAACCGCATCTCGAGTGTAGAGTCGAAGATCAGTTGCAACCTGGTCATTTCTGGACCTCCCGGTGTGTAGTTTTTTGCCTGCTTCTCCGATGTCATCAGTGAGACGTTTTTCAATGTTCATATGAACATCTTCCAATTCTTCAGACCACTCAAATTCGCCTGCTTCAATTTGCAACAGTATTCTGTTTAGACCATCGCGAATATTGTTAAATTCCGATTCACTGATAACGCCAACTTTATTCAGCATGCGCGCGTGTGCGATTGATCCGACGATATCTTGGCGATAGAGTCGTTGGTCAAATGCCACGGAGGCGCTGAATTTTTCAACCATGGTATTGGTTGCCTGGGTGAATCGTCCACCCCACAACTTTTTTGAACGTGAGTTCATTGAGATTCGTTCGGGTTAACTGTTTTTATACGCATGAGATTATCAGTGGACTGAAAATTTACAAAGTTGATGTTAATGATCAAAGAACGGAATATGGCAGAAACTCTGGCGACGGTGCGCCACCAAATGTGGATTTTGCACTCAAACAAGACGTAACAGTTTAATTATAATGGCACAATTCGGTGCGATATAGCGCACCAAAATCAAAATTAATGGCTAATTCTTTCCGGCCTGTCCAACATTCCAAGCCTTCTGGCATTTACATACTTGAAATCAGTTTTGCAAACTGTTACCACGCCTCCGATGCATGGCGCTCAGAGGTTCTAAGGTGTCAGTCGTTCGAATTGGTACCCGTGGCAGTCAGTTGGCATTGTGGCAAGCTCATCACATTGCCGGTCTCATCAGCACACACTTAAATGGCATTGAGACCGAAATCGTTCCGATTAAAACCGAAGCCGACTTACGACAAGATGTCCTATTGGCCGAATTGGGTGGTAAGGGTCTATTCATAAAAGAGCTTGAAGTGGCGTTGCTTGACAACAGGATTGATATTGCTGTTCACTCCATGAAAGACGTAACGGTGGATCTCGCTGAAGAATTTACAATTGCCGCAATTCTGAAACGGGAAGACCCATACGATGCTTTTGTTTCTTCAAAATATCAGACACTTGCACAGCTCCAAGCAGGTGCAGTAATTGGCACCTGCAGTTTGCGGCGTCAGAGTCAGCTGCTTTCAATTCGTCCCGACCTCACCATTGTTCCCATACGGGGAAATGTGACGACGCGATTGAAGCGTCTTGATGATGGAGACTTTGATGCAATCATTTTGGCAGTTTCGGGGTTGCGTAGACTGGGTTTGGATGAGCGGATTACGGAAGTACTCGACCAATTACCGCATGTTCCGTCGCCAGGTCAAGGCGCGCTGGGCGTTGAATGTCGGGTGGGTGATCAGAATTTAATCGAAGAAATGAAAGAACTTGATGACTCTTTGAGCAATGCTGAAGTTTCTGCAGAACGGGCGGTCAATGCAGGGCTTGGCGGAAGTTGTCACGTTCCGATTGGAGTATTGACAAAGTGCCGAAGAGAAAGCTACGAAATTGCAGCCTATGTCGGGAGTATTGATGCGCAGCATACCATCATTGAGAAGCTGAGCGGCACCCTGGATGGCTTGATGACGGGGATAGAGGTGGTGATTGAAAAGTTGAATCAGCGCGGTGCCCAGAAAATTCTGGCAGGTTGATAGTGGACTGGAATAGATGACTAACCTTGAAGGAGCAACGGTTCTCATCACGCGGCCTGAAGTGTATTCGTCATACCTCAGTAAAGAGATCAAACGTCTGGGTGGAATCCCGGTCGTATTCCCCACTTTGGATGTCGAATATTGCACACAAGGATTGGATGAAGAGAGTTTTAACGGGCATGACCTTGCCATTTTCACGAGTCGGAATGCTGTAGCCGCGGTAGCTGAATTTTTGAAGCAGGAAGGTATGAATTGGCCGAAGTCGCTGAGATGTGCGGCTGTTGGAAACAAGACTGCTGATGCAGTCCGTGGAGCATTCGATGTCGGGGAAGTTATTACACCAACCAAAGACTTTGGTGGGGCAGAATTGATGACGCTTGAATCAATGCAGAATCTGGCTGGTCAGCGTGTAATTTTTTTTGATGGTGGCGGCCCAAGAAGCGTACTGTTAGTGAACATGCTGGAAGATAAGGGTTGCAAGGCCGTGACTCATGCTGTAGTTTATCGAAGAGTTCGACCGCCATCGGATCCGAGAGTATTACAAAGCGTTCTTGGTCAATCCGGCTTGGATTTTGTCGTTTTGACTAGTGTATCCTCATCAGCAAATCTGCTTGAAATGCTCGACATAGAATTGGTAAATGAACTAAAACGCGCGGTCGTGATCGTTTATAGCAAACGGATTCAGCAAGAACTTGAAAAACAGGGGGTTGAACAGATTATTGTTTCCGATATTCCTTCAGACGATGCGGTTTTGGAAGCGATGATGAGGACACAAAGAGACATTGTGAAGCGAACTGGGAAGCAACAGAAAGTTTTCGCTGATATAGAAACGATTTGACAGGATAAGAGATCATCAAAATGACGGAATCGGACAAAAAGACTGAAACTCCAGCGAAGACAGTCAAATCAGCAACCAGTCCAAAACCATCAGAAAAATCTGGACGAGGAGCAGCGATTTTCGCGACTGTTGCAACCGTGTTCGCTCTGGTTGCCTTAGGTGGCGCAGGATATGTCGCCTATCGCATGGAAGTTCAGAAGTTGCCTCAGATTGAGAGCGAGATAAACAGAATTGAAGAAATTGCCGCAGCTGTGCAGTCTATTCAGCAAAGTGATGATCAATTCTCAGAACAGTTATCTTCCGCGACGAAGGACCTTCAATCGCAAATTCAGAGTCAATCAGACCGAGTGAATGAGTTGGAATCCGTACTCAAGCAATCCGATACTGAGTTTGGAGAAAAACTTGATGCGATCATTGAGTCTACCTCTTCCCTTTATCAGAATTTTGATCAGCTTCCAAGCGACTGGGAACTAAACGATGTTTCTCTATTGCTTCTGATGGGTGCCAAGCAACTGCAACTCACTGGGAATCCTGAGGTTGTGTTGCCGGTCTGGCATGCTGCAGTTGAACAGGTTGGGCGGGTATCTGACCCACAGCTTCTGGTCGTTCGAACACAGCTTAACAAGGAAATCGAATTACTTGAAACGATGGATGTGGTGGAACTAGAAGCTATTTCAGCGCAATTGATGAGATTGAGCAATGCTTTGGACGATTTACCCATTCGTACCCAACTTCAGGAATTGTCAGTTGAACCATCTGAATCAGGCGCTGATGAAGACATTGAGCAGGAACAAGCTGATGCACCCTCTACCCTTAATGCCATCTGGTTGGATTTGAAGTCTCTAGTTCGCGTGAAGAAAATTTCAGAGGACGAGCCTTTACCACTCAATCCAAATCTGAAGAATGAGTTGGTTCAGCATCTCAAATTATCTTTGGCGGCAGCCCAGCTGGCAGCGCTTCGAGAGGAAACCAGCGTTTATCGGGCGAATCTGGAGTTTGTGAAAGACATAGTTAAAGACCAGTTTAACGTTGGAGATGCTTCAGTTGGAATTTTCATCGCCACACTGGACGACCTGCTGCTGATGCCATTGATTGCGGAGTTGCCGGACATTTCCGGTTCCTACGACATGCTTCAGGAAATTCTAGATCAGCAGAGCGCCGAGTAATCGATGTTTTATCTTCTGATACTTTGCGTAGTGATCGGTGTTGTATCCGTCGCCACGATTTATGTCATCGATGAGCCTGGATTCATCATGTTGCAATGGGGTGTCTGGCAAGTGGAGTTGTCCCTGGTACTGGGTATGCTGCTGATAGTATTGGTTACCCTTCTTCTTTTTGTCGGCCTTGAAGTATTGACCGGTATTGTCAGAATTCCTGGTCGACTGGGCCGGTCCTACCGGGAGTACCGCGGACAAAAGAAATACGCTGCATCTGTTAAAGGATTGAAGCACCTTTTACTGGGAGAATGGGCTAAGGCTGAGCAGTTACTAGATGCTTCGGCTCCCTATCTACCCCAGCCAGTCATCAGTTATCTGGCGGCCGCTTATGCTGCACAGAAACAGGGCAATATAGCGCGGCGCGATAAATATCTGAACAAGGCCAGAGAACTGAACGGTAATGACAAGGGGCTTGTGTCGTTAATTTCCTGTCGATTGCGGATGGCATACGGTGAGACTGGATTGGTCGTTGATGAACTGAAGAAACTCTGCGCGCAGATGCCTAAAAATGCTCACGCTTTTAGTCTACTAGCCGATGCCTACGAAAAGCTGGAGAACTGGGAAGCATTGGAGTCTCTTCTGCCACATCTACAGAAGACTCGGGCTCGCTCTGCAGAAGACATTCGGACACTAACCGCCACCATAACTCGTCATCGCTTGCGGAGAGCTCAGCACCCAACGGAGTTGCAGAGCATTTGGAAAGGCGCGGCAAATTCTGTACAAATGAATCCGGATGTAACCATCGTCTACATCCGTAAACTGTTTCAGTACAATCGCCACCAGGAAGTTGACAAAGTTATTCGTGGCATTCTTGCTAAACGTTGGGATTCCGAACTCGCTTATCTCTATGGTCTGGTCAACGGGCAAGTGGAAGACCGTCATCTATACGATGTTGCCCACAAATGGCTTGAAAGTCATCCCGATGATCCTGATCTACTATTGACAGCTGGTCGATTGGCACGCCGTGCCGGTCGGCTAAAGAATGCTGAGGCGCACCTCAAGAAATCGGTAGATCTAGGTGGCAGAAGAGAGGCCTATGAAGAATTGGGAGGCTTACTAGAGGAACAACATGCAGCAGCAGACGCATTCAATGTGTATAAAGCTGGTACCGAAGCACCGGCGTCACGGGTGCAAACCGATTCTCAGGATTCGGCGGGATATAGCGTATCTGAAGAAAACTCAAAAGAATCGTAGTAAAGCTGAGCAGGCAGCAAACCATGCTCTGGAAACGTGTCTCGAATGACCTCAATCATGGGTGGCGGTCCGCTGGCATAGACCTCAAAGTTTGACAAGTCTGGATAATGACGCAGAACTGATTCGTGCACCCAGCCCGTCTCGCCACGCCAGTCATTAGTAGCTTCCGGTTCAGACAGAACTGCCGTAAATTGGAATACTCCCTGGTGTTCTTCAACCCAACTTTCAACCAGGTCGCGGTGATACAAGTCACGTAGATCTCGAACGCCCCAAAACAAGTGAATTGGACGGTTATATTCTGCTCCTCGAAACAGGTCCTCCAGTATCGCGTGAAGCGGTGCAAATCCAGTGCCGCCGGCAATCATAATGATTGGTTTGTCAGAATCCTTTCTTAGAAAAAAGGTACCGAGTGGACCTTCCAGTCGAAGAATGTCTCTAATCTTCATCGCCTGAAATATATGGCTGGTAAAACGACCTCTGGGTACATGACGTACGTGCAAAGTCAATAAGTCGCTTCCCGGCGCATTGGCAATCGAGAATCCTCGGCGTTTATCATCTCGCATCATAATGTCAATGTACTGCCCGGCAATAAACTGAAATGTGGTGTCACGCGGCAAGGCCAGTTTGACCTCCATGACATCATGCGCAAGTCGATTGAGTTCTATAACCCGGCAGGGTAGTTTCTGGATGACCAAATTGGACAGCAAGTCAATTTCTTCGGCACAGATTTCAAGGTCTTCTCGCGGATGTGCGCGGCAGAGCAGGATGGCTCCGTTTGCGATTTCATCATCGGTTAACGCGGACGGGTCATAATCGTCGTATATGACCCTGCCTGACACCAAAGTGGCTTTGCATGCAGCGCAGGTGCCATTTCGGCAACTGTAGGGGACTGCGGTTCCTTGCCGTAGAAGGGAATCGAGGACCGTCTCATCGGTTCGGACCAGAAATGTGTTGCCGGAGTTTTGGTTGGTAACCTGAAATTCTGTCATGTAAAAAGCGGTGGTTTGATGATTTTTAGTACGATAAATTAGTGAAGTGCCTAGCAAATTAAATTCTGATGCATACCCGGTGATAAGCTTGTTGGCTTGTCAGTTTTTCCATTTAAACCCACTGCTGTCCCGTTGTTCAGAGAAGAATGTCTTGTATCTAATTGATAGTATTAAAATAAAACCCTGTTGGAGGGTGTCCGAGACTTCAGCGGATGCTGACACATTCCGCCGCCCTCCAAACAGAGCAGCCATCAATCAG